>CAKPJN010000001.1 GCA_934162665.1 uncultured Bacilli bacterium
AAAGTTGGATTATCTGGAGCAA
The DNA here is from genome assembly GCA_934162665.1 of uncultured Bacilli bacterium. GTDB lineage: Bacteria > Bacillota_I > Bacilli_A > RF39 > UBA660 > RUG14670. The sequence continues at coordinate 23 of CAKPJN010000001.1, forward strand.
TTAAAGCAGGACATATTCCAGCAAGAGCACCACTAGGTTATAAACATGTAGATAGATTATTAGTACCAGATCCACTAACTAAAGATATTATTATAAGAATATTTAATTTATATTTTGAAGGTTGTACTTATGTTAAAATAGCAAAAATTTATAATGATGAAAAAGTACTAGGTAAAATTAATTGGAGAGATACAACTATTTTAAAAATCATATCTAACGAGATTTATAAAGGAGATTATGTATCTGGTAAAAGAAGCGGTAATTCAGTTTATTATGAAAATGTAGTAGAACCATTAGTAAGCAAAGAACTTTGGGAAAATTGCCAAGTGCAAAAGAAAAAGAATTCAAGAAATTATATGAGAACTCAAACTTATCTTTTCTTACAAAAATTAAAATGTCCTAAATGTGGAAGAATTCTTGCAGGTGGAGCAACTCATAAAGTAAAAAATGATAAATGGTATTTCTATTATAGATGTGAAGATTGTAAAAATAATATTAAAGAGAATAAAATTGAAGAAGCAATAATGCATATTTTAAATGATGTATTTGAATATGATTCAGTTGTTAATGAATTCTTTTTACCAGTACTTAAAAATAAATTAGAAAATCCTAAGGATGAATTAGAAGAAGAAATTAAGAAACTAAATAATAAAAAGAAAAGATTAAAAGAAGGATTTGTTAATGAATTATTTACAATAGAAGAATTTAAAGATGAAACCGAAAAATTAGATAACTTAATCAAAGATTTAGAAAAAAAGATTATATCTAATCAACAAGCAGAACAATTAAACTTTACTATTGATGACATATTACTTAAAAGAGATATGGACTTCATTAATAAAGTAAAACTTCCTATATCTTATTATGCTTTTAATGAAAACTGGGACTTACTTGATAGAGAAACTAAAGCAGATATTGTTATGAGATATATTGATGATGTTGATCTTGAAATGAAAGATAGTAGTTATGAAATAAAACAAATTAATTTTAGAAGTACATTTTATAGCGATTTTGAAGAATTATATAAGCAAGGTTATATTGATAAGAAAAGACCACTTACTTATAACTTTAATGGTATATGTACTGATACGATTGTTAGATATAGTGAGTATTTGCCTATAAAAGATGTGTTGCAACATCTATGTAGATTAAATGAATATTACGAAGTAAATTTTTATAAAGGAACACTATATAAAGAAACAGAAAAATTAGATATGTTCCCACTTCAAAAAAATGAAGTACCTATTAGGATATTTCCATTACAAGAAAATAATAATGGCGATAAAGATTATGTATCAATGGGAATGCTTGTAACAAAGAATAATCCAAATGATATAAAAGTTAATATTAGGGATGTGTTTGAAACAATACCAGATAATGTTAATGAAGAAGATTTTTGTTAACTTTTTATCTTTAAAAAGTTATAACAAAATTATGAAATAATTGTTTACAAAGTTTGCAATTACTTGAATAATTTTCAAAGATAAAATAATAAGCAGTGCTTACTATTTTATCAAAAGTCTTATACAGTTTTATTTCATTGCGAAGTTTTGAAATATTATGAAATAAGACAGGTGGATTCTAAGGTTGCCTAAACCTTAGTCCCCAGATTTCGATGCATGCGTCAAAATCTATAGGGGGTTAGAGATTTTGACAGAGCAAAATTACCTTACTATAAATAGTAGGACTCTATTCTAATCAAGGGGGTATGAAAATATGGAAGAATTATCTTATTCGTTACATTTGAGTAATGATAAAAATAAATCAAAGAAAGCAAAAAGAAGTGTAAAAAATACTGAAACTGGAACTACTTCTCTATCTAATAATGCAATACAAAATCGTCAGCAATTATCAAAAGTTGATAAACATAATTTAAGAAAATATGATGATGATAAAGAATTAATTTGTACGATTAAAGGTACTTTTTCTATTGTAGAAGATACCAAAAATTTGTATTTAGAATTGTTTGAAGATGCAAAAATTAAATATAATGAAAAACAAAATAGAAATGATAGAAAGATAGAAAATTATTTTAATCATATCTCAAATGATAACAAAAGAGATCTTGCTTGTGAGATTATTATTGAACTTGGAGATATGGACTTTTGGGCAGATAAAGATGATAAATTTAAAAAGAAAATGATAGAAGTTTTTAAAGAACAAATCATAGATTTAGAAGAAGTTGTGCCTAACTTTAAAATAGCAAATGCTACTATCCATTTTGATGAATCTAGTCCACATTTACATATCGTTGGTGTACCTTTCAAGGATGGAATGAAAAATGGTATGTCTAAACAAGTTGGTAAATCTGATGTTTTCAATAAAATAAGTCTAAGGAAAATTCAAGACAAAATGAGAGTATATTGTATTAATTCGTTCAATAGAATTTATAACCTTAACTACACTCTTAAAATAAAAGAAGAAGGAAGAAATGTTGATATTAATGTTGCGAATATGAATGAATATAAAAAGTTCAAACGAGAGCAAGAAAAATACAAAAAACAACTTAAAGAATTAAATAGTAAAGCAGATGATTTACAAAATAAATCTAATGAGATTAATAGTATTATTGATAATTTAAAACCTACTATTATGAATAAAAATAACTATTCTATTTCTAATGAAGATATAGATAAAATCAAAAAGTATATAGAGCAAACTAATGACACCACTTCCAATTTAAGAGATGTTAATGATATAAATATTGTTCTTAAAAAATACGAAGATGATTTAAGAGAACATTCTAACGAAGTTAGGAATTTGAAAAAGAAAATTAAAACTCGTGATGATAGAATTGAAGAATTAGAATATGACTTAAATGATGCCAATAACACTATTGATGAATTAGAAGATAAAGTATCAGAATTACAAAATGTAGTTGATTACTTTAAAGAATTATGGAAAAAATTTATAGAATTTTTACAAAACAAATTCTTCTCTACTAATAAGTATGACGATTTCATAAATGACTTATATGATGAAGATATGCTTGATAATAATGATATTGAAATTATTCAAAATAATAAAAATGATGATAAAAGTAATGATTTTGAAAGATAAATATGTTAAAATAGTAGGTAATTAAGGGAGGTTTACTTTATGGACATAAAAGAAGAATTAATAAAATTAAGAGAAAAAATAAAAGGTGCATTTACCAGTGAATCTGTTAAGGAATTAGAAACTATGGCAAAAAAGGAAGATCCACTAGGATATGGGGCATTAGATACTGCTATAGGTCGTTTAATAGAAAGTAAAAATGAGACAGAAGATGAAAATAAAGCTTTAAGAGAACAATTAGAAAAAATGTCTGAAAAAGACAGAATGAAATATTGGGCATCAAACTTTAGACATTTTAATGAGCAAACATCATCACCACACGCTAAAGCACTTTCAGATCATTTTAAAAATTCTAGAATGATAATATTAGATGATAAGGTAGATGAATTTATTGACTGGTATACTGAAAATATGGTTAAAGATCATTATACTGATATTGGTGAATATCATTTTCCTATAGAAATGAGAAATTTTATTGAAAAAATGGCAGTTTGGTATGAATTAAGGTATCCAGATTATGAAATAAATAGAATAATGCCTGGTTCATCCCAAGAACAAATTGATATAAATGAAGTTATGTTTGCAAATAATCAATATACAAATGATATATTAGATGAGGATTCAGATATTAAAGATTTAGATTGGAATGAATTTTACAATACTAAAGCATTTATTAATTCATTACCATGGAGTGAAAGATATGTATTTTCAAGACCCAAATATCAAGATATTGTTTATTGGAATCGTGGGCAGGGTAGTGCACATTTACACTTAACTCGCAATGGCTTTGTTGAATGGTCTGAATATATGGATGTAATACCTGGAATAGCTAATGAAGACTTAGAAGGTAAAAATATAAAAGAAGTAGTTAGTATGTTAAAAGAAAAAGGTATAAAATTTCCAGAAAACAATGAATTTGAAAAAGCAATTAAAGATTACGATAATTGGATTTATCAAAAAGATGAAATGCTTAATTGCGTAATGTATAGAATCATTGAACGTGGTGGAAATAGAATTGGACCTCGTAGGGCTTTTATATTTGCAAAAGAATTTGGTAGAAATATTGATATACCAATGGCATATGGTGTTGATAGATCTGATCCGGGTCTTAGATTATTTATGAATGAATATATTAAAGCAGGTGGATCCAAAAATTTAGTTTGTTATATTGGATATGGTTCAAGAGCAAGTAAATATGAAAAACTTCCAACAATAACAATTCAAGAATTAATAATGACACAAAATAATAATGCTGCTACTTTTTATACACCAGAAGAAGATGAACTTCATCAAAGATTAGTCAATGCTTTATCTAATCGAATAAACCAGGATGATTTATCAGAAGAACAAGAAAATCTAAAAAAAGAAGAAGTAAGGCAATTAAGATTACAAAGAAAATTAGAAAAAAGCAAACAAACTGGTAAATAAGTATTTAATTATTCAACAGTTTAGTTTATAATTATATTAAGAAATTGATATAAATATTATATTAATTACTTACTTTAGCGAAAAAAAGTTTGAAATAACTTTCTTACTCGCACCAGGTTGATATCAAACTCTGACTTTTGTGGTTGGAGTTTTATTATAATATAAAAATATGGTGGAGTAATTATAGAAATTTAAATTGTTATGTCAATTCAGAAACATATAAAAAATCATTCCAGTACAGTGGAATAACTTTACAAAAAATGAATATAATAGTATAATGTAGATGAGGTGATTTATAATGCTTATTAGAGAAAAATATTTATCTAAAATTCGAAGTTTTTATCATACTGAATCATTAATAAAAATTATATATGGTATGAGAAGAAGTGGAAAATCGGTTATTTTAAATCAAATAATGGATGAAATTATTAATTCTGGTGTTAATGAAGATAATATAATCTATATTAATTTTGAATCTTTAAAATATGATTTTATAAAAGATGCTAAAGATTTATATAATTATATTGAATCATTAAAAAATAATAAAAATAAATATTATGTTTTCTTAGATGAAATTCAAAAAGTAGAGGAATTTGAAAAGGGTATAAATTCACTAAGAATAACAAATGATTATAGTATTTTTATTACAGGTTCAAATAGCAGAATGACTTTACTTGAGTTATCAACAGATTTATCGGGTAGATATGTTAGTTTTAGAATAAATCCTCTATCATTCAAAGAAATAGTTGAATTTACAAATACTAAAGAAAAAGACTATGAAAAATTATTATATGATGTTTTCAAATGGGGTGGATTACCTCAAAGATTCTTATTTACTAATGATGAAGATAAAATCAGTTATTTATCAAGTGTATATGATTCAATTATTTTAAAGGATATTGTAGAAAGACTTGGAATCAAGAATATAGCATCATTTAATAAAGTACTACAATATATACTAGATACTGAAACAAGAGAATTCTCAAGAGATAATGTTATTGAATATTTAAAAAAAGAATATCATGAAATAGCTAATGATACTTTATATAATTATTTAGAAGCATTTTCCACAACATTTATTATGAATAAAGTTTATAGATATGATGTACATGGAAAAAACGTTTTGAAAACATTAAATAAATATTATGCTAATGATTTAGGAATTAAACAAATCAAAACAAATAATGATGAGGTTAATTATTCAGTAGCTTTAGAAAATATTGTATATAATGATTTAATTGGAAAAGATTATAAAGTATTTATCGGTAAAACTAAAAAGGGTGAAATAGATTTTATAGCATCAAAGAATAACAAATTTAAATATATTCAAGTTTGTTTTGATTTGTCTGACGAGAGTACAAGAGTAAGGAAATTTAGTGCTTTTGATGATATAGAAGATGAAGAAAAATATATAATTACTTTATCTAAAGAAGATTATTCTGATAATAATGTTAGGCAAATAAATATTTTTGATTTTTTAATGAATGATGACTTTTAACTTGATATATAATAATTTATAATTTAGAATAGTTAGTTAATTAATTACTTAATATCAGTTTGTTGCGTTAAAGCATTGTTAAACCTGCTCCTTACTGGCACCAAAGTGATTTTATTCGAACTTTGTAAGTTCGTTTTTTTTTTTTTTTTTGAATAAAAGTATAATTAATAATTTTAATTTTAGGTGACCGATTATTTTGCTAAGAAAAATGGATTGTTAGAAACAAATGTTGATAAGTATAATGAATTAATAGAGTCTATAAATTCTTCTATTAGTACTTATGAATGCATGAATGCTGATGATGAAAACTGTGAAAGTTTTGATAATACTGCTTCAAAATTATATAAAAAGACAATGTAGATAAAGTAAATTAAAAATGTATTATAATTTGAAATGTATCCAAAATAATTATATGGGAAGATATATATGAATAATAATATAGATATTGGAGATATGACTTCTAAGGAGATTGGAGATTTAATGTCTAAAACACTTATTGAACGTGGAAAAGAAGTTGCTACACGTATGAATCCTAATATTGATTATGGAAATTTACCTTCAAGTGCGTTAACAACTTTTGGAAAACAGGCATTGTCTGATGAAAATGTTATTATAAGTAATAAAGATTAACTTAAGTCATAAGATAAATGTAAACATAACTTGTTTACATTTTTTGTTTTTGTAGTAAAATTTGTCATGGTAAAAAGATAGATATTTAAGAAAAATAAAAATAAGTTTGTTTTTATTTCAATATAATAATATAATTAAATAGAGGTGTATATCTATGAAAGTATTACTTTATACTGAGAGTGAAAAGTTGATTTCTAATAGTGGTTTAGGAAAAGCTATAAAGCATCAAATGCGAGCTCTTGATAATGTTTCTATTCCTTATACTACTGATCCTCATGATGATTATGATATTATTCATTTAAATTTTTATGGTCCTAGAAGTTATTTTTTAGCTAAGAAAGCAAAAAAGTTAGGAAAGAAAGTAGTATATCATGCTCATTCTACTGAGGAGGATTTTAAGAGCGGTTTTATATTTTGTCGTCAGGTTTCTCCATTATTTAAGAAATGGATAATTAAATGTTATAATTTAGGTGATGTTATTATTACACCTACGCCATATGCAAAAAAATTGCTTGAAAGCTATGGGATTAAAAAAAGGATATATCCAATAAGTAATGGTATTGAACTTAATTTGTTTAAGAAGGATATTAAGGCAGGTCAAAAGTTCAGAAAAAAATATGGTTATACTAAAAGTGATAAAGTTATTATAGGAATTGGTTTATATATAGAGAGAAAGGGAATTGTAGACTTTGTAGAGTTAGCTAAATTAATGCCTGAATATAAATTTATTTGGTTTGGTCATAGTCCAGTTGCTGCTGCTACTAAACCAGTAAGAGATGCAGTTAATACAAAACTTCCTAATTTAGTTTTTGCTGGTTATGTTCCACAAGAAGAAATAAAGAATGCGATGAATGGATGCGATATATACTTATTTCCAACATTTGAAGAAACAGAGGGTATTCCAATTATAGAAGCTTGTGCATGTGGTGCAAATGCCATTGTTAGGGACATTCCAATTTTTGATGATTGGCTAGAAGATGGAGTGAATGTTTATAAAGCAAAAGATGTGTCAGAATTTTATGATAAAATAAAAAAACTTATCAATAAAGAATTACCAGAACTTGGTGATAAAGCATATAAAGTTGCCTCAGATAGAGATATTAAAAAAATAGGTGATGAGTTAAAACGGGTTTATGAAGATGTAATGAAAATAAAATAAGCAAGTATTAAACTTGTTTATTTTATTTATATTTGTAGTGTCTTACTTTTTCCATAGATATGTTTAGTATTATACCAACTATCAACATATATGATAATAAAGATGATCCTCCATAGCTTATAAATGGAAGTGTAATTCCAGTTATTGGAAGCAATCCTACAGTCATTGAAATATTTTGTATTTGCTGAAAAAGTAACATTCCAACAATACCCGCAATTATATATTTATCAGTATCTAATATTTTTCTATTTGCTAATTTTATAATATTGATATCTAAATATATTATAACTCCTATTAGAAATAAAGCTCCGATATAACCAAAATTAGAAGCATATACAGCAAATATAAAGTCTGTTCCTGATTCGGGAAAATATATAGGAGTTTTATTAAATCCATGACCAAATAGACCTGCTGATCCTATCGCTGATAAAGCATTTTCTAGTTGAAGGCCAGAGCCACTTTTCCAACTAAATATTCTGTCTAATCTATAAAATAAATTAGTTCCAAATAGTTTTATAAATAATTTTTGTTTTAAAAAGTACATGCCTAATATTAACCCTAATATAGATAATATAAAAATAAACGCTATTAAGAACCAACGTAGTCTAATTCCTGATGCAAACATCATACAAAAATAAATTATGAAATAAATTATAACTGCTCCTGTATCTGGTTCTAAAAAAGTTAATATAGATGGGATGAGTACTACAATTAAAGTCTTTAAAATAAAAATAAATTCTTCCTTTATAGTTGGATTTTTAAAATCACTTCTAAAATTATGAATCATTGAAGCTAAGGTTAACATTAAAAATATTTTCATAAACTCACTAGGTTGAAAACTACCTATACCAGGTATTATATACCAACATTTACTGTTATTGATTGGTGTTCCAAAAAATAAAAGACCAAGTAGGAGTAGATTCCCTATAATATAAAGTATCCAGGTGTGCTCATATAAATATTGGTTTTTAAGTTTTATTAATATCATTACTAATATGGCTCCAGTTATATACCATATTGTTTGTTTTAAGGCTAAGTTACCCATACTTTTTGAAATATAGGTAGATGCACTATAAATGGTTATAATACTTATGACTGCTAAAATAATGATTGGTATTAAAATGTTTAAATTTAATTTATTTTTTGTCATTTTCTATTCTCCTTATATATATTATACCAAAAATAAGAAATTTTTATTTTAAATTTCATAAAATATTATGGAGGAGTTAATTTTTATGAAAAAGTTGCCAAAAATATATCAAAATTCTATTGATAAAACAATTAAAAATAATAAAAGAATTACATATATAGATAATAATGTTCGTGAGATTAATCAATTTAATTATAAAGATGTTGAAGAAACTTTAGATGATATTTTTAGTGGTTTTGGTTATTCATATAATATTCCTGTTATTATAGAAACTACTACTAAAACGTATGATACTAGTTTGGTTGTTAGGACGGAAAATAATGTTGTTACACTTGATAATGACATAATTCCTATTAGTCAAATTAGATCAATTAAAAGAAAAAGACTTTAGAAAATCTGAAGCTTTTTTCTTTAAAAAAAGATACTAGGTTTATTCTAGTATCACTTATTTAATTATTACATAATTCTATAAAAGTATCATTTAAGCATTTTATAGCACCAACACAATTTAAGTTAATTGTAGCAAATTCATTTGTTCCTACAAGTTCGTTTGTTTCTGTATTTAATAATAAAAGTCTTACTGTTGCGCAGCAATCATCTAATGCTTCTATTCTGAATATAGTTGTTTGTGTATTGTTATTACTTGTAATAGGGAATGACCAAGGATTACCAGAGCAACAATTAAATAACATAATTGGTCTAGTGTTAAAGCATATTGTGTTACAAACTGGTCCTAAAAATGGTTTGTCACATCCAGTATGAAATTCATTATCAAATTCTTGTTTTTGTAGGCAAAGAATTCTTCTTAAAATTTCTGAAATGCATCCACAATTTTCTCTTTTTTCTTCATTACACATAATTTATCCTCCTTTCTATAAATTATTACATAGATTCTCTACTAATGTATCTTGTAAACATTTTATTGCACATATACAATCTAGGTTAATTGTTATATAGGAATTAGTATTAGTGTAGGTATTATCTGAATTAGATTTTAATATTAGAAGTGTTACACAGTTATCATCAACTTTTTGTACTCTAAAAGTGGAACTTGTTAAGGTTTGTCCATTATATGTATAAGTAGTTTCAAATAAATCACCACATTTTGTATATAAAGTTATTGGTCTAGTATTAAAACATATGGGATTACAAATAGGTCCTAAGAATGGTCTTTTACAGCTATTATCATGATGATTATCATTAGTAGAATTGATTTGTAATAGATTTATGAATTTTAGAAGATTAGCAATACAACGATTATTTTTCATATATCCACCTCTTTATCTATTCCTAGTATAAGATATGAAATATTTATAAAAATGTGTTTATAAATACCTATATAAATAATATGTTTATAAAATGTAAAATAATCTTTTTTTTTGTAAAAAAAATGTAAAGTTTATTGATTTGTAATTTGGGTATGCTATAATTGTGATATAAGAATATAAGATGGTTTGTGATATGTTCTTATTTAGATTTTATAAGGAGGTGTTAGGATGGGTGCATTTTCAGCAAATTCAAATCAAATGAGAGAGGTTGCAGGAGACGTTTCTGTAAAAGAAAAATCTTATTCAAATAAGATTGATGAAATTCAAAATCAAATTAATCATTTAGGTCAAATGTGGAATAGTCCAGCATATGATGAATTTAAAAAAATGTTTGAAGCAAAATTACCTAGTTTAAGGGAAGGTGATCAACTTATGCAACAATTCCAAACTAAGTTAGTAGATGCTGCAGATAGTTTTGATCAAGCTCAATCAAATATTATGAATAATTTTATGTAATAATAAATTTAATGGGAGGTGTGAATTATGAATTCAGGAGTTACAACTAATTTTAATTATGATGATGCAACAATGACTATGCAAACAATTGATTCTTTAACTGAAGAACTTAATAATATATTAAATCAAATGAACGCTATTGTTGCTGATAATATTAATAATCCTAATGTATGGAAAGGTGAATCCGCTACAAGTTTTAAAAACAAGTGGGATGAATTTTCTAATGCTTTTCCAAATTTTGTTAGTGATATGAGAAAGCAAAGTGCTAATATTAAGACTGCTTTAGATAATTATCATAATTGGGAACAATCTAATCAATAATCGTATTGCATCATTTGATGCAGTATGTTGTAAGTAAAGGAAGTTTTTCTTTTATTTACAACATACTTTTACTATTATTTGAAAGGTAATGTATTGTTTTAACATGTGTATTCATGTTTTTTTAAAGAAAGGGTGTTTTTATGTATGATGAGCAAAAAACAATGGCCGATAGAGTTGATCAGGCTATGTCGGAAGTAAACAATTGTGCACTTGATATATTAGACAAAACAGATGGTAGTGGTGGTTCTGTTATTGAAGGATTTGATGACGATATAATGCTTTTTCGTCTATTTACAGATTGTGGAGAATCTCTTAATAGAGAGACTAATAAATTTACTGATGGAGTTTATAATGTTCTTCAAACTAATTCTAAAAATAAGGGAGGATTAACTAGTTATGGTTTACGTATTAATGGAATCAATCCCTTATTTGGTATATCTCATAATTATACTGGTGATTCTACTGCTAGTAAACTTGTTAGTTTGATGAATACTCTTCAAAGAAATAAATCAGATCTATTAGTTGGATTAGTTAATGATGCATATAATTATAATGTTGCAGTTTTAAAAAATCTGATAAATGTTGTTCTTAATAGAAAAGTCCTTGGTAAAAAATTAGGCGTTTATGCAGATGTTAGTAAAATTGTAGAAAAAAAGGCAAGTTCAGTAAATTTATATGATGTTGGACGTGATGCTGTGGCTACTTCCGCCGCTCTTGGTGGCTTGCGTACTTATGAAGTTATTGGTAGTTCTGGAAATGTTCTTGCTACATTTGGTGGGGGTAGTGGAGTTGCTAGTACGGAACTTGCAGTGGTTGGAGGCAGTGGTACGGAGCTTGCCTTAGCAGGTAGTACAGAATTAGCAACAGTTGGTTCTACGGAACTTGCTGCAACTAGTACTGTTGGTACTACTGCTTCAGGCAGTTTATTTGCATCTGTTGCATCTGTTGCCATTCCAGCAATTATTGGTACTGCTGTTATTACTGGAGGACTTACTGCTGCTGTTATTATTGAAACTAGAAAAAGAATAAAAAAGTTTGCTGCTGCTGTTGATAACTATAATAATCTTATGAAGGAGTTTGTGGATTCTTTTTATTGTAATTCAATTAATTATCCAACTTTGACTTATGATGATTCAAATCCAGAAGGTCCTATTGTATTTAGAAGTGATGCAGTAACTTCTACTTCTAGCCAATTAGCACTTTCTATTATGGATACCAATGTTGAAAGAGCTGTTACTAGGTTTGGTGGACATTTAAATGGTTATGATGCTAAAATGATGTATGATAAAGTCTATAGATTTTTAAGAAATGGTAATGGACTTGTTACTTATGAAGATGTAATTAATTGTATAAATAGGTTTCTTGAAAATGTTAAGACTATAGTAAAACAATTTACTTTGGTAGAGAATCAACTTAATACGGATATAGATTCTATTGCTTCAGAAGTTGTTCGTGGTAATTGGGGTAATGGTCAGAAAAGAAAGACAAAGTTAGAAGCTGCTGGTTATAATTATGATGAAATTCAGTCTAGGGTTAACGAATTGCTTTCGTCAAAAGCATATAGTAATATTGGAAAGGCGATTGTTACTACTGGTGTTGTTACTAATAAGATTGTAAATAAAGATACATCTGATGAAGATACTAAAGCAATTATTACTGATTCAACTAATAATACTGTTATTGATGATAAAGATAAAGATAAAAAACCTAGTTATGACAAAAAAGATAAAGATAAAAAACCTGTTGATGGCAAGAAAGATGAAGATAAAAAACCTGATGATGATAAAAAAGATGAAGATAAAAAACCTGATGATAACAAGAAAGATGAAGATAAAAAACCTGATGATGATAAAAAAGATGAAGATAAAAAACCTGATGATGATAAAAAAGATGAATTTATAAAACCTGCTCCTGATGATAAAGTAACTCCAGGAAATAATAATGATAATAAAGTAAAGCCACTTGTTAATAATAATAGTAATAATAGTAATACTTCTAATATTTCTAATCAAGAGACATCCACTAATTCTGATATTTCTTCTGATAAAAATGAAATACTACAAGATGACTCTATAACTGATTCAAAGATATCAAAAGATGAGGTTATTACTACAACAACGATTAATAAAGTTAAACAAACTGATAGCAAGTCAGCAGGTAAGGTTGTTCCTGTTATATTAGGTGTGGGAGCTGCTGGAGCTTTAGCGGCAGCTGGAGCAAGATATATTAAGAATAAAAAAGAGGATCAATATTATTTAGATGATGAAAATTACTTCTCTAATGAAGAAGAAATTTCAGAAGATAGTGAATCAGAAGATGAAAATAAACAAATACCAAAATATAAATCTGGTTCAGTTAATGAATTAGTTTTAGATGATGTTGACGATGTTAAGATTAGTAATAGTGATACTTTAAATGATTCTGATACATTAGATTTTGAGTAAAGAGGGGATTATATATGAAAGATAAATATTTGCCTGTGGGTTCTGTTGTATTATTAAATGGTGGTTCTAAGAAGTTGATGATTACTGGCTTTTGTACAGTTACTAATGAACAACCTGACAAAATGTTTGATTATTGTGGATGCTTATATCCTGAAGGAATAATTCGCTCTGATCAAAATTGTGTCTTTAATCATGATCAAATTAAAGAAGTGTTTTTTATCGGTTATGATAGTCAAGAGGAAGTAGAATTTAAAAAAAAGTTAGATTCTATGTTAAATGGTGAACAAGAAGAAAAGTTATCCGATGATGATTTTATTGAAAAATTAGATGATGGTATGTAATTTAGTTTTGACATTTTCTTTAAAAAATTATAATATATTGTTATAGTCCGATTTTTTGACGATAAAATGGATGGTGATATAAATGGAATATTTAATAATAGTTTTAGTATTATTTATTATCTTACTTGCAGTTCTTAAAGCTACTAAAAAAGGTGCAGAACTTGATTTTAATAAATTAGTTGAATATTTAGGCGGAAAAAATAATATTATTGATACAGAAACGAATATGTCCAGATTTAGAGTTACGTTAAAAGATGTTTCTAAAGCAAATAAAGAGGGTATTCAAAAGTTAGGTGCTAAGGGAATTGTAGAAATTGATAATCAATTAAAAATAATTCTTGGACCTAATTCTAAACAATTAAAAAAATATATTGATGAATTAAAATAAAATGACATTAAAAGTCATTTTATTTGTTTTTTCGACATTTTTCGACATGGGTAATTGCTATTATTTCTTTAGGGGTGATTGTATGCAATTATTAGATGGAATGGTTGAAAATGCTATTTATTTGTTATTTCCTATTTTAGCATATTTAATATATGTATCTTATATTAGAAATTTAGATAAGGATGAAAAGGATATATTTTTAGAATTTGCTTTATTTACTTCATTATTTTTGATGATTAGGTATGGTAAAGGTGAAAATTATTTATATAATATGGCTTTATTTAATGTTCCTGTTTTAATAGCTTATTTAAAGAAAAAGAATATTATAGCTATACTTTTATCTTTTATATTAATTTTATTTTATTATGAAACTACGGATATACATATTGGTATTTTTATTTTAGAGTACTTTTTATATTTTATTAATTGTAATTATATTAATAAATATAAGAAAAATAAATTGTCTATTGAGTATATTATAAATAATTTTGTAGCAATTAAATCATTTATTATGGCAATACAATTAGTTTTTTTTATTGATCCAAATGGTAATATTATTAAAGATTTATTTTTGTTAATTTTTATTATAGGCTTCTTTACAGTATGTTCGTATTTAATATTATATTTTTTAACTAAGTGTGAAGAAATTGTAGACTTAGATACAACTTTACAAGAGTTAAAAAAAGAGAAAAAGTTAAGGGAGTCAATGTTTAAGATTGCTCATGAAGTAAAAAATCCTTTAGCTGTTTGTAAAGGTTATTTGCAAATGATTGATTATAGTGATCAAGATAAGATAAAAAGATATATACCAATTATTAGTGATGAAATTGATAGATCTTTAGTAATTATGAATGATTTTTCAGATTTTGGAAAAATTAAAGTTGTTAGAGAAGAAACTGATTTAGAAATGTTAATAGAGGATACTTGTAGTTGTTTTTCATCTATTTTTAAGGAAAATGGTATTGAGACTGATTTTAAGTTTATTGATGATGAGATTTATATGGAACTTGATTATAATCGTATTAAACAGGTATTAGTTAATATATTTAAAAATTCAATTGAAGCTAAAATTGATAATAAAGTTATGAAGATTAGTCTAAATATAAAAAGATATACTGATTTTGTTAAAATTATTATTAGTGATAATGGTTGTGGAATGAGTAAGGAAAATTTGAATAGAGTTGATGAGATGTTTTATACAACTAAAGATAAAGGTACTGGGCTTGGTGTTGCTTTATCTAAAGAAATTATAGAATTACATGGTGGTACAATAAAATATTCTTCTACATTAGGAAAGGGAACTACTGCGACTATTAATTTACCATATAAAGAAAAAAAGTCATAAGACTTTAATAGTAAAAATTATTTGTATTCATTGGGGATGATTGTTGATACATTGAAGCTGATTGCTGATACATCGGAAATGGATAGTATACTGCATTAGGGCAACATGGTCTATTTATTTGATTGTTGTTAGCAATACCATATCCTAAAGCTGTTCCAGCAAGTCCACCAAATAGAAATGGTGCAACAAATGGTCCAAAGAATCTATCATCATTACTATTAGTTGCATAAGTTGTGTATGATGGTGTTTGATAGCTAGAACTGCTTGTATACATAATATTTGAATTACTTGGCATACTATAACTACTAGAGTACATAAAAAACTCACTCCTTTGTTTTATCTTATGTACGGAAAGAAAATAGGTGATAAAAATGGATACAGAAAAATTAAAAAAATTAGCTCATACAATTATAAATTATTCACTACATTTAAAGAGGGATAGTCGTGTAATTGTTAGTTTTACAAAAGAAGCTTCTTTATTAGTAGAGGAGTTAATTAATGAAAGTAAACAGATTGGAGCTATTATGATTCTTGATCAGTATGATCCTAAATTAACTGCTATGTTAGGAGAGACTAATAATGATTTAAGAATAGAAATTTTAAGAAAGAAAAAAGAATTTGAAGTTAATAATTTTGATGCTTTTATATCAATTAGATATACTTATAATGATTATGAAAGCAAAAATATACCTAAAGAAATGGTGAAAAAGCTAGGTGCTGCAACTGAAGTGGAAGATGATATAAGAATTAATGAGAGAGATTGGGTTCTTTTGAATTATCCTTCTAATTTAGATGCATATAAGGCTAAGATGACAACTGAAGAATTTGATAAATTTGCGTTTGATGTGATGACTGTTGATTATCAAAAGATGAGTAAGGACATAGAACCCCTTAAAGATTTAATGGAGAAAACTGATAGAGTTAGAATTGTAGGGCCTAATACTGATATTAGTTTTTCTATTAAGGGAATGCCCGCTATTCCATGTACAGGGGAGAAAAATATTCCAGATGGAGAACTTTATACTGCACCGATTAAAGATTCTGTAAATGGTATTATTACTTATAATACACCTAGTCCATATCAGGGTAATATTTTTAATCAAGTTTCTCTTACTTTTGAAAATGGAAAAATTATTAAAGCAACATGTTTAGATGATGATGATAAATTAAATGAGATATTTGATACTGATTCTGGTGCAAGATATATAGGAGAATTTTCACTAGGATTTAATCCAAAAATATTATATCCAATGGGTGATATATTATATGATGAGAAAATATTAGGCAGTTTACATTTTACACCTGGTAGATGTTATAAAGATTGTGACAATGGTAATAAGTCTAGTATTCATTGGGATATGGTTTTAATTCAAAGAAAAGATTTTGGTGGAGGAGAAATATATTTTGATGATGTTTTAATTCGTAAGGATGGAAAGTTCACATTAGATTCTTTGAAACAATTGAATTATGAGGATTAGATTTTAATTTTATTAGGTAAAAATATTTGATAAAAGTATGTTTTTATGCTATTATGTATATAGATGAGGGGAACTTCATATAATAAAAAAGGATATACTTAACTTTCGTATGGTTAGGTACATTCCAATATGGGTGCACACTAATACTCCAGTTGAAGCGTTAGTGTGCTTTTTCTATTTAGATAGTATTATAAATACTAAAATAAATAGGAGGATAATTATTATAAATTGAGCTAATTCTCTTTTTGTCATAAATATCACCTCCTTTGCAATTTAATGTAAAGGAGTGCACCTAACGCTAATTAAGTATATCTATAAGCATTGTATCAAACATTTGTTTTTAATACAATAGCTTTATATTAAGTTTTATTGATCAAATAATAATAAAATATTTTGTAAATAAAATTGCAAAAACTAATTAAATAGTATATAATTAGCGCAGGTGAGTAAATATGGAAAGACTTCAAAAAGTTATCGCAGCTAGTGGTGTTGCGTCTAGGAGAAAAGCGGAAGAATTAATTGTTAATGGATTAGTTAAAGTAAATGGAAAAGTAGTATGTGAACTTGGAACTAAAGTATCTGATAATGATAAAGTGGAAGTTAATAATGTATTAATTTCTAGAGAAGAAAAGGTGTATTATTTATTAAATAAGCCACGTGGTGTGATTACTTCTACTAATGATGATAAAGATAGAAGAACAGTAGTTGATTTAATTCAGACTAGTAAAAGAATATATCCTGTTGGAAGACTTGATTATGATACAACAGGTGTTCTTATTTTAACTAATGATGGTGAATTCGCTAATATCTTAATGCATCCTAATGATTTGATTGATAAAGTATATGTCGTTAAGATTGATGGCATTATTAAGGGGGATGCAATTAATGCATTAAAAAATGGTGTTTTGATTGATGGAGAAAAAGCATATGCTTCTCGTGTTAAATTAAAAAAGACTGATCCAACAAATAATACTTCATTAGTGCAAATTACTATTCATGAAGGACGCAATCATCAAGTAAAAAAGATGTTTGAAGCAGTAGGATTTAGAGTTTTAAAGTTAAAAAGAGAAAGAGAAGGTATATTTACTTTAGATGGACTTAATTCTGGTGAATATAGAAAATTAACACCTAAAGAAGTCGCTAAAGTATATAGTTTACAAAAAAAGTAGGAATTTTTCCTACTTTTTATATTACTCCATTTTTAATTCATTTTGGAATTAGTAAAATTATAATAATTATTAAAATCAATAATATAGTTAAGATAACTTGAATGATAATCTTTGTTTCTTATAATAGCGATGTAATTATCTTTATTATTCTTTTTAATCTTCTTAATTTTTCTATGACAAAGTTTTAAATATATCATATTAGATATACTCATATAAATAATTCTTATAAAGAAAAAAGAAAATATGATAGTTATTATATATGGAATGGGAATAAGAGTTGTTATTAATGTTGATAATAAATAATATAAAAATAAATCAATTGGTACTAAAATAATTCCAAGTAAAAAATATTTTTTATAACAAAAATATAGGGGACCTAGGATAAAGTTTAATAAGTAGGTTTCGTTTCTATTGATTTTATCATAATCTTTTCCTAAATATATTTCTATATCCTTTATTTCACTTTGCTTTTTAGAAATTATATTTTCATTATCTATATAGCCACAGGATATACAAAAGTTATATTTACTATCTTTATTCATTTTCTTATTACAGTTTGGACATTTTATAAATCACCTTATTTTGTAAATTAAAAAGTACTAATCATAGTACCTTTATTAATTTGATTCACTAGCTTCTGTTTCAATTGCTCCTGTAGGGCAAGATTCACTAGCTTCTGTTACTTTATCTTCTAATTCTTTTGGTACTTCATTTACTTTAGCAATAGAAATACCTTCGTCATTGAATTCAAATACTTCTTCACAAATGGCTGTACAAGCACCACAGCTAATACAAGCATCTTCATTTACTTTTACTTTCATTTTTATATCTCCTTTTCTTTTATTATTATACAGAATAAAATTCTTTACGTAAAGAATAAATTACATTCTTTTGTTTTTTTATAGTATATGTTAAAATGATAATAAGAAGGTGACTAGTGTGAGAAGCAGAATGGAACGATATGATTCAAATAATACAGATAACAAAGGTTATAGTAGAACTGATAAGAATACATCTTTATACCAAAATGTTGGTAATAATAGTAAATATACTAACTTTACGGATGTTAGTAATATTAATGCTTATGAGATAAATCCGTCAAATCCTAATTATCGCACTAGAGAAGGTTATCATCAAATTAAAGAATATGATAATTTTATTAAGACTCCTAAGGTAAAGAAAGAATTAGATGAGTTTAATTATTTATATCAGGATCATGAAAACAAGGTTTATGATATAAATACAGTTTTAGAAGAAGCAAAGAAAAATAGAATAGAAAAAGATGAATTAGAACAAAAAAGAAAATTAAAAAATACTAATTATAATATTTTAGCTGATTTAAATCCAGATGAAGTTAAAAAGTATAAAGAACAAAAAAATAAAGTTCAAAGGGCTAGTGATGATGAAATTAGAGAACTTATTGATACAATTACTTCTAAAACATTAGCTGGAGAAATATCTAAAGCTACTGGTGTTGATTTACTTAGTGATTTGATGGCTACTAATGTGATTGATAAAGTTGATGCTAATGATTTAAGTACTGATACTGATATAGATATATCTTTATCTAAGGAAATATTAGATAAAGAGTCTATTGAAAAAGTGAATCTTTCTAAGAATGATAGTAATAAAAATAGTATAATGGATAATGCTGATTCGGATTTTTATACAAGAAGTATGGACTTATCAGATAAGGATTTTGATATGGATGATGAATTTGCTGAAAAAAAAGTACCTGTTATTGTAAAAATTATTTTAGCGGTTATCTTGTTTGCTGTTATTGGTGTTTCAGTGTATTTTGTATTAAAAAAGTTTTAATAAAGGAAAGTTGGACTTTCTTTTTTTTTGTTTTTATTTTATACTTATCTTGTTATGATGTTTGTAGTAGGATGTGAATTATATGAATTTAAAATTTATAGTAAATGATTATATACTTATTTGGAATTTACTATTTCAGGCTTCTATTTCACCAGATGTTCATAAGTTAAAACAAAAATTATGGGTTAACTATAAAAATGAATATAATATGACATTTAAAGATAGAAGTATTATGTTAAGAGATCATAAAAATTTTATTCCAAATGATGATACTATATATAATATATTTTTAGATACTAAGGAATATGGAAATATTTTAAAAAATACAGAAAAATATCGTAAAAAAATTTTAGAAATATGGGATAATAATAAAAAAGTTTTAAATAAAGAATTAATGGATATTTTGAAATTTGATATTAAATCATATAATGTTTTTATCGTTGATTATTTATTAGATGTATTAGATATTGTTTCTTTTGAAGATGAGGATAATAATTTAATTATATTAGGTAAAAAGATGGATTCTTCTAATCCTAATAAAATACTTATTGATTTAGTGTATGAAATAGTAAAAAAAGAAGTTATGGAATATAGAAAAGATTATAAAGAAATTGTTCAAGCTATAGTGGAGTTAGCTATTTTAAATGAACTTTCTACTCGCGTTAATAAAAGAAGTCAATATTTAACTGGAGATACTTCACTTAGTTATTTAAAAGTTCAGATTTATCCATATTGGTTAATGTATTTAGGAGTTTCTAAAGAAGATATGAAAAAGTATATGGAAAGAGATAAGATTTCTTTTGACGTATCAAAATATACATATGAAAAACAATTAAAGAAAATTGATTTATTTCAGTTCATAGATTTTTGTATTCGTAATCAGAAATATATTGTTAAAATTAATGAGTTAGAAATTATTTAGTATTTTATGGGGGATAGTATGGATGAGAAGATAAAGGTATTGTTAGATAAAGTAAAGATTAATTTAGATAATTATCAATATTTTATGGATGCAAAAATAGAGAAAATTGTAGTTAATTCTAAAGGTGATAAGTGGAGATTTTATATAGATAAAGAATCTTTATTACCTAGTTTTGTTTTAAAAGAATTAGAAAATAATAAATACTTATTAGATCCTAATGCTATAGATATTAAATTTTTCTTTAAGATTAAAAATATTGAATTAGATAAATTATTAACTTATTATCCACTTTTACTAGAAGAACTTAGAGAAGATTTAAAAGTATTAGAAATTTATGCAGATGCTTTAAAAATAGAAAATGATAAATTAATTCTTGTTGTATCTAATGAGATAGAAGAATCTAGATTAAATAGTTGTCTTGATAAAGTTAATAACTTTTATCATTCTTTTGGTTATATGGATAATATAGAAGTAGTATTAAGACATGAGAGTAATATATTAGAAGAAATAAAGAAAGATTTAGAAGTAGATATAAAAAATATTCCTAAAAAAGAGAGTACTACTAGCACTCCTATTCCAAGTACTAAAAAGTTTGTAAAAGAGAAGAAAGATGAAAACAGTATTATAGGTAGAAATATTAAAGAAGAACCTATTAAGATAAAAAGTTTGTTAGGTGAAGATAATAATGTTGTTGTTTTAGGATGTGTATTTGGTATAGATGTTTTTGAATCTAGTAAATCAGATTTTAAGATTATTACTTTAAAGATTACAGATTATTCTGATAGTATTTATTGTAAAGTATTTATTAGAGATCAAGAAGAATTTGATAGATTATGTAAGGAATTTAAGAAAGATTCTTGGTATAAAATAAGAGGTTATACTAAGAATGATCAATTTTCTAAAGAATTAGTTTTAAATGCTAGAGATATTGTTAAAGTAGATAAAAAAGAAGAAAAGATAGTTGATAATTGTCCTGTTAAAAGAGTTGAGTTACATGCACATACAATGATGAGTGGTATGGATGGAATAACTAAGCTTGATTTAGGTAAACATACATGTGAATTAGTAGAAAAGACAATTGAGATGGGGTATAAGGGAGTAGCAATTACTGATCATAGTGGTTGTCAGGCTTTTCCTATTTCATTTTCAATTATTAAATCTCATAATAAAGATATTAGAAAGAAGATAAAAGCACGAATAGAAGAACTAGAACAAGCAATTTCTAATGAGATGGATGATAACGTTGTATCTGGGTTAGAAAAAGAGTTAGAAAAAGCAAGAGAAGAAGAAGCTAATCCACCTATATTTAAGGGATTATATGGTACAGAGTTAGTACTTGTTGATGATACTGTTAATATAGTTGTTAGACCTACTGATGATAGTCTATTAGATAGTACTTATGTTGTATTTGATACTGAAACAACTGGATTTAATGCTGGTGGTGCTGATCAAATGATTGAGATTGGTGCAGTTAAAATAAAAGATGGAGTAATTATAGATAGGTTTGATGAACTTATTGATCCAGGTAGACATATTCCGGACAAAATTACAGAACTTACTAATATAGACGATTCTATGGTAAAGGGTAAAGATAATGAAGAAGTTGTTACTAAGAGATTTTTAGAGTGGACAGGTGACTTAGTAATGGTTGCTCATAACGCTAAGTTTGATATTTCATTTGTTAGTATGGCAATGAAAAAATATAACTTAGGTACTTTTAAAAATACAGTAATTGATACATTAGAATTATCTAGAGCTCTAGATCAAGGATATTCTAGACATAGTTTATCAGCTTTAGTTAAAAGATATAGTGTTCCTTGGGAAGAAGATGCACATCATAGAGCTGATTATGATGCAGAAGGAACTGCTTATGTATTTGATAAAATGCTAAAAAAATTAGAGAATCAGAAATATGAAAAAATTAGTGATTTAGATAGACTTATTTCTAAAGATGAAATATATAAATTTGGTAGAACTTATCATTTTAATGCTATTGCTGTTAATAAGATAGGACTTAAAAATTTATTTAAGATAATTTCTTTAGCTAATACAGAATATTTATATAAAACACCTAGAATATTAAGAAGTAAATTAGAAGAATTAAGAGAAGGTGTATTAATTGGTAGTGGTTGTTATTTATCAGAAGTATTTTTAGAAGCTCGTAGTAAAGAAGGACAAGAATTAACTAACATTATTAATTTCTATGACTATGTTGAGGTGCAACCACCTGAAGTTTATGATCATTTATTACAACTTGGAGATTTTAAAGATAGGGAAGAACTTTTAAGTCATATAAGAAAGATTGTTGATGCGACACGTGATGCAGGTAAAATTATTGTAGCTACTGGAGATGTTCATCATTTTAGTAGAGAAGATAAAATATATCGTGAGATAATTGTTAATCAAAAGGTACCAGGTGGTGGAAGACATCCGCTTGCTAAAAATGATATTAAAAATATTCCTTCACAACATTTTAGAACTACAGAAGAAATGCTTAATGATTTTAATTTCTTAGGAGAAGATTTAGCGTATGAAATAGTAGTTACTAATACTAATAAAGTATTGGATATGGTAGAAGAAATTGAAGTTATTCCAGATACGGGTGGAACACCTTATTCTCCTCGTGTTAAAAGTGATGATGGAAAAGAGTACTTAGATTGTCCTAGAGTAGTAACTGATTTGGTTTATACAAAGGCTAAGGATTGGTATGGAGAACAATTACCATATTCTATTGAAGAACGACTTGGTACAGAGTTATATGGAGATATTGTTTTAACATCTATTAAACATGATTTAAAAGATTTAGAAGGAGAAGAATTAGAGAAAGAATCCTTTAAGAGACTTCATGAAGTTATTTTCGCAGGAAAAGAAAGTGTTTTATCACAGGTAAGAAAATATTTAAAAGAAACAGATGAAGAAGGATTAGATGATGCTTTGTTAGAGAAAAAATTAAAGTCTTCCCTTGGTGGAGTAATTGGTGCTGGATTTGATCCAATTTACTTGATTGCTCAAAGACTTGTTAAGCATTCTAATGATGAGGGGTATTTAGTTGGTTCCCGTGGTTCTGTTGGTTCTTCTTTCGTTGCTACTATGATGGGAATTACTGAAGTTAATCCGCTAGCGGCTCACTATCGTTGTAGTCAATGTAAGCTTAGTATTTTTGAAGATGATGAAGGTAATCAATTAGGAGCTAATTATTCATCTGGATTTGATTTACCTGATAAGGAATGTCCAAACTGTCATATTCCACTTTTAAAAGATGGGCAGGATATGCCGTTTGCTACTTTCTTAGGATTTAATGCTGATAAAGTCCCAGATATTGATCTTAACTTTTCGGATTTAAATCAAGCTAGTACTCATGCTTATACGAAGGTATTATTTGGTAGTGATAATGTATATCGTGCTGGTACTATTGGTACTGTTGCGGATAAAACTGCATTTGGTTTTGTAAAGGGATATTTAGAAGATAAAAACATTTTAAATGTTCGAACTGCTGAGGTAGAGAGACTTGCGATTGGATGTACTGGGGTAAAAAGAACAACAGGTCAGCATCCTGGTGGTATTGTTGTTATACCTGATTATATGTCTTGTTTTGATTTTACTCCTTTCCAATTTCCAGCAGAAGATCCAACTTCAGCTTGGAGAACTACTCACTTTGATTATCACTCAATTGAGGAATGTGTTTTAAAACTAGATATTTTAGGACATTCTGATCCAACTCAGTTAAGATTAATTCAATTACAATCTGGTACAGATATTATGAAAGTACCACTTGATGATAAAGAAACAATGAGTATATTTACTTCAACTGATGCACTTGGAGTTACTAAAGAAGAAATTATGTGTAATACTGGAACACTTGGTATTCCAGAATTTGGAACTCCATTTACGATTCAATTAGTAGAAGATACTAAACCAACAACATTTGCCGAACTTGTTAAAATATCAGGATTATCTCATGGTACTGATGTTTGGTTAGGCAATGCGAAAGATTTATGTACTCCTGATGAGTCTGGAGTTATTCAAGTACCATTTAAAGAGACAATTGGCTGTCGTGATGATATTATGGTTTATTTAATGTATCATGGTGTTAAACCTATCAAGGCATTTAAGATTATGGAGTTTGTTCGTAAAGGAAAAGCTAGTAAAGATCCTGAAACATGGAAAGGTCATGTAGAGACAATGAGAGAGGCTAATATTCCAGAATGGTTTATTGAGTCATGTAGAAAAATTAAGTACATGTTTCCAAAAGCTCATGCAGCAGCTTATGTAATTAGTGCGTTTAGAATAGCTTGGTATAAGGTTCATATGCCGGTATATTTCTATGCATCATGGTATTCTTCTAAGGCTACTGATGTTGATGTTGAGGCTATGATTGGTGGATATTCAACAATTAAGAATAGAGTATTAGAAATTCAAGGTAAAGGTTATGACGCTACTAATAAAGAAAATGGCCAACTTGAAAGTTTGAAAATAGCTTTAGAAGCCACAGCACGCGGTATGAAATTTTTAAATGTAGATTTATATAAAAGTGAGGCGACTGTTTGGAAAGCAGTAAGTGATACTGAAATTTATCCACCATTTAATTCAATTGATGGTCTTGGAGATACTGCGGCTAAGAAATTAGTAGAAGAAAGAGAAAAACAACCTTTCTTGAGTATTGAGGATGTTCAAAAACGTGGTAAGGTATCACGTACTATCATTGATAAGATGATAGAAATGAAAATACTAAAAGATTTACCAGAATCTAATCAATTATCTTTATTTTAGGAGGTAAGTTATGAAATATATTGGTAAGGATAGAGAAGTAGAATTTACGACAGTTTTAGAAGATAGTGATAACGCAACTGTTTTTAAACATTTTAAGGGTAGTTATCATAAAATAATTACAGTCGCTAAAGATTCAGAAACATTAGAAGATATGGTTGTTTATACTCATGATGATAATATATGGGTAAGAAATATTGATATGTTCTTTTCTAAAGTAGATACAAAAAAGTATCCAGAGGTATCACAAACATATAGATTTGAAAAAATGTAAAAATAAGTATTTTAGATTATAAAACTAGGCAAATAATATATTATTGCTTAGTTTTTTGTCTTTATTTTATTTTTTTTCTAGTAAATATGATGATAGAAATGTTTATAAGGAATTTTCAATGTTTTATATATAACAAAATTAATTAAATACTTAATCCATTGTACTTTTTTAATTAAGATAGTATAATAAATATACATTTTGGGGAGGTATAATATGTTATTTAAAAAAGAGCAGAAAAAAGTGTTAGAAAATAAGACTACTAATATTGAAAGTTTAATATTTAATTAAGTGACAGAAGATAAGTATATCTTGGATGAAGAAAATGCTATTATAGTTGTCGAAAATAATGATAAAGAAACACATCCTGAATACTATATAATTATTCATCAAAGATTGGTTGACGGGAAGTTAATTGAAGTTAATAGATGGTATATGAATGGATATTATTTTGGTGCTATTAAAAATGAAACAGTAATTAAGGAATTAAGTTTATTTAAAGTACAAAATGGTAAAGGATGATTTAATGCTTAATATTTATAAAAAGGTGAATTTTTAGTACCTCGTGGTGTATGGAAAATTATAAAGTTTGGAAAGAATAACGATTTTTTGAAAAAATATAATGGATTTCTTACATCATTTGAAATTAAATCAGATTATGAGGAAGATGATGTTTATTCATATATTAATCCTGTAACTAATGAAAAAATAGTTGAATCCTTTGGTGTTTATGATGGTGTATATTATGCTATGTTAAATATTGATGGAGCTATTAGAGGTAATAAATTATTTAAAGGAAAAACCTTTTCAAAAATAGAAAAGATTATTGATTTAGATGAATATCAATCTTTATCTGAATTTAAAAATAAAAGAACACAAATTTGTAATGATGAAAAGAAAAAAAGAAAACAAGAATATCAGAAAATGATAAAATCACGCAATGATGGAAGTATTTCTCCGTATTTAGATAGTGAGGTAGCTAAAATATTGCCCTTAAAGAAATTGAAAGGTAATATAGTTATATGAAGTTAGATGATTTAAAGAAATAGTATGATAGACTTTAAAAAAAATATGGTGATCCTAATTTAGATTCAATTTATAATGGTGGATGTTCTAATAATCTAGATATTTGTTTTGTTTTTATGAATCCTACTGGAAGAAATAGCGCTTCTAATAAAGATTGGAAAGGATTAAAGGCTCCATGGATTAGTACAAAAAATATTTGGAATTTATTTTTTAAATTAGATTTATTAGATAGTGATATTTATCATAAAATTAAAAGTATAAAAGGTAGTGAATGGACTGAAGAATTCGCTATGGAAGTTTATAATGATGTTACAAAGCATAAGTATTTTATAACCAATCTTGGAAAGTGTACACAAGTTGATGCTAGAAGTTTACCTGATTCTTTCTATATAGAGTATTTAGATTTACTTAAAGAAGAATTTAATATTATTAATCCTAAGGTTATTATTTTATTTGGTAATCAAGTAAGTTCTATTGTATTAGATGAAAAAATATCAGTATCTCAAGTTCGAAAAAAATGTTTTCAAAAAAACATAAATGGAAAAATATATAAATTGTATTTTGTATATTATCCAGTAGGTAATGGTAGATTTAATATAGATAAATTGATAGAGAATATAAAATATATAATTGCGCATGAGATATCAGATTCTAATGATTTAGTATGTAATTAATTTTGGAGGTTAGTTTAGATGAATTATATAACTTTAATTAATAAAGAACATCCTATAAAAGATAATTATTATAAATATGTTAAGTTAGTTGATTATTATGATTGTTTGAATGAAAAAATTAAGATAGAAGAAAAAACGCTTGATGCATATTTGTTATTAAAAGATTTTTTAAGTTCAATAAGTATCGAAGTTGGGATTTGTTCATCTTTTAGAACATTAGATGAACAACAGGCTATGTATGATAATCTTTCTATGAAATATGGAATGGATTATGCAAATAGTATAGTTGCGCCAGTTGGTACTAGTGAACATCATAGTGGACTTGCGATTGATTTATCTATTAAAGTTAAGGATAAGTTTTTAATAGAAAATAGTGAGTTGATGGCTAACGAAGCAATCTTTTTAGAGATTCATAAATATTTAAAAGATTTTGGTTTTATACTTAGATATCCTAAAAATAAGAGTGAAGTTACAGGATATTCATATGAACCATGGCATATTAGATATGTTGGTAAGGTAGTTGCTTCTATTATTTATAATAACAATTGGACTTTGGAAGAATATCTTACTAATTTTAGTGGTATTTTAGTAATTAATAAAGAAAAAGATATGACATCTTTTGATGTGGTACATGAAGTTAGTCATATTTTTGGAATAAAGAAGGTTGGGCATACTGGGACTCTTGATCCTATGGCAGAAGGAGTGTTGGTGGTTGCGATAGGAAAAGCTACTAAAATTGTTGAGCTTCTTACTGCTTATAATAAGGAATATGTAGCTGGTGTACTTTTAGGAGTTTCAACTGATACATTAGATATTACTGGTAAAGTTATAGATACAAAACCTGTTAATATGTCGTTTGATATTGAAAAAGAATTGTTAAATTATAAAAAAACTTATATGCAGGAAGTTCCAAATTATTCTGCAGTTAAAGTAGCTGGAAAAAAACTATATGAATATGCGAGAAATAATGAAAAAATAGAATTACCAAAAAAGAGTGTTACTATTTTTGATATTTCACTTATAAATGTAGATACTGATACATTTACATTTAAAACAACAGTTTCTAAGGGTTGCTATATAAGAAGTTTAATACGTGATATTGGATTAGATTTGAATACTTATGCTACTATGACAAAATTAGTTAGAACAAGACAAGGAAAATTTTCGTTAGATGATGCGTATTATTTAGATGATATTAAAAATAATAATTTTAATATTATTTCTATCGAAGATGCATTAGATTATCCTGTTATTAAATTAGATGAGTTAACATCTATTAAAGCTAGTAATGGCGTAAAGATAGAAAATAATTTTAAAGTTTTAGATAAGGTTGTTTTTAAAGATATGAATAATAAATTAATTGGTATTTTTGAAGTAGAGGGTGAATATTTAAAAACTTGGAAGAATTTTAATTAACTGTGGAGGATAAATATGAAAAAGGATGATATAATTTCTATTATTGATTCTATTGCAGTTACTAGTAATGAGCAAGTATCGATGAAGCAGGATGATTATTTCTTTTTGTCTAATATGGATGATGGATTAGTTAATAAAATATTAAATTTGAGTGATTATAATACAATAGAAGTTGCTGTTCGTTTAGCTGAATTATTTAATGATAATAAAAAATTTATGCAGGTTTATAATATGGCTATTGACGGTGTTGATAAAGATAATTATTTGTCTTTGTTTGTAGCAGTTATGTTGTATGAAAGTGATGATGACTCTGATAATAATAAATATGTAGCTAATATGATATTAAAAGATAAAAACAAGCGTAAATTAAAGAAAATATCAGATAAAGTACTTGCAAAAAGTAAAAATATTTAGTATATTATATTTGCTTACCAATTTCTTGGTTTAAAGAATTTCCGACTTTTTACTTAGTATTGGTGAATTTATAAGAAAGGAAGTGTTAACATGGCATTAACAAAAGAAGAAAAAGCAACAATCGTTAAGAAGTTTGCTAGAGGTGAAAAAGATACAGGTTCTGCAGAAGTACAAATCGCAATTTTAACAAAAGAAATTAATGATTTAACAGAACACTTAAAAGTTCACAAACATGATTATCATTCACGTAGAGGTCTTTTAAAGAAGGTAGGACAACGTCGTAATATGTTAGAATATCTAAAGAAAAAAGATGTTACTAGATATCGTGAATTAATAAAAGAATTAGGATTAAGAAAGTAGACACTATTTTTGATGTCTATTTTTTTTAGAAAGAGGTATAGTAATGAGTAAAAAAAGAGTTTTTGAATTAGATTTTTATGGTAAAAAGTTAGTAGTAGAGCATGGAGAGCTTGCTAAACAAGCTGATGGTGCAGTACTTGTACGTTATAATGATACAGTTGTATTGACAGCTTCAGTTGTTTCTAAAAATGTTAATTTATTATCTGATTTTTTTCCGTTAACAGTTAATTATCAAGAGAAACTTTATTCTGTTGGAAAGATTCCTGGTGGTTTTATTAAAAGAGAGGGTCGTCCTAGTGATGCCGCTATTCTTGCTGCACGTATGATTGATAGACCTATGCGTCCACTTTTTCCAGAAGGATTTAAAAATGAAGTTCAGATTATTTCAACAGTACTTTCAGTAGATCAAGATTGTTCTCCTGAACTTACAGCGATGTTTGGTTCTTCTTTAGCAACTTCAATTTCTAAGATTCCTTTTGATGGGCCTATTGCTGGAGTAAAAGTTGGATATGTAGATAAAAAATTTATTATTAATCCAACACCTTTAGAACTTGAAAATTCACAACTTGACTTAACTGTAGCTGGTACTAAAGATGCTATAAACATGGTAGAGTCTAGTGCTAAAGAAGTATCTGAAGATATTATGTTAAAAGCTTTAATGGTTGGACATGATGCAATTAAAGAATTAATTAGTTTTCAAGAGATGATAATTGCTGAAGTTGGAGAAGAAAAGATGGAATATGAGACTCTTACTCCAGATAAAGAAATGATTGATCGTATTACTGAACTTGCTTCTTTAAAGATGGATAAGGCTTTACGTATTAAAGATAAGTTAGAAAAATATGACGCTATTGATAAAGTCAAAGAAGAAGTAATTGAGTTATATACAAAAGAAAATGAAAATGAGTTAAAAGATATTGAATTAAAAGAATTATTAGTTAAAGTAAATATGGTTTTATCTGATATCGAATATAAATTATTCAGAAGTATTGTTGTTAAGGAACATATTAGATCTGATGGTAGAAAAATGGATGAGATTAGACCTTTATCTACAGATATTGACTTACTTCCTAGAACTCATGGTTCAGCTTTATTTACTCGTGGTGAAACACAAGCGTTGTCAGTTACTACTTTAGGTGCACTTGGTGAACATCAAATTTTAGATGGACTTGGTTTAGAAGATCAAAAACGTTTTATGTTACATTATAATTTTCCACAATTTTGTGTTGGAGAAACTGGTAGATATGGGGCTCCTGGTAGACGTGAAGTTGGTCATGGAGCGTTAGGTGAGAAAGCACTTGCTCAAGTTATACCTAGTGAGGAAGAATTCCCATATACAATAAGAGTTGTTTCAGAAATATTAGAATCAAATGGTTCGTCTTCTCAAGCAAGTATATGTGCTGGTTGTATGTCGTTGATGGCTGCTGGAGTTCCTATAAAGGCACCTGTTGCTGGTATTGCAATGGGACTTATTACTCATAATAAAGATTATACAATTTTAACTGATATTCAAGGAATGGAAGATCATTTAGGAGATATGGATTTTAAAGTAGCTGGTACAAAGGATGGTATTTGTGCACTACAAATGGATATTAAGATTAAAGGAATTACTAAAAAGATTTTAAAAGAGGCTTTAGAACAAGCTAAAAAAGCTCGTTTACAAATTCTTGATGTTATAGGAAAACAAATAAAAGAACCTCGTAAAGAAGTATCAAAATATGCACCAAAAACTGTAACATTTATGATTAATCCTAGTAAGATTAAGGATGTAATAGGTAGAGGTGGAGAGATGATCACTAAGATAATTTGTGAAGCTTCTGGAGTTAGTGAAGTTACTAATATTAATGCCGTAAAAGTTGATCTTGAGGATGATGGACGAGTTATTATATATCATACTGATCAAGAAATTATTGATAAGACTCGTAAAATGATTGAAGATATTACTAGAGAAGTTGAAGTTGGTAAAATATATAATGCAAAGGTTGTTAAAGTAGAAGACTTTGGTGCTTTTGTAGAGATTTGGCCAGGATGTGAAGGACTTGTACACATTTCTCAACTTGCAAAGGATAGAGTAGAGAAAGTTAGTGATGTTGTTAAAGTTGGAGATGAAATTATAGTAAAAGCACTTGGTACTGATAAAAAAGGAAGACAAAACTTTTCACGTAAAGATGCAATAAAAAGTCCTAGTAATGAAGAAAAATAATTTTAAATAAGAGTTCAAATATGGACTCTTTTTTCATATGCTTTTATAGGTGATAAATTTGACTAAGAAAAATATTTTTAATATTGTATTTGCTATTTTGTTATTACTTTTTAGTTTTTACTATACAGATAAGTCTATTGATTTTATTAGACAATCTGATCCTATAATGAGAGAAATTAAAAAAAGTAGTTCTAAGTATAAAATAGAATCGGTTAATGCTAAGGTAGATGGTAATAAAATAATACCTGGAGTGGTTGGAGTAGAAATTGATTATGATAAAAGTTATCAAAAAATGAAAAGTTATGGTACATATAATGAAAGTTTGACGGTATTTAAAGAGAAGAAACCTGCTATTTCAGTTGATGATTATTATGATAAATATATTTCATCTGGTAATGGAGTAATGCAAGATGTTTCACTTATATTTAATGTTACTAGAGATAGTGATCCTACTAATATTATTAATATTTTAAAGGATAATAATGTTAATGCAACTTTTTTTGTTGATGGTATTTGGTTAGAAAATAATTTGGAACTTGCGAAAACACTAAATCAATTTGAGGTTGAATTATTAAGTTATGATAATAGACATGATGAGATTTATTTTTCTAGTAGTTTAAATACACTTGCGTCAATAACTAGTGAAAATCCTAAATACTGTTATGCAGATTATGATAATAAAGATGTATTACAATTATGTGGTAGATTAGGACTTCATACTGTTATACCAACTATTAAGGTGGGAAATTATCCATATTCAGAGATTAAGAAAAAGCTTAGATCATCTGATATTATTTCTCTACCAATTAATACGTCTACAGAAATAGAGTTAAAAACGGTAATAGATTATATTAAACAGAAGGGATATAATATTGTAAAACTTGAGACTTTACTTAGTGAAAGTACTGAGAAATAAGCAAAAAAGCGTTGTTTTAACCTTTTAAATATAGTATACTTATAACAGGGTGAAGATGTATGTATTTAAAGGAAATCATCATGACAGGATTTAAGTCTTTTGCAGATAAGATGGATATAAAATTAGATAATAAAATTACTTGTATTGTAGGTCCAAATGGTAGTGGTAAGAGTAATGTTGTTGATGCGGTTAGATGGGTACTTGGTGAACAATCTGTAAAATCCTTACGTGGTGATGGCTCTATGAGTGATGTAATATTCTCTGGGAGTAAAAGTCGTAATCCATTAAATGTTGCATCAGTAGAACTTGTTTTTGATAATACAGATCATTTTTTAAATATTCCTTATACAGAACTTTCTATTAAAAGAAAAGTTTATCGTAGTGGAGAAAATGAATATTATCTAAATGGTGATAAATGTAGATTAAAAGATGTTTTAAATCTTTTATTAGATTCAGGTATGGGTAAGGAGTCTTTTAATATTATTTCTCAAGGACAAGTAGAGAAGATACTTAGTAATTCTCCTTATGATAGAAGAATTATTTTTGAAGAAGCTAGTGGTATTTTAAAGTATAAGAAAAGAAAAGAAGAAGCCTTGAGAAAATTAGATAGAACACATAATAATATTGATAGGGTTAATGATATTATTAGTGAACTTGAAGTACAGGTAGGTCCATTAAAAGAACAAAGTGAGAAGGCTTTAGAATATTTAGAAAATAAAAGTGGATTAGATAAATATGAAGTTTCATTACTTACATATGATATTGAAAATATTTCTAATGAATTAGAGATTGCTAAAGAGAAAAAAGAAAAATTAGATCAGCAGATTATGGAAATATCAAATGATTCTTCGAAAAATGATGTAATTGAGTTAGAAAATAGTAATAAGTTAGAAAAATTAGAAAAAGAAAGATTAGAACTTAATAAGAAGTTACTTTCTATTACTGAAGAAGTTGAAAAGATTAATGGTGAAAAGAATCTTTTAAAAGAAAGAAGTAAAGTTAATAAAGAAGAAAATGAACTTAAAGAAGAAATAAGAAAAACTTTGGAAGTAAAAAGTGAATTAGAGGGAAAAATTACTGTAATAGAGGAAGAAATAAAAGTGATTATTGATAAATCACGTGGTGTTTCTTTAGAATCTAATGAAATAAAGAGTCAAATAGAGAGATTAAAAACAAATAGGATTATGCTTTCTAATGATTATTCTAGACTTGATCGTGAGATTGTGAATATTAATCATAAGATAGATTCTTTAAATCAGGAAATAGAAATGGGTGGAAATATTCCTAATAGTGTTAGGGCTGTTTTAAATGAGGGTAGTTTAACAGGTATTCATAATACTATTGGTAATATATTAAATATTGATTCAAAATATACTAAGGCTTTAGATGTTGCGATTAGTTCTAATAAGAATTTTGTTATTACTGATTCGTTTGAGTCATCTAAAAAAGCAATAGAATATTTAAAAGATAATCATCTTGGTAGGGCAACATTTTTTCCGCTTTCTGTTATTAAAGAGAGATATGTTGACTTTAATACTTTAAATTTAATAAAAAATAATAGTGATTTTATAGGAGTACTTAGTGATTTAGTTAATTACGATTCAAAGTATAAAAATGTTGTTTGTAATCAATTGGGAATGGTTTTAGTATCTTGTGATTTAGATAGCGCGAATAGGTTATCTAAGTTAATTTCTAATAAGTATAAGATTGTTACTTTAGATGGTGATGTTATTCATGCTGGTGGTTCTATGTCGGGTGGATCTAGTTATCAAGGTAAGAGTATAATTACTATGAAGCAAGAATATAAACATTTAATTGATAATAAAAAGCATGTAGAAGAAGAAATGATTTCTTTGGAAGAAAAAATTAAAGATATAACAAATGAGCAACAACAAATGGAAGAAAAGTATTTTTCTATTTCACGTGATAAGGTAACATTTAAAGAAAAATATGATTTAAAAAATAAAGATATTGATGAGTTAAAAAATAATTTAGATTCTATTACAAAAGAATGGGAGAGGTTAAAATCTATTTCTGATGGTTCTATTAGTGATAAGGAAGCTGAATTAATAAAAAAATATCATGATTTATCATCATTAAAAGAAGCTACTCAAAATAAGATAGAGCAACTTGATATTGATATAGAAGCATTAAAAGATAAAATGGAAGAAATGAATGCCTTATATAAAGTAAAAAACTCTAATCTTCGTAATTTAGAAAAAGATTCTCGTGAATTAGAGGTTATGATCAATAGATATGATGTAAAACTTGATAATATGTTAAATATTTTGAGTGATGATTATGAGCTTAGTTATTCTAAGGCAAAAGATGAATATAAGTTAGATATTGAGCCTGATATAGCTAGAAATAAAGTAAATACATATAAGGCTAATATTAAACGACTTGGTATGGTTAATTTAGCGTCGATTGAAGAATATGAGCGAATTAATACAAGATATGTGTTCTTAACTAATCAAAGGGAAGATTTATTAAAGGCAGAAGATGCTTTACTTGAGATTATGAACGAGATGGACGATGTTATGAAAGAAGAATTTGCTTTAACTTTTGATAAGATTCAAATAGAGTTTAAAAGTGTCTTTAAAAAGTTATTTGGTGGTGGAAGTGCTTCTTTAAAACTTACTGATCCTGATAATTTACTTACTACTGGAGTTGAAATAATTGCGTCTCCTCCAGGAAAGAAGTTAACAACTATTTCTTTACTTTCTGGTGGTGAAAAAACACTTACTGCGATTTCTTTATTGTTTGCGATGCTTAATGTTAGAAGTGTTCCATTTTGTTTGTTTGATGAAGTTGAGGCAGCATTAGATGAGGCAAATGTAGAGGGATTTGGTAAATACTTAGAAAATTATAAAGATAAAACTCAGTTTTTAATTATTACACATAAGAAAAAAACAATGGAATATGCATCTACTTTATATGGAATAACAATGCAAGAGTCTGGTGTATCAAAACTTGTTAGTGTAAAATTAGCTGATAAATTGGAAAAAGCAAATTAAATAATTTAGGTAGTAAAGAGGTAAGATAAAGTGGTTAAAGTTGCAGTCGGAGGAGTAATTTATAATCGTGGAAAGTATTTACTTGTTCAAGAAGCCCAGGCAAAGTGCCATGGTAAATGGAATATACCAACAGGTAAATTGGAACTTAATGAAAGTGTTTTAGAAGGCACAGTTCGAGAGATAAAGGAAGAAACTGGTTGTGATGTTTCTATAACAGGAATTTTACAGATAGTTAATAAGAAATGTGAAAATAATAATATATTGATGTTTACTTTTGCAACTAAACTTGTTAATTTAAATATTGGTTATAGTAAAGATGAAATTCTTGATGCTAAATGGTTTAGTTATGAAGAAATTATGAATATGGATGGACAACTTAGAGATTATGAAGTGATAACTAGTGCAATTGATAAACATTATCATAAAGAGTTTGTTGATTTAAATATATTAAAAATATTAAATTAAAAATATCTATCTTTTATGATAGATATTTTTATATTGCACGATATTCGTCTTTACCTTTGAAAGGATCTTTTTTATCAATGTGATCTATAAACATAATTCCATTTAAATGATCAATTTCATGTTGAAAGGCAATAGCTAATTCTTCGCGAGCTCGAACATGGATTTTTCTTCCCTCCATATCATATGCTTCAACTGTTACTCTAGCATATCTTGGAACGATTCCATCAACTTCTCTGTTTACTGAAAGACATCCTTCTCCCATTTCAACGTATATTTTTTCAACTGAATTACTAATTATTCTAGGATTTATTAAAATATATGTTTCAAATTCTTCTTCACCAATTTCGTTGACAACTACAAAGTATCTTTTTGCGACACCTAACTGAATAGCCGCTAGCCCCATACCTGGTCTTAAATCATATTTTTCAGATAATCTTTCTATTTGACTATTAGTTAAGTATTCAATCATAGTGTCAATTAGTTCTTTATCTTTTTTTGTTAATGGAAATTCAACTTCTTTACTTATAGTTCTTAATCTTTTATCTTTTTCATCTAATATATCTTTAGTTTTTAGCATATAATCACCTCATACTTCAATTATTCTAGAAGTTATCCGACAGGCATATTATACAATATTTTATAATAAAAGTCAAAAAAAAGCATATGGCTTATTAGCTATATGCATAATTTTTAATTAAATATTCCAACGAGTTCCAATCACTATTACTAAAAGAATGAATAATACAAGTATTATAGCATATATAGAGTTGTTATTTCCGCATCCGCAGCCGTAAGATTGTTGGTAGTATGGCATTTGATTTCCACAACAACCAGAACCTCCACCGTAATAATACATAACGTTGCCTCCTTTACTTAATCTACTATAAGATATGTAAATTTACAAAAAGTGTTAATGAAATATATCTATAATATTGTTTAATATATAAAAATTATATAATTTGTGATATATTATTATTAGGATAGGTGGTATAGATGAAGAAAGTATTTAAGTATATAGATAAATCATTACTTTTAGTAACTGTACTTTTATTTATTTTTGGTCTAATTATGGTTTTTTCTTCTTCTAATGTTACTGCTTATATGTCACATCAAGTTAGTCCATATAATTATTTTATTAAACAAGCAATCTTTTTATTTGTTGGTATATTTTTGTCTTTATTTATTATTGGTAAAAAAACTCGGACATATGGTATTTTATCTTGGGGACTTTTACTTATTGGAATTTGTGGTTTAGTACTATTACTTGTTATTGGAAAAGCAAAAAATAGGGCAGTTAGTTGGTTTGATTTAGGTTTTGTTAGTGTTCAACCGAGTGAATTTATTAAAGTAATTGTGATTGTTTTTTTAGCTTATTATTTTGAAATAAAGAAGAATAAATTAGATAATTATGCGACTGCTTTATTTCCACTTTTAATTTGCGGGATTATAGCGGCATTAATATTTCTTCAACCTGATCTTGGAACAACTATTATTTTTTGTTTTATTGTTGGGATTATGTTTTGGTCTTCTCCAGTTTCTAAGGAAATTAAGTATAAAACAGTATTTAGTATTGTAGGTTTAGTTTTATTTATGGGACTAATTTTAATTAGTACTGGAAAGACGTTGATTTTGGAAAGACAGTTTGAACGATTTAATTTTACAAGGCCTTGTGATAGACTTTTAGATACAGGATCACAAGTTTGTAATGGTTATATTGCGATTAATAATGGGGGACTTACTGGAGTAGGTCTTGGAAATTCTACTCAGAAATATTTATATTTACCAGAACCTTATACAGATTTTATTTTCGCAGTTATTGTTGAAGAACTTGGTAGTTGTGTCGGAGTTTTAATTATTCTTTCATATATGTTTATTTTATATAGAATTTTAATGATTGGTAGAAATAGTAAAAAAATTAGTGGTACGTTAATGTGTTATGGAGTTGCGGTATATATTTTTTTACATATTGCGGTTAATCTAATGGGTATATTTGGACTTATGCCAATGACTGGGGTGCCACTTCCTTTTATGAGTTATGGTGGAAGCTTTACAATTTGTTTAATTGCGGCACTTACTATTGTTCAACGTGTGAGTGTTGAAAATGGTCTTGCTTCAGAAAAAAGTCATAATTAATTTAGAAAAGTTTCGGACTTTTCTTTTTTTTATCCAATTATTTAGATAGAGGTGAGGTTAATGACGTTTTCATATAGACATAGAAAACAGATTATTATTTCATTAGTTTGTTTAATTTTATTGGGTACTTTAATTACATCTATTACTATGTTTTTACCAAAGAAAAAGAAAATAAAAAAGGATAATGCTATTTTACTTACAAAAAATGATATTGAAGTAAAAAAGAAAGTGAATTTAGAAAAAGCTAAGGATAAGGAGAAAGAGATGTATAAGGTTGATATTAAAGGTTATGTTGTTTCTCCTGGAATTTATAGTTTAGAAAAGGAAAGTAGAGTAATTGATGTTATTAATATGGCAGGTGGACTTAGGGAGGAAGCTAATACGACCGTTATTAATTTAAGTAAAAAGATAAGTGATGAGATGGTTATTATTATATATAGTAATCAAGAGATTTCTTCTTTTTCTCAGACTAAAGAAATAGAGAATACGATTATTGATAAATGTATACAAAAGGATGAGAACTCATTAAAAAATGATGCTTGTATTTCTAAAGATGATGATAGTAATAATAATTTAGTTTCTATTAATACAGCAACTAAGGAAGATTTAATGACTTTATCAGGAATTGGCGAGAAAAAAGCAGAAGATATTATTAAATATAGAGAAGAACATGGCGGTTTTAAAAGTGTAGATGAGTTAATGGAAGTAGAGGGAATAGGAGATAGCCTATTTGATAAGATTAAGGAAAATATTACTTTGTAATTGGGTGTTTTATCTATTTATCATTATTAGTTTATTATTTACTTTAATAAGAGTAAATTGTATAAGAAGTAGTATTTATACAAGTAGTACTAAGTTTGTAGTTGGTAGAGTAGAAGAAATTTTTATTGATGGAAATAGGTTAGATATAACTTTGAATGGCATGGAAAAGATAATTGGTACTTATTATTTTTCTAATAAAAATGAGTTGAATAATTTTAAAGAGAATATATCTTTAGGTTGCAAATTAAAAATAATTGGTGATGTTAAAAGAGCTAATTCTAATACCACAGAAAATATGTTTAATTATCGAAAATATTTAGAGAGAAAACAAATTTTTTATACAGTTAAAATTGATCAAATTATTTTATTAGATAAAAGTAGTAGTCTATATTATGATATTAAAAATTATGTAATTAAAAGGTTTCATCAAAATCCATATTTATATACTTTTATTTTAGGGGATACTTCATATATTGATGATGATATATTACAAAGCTATAGAGAAAATGGTATTAGTCATTTATTTTCTATTAGTGGGATGCATATTACTTTACTTTCATCTATATTACTTAAACTATTAAAGAAGTTATCAGTTAATGAGAATAGACGTTATTTTATTACTAGTTTGTTTTTGATTTTTTATTTGTTTTTAACAGGATTATCGGCATCTATTTTAAGAGGGGTTTTATTCTTTTTATTTTTTTCTATCAATAAAATTTATTACTTTCATATTAAGAATGTTAATATTTTTCTTTTAGTATTAGGAATATCTTTATTTATAAATCCATTTTATATTTATGATGTTGGTTTTCAGTATTCATTTAGTATTAGTTTTTCGCTTTTAGTACTTAGTAGTTTTATTGAAAGGTATAAATCTTATTTTGGAAAGTTATTAGCTACTTCATTTATTTCTTTTATAGTAAGTGTGCCTATTACATTTTATAATTTTTATCAAGTAAATTTACTTAGTATTATTTATAATTTGTTTTATGTTCCATTTGTAAGTATAATTATTTTTCCACTTTCTATTATTACGTTTTTAATTCCTATTGTGGAGCCTATTTTTAATTTTTTTATATATATTTTGGAGAATAGTTCATTATATATTTCACGTATTGATATGTTTAAATTTATTTTTCAAATAATTCCATTTTATTTTTATATCATATATTATTTGTTAATAATTTTGTTTTTTAGAGGAGTCATAAATAAAAAATATATTTTCAGTAGTTTGTTTATTATAATGATTATTATTCATTATTTATTACCTAGATTTGATAGTAGTAGTTATTTAAAGATGATTGACGTTGGTCAGGGAGATTCTATTTTATTACATATAAAGGATAAGAATATTTTATTTGATACGGGTGGAAAGATGGACTATTCTAAATCTTGGATAGAAAAGAAACATAAATCTTCGATAGTTAAAAATACTACAATTCCATTACTTAAAAGTTTAGGAATTAAAAAGATTGATTATTTAGTATTAACGCATGGTGATTTTGATCATATGGGAGAAGCAAGTAATTTGGCTAGTAATTTTAAAGTTAATAATGTTATTTTTAATATTGGAGATTATAATTCTTTGGAAAAAGATTTAATAAGGGTTTTAGATAATAATAGTATTAATTATTATAAAAATATAGAAGAATTAAATATTGGTGGTTATAAATTATATTTTTTAAATACAAAAATTTATGATAATGAAAATGACAATTCAAATGTTATATATTTTAATTATAATGATGTGAAGATTTTATTTATGGGTGATGCAGGTGTTATAAAGGAAAAAGATATACTAAATAAATATGAAATAAGTGATATTGATATTTTAAAAATTGGACACCATGGATCAAATACATCATCTAGTGAATATTTTATAAATAATATTAAACCTAAAAATTGTTTAATATCAGTAGGAGAAAATAATAAATTTGGACATCCAAAACAGAGCGTTTTAAGAATTTTAGATGATTGTAATATTTATAGAACAGATATAAATGGAACTGTAGATATTAGATTTAGTAAAAATAATTATAAAATTATAACTTATAGATCAAAAAGGAGGAGCAGATGAATTAGGTAAGGGATATAGCAAAAGAAATCTTTGGTTAATGTTAAGATTTTATGAAATAAGGGAAAAAGTGCAGACACTGTCTGCACAATTAACTTGGTCACATTATTGTGAAATATTATCAATTGAATCATTAGAAAAAATAAAATATTATATTAAAATTGCTGAGCGTCAGAAATTGTCAGTTAGGCAACTTAGAGAAAAAATTAGAAACAATGAGTATGAAAGGTTACCTAATGATACT
Source organism: uncultured Bacilli bacterium (assembly GCA_934162665.1). Taxonomy (GTDB): domain Bacteria; phylum Bacillota_I; class Bacilli_A; order RF39; family UBA660; genus RUG14670. The sequence goes on from CAKPJN010000001.1 coordinate 41,697, forward strand.
AAAAATGAATTAATTAATCAAAGTAGTTCTAATGTGGTAGATCTTATTAAGAATCCAATATTAATTAATAATAGTAATAATTATATAAGTGTATTTGAAAGAGTATTAAAACAATTAATATTGGAAGATATAGATAATTTCTTATTAGAATTAGGCAGTGGCTTTTCTTATATAGGTAATGAGTATAAAATAAAAACGGGTGATAGATATAATTACATAGATTTACTTTTGTATAATATTGAATTTAATTGTTATGTAGTAGTAGAACTAAAGGTAATTGAGCTAAGAAAAGAACATATTGGACAAATACAAATATATATGAATTATATAGATAACAATTTAAGGAAAATTAGTCAAGATAGAACTATTGGAATTATAATTTGTAAGAGGGATAGTAAGTTCGTGATGGAGTATTGTTCTGATGAGAGAATTTTAACAAGAGAGTATAAGATAGTGCTTTGATTGGTATAGTTATAATCTACTTTTTGACTTATAAATTAGAATATGATAAAAAACAATATAAATAATTGATTAAAAATATGGACTTTTTAAATATTTTTATGTACAATTGATTTATTGGTGGTGGTAATATGAAAGATGTTAGTGCAACAGTTGGTAAGCTTGATATTACTGCTTTAAAGCGTTCATTTATGGATGCTTGTAGTGATAAAGATTTTAAAGATTATATTGATAAGTTAGATATTCATTATGATATTTTAATGAAATATACATCCAGTTTAGAGGATTGTTTTTTAGAATGTAGAAATTGTAAAAATTGTAGAGGGTTAGAACATTGCAAAAACAAAGTTAAAGGATATAGACTTAGTCCTATTGAAAATGGAAAGTTAGTAGATTTTTCTTATGTTATTTGTGAAAAAATGAAAAAGAATATAGATGATTTTAATTATCAGAAAAATTTAGAACTTTTTGAGATGCCAAAACAAATTAAAGATGCATCTTTTAAGGATTTATATAAAGATGATAATAAGCGTCTTCCAATTATAAAATACTTTAAAGAGTTTATTGGTAAATATCCAGATGGTGATTCAAAAGGTATTTATTTAACAGGTTCATTTGGAGTAGGAAAAACTTATTTGATTGCAGCTTTATTTAATGAAATGGCTAAAAAAGATATTAAAAGTATACTTGTATATTATCCTGAATTTTTAAGAAGTTTAAAAACATCTTTTCAGAATAATACTGAGTTTAAAGATAAATTTAATTCAATAAAAAAAGCCCCTTTATTACTTTTAGATGATATTGGAGCAGAAAATTGTACAGTTTGGTCAAGGGATGAAATTTTAGGACCTATTTTACAATATAGAATGGAAAATTTCTTGCCAACATTTTTTACATCAAATTTGACTTTAGAAGAATTAGAAAACTTTTTAGCTATTACTAATTCTAGTGTTGATAGGGTTAAGGCAAGAAGAATTATTGAAAGGATAAAACAGTTAACTGTTACTTTAGAATTAGTTAGTAAAAATAGGAGGGGCTAGGATGAGTAGGACTATAGTTACTAGACAAGAAGAAGTTAGAAAATTATTGAATCAAAAGAATAATTACTCATTTGGTAAGTTAAAAAGGCATTTTAGTTTTTCTACTGATTATGAACTTATGATGTTTTTATTAGCTTTTTTAAATATTGAATTGAAAAATTTTAATTTTGAATCTAATGTTTCTTCTAATAATTATTTATTAAAATTGATTAAATATTTTAATTATAGTCTAGGAAAGATTGATATAGATAGTGAGATAGAAATTGTTGATATAATTAGTAAAATGAATGATACTTTAATGCTCATTGTTGGAAAAAACAATGTTACAAAATGTAAGAGTTCTACTGATAATTGTATGGAAAATATTTCTTTATTAGATAATATATCTAAGGGATTAGAAGACGCTATTCAAAATATGAAAAGATTTATAAATATGGATTATGATGATAGTGTTTTATATGATAATGATCTTTTAAAAGTTTTTAAAGAAATTATTTTCGAACTTAAAAATAATGAATATTTAAGAATATTAATTGATAAGTATCCTGATTTGATTTATATGAGGGAAAATGATAAGTATATTTTTTCAACTATATTAGATAATTATTTTAATATATTGTTAAATAAAAATGATTATTTTGAAAAAATATATTTTGATAAATTAATTGATTTGTTTTTGAAATATGATAACTTAGGTTCTTTTCATTCTTTAAAAGATATATTTTATAGTAGAGCTTCAAAAGTAGTAGAAAATTTAGAATTAATAGATTATAGTGATGAGAGAAAACAAAATGTTTTGGCAACGATAGAAGAAAGAATTCATAAGACAATGGTAGATGATGTAGATTTCTTATTAGTGTCTAAGAAAAGAGATTATTATAAAAATATAGATTTTGATACTTTAAGACCATTACTTGGGGAAGATGATAATTATATAAGAGAAGATCTTACCGATAGATTTGTGATTACTATTGATAGTAATGAGACTAAAATGTTAGAACAAGCTATTTCAATAGAGAAAAAAGGTGATAAATATTTACTTACATTATATGTCACAGATGTAGTTAAAGCGATTAGTGAGAATAAAGATTTTGATAAGTTGGCTTACAATCATGCGATAAATAATCCACCTAAAAAGTATGTATTTAATTATGAAATAGCTTTGAAAAAGTTATCTTTAAAAGCTTCTAAGATAATGCCAGTTATTGCATATCAGTTTACTATTGATAAAGATATGAATTGTTATGATGTAGGGTTTAAAAAAGCTATAATAAATGTTGATAAGAATATTAAATATAGTGATCTATCTAATATAAATAATTGTAATGATTGTAGACTTAAAGATACTGTTAATAATTTATTGGAGTTAACTTTTTCAAATATAACTTTGAATGATGAGTTAAGGGATAATTCTTTAGATATGATTAATATGATAATTAATGGGTTTGCGACTGCAGAAATAGCTAATCTTTGCAAAAATCGTAATCTTCCACTTATTTATTTAAGAACGGATTTTAGGAATAATTATTATTTACATAAGAATAGTCCTGAATTTTTGAATTTTAAAGAACAGTTTGATGATATGTATGTTAGTGATATTATTAATACTATAGGAAATGATGGTATTTATGAAGAAGATAATTTCGCAATTAGTTTATTTTCTCCAGTTAGAAAAGTATCAGCTTTAATAAATCAGATGTTAGTGTGTATTTATTTTATTAATCAAGATGATAAATTAGATGCTTGTACACGTAATTATTTAGAGAGTCAACTTGATAAAATTGCGGATAATATAAATGAAGTTAGTAGAAAAATTAATATGAATAAAATGCAAAATGGGTTAATAAAAAAGAAAGTTTTAGGAGAGGTGTAGAAAATGAGCCATGATAAAAGATATGATAAAATAGAAGATGCAATTACTATAAAGAGATTTGTTAATAATTATTTAGGAACACATGATGTTGATTGTAAAAATTTAAGACATATAGGATTAAAGAGTTTTGGTAATCCTTTAGTTGTAGGTGTTAGTAATGATTTTGCTGATAAAAATCCAGAGTATGTAAAAACTGGTAGTATATTAATTGTAATTGATTCTAGAGGTGATAGAGGGTCTTATATTAATCCTAATTTACTAATAAAGTTAACTGATAGGGAAAATGTTATAAATATTGAGAAAATTATTAAAGACGCTAAGATACTTGATTTAAAAGAATTAAGCAAATTCTTTTCTAAAATTAGTTTATTGTTTCAGGAATTGGAAACTATAGAAAGATATGAGAATCTTATTAAAGATGCTGGAAAAGAAGATGAGATTAGAAAATTATGTAAAATGAAGAAGTTTCATGATGATATTAATAAGTAATATATTATGGTGATTATTAACAAGATAAATATCTTGTTTTCTTTTTTCTTTTGTGATAATATAAATCCTGTTTTTGAGGTGATTAGCAATGGATGAATTAATTTTAATACGTGGTAAATGTATATTAACAATTTCTATTGCTTTTATTATGATTATTTTAGGGATAGAGTGGAATAATATTATAAGAGATGATAAATATGATAATAATAGCTTTTCTATTCAAAATATCAATATTAAAGATATGGCATCTCCTAATATTAAAATTAAATCTACTAATCTAGTTAATTTGTCAAATACTAGGGAAGTTGAAATGGAGATGGTTAGTAATAGTCTAGCTAATAATTTATCTCCGAAGAAAGATTGGTATTATCCTGTTGAAGTTGGATATGTGAGTGGTTCTATTAACTATTATCATACCGCTGTTGATATTACTAGTCCTAGAGGTGTAAATGAGTTTATTTATCCTGTTGCGAATGGTGTTATCTCTAGTATTTATACTGATGGTGCGGGAGCTAAAATAGTAACTGTTTTGCATTTTATTAATGGTACTTATTATACCTCTATGTATGTTCATTTATCTAGTTATTCTCCTAATTTGTATGTGGGAAAAGAAGTTACTATTAATGATACATTAGGCAAGATGGGTAGTACAGGAATTACGACGGGAGTTCATCTACATTTGGAACTTGCTGATTGTAATTTGTATAAAGATGATAAATGCAGTAATTTAGCCCAATTTTTTAGATATCAAAGATCAAGATATAATGATGGGTATAGAGGAATATATTCTGTTTTAGATTTACCTAGTAGTTGGAGTAATAGATAATTTTATTTATATAATGTAAAGAAGATGCTTTTTAATATTTAGAATGAGAAAATGTTAGACTTGATATTTATAATAAAAGATGATAATATTAAATTGCGATTGAAATACAAAGACAAAGGACATGATAGATATAGTTCTTTATTAGAGAGTTCGTGGTTGGTGAAAACGAATTAAAGACATATTTATTACTACCTTTAGAGTAGAATTATGAAAAGTAATTCCGGAATTTTATATTCCGTTATCTAAATTAAGTTAAACAAAGGATGGTACCGTGTTTAAACACTCCTACGAATGAAATCGTAGGTTTTTTATTTTTTAGTATTAGGTTGTTAAAAATTTATCAATTTATAAAAATAGGGAGGAATTAAAATGGTAAATATAAAAGAAGATGAAAAGTTGAGTGTTATGAATCACTCTTGTGCACATTTATTAGCACAGGCTGTAAAACATTTGTATAAAGATGCAATGTTTTGGGTAGGACCAGTAATAGAAGATGGATTTTATTATGATATTGATTTAGGAGATGTTACTTTAACAGAAGATGATCTTCCTAAGATAGAAAAGGAAATGAAGAAGATTTCTAAGAGTGGAATAAAAATAGAAAGAGAAGAACTTTCTAAAGAGGAAGCACTTGATAAATTTAGTGATGATATATATAAGGTTGATTTAATATCTAGAATGGATGAAGATAATACAGTAATTAGTTGCTACAAACAAGGAGATTTTACTGATTTATGTCGTGGACCTCATGTTGATAATGTATCTAAATTGAAATATTTTAAATTACTTAAAGTTAGTGGGGCATATTTTAAAGGTGATGCTAAAAATAAGATGCTTCAAAGGATCTATGGTATTTGTTTCGATAGTGAGGGAGATTTAGAAAAACATTTAGAATATTTAGAAGAATGTAAGGAAAGAGATCATCGTAAAATTGGAAAAGATTTAGGAATATTTATGTTTAATGATTTAGTAGGTCGTGGACTTCCTATGTGGCTTCCAAATGGTTTTATTGTAAGACGAGCTTTAGTGGATTATATTACTGATAAAGAAATATCTTTAGGATATAAGCATGTAATGACTCCATCTTTAGGAAATGTTGATTTATATAAAACTAGTGGTCATTGGGATCATTATAAAGATGATATGTTTCCGGCTATGGAACTTGATGATGAAGCATATGTACTTCGTCCAATGAATTGTCCTCATCATATGATGATGTTTAAAAACAGTATGCATTCTTATCGTGATTTACCTGTTAGAATAGCTGAGATTGCTAATGATTTTAGATATGAAGCAAGTGGGGCACTTTGTGGTGTTGAAAGAACTAGAGCTTTTACCCAAAATGATTCGCATATTTTTTGTAGACCAGATCAGATTAAGGATGAATTTAAAGGTGTTATTAAATTAATTTTAGATGTTTATAAAGATTTTGGCTTCAAAGATTATAATTTTAGATTATCATTAAGAGATCCTAAGGATACAGAAAAATATTTTGGAAATGATGATTTATGGACAAAAAGTGAACAAGAACTTCGTGAAGTATTAGAAGAAGTTGGAGCTTCATTTTACGAGGCAGAGGGAGAAGCTGCTTTCTATGGTCCAAAACTTGATGTTCAAGTAAAGAGCGCAATTGGACATGATGTTACTCTTTCTACAATTCAACTTGATTATCAATTACCAGAAAAGTTTGAATTAACTTATGTAGATGAAGCAGGAGAAAAAGTAAGACCGGTTGTTATTCATAGAGCTATTTTCGGTTCTCTAGATAGATTTATTGCATTCTTGCTTGAAGAAACTAAGGGATTATTACCATTATGGTTATCTCCAGTTCAAGTAAAGGTAATTCCAGTATCTAGTGAGCATCAAGGAGAATATGCTTTAAGTGTTGAAGCATTCTTAAAAGAAAATAATATTAGAGTTGAAAGTGATTTACGTAATGAAAAATTAGGATATCGCTTACGTGAAGCGCAAACTGCAAAAATACCATATACTTTAATATTAGGAGATAAAGAAAAAGAAGATAATACAGTTAGTTATCGTCTTCATGGACAAAAGGATACAACTACTGTTAGTAAAGATGAATTTTTAAAATTAATTAATTCAGAAATTGACTGTAAAGAGTATAGAAAATAATTTATAAAGAGTATTATACGTGATATAATATTATTGGTGGTTAATATGAAAATAAATATTAAAGATATTGATGTTAATTACATACAATATGGTAATGGTAAGGATATTTTGTTACTTCATGGATGGGGCCAAAATATTGAGATGATGAAGTTTCTTGGAGATAAGTTATGTTCTAACAATCGTATTACTATTTTAGATTTTCCTGGATTTGGTGAAAGTGATGAACCTAAAACAGCATGGAATATTAATGATTACTCTTTACTTTTAGAAGAATTTGTAAAAAAAGTAGGTATAAAAAAGCCTATTGTTATAGGTCATTCATTTGGTGGTAGAGTCGCTATTCATTATTCTGCAAACAATTCAATTGATAGATTAGTTTTATTTGGAGCACCTTGTATTAGAACTCAAAAAGATTTGCCGATATCAGTTAAAGTTTTAAAGAAATTAAAACAATTGCCTGGTATGAATGCAATTGGTGAAAAAATGAAAAAGTATATTGGTTCTAGAGATTATAAAGCAGCAAGTCCTGTAATGAGACAAACTTTGGTAAATGTTGTTAATGAAGATTTATCGAGTTATGCTAGAAAAATTGAAGAACCTACATTATTAATCTGGGGTGAAAATGATACAGAGGCGCCTGTTTCTGATGCACGAGAATTAGAAAAAATTATGGTTGATGCAGCTTTAATTATCTTACCAGGTACACATTATGCATATATAGAAAATTTAGGTCGGGTTGTTAATATTATTAATAATTTTATTTAGTAAGGAGTAGTGAGATATGTTTATTTATTTTTTAGTAATATTCTCTTTTGCAGTAGCAGTATTTTTTAAAAGTAAAAAATCACTTCATATGTTACAACAAAATTTATATAATGAAAATAATCGTTATTTAAAATGGGTTACAAAAAATTCAAAACAGTTTTTATCATTTGACTTATTAGGTATAGCAATTTCGCTTATTGGTGTATTTGTGGTTTATGATTTGGAAATAATTACTTATATATTATTAGTTGGCATAATATTACTATATTTATATATTGGATTTTCTATTAGAAAGGACATTAAAAGTGGTCAAAACAAAAAACCTTTAGTAGTTACAAAAAGGGTAAAAAGGCTTATTATTACTACTAGTATTTTATATCTTATACCAACAGTTTTATTAATATTAAAAGTATCTAATGTTGGATTTAGTTGGTGGATGATATTTACTTTAAGTATAATGACTTATTTGAATTGCTTTATTGTGTTTTTAGCTAATATTATTAATCATCCAATTGAAAGATCAGTTTATAATTATTATAAAAGACATGCTCAAAACAAATTAAAGAGTATGCCTAATTTGAAGATTATTGGTATTACTGGAAGTTATGGTAAAACTAGTAGTAAGAATATTTTAAGTGATATTTTAAATATTAAGTATAATGCTTTGCCAACACCAAGAAATTTAAATACTTATAATGGTTTGATTATGACTGTTAATAATAATTTGGATAAGTTTGATGATATATTTATCGCTGAAATGGGTGCTTATGTAAAAGGTGAAATAAAAGGTTTATGTGATTTAGTTCATCCTAAATATGGTATTTTAACAAGAATTGGTACTGCTCATTTAGAAAGCTTTGGAAGTGAGCAAAATATTATAGATGGTAAGTTTGAACTTATTGAATCTTTACCAGAAGATGGATTTGCTGTTTTAAATGGTGATGATATAAAACAAGTTAATTATAAATTAAAAAATAAGGTAAAAACTATTTGGATTGGTATTGAAAATAGTGATGTTGATGTAAGAGCAGTTGATATTAAGTGTTCTAATAAGGGTACTAATTTTAATGTTATATTTAAAGGTGATAAAAACAAATATAATTTCCAAACTAAGTTACTTGGTAATCATAATGTTTATAATATTTTAGCTGGACTTGCATTTGGACATGAGTTTGGAATTAGTGTATCTGAATTACAACAAGCTGTTCGTGGGGTTAAACCTGTTGAACATAGATTAGAAATTAAAAAACTTGGTAATTTCTATCAAATAGATGATGCATATAATTCTAATCCAGTTGGAGCAGAAAATGCTGTTAAAGTGTTAGGAATGATGCCTGGTGTTAAGGTTGTTGTTACACCTGGAATGATTGAACTTGGTGAAAAAGAAGCATTTTATAATAAAAAATTTGGAGAACAGATTGCTGAAGTTGCTGATTATGCTGTTTTGATTGGAGAAAAACATACCTTGCCAATTAAAGAAGGATTAATAACTAAAGGTTTTGATAAAGAAAGGATTGTAGTATTTAATGATGTAAGAGATGCTTATCCATTTGTTAGTTCTTTAGTTAATAAAAAAGATGTTTATGCATTGTTTGAAAATGACTTGCCTGATACATATAATGAATAGAGGAGATGAATAATATGAAGATAAAAGTAGGAGTTATTTATGGTGGAGAAAGTGTAGAGCATGAAGTAAGTATTATTTCTGCTATACAGGCTATGAATAAACTTGATCAAGAAAAATATGATATTATACCAATTTATATTACTAAAAATAGAGAATGGTATACTGGTGATATGTTAAAGGATATCGAGGTGTATCAAGATTTATCTTTAATTAAAAAATATGGAAAAAATGTAGTTTTATACTATAAAGATGGAAGCTATGTATTACAAAATAAGCGTTTTCCAAAAAATATTGTTGCAGATATAGACATTGCTTTTCCAATTGTTCATGGAACAAATGTTGAAGATGGTGTTCTTCAAGGATATTTACAATCAATAGGAATGCCATTTGTTGGTGGAGATGTTTATGGATCTGTAGTTGGACAAGATAAAGTATATATGAAAGAAGTATGGGATAAAGCTAATCTTCCAATGCCTAAATTTGTATGGTTTTATGATATAGATTATAGACAGGATAATGAAGAAGTACTTAAAAATATTTCTAAATTAAAATATCCTTTAATTGTTAAACCAGCTACTACAGGTAGTAGTGTTGGAATTGCTGTATGTAATAATGAGGAAGAACTTGTATCTGCAATTGATGATGCTATTCAATATGATAAAAAGATTTTAGTTGAAGAAGTTGTTAAGAACTTAAAAGAAGTTAATATTGCTGTTATGGGTAATTATGAACATCAAAGAGTTAGTGAAATAGAAGAAGTTATATCTACAAATAAATTTTTAACATATGAAGATAAATATATTGGTGGTGGAAAAGGAAAACTTAAGGGTAGTGTTAAGATGCCTGTTAAGAGCACTTCTAAAGGAATGGCATCTGCTAATAGAAAGTTGCCTGCTGATTTATCTGATAAAGTGCGTAAGGAAGTTGAAGATATTGCAGTTCGTGCATTTAAAGTATTAGGTTCATCTGGAAACTGTAGAATTGACTTTTTAATTGATGATAAAGCAAATAAGGTATATATAAATGAAATTAATTCTATACCCGGTAGTTTGGCATTTTACTTATGGGATGCTAAGGGTGTTAAATTTACTGATTTATTAGATGATATGATTAATATAGGAATTAAAGATTATAAAAAACGTATTAGTAAAACTCATTCTTTTGATACAAATATTTTACAAGGATTTGCTGCTAATGGTGGTATAAAAGGTATGAAGGGAATGAAAGGAAAATTAAGATAGTAGTAAGTACTATCTTTTTATTATATGAAAAAAATTGGAATATTAATTCGCTCTGAAAATGGAAAATATGAAAATAATTATTATATTAATGCTGTTTTGAAGTTTGGTGGAGAAGTTATACTTATTAATGATTTAGATAGCGTTTCTTCTGTTTTAGATAAGGTAAGTAAATTAGATGGTATTTTACTTACTGGTGGTGATGAGGTAGGAAGACTTGATTTCTTTTTGATAGAATATGCGCTTAATAATAATTTAAAACTATTAGGTATATGTCAAGGAATGCAGTCTATGGCGCTTTATGGTTCTTCTGATAAGTTGGTTGAGATTGGTGATTTGTCACATAGTAGTGATAAGAAATATGCTCATTATGTTGATATATTAAGTAATAGTAGATTTTATGAGTTGATTAAGAAAAATGGGATATTGGTTAATTCTCATCACTTGCAAACGATTAGTAGATCATCTTGTTTTAATGTGGTTGGGAAAAGCCTTGACGGGCTTATTGAAGTGGTTGAAAATAGTAAGCATATTTTTCAAATAGGTGTACAGTGGCATCCTGAGAGAATGCTAGATTATGATGAAGTTAGTAATATTATTATTGATAGTTTTGTAAATTTATGATTTATAGTGTGTTTTAATTTAGAATGGTATATATAAAAAAATCAGAACAAGTCTGATTTTTTATGTGTACTCGAATTTTCGAGTTTAATATCAATATGGTGGACTGTTAGGGACTCGAACCCTAGACCCACTGATTAAGAGTCAGTTGCTCTACCAACTGAGCTAACAATCCAATTACAAATTGCATATTTATTTTATAATAAATAATTCATAAATTCAAGTCTTTTATTCTTTTTTTTATTAATTTTCTAAAAAAAGAGTGGGATAGTATTGATTTATTGAATAGTTTATAGTATTCTAATGTTACATTTTGATAAAAATGTTAAAAAAATGTAAAATTTATCTTGCAAAAAAATAAAATATAGTGTAATATTAAGAAGTACCGATTATTAATGGACCTGTAGCTCAGTTGGTTAGAGCACACGCTTGATAAGCGTGGGGTCACAGGTTCAAGTCCTGTCAGGTCCACCAGTATGCCTCAATAGCTCAGTTGGTTAGAGCACTTGACTGTTAATCAAGGGGTCCTAGGTTCAAGTCCTAGTTGGGGCGCCATATGGCGAGTTGGTGAAGTGGCTTAACACACTGCCCTTTCACGGCAGCATTCACGGATTCGAATTCCGTACTCGTCACCAATTAAGTAGTAAAACTCCATTCGGAGTTTTTTAATTTTCGTATTGACATAAATTCAAATATACTGTAATATTATAACTACGGAAGCAAGATATTGTTACTCATGACATGGAGCAGTACTCAAGAGGCTGAAGAGGCGCCCCTGCTAAGGGTGTAGGTCGGGCAACTGGCGCGAGAGTTCAAATCTCTCCTGCTCCGCCATTAAGAAATTAAAGTTCTGATTTATTCAGAACTTTTTGTTTATATAAACAGATTTTTTGATTGTATAGATATTAGTATATTTGTGGAGGTGTATAATTACGGATATGAAAAAATTTTCTTTGGCAAAACATGATGCACGCATAATAGAATTAATAAATGAAACTGATCATAAAACCTTAGCAATTTGGGCAATAGATTGTTTTAATAGAGGAAGGTATTTATTTAATAAAGATTATCCTAAAAATCAAATTATTGATAAGGCATTAAATATTCTTAAATTATGGATAAATGATGGAATATCAATGTGGGATGCAAGAAAATATTGCTGGGTAGTATTGAAAACTGCGAGAGAAATAGAAGCAAATGATAAAGTGGCCTGTCAAATTCTTCGAGCTTGTTCACATACTTTAGCGACTTGTCATGTTCCAACACATTCGGAAGGTGCAGGTATGTATGTAATATCAGCAATTAAGATTTTTTATAAAGATAATGAAAACGTCATTAAGTTAATGGAAGATGAACGAGAATGGCAAATAAATCATTTGCTGGAATTGAAAGAAAAGATTAACTATTAAATATCTATTTTATATAATTTATTTTGATTATCAAAAAAAGATTGAAATAATCAATCTCTAATATCTTTATTATCATAGGTTTGTAATTTTATACAAATTTTTTATGTTTTTATAAGGTGTTTTTATATTTTTATTTTACCACGTTCACATCTATTACCCCAAGAATCTATTAAATCTTCTTCACGTCTTACGCAGATTACTTCACAGTTATTGGGACATTTACCGCAGAATGTTGATGTCGTATTAAAATTGTTATCAGCTATATCAAAGGAGAAGTTTATCTCTTTTTCTTTTTGAGATAAAATAGCTACTCCTAAAGCACCCATTAAATGTCCATCATCATCAGTAATAATTTTGGTATTTAATATATCTTCAAAGGCTTTAACAACACCAATATTTTTTGATACACCACCTTGAAATATGATAGGGGATTCAATTCTTTTTCCTTTAGCAACATTATTTAAATAGTTTAAGGCAACACTTCTACATAATCCAGCAATTATATCGTTTTTTTTATGTCCCATTTGAGCTTTATGAACTAAATCACTTTCTGCAAATACAGTACACCTTGCCGCAATTGGAGTGGGGTTAGTACTAGTTAAGGCAATATTACCAAAATCTTCTACTTCAACATCTAATCTTTTAGCTTGACTAGATAGAAAGGAACCAGTACCTGCCGCACATAAAGTATTCATCGCGTAGTCAATAACAATTCCATTTTCCAATAATATTATTTTAGAATCTTGTCCGCCAATTTCAATAATAGTTCTAATATTTGGATATTTTGATAGGGTACCAATTGCGTGAGCTGTAATTTCATTTTTTATAATACTAGCTCCTAACATTGTACCAACTAATTTTCTAGCTGATCCTGTTGTGCCAACGCCTACGATTTTTATATTTTTGTCTTTACTTTTCTTTTTTAATTCTTTTATTACTTCTTTAACAGCTCCAATTGGGTTTCCTTTTGTCCATAGATATGAGCTCGCTAATATTTCATTGTTTTTATTTATTATTACACCTTTTGTAGATATAGAGCCTATATCAATTCCTAGATATCCTTTGATCATTGTTATCTCTCCTTACTTTTAATAAATCATAAAATGCTTCTAATCTCGTTTTTATACCTTCATTTGAAGTTTCTTGATCAAATGAGAAAAAAATAATTGGCATTTTGTTATCTCTACATACATTTTGAATAATTGGTATTGCAGATACTTCTGGGGTACAGCCGAATGGTTTTATATGAATGATACCATCATAGCTTTTTTTTGCTAGAATGATACTTCTATATATATTATCAAGTCCATCTGCACCTAAACTGTATTTACAATATTTTTTTGAAACTCTTAGCATGTGACGTCTCATAAATATTTTTTGCCATAGTAAGTATGATAAATTTGTGTATCTTTTAACTTCTATGTTCATACTAGCTAGTTCTTTTTCTAAGAAGTAACTAGAAAATGGTTCCATTGATGTATATAGTTCTCCGATGATGCCAACTTTTAATGGATGTTTAGGTTTATTTACTTTTAACTTTTTAAATTTCTTCTTATATCTAAAATATTTATAGGTTAATTTTATTATGGAATTTGTACTTTTAAAGTTTTTCAGCATCTTTTTTTGGAGCAAAATAAAACTATTTTCTTTTTCTTCAAAACCGATATTTTTTCTAATTATTTTATCAATTTTATCCATATCCCAGATAAATATAAAGGTAAATAATGCACTATGTAAGAAATAAAAGATGTTTAAATCTTTATTTATATTTTTAAATAATTTATATATTTCTCGTATTTTTAGTCTATCTCTTGATGATAATTTATAAAATTCAAAATCATATCCTAAGTCTCTTAATATTGTTTCGCTAACTTCAGCATAGTATCTATATCTACATCCGCCACCTGCGGTGAAAAGTATATTTGCACCATTTTCTAGACTTTCTATAAAATTTCCTAAGTTATATTTAAAAGGGACACAAACAGAGTCAGGTGAATTTTTAGCTCCTATTTCAATGGTTTTTTTAGTGATGGGAGGAGCAGGGATTACTTTTAATTTTGTTACTTTAGTTAAAAAGTTACTAATTGGGATATAGTAATTTCCTAGATGAGGAAAACTAATTACTTTTTTCATTTGCTTCCTCCTTAATATTTCTTAGTATATCTATAAAACTTTCTAATCGTGTTATGATACCAACTTCACTATTTAAATCTTCGAAAATTAATGTTATTACGGGAATGTTTTTAATTTTTCTACTTATTAGTTCGTTTGATAACGAGTCCGGTCCACATGGAAAAGAAGATACTAAAATAATACCATCTACTTTATCTTTGTAATAATTAATACTGGCCATTACTTCTTTACTATGGGTCCAATGAATATCAGTTGATAAGCATCTACATTCGTGATTAATTTTTGAGTGAGCTATTTTATCACTATATAAAATGTCTATATTTTCTTTTTCTAAATATTTTTTTATTGTAGTACCGATTAAATCGTCATATATATTGTATGGATGACCGGCTAGTAGTATTTTTAAATTGTTTTTTTGTAAAATAGTTTCTTGTTCTTGTTCTTTCTTTTTTCTTTTCATTAAACTTATTTTTTTTGCGTATTTGTAAGCTTTGTAACTTTTAATATATGAATTACCTAGACGTTCGCCTAATTCAAGAAAGGCTAGTACTTCATTTTTATTAGATGTTAAGTCAACATTGTAATCTATAAGCTCTGTATTATTAAATAAATTATTTACTAAATCATATAGAGCATTGAAATTTGCGCATACTTGTTCTTTTTTTTCTATAGAGTACATTCTAGGTATTAATATTACATCACATTTATCTTTTAAGTTTATAATATGTCCTAAAAATAATTTTAGTGATAGACAAGATTCATCTGGCGCTAATTTAATTCCATCTTCTAAGATTTTTTTGTTACTTATATCACTTATGACAATTTTATAATCTAGTTTTTTAAAAAATTCAATCCATAAGTCTTTATAATAATAATATAGTAATCCTCTTGGTATTCCGATAGTTTTAATGATAATATCACATCCTTAACAAATATTATGATGATAATCGTTATTTAGACATTAAAACTTTCGACAATTTTTATTATTTATGATATAATTGTTGCAGGTGATTTATATTATGACAGATAAAAAAGATACAATTAAGAATACAATTATTATAGTTTTAATTTTAGTTATTGTATGTGGGGGAATGTTTTTTGCATCATCTGGTAATGGTGCAAGTGGTAATGATAAACAAGATGATACTATTGATATAGAAACTAAGGCTCAAGAAGAAAGCGCAGCGGTTAGTGAAAATGAGATGAAGGAATTTAATGACATTAATTTTTCTAGATATATGGAAATGTACAATGGTGATACTGATAGCTTAGTTTTAATTGCTAGACCTGATTGTCATTATTGTCAAATTGCAGAACCGATTATAAAAAATATTTCCTATAAATATGATTTAACTATTAATCATTTAAATACTAATAGTTTGAGTGATGAGGAACAAGCAGATTTGGTTAGATCGAATGATTATTTTAAAGAATTTGGAACTCCGACACTTCTAGTAGTTAGTAATGGAGAAATTAAGAATAAATTAGAAGGATTAACTATATCAGATTATTATATTGAATTTTTAGAAAATACAGGATTTATTTCTAAGTAATTGAAGGAGGAATATTATGGCATCTGTATATGAATTAGCGTCTGATTTTAAGAGACGTCATCCATTAACTATTGGATGGAGGATAAAAAAGAATTCAAGTGTTATTGAAAAACATTTGAATCCAGGTGAGGTTGTGTCATACGCTTTTGTTGCTCAAAAGAATGACAATCCATTTAATATAATTGGTTCAGCTGTTATTGCACTAACAAATCAGAGAATTTTAATTGGTAGAGATAGGGTAGTGATTGGTTACTTTTTAGATTCTATTACACCAGATTTATTTAATGATTTAAAAATATCTAGTGGTATTATTTGGGGTAAAATATATATTGATACGGTAAAAGAATTTGTTACCTTATCTAATATTGGTAAAAGTGCTTTATCAGAAATTGAAACTAAAATATCATCATTTATGATAGAAGAAAAAAGAAAATATGGATATAGAAATGTAGAAAAATAGACCTTTTTTTAGGTCGTTTTTTTTGGTATAATATTTATGGTGAGAAGTAGGATGAAAAAAATATTAAAAATTGTTTTTGTTTTAGGTGTGCTTTTTTTAGCATTTCAATTTATTGTGAATTTATTAGTTAAAGAGCATAAAGTTGAGTATTCCCTTTTAAGTAAGAATAATGATTATAATATTTATGAATCGTATAATAAAAATGGATATTATTTTAAAGTTACTGATAAAGATAAAATGAGATTTAATTTTTATACTAATACATCTTTTAATAAACAAGAAAAGATTATAAAAGATATTAAATATTACAAAACTGATGATATAGTTTGCATATTACCGATTTACAAAAATAAGGTAGTAGGAAATTTAGCATGTAATTATAATAATGAGCAAGTTAGTTATTCTTATTTAAAACAAATTGGTAATAATAGTGTTAAAAATATTGAAAAAGAATTGACAAAAGACGGATATAAAAGTGATGAATGGACTACTTCTGAAACTATAAAAATGAAAGATGATATTTATATTTATCCTAAGAATATAGATGATGATTATATTTTTACAATTTGGTTTTATAAAGGTATTTATATTGTTGATAATGAAGGAATTTCTAAGAAAGAATTTTTAGATTATGATAGTTATGAAAATGATTTTTCTAGATTAGTAGGTAAATACTATGTTACATTTAATACTGATAATAAAAGTAATTATCAATATTACGAAATAATTACTTATAATATTCAAGATGGGGGAATGAAAAAGATAGAGTTAGATAATATATCTTTAAATTCATATATTAATGGTGTTTATGATAATAAGATGTATTTTACTGATTTAGATAGTAAGACTCAATATGTTGTTGATCCTTATAATAGTAGTATCAAGAGTTTAGATAAATATAAGTATTACTATAATAATAAATTTAAGACTGTTGATAAGGTGGAATTTTTTAGTTCTAATAAGATATTTTCTAACAATGTCTTAAGTAAAAAGATATCTAATAAATATGGTGATGTGGAAATAAAAAAGGATATGGATAATTATTATTTTAAAACTAAAGATGGGGTGGTTTATGAGGTTATTAATAATGATTTTAATCATCCTATAAAATTATTTCAATTTAGTGATTTGGTAGAGTGGAATGTAAAAGATGAAGTTATAAGTGGTATTAGTAAAAATACTTTATATACTTATACAAATAAAAATGGTTTAAGGCCTGTTATAGTTAATGATGAATTAATATATAATTATAAAAATATTTGTGACTTTATGAAGAAGTAATAACTTCTTTTTTTGTTGCATATATTTTAATGTAAAAAATAGTTGAATTTTGTTTTCTTGTTTGGTATAATCAATACTGTGATGGGGCTTTAGCCAAGTGGTAAGGCGTGGGTCTGCAACACCCTGAGCACCGGTTCAAATCCGGTAGGCCCCTCCAATTTGCAGATGTAGTTTAGTGGTTAGAATATGGCCTTGCCAAGGCTGTGACGGGGATTCGATTTCCCTCATCTGCTCCATTTGAAATCAACTTACGGACTTAATTGTACGTAGGTTTTTATTTTATATAAAAAAGAGAAAAAAATTATCAAAATAACTTAATTCTCTTTTTATATTTTTCTTGATTTGAGAGTAAAGTTCTTGTCTAGCCAGCACTGAATTTGTACTCACTCACAAATTCCTATATAGGAAAAATCCCAAACCCTTAATTAAAAAAAGTTTTTATGAATTTTTTAAAGAATAGAATGTCATTCATTTTTTCTGGATGCCATTGAACTGCAATAATATTTTCTTTTTCAATCGCTTCAATTGTTCCATCATCAGATTTTGCAGAAATTATAAATTGACTTGCAACATCTTTTATAGACTGCTTATGATATGAATTAACATTAACACTTTCGTTATATATTGAATTTAAAAAAGTATCTTTTTTAACATTTATTCTATGTAATTTATCTTTTAAATTATGATTTTCAATTTTTTGATTTAAACTACCACCAAAATATACATTTATTGACTGAAGACCGCCACAAATACCTAAAATTGGTTTATTTGAATCTGAAAATAATTTAATTGCATCTTTATCTAATTTAAATTCATCAATGTCATAATTTTTTCCTACTATAGGCTTTTCATTGTAATAATGAGGTGGAATATCAATACAACTTCCTGTTACAATAAGTCCATCACATATATTACAAACCTTTTCTAAATTTTTATTAGAAATAATAGGAAATAATAATACATCTAATTCATCAAATATTTTTTTATAATGTTCCGTTAAATAATATCTATTATTAAATGGTGTTTCTTCTTTTATATTTTCAATTCTTTCAATTATTGCTAATATCATTTTTATTCTCCTCAATACTTTTGATTTTAAAATATATATCATACCAACTATATGCTCTTGTTAAATTGGCAAATTCAATGTTTCTATTATATGGATAGTCAAATATAATTACATTAACATTACCAACTAGTTTTCTCAAATTAATAGGATCATCTTCAATCATAATATCTATATTATTATTTTTACAATATTTTCCTTTGTTTTTAACATCAAATACAATTTCATCATAATATATTTTATTTTCTTTCAACCATTTTTTTGTAATTTCTTCTATGTCTTCTTTTAAAAAATCAGGAAACCATTCATCATTATTTTTCCTTGCTGTTATTATATAAATTAAATTTCCTTCCTTTTTCAATTTGCTAATAACTTCTGAACAATATTTTTTTGCTGGTAAATTAACCACTAATTCTTCTCTATATTTATTCCAAAATTGATGGGCAATATCATTTCCCCATAAAAACATATCTGTTGTATCTATAACATTAATATTTTCTAATTTAAATTTTCCTAATTCGTTACAAAATTTTGTACCGTAATCAATACAAAAATTATATTGTGAATTCAAAACACCATCAATGTCTATTCCTATTCTCATATGGCACCTCCAAGAATTTTAATTACAAACATTATACTATAAAGCTAATAAAATTGATATACTTCCATTGAAAATTTAAAAAACTTTATGTATAATATTTTTTAGAAAGAGAACAAAGTTCGTAACTTGTATGTGATTCGCTCCAAATGAATTTAATTTACATGCCTATATGGTTATGTAAGTTTTTTTGTTTAGTGCGTGTGAAAAGTGATTAGACTTTGATATGTTTTTTATATATAGGTTTTGTTTAAAATTCAACTAAATTATAGAAATAAAAATAGATATATGATATTATTTACAATAGGAAAAGGATTTATAATTGGTGATTGGAGGTAAAGTTTATGCTAATTTATGTTGTTATTTCAATTATAGTAGTGATTAGTATTTATGTGTTTGTTTTATATAATACTTTTATTAAATTAAATAATAAAGTGAAAGAAGCATTTTCTACTATGGATGTTTATTTAAAGAAAAGGTGGGATTTAATTCCTAGTATAGTGGAAACTGTTAAAGGTTATGCTAAACATGAAAATGAAACTTTAAAAGAAATTGTAAAATTGAGAAATAATATTTATGATAATATGTCATATGAAGATAAAATAGAGACAAATGAAAAGGTATCTAAGAGTATTAGTAAAATCATGATATTAGCTGAGAATTATCCTAATTTAAAAGCTAATGAAAATTTTAAAGATTTAAGTAATCAGCTTATAAAGATTGAAGATGATATTGCTAATTCAAGAAAATATTATAATGGCGTTATTAGAATATTTAATAACAAAGTCGAGATGTTTCCAAATAATATTTTTGCAAAATTATTTGGTTATAAGTCTAAAGCAATGTTTGAAGCAAATGCAACCGAAAGAGAAAATGTTAAAGTAGAATTATAATTATGGGGGATAAAAGAATGAAAAAGTTTATTAAGAGATTTTTCTTGTTTGCTGTAATTATATTGACAATTGTGTTTTTACTACCTACAAATACATTTGCTCTTTCAAAACAAACAAGTTATATTGATATAAATAGAAATCAAGATTTAGAAATTGGAAGCTTATCAATATCAAACCTAATATTTAAAGACTATTCTTCTACTTCAACAAAGGCGTTTGGGTTATATGGGAGTATAACTAATAGTTCAGAAAGTACTACTGTTTATACATCAACTATATATTATTATGATAAAAATTATAATTTAGTAGCTCAAATTATTAATACTCAAACAGCTATACCAGGTGTAAGTAATTTTAATTTAATGTCGAATTTAAGTGTCTTGGGTAGTTACAATGTTGATGATATATATTATTATCGTTTATCGATTGATATAAATGATAATGATATATATTCTGCTAATGAGAGTACTATACCAAGTAAAAGTAATGAATATAGTTCATATGATTATGTAATAGATAAATATGATATTAATATTATTGTTAATGAAAATAATACTTTTGATATAACTGAAACAATTACTGCTTATTTTAATGTTGCGAAGCATGGTATATATAGAACAATACCATTAAAAAATAGAATTACTAGATTAGATGGGACAACATCTACTAATCGTACACAAGTATCTAATTTAAGTGTTGATAATGAATATTCTACATCAAGAGAAAACGGTAATTATAAAATTCAAATAGGATCTGCAAATCATACTGTAACAGGAGAACAAACTTATGTAATTAAATATACTTATAATTTAGGCAAAGATCCAGTTAAAAATTATGATGAATTATATTATAATTTAATTGGAACTGAATGGGATACAGTAATTGGAGGTATAACTTTTACAATTACTATGCCTAAAGATTTTGATTCGAGCAAGCTTGGATTTTCATCAGGAATAAGTGGTTCAACTAACAATAGTAACGTGAAATATATAGTTAATGATAATACTATAAAAGGTAGTTATAATGGTATTCTTGGTATTGGTAAGGCTTTAACTGTTAGGTGTGAATTAGATGAAGGATATTTTGTGGATGCTGGACTTTCAGTTAATAGTATTGATTGCTTGTTGTTCTTAATTCCTATTTTATTTTTAGTGATTGCGATATTACTATGGTATAAATTTGGACGTGATGATCAAGTAATAGAAACTGTTGAATTTTATCCACCAACTGGATTTAATAGTTTAGAAGTTGGATATTTATATAAAGGTAAAGCAGATAATCAAGATGTTACATCATTACTCATCTATCTTGCGAATGGGGGTTATATAAAAATTGATGAGACAGAGGAAAAATCTTTATTTTCAAAATCAAAAGGATTTAAGATTACAAAATTAAAAGAATATGATGGTAATAATGTCAATGAACAATTATTTTTAAAAGGATTATTTACTAAAGAACCAACATTTACATCATTATTTAAAAAAGAACAAGATACTTCAAATGATAATATAAATGAAGTGACTTCAATCGATTTATATGATAATTTTTATCTAACAATGAATAGAATTCTATCGAACATTAACAATAACGATAATCATAATAAAATTTTTGAAAAGAAAGCATCTAGTAAAAAAATATTTATAATATTGATGATTATAGCAACGTATTGTTTAATAACTATACTACCTATTTTTACATATGGAGAGCCAGCAACTTTATTATTTGCATTATTATTCCCGGGTATTGGCTTTACTGTTATGTTTAGTATGTTATTTGGTGGTACACAAACTATTTATGTAAATGGTAGAGCGACAAATTCATCAATCGGTACAAAATTATTTGGATTAATTTGGGGTGGAATGTTTGGTGGAGTACCTTGGGCATTTATGGTATTACCAGCATTGGTACAAGATATAATTTATTTGATTGGATATGTTGTTGGAATTGCTTGCGTAGTTGGAATGATTTTATGTTTTAAATATTTACCCAAAAGGACTCCTTATGGAAATGAAATGCTAGGTAAATTAAGAGGATTTAGAAGTTTTCTTATAGTTGCAGAAAAAGACAAATTAGAAGCAATGGTTATGCAGAATCCAACTTACTTTTATGACATTTTACCATATACATATGTATTAGGTGTATCTGATACGTGGATTAAAAAATTTGAATCTATTTCACTTCAAGCGCCTACTTGGTATGATAGTCCTAATACATTTGATATAATTGCATTTAGTTCATTTATGAACACTACAATGACATCTGCACAAAGTGCTATGTCATCTAGTCCATCAAGTAGTTCTAGTGGTGGATCTTCTGGAGGAGGTTCATCAGGAGGAGGTTCTGGTGGCGGTGGAGGAGGCTCTTGGTAGCTATCTTCTTTTTTTAGATTATAAAAACAAAACACCGAATCAATTTTGAAACGGTGTTTTCTAGACTAAGATTTTTAAATTGTTTGATTAAATGAGTATTCTACAAAAAAGTCTTTTTTTATTGTATGAAGTTTCCTTCATCTATATTCATATTATCATCTCTTGTATACAAATTATCATAAAAACATGATTTTTTCTTGTACATATTTACTATATATTTTATTTATAACAAATTATCATAATATTAGGTGTGAAAAGTTTACTAGTTTATAGTTGGCTTTTTTAATTTGTATTTACAATTTAGTTCAATAATATTATAATAAATATGCGGTATTTTGTTATAGTAATCATATATATATTATACGGGAGGTATTATGTTAGAATTAAAAAATATAAAGAAAAGTTATAAAACAGGTGACTTTGTTCAACATGCTTTAAAGGGTGTTGATATTAAATTTAGAACTAATGAATTTGTTGCAATTTTAGGTCCTTCTGGTAGTGGTAAAACAACACTTTTAAATATTATTGGTGGTCTTGATCGATATGATAGTGGTGACTTAATCATTAATAATAAAAGTACTAAAAAGTTTAAAGATAGTAATTGGGATTCTTATCGTAATAACTGTGTTGGTTTTATCTTTCAATCTTATAATCTCATAAGTCATATAAGTGTTTTAGAAAATGTTGAGATGAGTATTACTCTTAGTGGTTATAGTAAAAAAAGAAGAAAAAAGATGTCAATTGATGCTTTGGAACAAGTTGGCCTAAAAGATCATATCCATAAAAAACCTAATCAATTATCAGGTGGACAAATGCAAAGAGTTGCGATAGCTCGTGCTCTTGTTAATAATCCTGATATAATATTAGCTGATGAACCTACTGGTGCTCTTGATACTAAAACTAGTAAACAAATTATGGATTTGATACAAGAAGTTTCTAAAGATAAATTAGTTATTATGGTAACACATAATCCAGAACTTGCTAAAAATTATGCAACTCGTATTATAGAGTTTAAAGATGGGGAAATTTTGAATGATTCTAATCCTGTACAGGCTGAAGAAGATAGTGGAGATAAAATAAAGATAAAGAAAACTTCAATGAGTTATAGAAGCGCACTTAGTTTATCTTTTAATAATTTAAAAACTAAAAAGGGTAGAACTTTTATTACATCGTTTGCAGCTTCTATTGGTATTATAGGAATTTCACTAATTTTATCACTTTCTAATGGATTTAAAATTAAAATAGATGAGTTTGAAAAAAGTTCTTTGTCACAAGCACCTATATTAATTGCAGAGCAGTCTATGAATATGAGTAATTCTTCAGAAAAAAAAGAAAGGAAATTAGATGAATATACTGATAAAGAAGAAATTTATCCTTTAAAGGCTATGGAATCTTCATCTCATAAAAATGTAATTACTGAAGACTATATTTCATATATTGAAAAAGCCGATACTAAGTTGGTTGGTGGAATTAGTTATTTGAAAGCTACAAATTTTAATTTGCTTACAAAAATTGATAATAAGGTTAAGAGTATTGATTCAACAAAAATATTATTTTCTATTCCTAGTTCTATTGATGGTGGAGAATCGCAAATTATGAGTGATAATTTTGAAATTATTTGTGGAAAAAAGTCAAATAATAAAGAAGATTTATATTTGTTAGTTGATTCAAAAAATAGAGTATATGCTAATACTTTAAAAATACTAGGATATGCTGATAATGAAAGTATTAAATTTGAAGATATAGTAGGTAAAGAATTTAAAATAGTATTAA
This sequence comes from uncultured Bacilli bacterium, assembly GCA_934162665.1. Taxonomy (GTDB): domain Bacteria; phylum Bacillota_I; class Bacilli_A; order RF39; family UBA660; genus RUG14670. The sequence goes on from CAKPJN010000001.1 coordinate 66,303, forward strand.
ATGATGATTATTATCAAAAGATTGGTGATAGATTTACTATAAATAGAGATTTGGATGGTATGTATAATAATTCGGGTAATTTAACAGTTAAGATTGCTGGTGTAATTAGAGGAAAAAAAGATAATTATTTCGCTAAATTTTCTGGAACAGGTTTAGTTTATAATTCATCACTTTTAGATTATGTTATTAGTAATAATGATAATTCTTCGATTGTAAAAGCTCAAAAAGAAAGTGATTTTAATGTACTTACAATGGAAGACTTTGATACTTCAACAGAAGAAGGAAAACAAGCAAAAGATATGATGCTTTCATATTTAGGTGCAGATACAGTTCCTACAATGATACAACTTTATCCTAAAAATTTTCATGCTAAAGAAGATTTAGTTAAATATTTAGATAAATATAATGAAGGAAAAGATGATGATGATAAAATTCTTTATATTGATCAAGCCCAGATGATTACATCTTTATCTGGTAATATTATGGACGCTATTACTATAGTTTTAGTTGCTTTTAGTTCTATTTCTTTAATAGTATCTAGTATTATGGTTGGAATTATTACATATACATCAGTACTTGAGAGAACAAAAGAAATTGGAATTTTAAGAGCTCTTGGTGCTAGAAAGAAAGATATTGCTAGAGTATTTAATGCAGAAACTTTAATTATAGGATTATTTAGTGGAATGCTTGGTATTATAATTGCTAATCTTCTTATTATTCCAATTAATAAAGTTATTGAGAGTTTATCAGGCCTAGCAGGTGTTGCTAAATTAAATCCAGTTCATGCTTTAATTTTAGTTATAATTAGTGTATTACTAACATTAATTGGGGGAGCAATTCCAGCTAGAATAGCTTCTAGAAAAGATCCTGTTGAATCTTTAAGAAGTGAGTAATTAAGGTTAATTAGTTAAGCTAATTAACCTTTTTTTGACAAATAAATTTTTTTGTGGTAGACTATGACCAATATTTTAGGGGGATAATAGTATGTTTAAAGAAAATATAACTGAATATTATATGCAATTAATTAAACCTAATCAAAAAGGAGAAAATATTATAAAGATTAGACTTAATAGAGATAATAATAATTTAGAAGTTAGTAATGATTTAGAAAATGTAGAAACTAAAATGGAAGAAAAGCGTTTTAAAATAGTAAATATGAATGAATTTGAAAATAATTTAGATGTAGAAGCTCCATTATTTTATGTTGGCACAGTTAACAACTTTATAGTTTCTGCTGAATGTTTTAATTATCCAGATGTAGAAATAGAAGATGTTTTACTTTATCATGAAAATGCTAACGAATATATGTTACTTAAAAAATAGTATTTATTTGCCCTTATCTTAAAATTTTATTTTCATATAATATATTGAGGTTATTATTATGAAATATATTAAGGAGCAAATAAGATTAATAAAAAGCAAGGACCCAGGAATTAATAGTATTTTTGAGGCCTTTTTATATCCATCTTTTAAGGTCTTGATTTATTATAAGATTGCACATTATTTTTATATTAGAAAACATTTTTTTATTGCTAGATATATTTCTGAAAAGGCTAAAAGAAAAACTGGTATAGAAATTCATCCAGGTGCTGTTATTGGTAAAAGATTATTTATTGATCATGGTATGGGTGTTGTGATAGGAGAGACTGCAATAATTGGTGATGATGTTACAATTTATCATGGTGCTACATTAGGGGGAACTGGTAAAGATAAGGGTAAAAGACATCCGACTGTTGGAAATTTTGTTATGATTGGTAGTGGCGCTAAGGTACTTGGAAATATAGAAATTGGTGACTTTGTTAAAATTGGTGCAAATGCAGTTGTTTTAGATTCAGTTGATTCTTATTCTACAGTTGTTGGTATTCCTGGTAAGGTAGTTAAAAGAGGGTAATAGAAAAGTCTTATTTGACTTTTCTTTTTTATTTCTTGATGTTATAATAGTTACTATAATAGAAAGGATGAGATTATGCCAAAAAAAGTTAGTGTTAAAAAGGAAGAAAAAAAGATAGAAGTTAGTTATTCTGATGCGTGGATTTATATATTATTACTTACTACTTCATTATTACTTACACAAGCTATAAAGAATTATACTTTTGAAGTCGGATATATTAATTTAACTTATTCTTTATTTTTATTACCGATTGTTTATTTTATAATTAATTTAATTACTAAAAAATATGGATATCGTGAAGCTATAAAAGGTATTTCTATTTCTGGTATTTCATTAGTTTTATTTGTAGTTGTGATTGATTTATTATCAGGAAATGGTTTTGGCTTTGATAATGTTTACAAAGAATTTTGTGGATATGTGGTTAGTAGTTTTGTAAATTTAACTATTTATTATTTCTTACTTTCTAATACAAGTATGCCTTCTTTATTAGTGTTTTTAAACTTTATATTTGTTTTAATTGTTAATTATTTTATCTATTTACTTTTAGGATTTAATACTTTAAGTTTAGAAAACTTTTGGATTTCATATTTTAGTACGTTATTAATACAAGCAACAATTTGCGCTATTATTTCTTTTATTGATAGATATATAAAAAGAGGTGTGTAACCTCTTTTTTACATTATAGAAAGAATTGTTAGTAATGTATTATGAACCATATGCATTGTAATAGATGTGTATATGGTATCTGTTTTATAATACATATAAGCAAAAGCTATTCCTAAACTACTATAAGGAATGATATATAATAAATCTATTGGTGAAGTTAATTTTGTAATTACATGTAAGCCTCCAAAAATAATACCTGATGTTAAGATAAATAACCATTTTCCTTTAAGTGCATTTTTAAATGCCTTTCTAAAAGTTATTTCTTCTATTATTGGTGCTATTATACCGGCATTTATAACCATTAATAATGGAGCACAAGAGATCATTTCTTGAATAACTTTTTCATTTGCTGCTTGTCCATTTTGCATAATAACATTAATAATAATATTTGATATAAACATACCAATTAGTCCAAAGAACCAATATTTAAATCCATTGTCTATATTGGAAGCTAAATTGTTTTTATACTTTTTAAATTCCTCTTTTAATTCATTTTTATAAATGAAAATTAATAGAGCTAATAATATAGTATTTGAAAAGATACTTAATAAAACTTTAGTGGTTCCACTTAAATTTGGTATTTTCAAGTTAAATATATATACTGGTATTAATTGTAGATATGAACTAAAGTAAAATAATATAAATATTAGTATGCTTTTTCCTGCTTCTTTTAAATTGATTTCTTTCATAATATAAAATCCTTTCTTGCTAAACAAATAAATTATAGCATAATATTTTATGTAAATAGAAATTATTTCTTGTAAAAATTAAAAAGTATGTTATAATATGTAAAGAAAGGAGTGGGAAAAATAGTCCCGCTCCTTGTTGTTTAATATTAATAGGAGGTCTAAATGAAGGATAAATTGATTTCTTTGATAAAAGATTCTATAGATAGTTACAATGTTTATGTATATAATTGTTATATAGATACACAAGAGGGAAAGAAAGTTTTTAATATCGTTTTAGATAGTGATGATGTTATTGATTTAAATAAGATTACTGATGTTTCAAGAATAATTAATAAAATTATTGATGAGAAGCTTAATTTAGATGTTGATTATGTTGATATCTATTCAAAAGAGAAGGGAGATAATATTGATGAATAGTAAAGAGTTTTTAAAAGCATTAGATAATATTGTTAAAGAAAAAAATATTGATAAAGAAGTAGTTTATGATGCGATGGAGTTAGCTCTTACTTCTGCTTATAAGAAAAATTTTAATTCTAAAAATAATGTAAAGGTATTATTTGATAGAAATACTGGAGAAATTAAAGTATATTCTTATTTGACTGTTGTTCCTGATGATAAAATGACAAAAGAAGAATATGAGGATTATTTATTTGAACATTATACTGATGAAGATGAAGAAGATGATGATTTTACTTTAAATGAAGAAGATTCAGATAGTGATGAGGCTAAAGAAGTTATTAGTTATTTTAATCCTGATATGGAAATAAAGCTTAGTGAGGCTAAAAAGATAAATAAAACTTTAGAAGTTGGAGATACAATTGATACTGAAGTTACACCACATGATTTTGGTAGAGTAGCAGCTTCTACTGCTAAACAAGTTGTTGTTCAAAAAATACGTGAAGCTGAAAGAAACTCTATTATGAATGAATTTGGTGATAAACAGGATGAATTATTAATTGGTACTGTTGCTTTAGAGGATACTGATAACTATTTTATTGATTTAGGAAGAACTAATGGTATTTTACCTAAGAAAGATATAATTCCTGGAGAAAAGATTGAGATGGGTTCTCAGATAAAGGTTTATGTTACAAAAGTAGACAATAATGGAAAGAATTTATTAGTATTATTAAGTAGAACACATTATGGATTTGTTAAGAGATTATTTGAACTTGAAATTCCAGAACTTGCTGATGGAACAGTAATGTTATATAGTGTAGCAAGAGATGCTGGTAATAGAAGTAAAGTTGCTGTATATTCAGAAAATTCAAATGTTGATCCAATTGGAGCATGTATTGGAGAAAAGGGTTCTAGAATTGCTAGAATTATAGAAGAATTACATGGTGAAAAACTTGATGTTGTAAGATATGATAAGGATCCAGCTGTATTTATTGAAAATGCGCTTAGTCCTGCAAAAGAATTAACAGTTGCTATTACTGATCCTAAAAAACAAGAAGCAATGGTTATTGCTGATGGAGATAATTTCTCTTTAGCTATTGGTAAACGTGGACAAAATGCAAAATTAGCTAGTAGACTTACACATTATAAGATTGATATTAAAACAACAGAACAAGCAAAAGAAGCAGGTATTAATTTTAGATAATAAAAGGAGTTGAACTTTATATGAAAGTAAGAAAAATTCCAATGAGAACTTGTGTTGTTACAAAAGAGGCTTTACCAAAGAGTGAACTACTTAGAGTTGTTAGAATGCCTGATGGAGTAGTTAAAGTTGATTTAAATGGTAAAGTTAATGGACGAGGAGCATATATTAAGAAAGATGTTCTAGTTTTAGAAAAAGCAATAAAGAGTAAAGCTTTGGAAAGAAAATTGGAATGTGATATTCCTTCTTCCATATATGAGGAAATAAGAGAAATATGTGAAAAATAAGAAAAGAGAGGTGAGTCATTATGATGAGTATAGAAGAATATGCATTAGATGTTGATAAGACAGTTGAAGAAATTATGGCTTTATGTGATAAAATAGGTGTTTCTTATGAAGATAAGGATACAATGTTAAGTGATACAGAAATTACTTTACTTGATAATGAGTCTTTAAATGATTCAAATGATGAATTGGTGGATTTAGATGAATTAAAGGAAAAGTTAGATGAGGAAGAAGTAGAAGATAAAGCTGAACTTCTTGCGATGAATACTAATTTTGATTTAGATAATTCTAAAAGGTTTGAGAAAGTAAAAAAAGGTGGAACTAGAAAGAAAGAAAATACAGCTAAAAGAGAAGAATTCTTATCAATGAGAAAAAAGATGTATAAACATCGTGAAAAGTTACAAAGTAATAGTCAAGTTCAAGATGATAATGTTGTTCTTTATAAAGATGGAATGAGTGTTCATGATCTTGCTGTTAGTTTAGAGGTTTCTGATGTTTCATTAGTTAAAAAACTTATGATGCTTGGAGTTATGGCTTCAGTTAATCAAGCAATTGACTATGAAACTGCTGAGATAGTTGTTTCTGATTATAATAAAGTTTTAAAGAAAGAAGAAACAGCTGATATTTCTAATTTTGAAAATTATGAAATTCAAGACAAAGAAGAAGACTTATCAGAAAGAGCTCCTGTTGTTACTATTATGGGACATGTTGATCATGGTAAAACAACATTACTTGATGCTATTCGTAAAACTAATGTAGCTAGTGGAGAGGCTGGTGGAATAACACAGGCGATTGGTGCTTATTCAGTTAAATGTAATGGAAAAACAATTACATTTATTGATACTCCTGGACATGCTGCTTTTACTGAAATGAGAGCTCGTGGAGCTTCTATTACTGATATTGTTATTATTATAGTGGCAGCTGATGATGGAGTTATGCCTCAAACAAAAGAGGCAATTGATCATGCTAAGGCAGCTGGTGTTCCTATAATTGTTGCTATTAACAAAATTGATAAACCAGAAGCAAATATTGATAAAGTAATGAGTGGCTTAGTAGAGACTGGTCTTACTCCTGAAGAATGGGGTGGAGATATTGTTGTTAATAAGATTTCAGCAGCGACAGGGCAAGGTATTAATGAATTACTTGAAAATATATTATTAGTAGCTGAGATGGAACAATATAAGGCTAATCCATCTAGATATGCAACTGGGGCAGTTATTGAGTCTCGTAAAGATAGTCATGTTGGACCTATTGTTTCATTATTAATTCAAAATGGAACTCTTAGACTTGGTGATCCAATTGTTGTTGGTAATATATATGGAAAAGTTCGTACTTTAAAGAATGATTTAGGGCAAAATATAGTTGAAGCTATTCCATCTACTCCGGTTGAAGTTACAGGACTTAGTGATGTTCCAAGTGCTGGAGATAAGTTTATGGCGTTTGAATCTGAAAAGCAGGCTAAACAAATTGCCGATGAGAGACGTCTTCGTGCTAAAGAAGAAGATACTAACTTTAGTGGAATGACTTTAGATGATTTATTCGGAAAAATCAAAGAAGGCGTTAAAGAAATTAATGTTGTTTTAAAAGCTGATGTTAATGGTAGTTTAGAGGCTGTTAAAAATTCAATTGAAAAGATTAATGTTGAAGGAGTTAAGGTTCATGTAATTCGTGGTGGCGTAGGTGCTATTACAGAAAGCGATGTTGTGCTTGCTAGTGCTTCAAAAGCTATTATTATAGGATTTAATGTAAGAGCTGATGCTAAGACTCTTGATACTGCAAAAGAATACGGTATAGAAATTAGAACTTATGATATTATCTATAAAGTAGTAGAAGATATGGAAAAAGCTATGAAGGGAATGCTTGATCCTGAATATGAAGAAAAAGTTACAGGAACATTAGAAGTTCGACAAATATTTAAATTTTCTAAAGTTGGTTTAATTGCTGGTTGTCATGTTACTAGTGGAACTGTTAAAAATAATGAAAAAGCTAGAATTATTAGAGATGGTATTGTAATTTATAATGGTTCTATTAAAACACTTCAACATGAAAAAGACCAAGTAAAAGAAGTGAAAAAGGATATGGATTGTGGTGTTACTTTAGAAAATTGTCAAGATTATAAAGAAAGAGATGTTATTGAAATTTATGATCTTGTAGAAATTAAACGATAGTATTATAGGCGTAGTATGAAAAAGAACAATTGGTGAAGAACGTAAAGTAGAGATAGTAAGTGAACAATTATTAGATGATAATACGTTATTACAAATTCGTAGGGAAGATAAAGGTGATCCTGAATGTTTAAAGGCTGTTGTTAGATATATTGATACTAACATTTCAGGTAAACTTGTTATAAAAGAAGATGTGATATGTTATCTTGATTTTGATATTACAAGACTAGAATATAATGATCAAGTTATTGCTGTTTTTTCTGTAGATTCTACTGATTTAGAAAAACTTGTTTCTCTATATGTTTTTGATAGACATCAATTTGTTCCTGAAGAAAAATTTATTAAATGTTTTTATGAGAAAAAAATTGGAAAGAAATTGGAATTAAAATGATCTAGAGGTGATTTTATGTCAAATGTAAAAATACAAAGATTAAATCATACGTATCAAGAAGAAATAAGTAAAATTTTAATGACTGAAGTAAAAGATCAAGATATCAAATTCGTTACTATTACTGATGTTGATATTACTAACGATTTGAGTTTTGCGAAAGTTTATTTTACTGTTTTTGAGCAAGATAAAATAAAAGAGACTTCTGATGCTTTAAATGGAGCGGCTCCATTTATTAGAAGTTGTTTGGCTGAGAGAATAAATATAAGACATACTCCAGAATTGAAATTTATTTATGATAAATCTATTGAATATGGAAATCATATTGAAGAAATTATTGATGAAATTCATAAGGATAAGAATAGTAATTAAAAGCTATTCTTTTTTTTGTAAAATTTCTGTAAACTCAGAATTTTTTTTGCTTTTTTATTTACAGTTTTTCCTATTTATAGTAATATATATTTAAACAGTGGTTGATTGTGGTGAAAAGTGGGGGATAATTATGTTCATGGGTGAGTATCATCATTCTATTGATGATAAAAATAGGTTAATAATTCCTTCTAAGTTCCGTGATGGTTTAGGGAATGAATTTGTTGTTACTCGTGGTATTGAAAACTGTCTTTTTGTTTATTCTCGTGATGAATGGGATAAGATAGTTTCAAAATTAGAAGGCCTACCTTTTACTAAGAGGGATGCTAGAAGTTTTATCCGTTTCTTTCTATCAGGCGCTACTGTTGCAGAATTTGATAAACAAGGTAGAGTTAATATTACTAGCCCTTTGATTTCTTATGCTAATATAGATAAGGAATGTGTAATAATTGGTGCTGGTGATAGACTTGAAATTTGGTCAGCTGATAACTGGAATAGTTTCTTCGATTCTGCAAAAGATAATATGTCAGATATAGCCGAAGGTTTATTTAATGAAAGTGGTAATTAATATGAAGCATGTAAGTGTATTGTTAGAGGAGTCAATTAAGTCTTTAAACTTAAGAGATGATAGTGTTATTGTTGATTGCACATTAGGCTATGGTGGACATAGTAGTCATATTTTAAATAGAATAAAAAAGGGGTTTTTATTCGCCTTTGATCAGGATAGTGAAGCGATTTCTTATAGTACCGATCGACTAAAGAAAATCGGTACTAACTTCACTATTATTAAAAGTAATTTTGTTAATTTAAAGGAAGAACTTGCTAAATATGATTGTGATAAAGTAGATGGTGTTTTATTTGATTTAGGAGTTTCTAGTCCACAACTTGATGATGCAGAAAGAGGTTTTTCTTATCATGAAGATGCTAGACTTGATATGAGAATGGATCAAAGTAAGTCATTTTCTGCGTATGATGTTGTTAATAATTATTCAAAAGAAGAACTTACAAATATATTTTTTAAATATGGCGAAGATAAATTTTCAAGAAATATTGCGAAGAAGATATGTGAATATAGAGAAGAAAAGAAAATTGAAACTACATTGGAATTAGTAGAAATTATTAAAAGTGCAGTTCCAATGAAATTTAGAGTTAATAAACATCCAGCAAGACAAATTTTTCAAGCAATTAGAATAGAAGTAAATCATGAGTTAGATGTGATTGAGCCAGCTTTGGATCAGGCATTATCTATTTTAAATGTTGGTGGTAGAGTTGCGGTAATTACATTCCATTCTTTAGAAGATAGAATTGTTAAAAACTATTTTAAGAAGGTGACAGATGTTGATTCTAAAGTTCGTGGTATGCCTAATATTCCAGATAATTATTTACCAGATTTTAAACTGGTTTTAAATAAAGCGATTATTCCTAGTAATGATGAGATAGATAATAATCAAAGAGCTAGAAGTGCTAAACTTAGAGTAATAGAAAGAATAAAATAAAAGGAGATTATGATATATGAGAAAAATTAAGAAGAAATGTGTGATGTCTAAATTTGAAAAATTACTTTATACACTAGCATTGTTTTTAGTTGCTGTTTCTCCTATATCAGTTGTTTTTTCTAAAGCAACTTTATCTAAAATAAATTTTGAAGTTGAGAAAGAGAAGAAACTAATAGAACAACAAATAAAAACTAATGAGAGTTTAGCTATGACAATTGATGAGCTTGCATCTCTTACAAAAATTCAAGAAGTTGCAGAAGAACAAGGACTAAGTTATAATAATGATAATATAAAAACTGTGACTAATGATTTAAAATAGGATGTGAAATGATGAAAAAGGGAAATAAAAAAGATAATGTAAGATATTCTAAGTTAGTTATTTTTGGTTCTCTTTTTTTGTTTGCTTTAATGATTGGTAGACTTCTTCAACTTTCATTATCAAAAGAGATTGATGGTATTAATTTAGAAGAACTTGCTAGTAAAAGAACAACTAGGACAACAATTTTATCGGCAAAAAGAGGTTCTATTTATGATGTTAATTCTGAGACATTTGCTCAGACTGTTTCTTCATATAAAATTATTGCATATTTAGATCCTATTCGTACTACAAATAAAAACAAACCTCAACATGTAGTAGACAAAGAAAATACTGCTAAAAGTTTAGCACCTATTTTAGGAATGGGTGAGGAGGAAATCTTAACATATTTAAATAAGTCTGGTGTTTATCAAACTGAGTTTGGTAGTAAGGGTAGTGGTCTTAGTGAAATAGTTAAAAATCAAATAGATGAATTAGAACTACCAGGTATAGATTTTATAGAAAGTTATAAAAGATATTATCCTAAGGGTCAATTTGCGTCTTATACAATTGGTTATGCTAAAAATGAAACTGTTACAGAAAATAAAATTCAAAAAGATGTTATAACTGGTGAGATGGGTATTGAGAAGTATTATGATAAGATATTAAAAGGTGAAGATGGTTCTGTTACATATCAAAAGGATTTAAAAGGATATAAGATAGCAGATACTAATGAAATTAGAAAAGATGCTGTTAGTGGTAAAGATATTTATTTAACAATTGATAGTAATATACAATTCTTTGTTGAACAAGCTTTAAAAAATGCAAGTGATACATATGGATTTGAATGGTTCCATATTACACTTTTGGATGCTAAAACTGGAGCAGTACTTGCTACATCTACAGCTCCTTCTTTTGATCCTAATATTAGAAATATTACTAATTATTTGGATTATATGGTTTCTTCTCCATATGAGCCTGGTTCTACTATGAAGACTTTTACTTATATGGCTGCTATGGAAAATGGTGTTTATGATGGTAGTGAAATGTATGATTCAGGAGTTTATACTACAACTGATGGAACTCAAATTGGTGATTGGGATAGAAATGGATGGGGCAAAATTTCTTTTGATAAAGGTTATGCTATGAGTAGTAATGTTGGAGTTATAAATTTAATCAATAGACATATGAGTAGTGTTATGCTTAGACAATATTTTAAAAGACTTGGTTTTGGTAAAAAGACTGGTATTAATCTTCCTAATGAAGATGCTGGTGATTTAAACTTTAAATATGAGACAGAAATTTATAATGCAGGTTTTGGTCAAGGAATAACTACAACGCCAATTCAAAATGTTCAGGCTTTGACTTCACTTACTAATGATGGGATTTTATTAAAACCATATATTGTATCTAAGATTGTAAATCCTGATAATAATGAGGTAATACTTAAAAATAAAAGACATGAGATTGAGAGAGTTGCGTCAACTGCGACAGTTCAAAAAATGATTCAGCTTATGGATGATTGTGTTAATGGTTATGGTAACACTGGTAGTGGATATAGAATTGATAGTGGTCAGTTAATTGGTAAGACAGGTACTGCACAAATTGCGTCAATAAATGGTCGTGGATATTTATCTGGAAAGGAAGATATAATTTCGTCTTTTGCGGGAATTTATCCTAAAGATAATCCACAAATTATTATTTATGCTTCTGTTAAAAGACCAGCAGGCGGTAGTCAAAAACCTATTTCTAATGCAGTAAAAGAAATTGTTAATAATATTTCTAAGTATTATGGAAATGATAATAATAATAATAATTCTATTACAGTAACTGATTATAAGGTTCCTAGTTTAGTTAATAAAAAGTTAGATTCAGCAAAACAACTATTAGATACAAATTCGATTAAGTATAATGTTATCGGTACTGGTAATAAGGTTATGAAGCAATATCCATCTAAGGGAGATGTTATGACTAATCAGGATACCATTTATTTAATTACAAATGGGCAAGTAAGTGTTCCTAATGTAGTTGGAATGTCTAGTAAAATTGCTAATGATTTACTTAGTTTGCTAGGGTTAAAAGTTAATCTAGAAGGTAGTGGATATGTAGTTGGGCAGAGTATTAGTGAAAATACATTAATTACAGATGGCATGGAAATAACACTTAGTTTGAGTCCTAAGTTTGGTGGGTGATATAATGAATAAAAAAATTGTATTAATTACTTTAATTGTTATTTCTCTTATGTTTACGGTAATAGGTTGTACAAAAAGTAAAAATAGAGAAATTGATATTTCTAATTATAAAAGTATGGTAGAAGTATCGTTATCTAGTGGGCCAGATTTTATTATTGTTATAGACAAGAAAGATAAAATTAGTAATATAGAATTTTTGAATAAAGATAGTCTTGTTTTAAATGATATAGATATTATGGATAAAAGTCTTTCTGATGGAATTTTAACATTTATGGAGAAACTTTGGAATGATAAGTATTTTGATAATGAAGTTTCTATAAAATTAATTTGTTATGATGATAAAGATAATAGTGATTTGATTTATCAAGAACTTAATAAGAGTTTAGTAATTTTAGGAATAAAAGACAATATCTTGAGAGAAAATAGTAGTTTTGATGAGCTTTCTAAAAAATTAGATATTGATTATAATGATGATAAAACTTTTTTGAAAGATTTGGGTGAGTATTCTAGAAAAATTATTAGTAGTAGGTGATATGGATGAATAAAGTTAAATTTAGGAATTATATTATTGTGATTTTATGTTCTACAATTATTTTTCTATCAATTGGTTTTTGTGTTCTATCTACTAAATTCAATGAATATAAAAGTATAGAACCTCAATATGATGTATCTATTGATAAAGTTACAGTTGAAAAAGTTATAAATGGTGGAGATATTAAGCCAGTTGGTACTTATAAGATTTTAAATAATGATAAAACGATAGATTTTTTATTTAATCTTTATGTTCCTAATGATCAGTTAGTTTATAATGTAATTATTAAAAACAAGGGTAATATTTCAGCTAAAATTGATAAAGTTATTGAATCAAATAATTATGATAAAAAAAGTTTGTATCCTATTACTATTAGTTATAATGATATAGAAGGCAAAAAGTTAGAAAAAAACGAGGATATTTGTTTGAGGGTTACTGTTACTTATAATAATGGTTTAGCTATTAATACAAAGATACCTTATGAACTTAGCATATTAACTTCTTATGTAAAATAAAAAAATAAAAAGTATAAAATTTATTGACTATATTGTATTTTTTTGGTAACTTTAGAGTGACAGATTATAAGTCTGAGAAAGGGTGAGAGAATGGCAAAATTTTGCGAAAAATGTGGTAAACCACTAGTAGATGGTAATTGTGAAAATTGTAGCTCAAGTGCTGTTGAAACTATTACTACTACAAAAACAAGTAATAATGGAGGATTTGATTTTAGTAAATTAGTTTCTATGTTAAAAGATACTTTTACTAGACCAATTGATTTAATTAAAGAAGAATCACATGAAAATAATTTTGGACTTGCTTGGATTTTATTAGCTATTTCAGCAGTTTCAATGGGATTATTCTTTATGGCATTATGTAAAACATTATATTCGAGTTTTATGAGTATGATGGGATTAGGTTCAATGTATAGCAGTTTATCTAGTATGGCTGGTTATAATGCTGAGATTCCTTATTTCCGTATATTTATTGTAGTAGCAATTGTATATGTAGTTATGGCATTACTATTCAGTGGATTGATTACATTATTCTTTGGAAAGGTTTTCAAAGGTAATATTACTTTTAAAAAGGCATTTACAATGTATCAAGTAGCTGGTATTATCATGATAGTTGGTTATCTAGCTGGAGCAATTTTAAGCTTAGTTAGTTTCCAAATTGGTTTTATTGTTTTTCTAGTTACTGGTGTATTAAATTTTGTTTATCTAATTGGTGGGTTATCACAAGTTTCTGGTGTTAATAAGAACTTAATTGGTTATTCTTATTTATCAGTAATGGCTTCAGCTTATTTAATTTTATTTATTTTCTCTAAATTATTTAGTTAATTTAGGTTGAGGATTTAAGAAAGTAATTTACGTTACTTTCTTTTTTTTTGGTTTTATAGTACAATATTAGTGGTGATATTATGGAACTAGTTGTTGATAATAAAAAGTATCCTATAGTTATTAACCGTAAGATGAAGAATCATAATACTTATATTAGAGTTAAAGCTGATTTATCTATATATGTTACTACTAATACCTTCACAACTGATAAGGCAATTACTAAATTAATTGATGAAAATTATCAGAAAATAGTAAAAATGTTGGAACATCAATCTGTTAAAAATTCTAATAATGAAGGTTTTTATTATTTGGGTAAGAAATATGATATTGTTTATGTTGAATATTGTGATATTTCTTTTGGAACTGATAAGGTTTTTATTAATAAAAATTTAGATATAGATAAATGGTATAAAAATCAAGCTAAAAATGTGTTTAAGGAACATTTGGAATTGGTTTATGGTGAATTTAGTAGGAAAATACCATATCCTTCTTTAAAGATTAGAAAAATGAAAACTAGATGGGGAGTTTGTAATACTAAGCTTAAATGTGTTACTTTAAATTTGGAATTAATTAAGAGGAATCCTAAATATTTAGATTATGTTATTGTTCATGAGCTTTCTCATTTAATTCATCCTAATCATTCTAGTGATTTTTGGGATTTAGTAGGAGAGAATATGAGTGAATATAAAAAATATAGAAAAGAAATGAAGGAGTTTTAAATGATTGTACTTACTAGTGATGATAATGAAAAAGTAAAGAAATATATTAAGTTAAAGAAAAGAAAGTACCGTGATTTAACTGGTGAATTTATAGTTGAGGGTATGCATAATGTTATGGAAGCATTTAAGACAGGGTTACTTTTAGAACTTATTTTAGAGGAGAATGAGATATTGCCGTTACCTGGTAAATATGTATATGTTTCTAAAGATATTATGAAAAAAATTTCAACTGTTGATACACCACCTACTGTGATGGGACTATGCAAAAAGAAGGCTGCTTTTGAAGATAGATTATTAGGGGATAAAATATTAATATTAGATCAGTTACAAGATCCTGGTAATTTAGGTACCATTATTAGAAGTGCTTGTGCTTTTGGAGTTTCATCGATTGTTCTTTCTGAAAATACGGTTGATTTATATAATCCTAAAGTTGTAAGAGCGACACAGGGAATGATTTTTCATATGAATATTGTTCAAAAAAAGTCTTCTGAAATTATCGAGTTACTTAAGTCATTAAATATACCAGTCTATGGAACTAAAGTAGAATACGGAACGGATGTTAGAAGTTTAAATGAAAAAGATAAGAGAAGATATGCTTTAGTAGTTGGCAATGAGGGTAATGGTGTTAGAAGTGAAATAAGTGATATGTGTGATAAAAATTTATATATTAATATGAATGATAAAGTAGAAAGTTTAAATGTAGCCATTGCGGCTAGTATACTTTTATATGAGTTAGGAAGATAGATATGGAATTAATTTATATTGGACAAATTACATCTACTCATGGGATTAAGGGTGAGATAAAAATAAAGAGTAATTTTCAATTTAAGGATAATGTATTTAAGCTTGGAAATAAATTAATTATAGATAAACAGGAGTATACAATTAAAAGTTATAGAGTCCATAAAGGATTTGATATGGTCTGTCTTAATGATTTTAAGGACATCAATGAGGTATTGCATCTTCTTCGTAAAAAGGTATATTTTGATAAAGATAAATTAAATCTTTCGTCATCAGAAGTTTTAGATAGTGAACTTATAAGATATCAAGTATTGACAACTGATGGGAAAGAGGGAATAATAAAAGAAATATTTTATGCAAGTCCAACTAATAAAATTATTAGAGTATTTATAGATAGAGAATATTTGATTCCTATTAATTCTCCAATTATTAAAAGTATAGATAAAAATAATTCTTTAGTTATAATTGAGTTGATAGAGGGGATGTAGTTTTATGAAAATAGATATATTGACATTATTTCCTGATATGTTTAATGGTGTATTTGATGAATCTATAATTAAGCGCGCTATTAGTTCTGCAAAAGTAGAGATTAATATTCATAATTTTAGAGATTATACAACAGATCCGCATAATAAAGTTGATGATACACCATATGGTGGTGGTTGTGGAATGGTACTTACTTGTCAACCTATATTTGATTGTGTTAATAGTTTAAGATGTGATGATTCTAAAGTAATTCTTCTTACTCCTGATGGTGTTTTATATAAACAGAAGATAGCTTATGATTTATCAAAGGAAAAACACTTAATTTTGATTTGTGGTCATTATGAGGGATTTGATGAGAGAATTAGAAGTATTTGTGATATGGAGATTAGTATTGGTGATTATGTATTAACTGGTGGAGAAATTCCTACAATGGTATTAGTTGATTCTATAGTTAGATTAATTCCAGGTGTTATTAATGAAAGAAGTCATATTGAAGATTCCTTTAGTGAAGATTATCTATTAGATTATCCTAGTTATACTAAACCTAGAGTGTTTAATGGAATGGAAGTTCCTGAGGTTTTAATTAGTGGTGATCATGAAAAAATAAATAAATGGCGTTATGAGGAAAGCGTTAAAAGAACTAAAGAAAGGCGTCCAGATTTGTTAGATAAGTAGGTGTTAATATGTATTTTATTAATAAGAAAGCTAAAATAAAAAATGAAAATATTAATATATTAGATGTTGATGGTTTTATGATGGTGTCTAAAAACAAGTGCTTTCATATTGAAGGTCAAGAGATTAAAAAAGTTAAAATTGTAAATAAGAAATTAGCTGGACCACTTGTAGTTGATAGGGTTAATAAGAAATATAAAAAATTGATAAGATTACTTACAGAACTTTTAATTAGTGATGATGATACTGGAGAAAGTTTTTCTCTTGCGCTTGATGAAATTGAAAAGTTTAGACAAGAGATTAAAAATAAATATAGGAATTATTTAGATAAAAAAGAATTAGAGATGATGGCAAAACAATTGTCTATGTTTCAAAAAGAAGCTAAATCTAAATATAATGAATTATGCTGCAATTTAACAAATACTAATAAAATTGGTAAGAGTAGATAAGATTATGAAAAAGAATATTAATGTTGAATTTATAAGAATTGTATCTATTGTGATGGTTATTTTTATTCATTTATTAAGTTATATAATGTTAAATGTTAATGCTACGAAAAATATTTTGTATTTTCAGGCTTTTTTCAAAGTTAGTATAGGGTGCTTTTTTATAGTAATGGGCTATGTTTTTAATGTAGATAAAGATATAGGAAAAATGTGGTTAAAGAACATTTATAGATTTATTATTCCGCTAGTTATCTTTTCATTGTTTTATGAATTGTTTTATGATTTTTTGACTTATAAATCATCTTTTATGACATGTTTAAGTAATATTAAAATTGATTTTGATTTAATTAAAAAGGTGTTTTTAGGTAATGTTTTATATACTAGAGCCTTTCACTTTTGGTATTTATATGATATTTTAAAACTGTATTTATTATATCCAGTATTTAAGATTATTTGTTTACCTAAAAATGAAAAGTATAAAAAAATATTGATTGTTATTTTGTTTTTTATTTATATAGTTTTACCGTCTATTATTAATTTATATGAGCCATTATTTTCTTTAAGTAAATATTTTAATTATAATTTAGGATATATTTGTTTATATTTTTTAATTGGTAATTTATTTAAAGATAATATATCAAAAATTAAGTTAGATAAAATTGCTTTAATTGGTCTTTATATACTTATGATTTTGTTTTGTATTTTATGTTTTAATAAAATAGAGGCGTTTTATAATAGGTCATGGTTATATGTATATAGTTTTGATTATCCGTTTATTTTTATCTTTTTTGCGTCAATTTTTATATTTATATTTATGATGAAGATTAATTTAAGGTATAATAAAATCATTATGTTTTTAGGAAATAAGACATTAATTATTTATTATATTCATTTAGCTATTTTGTATTTATTTGTTTATAATCCGAATATTAAAAGGATGCTTTATTCAAATGCAATTGGTTGGTCTTTTGTTATTGCTTTTTTAGTATATCTTTTATGTGTTTTAATAGCTTTTCTATTTCAAAAATGTGTTTCATTTATTAAACATGAAACTAGGGATAAATGTTTAGAATTAGGATCTAGTAAAAGTGGGTAATAATTTTTGTAAATATATGTAAAGAGTATATCATTTTGATATTTTTAAGTTGATGACATATAATGATAATGATTTTATTTTAAAATATTTGCTTTTTGATAATTTATGTGTTATAATTTATTTCGTCAAAAGAAGTGATCCGCTTTTTATATTATGAATATGATCATTTTAATTATTATTTTTAGAGAGGAGAATAATTATGAACGTAATTGACAAAATTAATGAAAAACAAGTTAGAAAAGATATTCCTGAATTTCGTGTTGGTGATACTATTAGAGTAGACGCTAAAATTATTGAAGGAAACAGAGAACGTATTCAAGCATTTGAGGGTGTTGTAGTTGCTCGTAGAGGTGGTTCAGTTTCTGAAACATTTACAGTCCGTAAAATGTCTAGCGGAGTTGGAGTTGAAAAAACTTGGCCTGTAAATTCACCTAAGATTGCTAAAATCACAGTTGTACGTAAAGGTAAAGTTAGACGTGCTAAACTTACATTCTTAAGAGGTATGGTTGGACAATACCGTATTAAAGAAAGAGGACAAAAATAAGGATTTCCTTATTTTTTTGCTATGGGTGGAATTATGGGTAAAGTTAAGGGGTATATTAAAGAATTTTTGCCATATATTATAATACTTATTATAGTACTTTTTATAAAAGTATTTATCGCAACTCCAATTAGAGTTAATGGCCCTTCGATGAATGATACATTAAGAAATAAAGATATAATGATATTAGATGAAGTTAGTTATAAATTTTCTTCTATTGAAAGATTTGATATAGTTGTTATTAAATATAAAAAAGAATATTTAATTAAGAGAGTAGTTGGTCTTCCTGGAGAGAGAATAAGATATGAAGATAATAAGTTATATATAAATGGTAAATATGTAAAGGAAGATTTTGAACATAAAAAAACATCTGATTTCTCAGAAGTATTAGTTCCAAGTGATAAATACTTTGTTATGGGAGATAATAGAGTTAACTCAGTTGATAGTAGAATGATAGGCACTATTGATAGGGATGATATTAAAGGAAAAACTTCTTTTGTATTATTTCCGTTTTCTAGGTTTGGAAGTAAAAAATAATTAGTAAATTTTAATTAAAAAGTCGGGAGATTGTTTCCGACTTTTTGTTAATTTAAATTGGTATTCTTAGAGTTTGACCTACGCTTAAAATATTAGTAGTTAAATTGTTTATTGATTTTATAGTATCTACTGTTGTATTAAATTTTCTAGCTATAGAATAAAGGGTATCTCCTCTTAATACTGTATAATAGGAATAATTACTAGTTGATGGAATTGTTAATACCTGACCTATTGCTAAGGTATTAGTAGTTAAATTGTTTATTGATTTTATAGTGTCTACTGTTGTGTTGAAACGACTAGCTATGGAATAAAGAGTATCTCCTCTTGCTACTGTATAATAGATAAAATTTTCAATTGCATTTCCTTTAGTATTTACTAGTAATTTTTGACCTACTATTAAAGTGTTTGTAGTTAAATTATTTAATCTTTTTATCTCGTCGACAGTAGTATTGAATTTTCTAGCAATAGAGTATAGTGTATCTCCTCTTACTACAGTGTAATAGATTTCTTCCATATTTTCATTGTTGTTTTTTTCCTTTATTAGTAATCTTTGACCTACTGTTAAACTATTACTAGTTAAATTATTTAATCTTTTTATCTCGTCGACAGTAGTATTAAATTTTCTAGCAATAGAGTATAGTGTATCTCCACTTACTACTGTATAATAATTATTAGTTATTTCTTCTTTTATTACACAATTATTTAAATTGCCATATAGTTCGTTAATTTTTTTCCAAGTCTCATTTGTGGTTGTTCCTGTTGCGGTTAATCCATTGTTATATTGAAATCTTTTAACAGCCAGTTCTGTTTCTTTGTCATATTTTCCGGTAATGGCTTTGGTATAATATAATAGTACATTTAATTTTTTTTGTAATTCGGATACATCATTACCTGATGATCCATAACTTAAATTTGGATAGGTTATTCTATAAAATCGTGTATTTTCTGTTTTTTCAAATAAAAGATTCCATGTATTAGTATCTACTATTCCAGTTTCTTTTAGACCATATCGTTTTTGAAATTCTTTAACACCTAACTCTGTTGCTTTACCAAAACTTCCTGTAATAACAGGGTTATATAGGTTTAATAATTTTAATTTTTCTTGTAAAATTTTTACATTATCTCCGGTACTTCCAATTTTTAATTCTTCCTCTAATATCATCGTTAACACCTCATTAAATTATAGATAAATAATTTTAATATATTCATAATTTTAGAATATACTTAAATGAAATGGGGAATTGATATGCCGGCAGGTTACTTAGTAGTTAGTGTATATTCTGATACAATTGCTAACCCAATTAGTGGAGCTACAGTTAGAGTTTTAAAGGATGGTAAACATACTATTACTGTTACTACTGATGAGGATGGAAAGACTAGTCCTATTACATTAAATACAGTTAGTGAGAGTTATACAGAAGAAGAACAAAAAACTGTTAGACCGTATGAAACTTATGATATTGAAGTTGAAGCTTTAGGTCTTACGCCAACTAAAATAGATGGAGTTCAAATATTTCAGAATATTACATCTAATCAGAATGTTTATATGAGGAGTATAGATGAAGTTAGTGATCAAGATGTTTCTACTATTGGTCCAAATACTTTATGGGGTGATTATCCTGATACTGTTTCTGAAGAAAAAAGTAATGAGGAGATTCAACCTTATATTTTAAAAAAAGTTGTTGTTCCGGAACAAATAATTGTTCATGATGGAATACCATCTAATAGATCAGCACCTAATTATACTGTTGATTTTGTAGATTATATTAAAAATGTTGCGAGTAGTGAAATATATCCAACTTGGCCTATAGAAACAATAAAGGCTAATGTTTTAGCAATTATTTCTTTTGCTTTGAGTCGTATTTATACTGAATGGTATCAAAGTAGAGGGTATGATTTTACTATTACATCAACTACTACTTATGATCAAAAATATACTAAGGATGGAACAACTTTTGATACGATTTCTGCTATTGTAGATGATATTTTTAATAATTATATTAGACGAGGGTATAGACTGGAACCGCTTTTAGCACATTATAAAAGTGATACTACAGAACCAGGATATATGAGTCAATGGGGCTCTAAATATTTGGGAGATCAAGGATATTCTGCACTTGGAATTCTTAGATATTATTATGGAGATAATACTGATATATTTGAAGCTGATTTATCTAATGAGTATCCAACTTCTTTTAGTGGAGAATTGAGGGAAGGTAGTTGTAGTCAGGAAGTATATATTTTACAAAATCAACTAAACTATATAAGGGGAAGTTATCCTGGATTGCCAATGATTCAAAATCCATCTGGGTTATTTGATAGTCAAACAACAGCTACGGTTAGAAAGTTTCAAAGTGTATTTAATCTTCCAATTACTGGTGTTGTTGATTTTGGTACATGGTATAAGATAAATTATATTTTTACTGCGGTAGAACATTTAGCAGAGAGTGTATATTGATAGGGTTAACAATCATTTGTTAATTCCTTTTTTACTTATAAGGAAAGTTATCCCTATTTTTATAAAAAGCAATATAGGTTATTGATGAACAATTGTTTTAAATATATAATAAAATTGTTCTTGTAAAAATGGAGGTGTTTTAAGTATAATAGCAAGATAATACCAATATTGTATGAATATAAACAAATAAGATATCAATGTAATTATAGATACCGTGTATGGATAATTAAAATACATTATCAAAGTTAGTAAGAAATAAAAAAAATAGATAGATTATTAATAGATGAGTTAGTAGAAGATATTGTTATTGATGAAAATCAAGATGTTAAAATAATTTTTAAATGTGAAGATAAATATTTTGAGGCTCTAGATTTTATAAATCGTAATAAATATGATATAATAAAAACAATTTAGATTATGAATTTATTGTAATATATCAAATAAAAAACTAGAAAGGATGTTTTTTTTTATGAATAAAAATGGCAATGAAAAAAAAGTTAACTAAGGTCGTTATTAACTGGTAAGTGGGGAGTTATGAAAAACTTTTATTAAATTGCACAATTAATTTATTAACCATATTCCTATATAATATAGATAACAAACAGAAGGGGTGTGGTTACAATGAAAAAAATAAAAATACCTATTAAGAATATAGAAACTAACATAATTTTAAATGCCTTAATACAATTTAAAAATGGTGAATTAAAAATAGAAACATGTCCTCAAGTTGAAGTAGATTCAGAATTAATTGAAGAATATATTATAAAACAATTAGAATCATATCAAAAACTGCTCGAATCTGAAGTTATTGAAAAGGCAACAAATAAATTAATAATACGAGATGCTAATTATTTAAAAGAAGAATCAAATGCAAGAATTGAATAAGGACCGGTTAAAAAACTACTTCCAAATAGAAAAATAATAAAGGTATAGAAAAAATATACCTTTTTTTATTAATTAAAATGAAATCATTACACATTGTTGGAATAAAAAAGACGACAGATTAGATTTAAAAATAACTTTGATATCAGTTTTTATATCAACATAGAAAGCTTAAAATATCATAATCATACTGTTCTATCTATGTTGTTAGGAATATGCAATTGTGATATAATGTATATGTTAATTATGACAAAAGTTATTTTTGAAAATATTTCAGGAGGGTTTTGATATGAAAAGTGAAGAATTAATAAAACTTAGAGAAAATTATAATGAATTAATAAATGAGAGAAATAAAATACTTGCATTGAAATCAAAAATAGAAGAATTAGAAAATAATTCTGTAGTAAAAGAATATTTAGCTACTATTGCAGAATATAAAACGAATAAAGCTAAGCATATTGATCCTATAGAACAAGAGGAAGATTCTTATTTTGTAAGAGTAGCAGTTAGTAGGACAGATATTACACCAAGAGATGATTATTATGTTTATATGGGAACTTATAAATACACTCATGAAGTAGATATAGTTCATGCTCCACATGATATAAGAGTAAATAGAGATGATAAAGATGCTGATTATGTAGTCTATTCTAATTTAGAGGCTAGGACTCATAGCTTTGATGGAACTATTGAAATTCCTTACTCTAAAGCTGATGAGTTTGAATCTACTCATAAAATAATAGTTCCTAAAAATGTAGTTAGTAGAGATTGCTATCTTTACGATCTACAGGAAGAATATTATGAAACTGCTATTTTAGAATCAGAAGAGAAGGCAATAGAAAAGGTTAATAGATTAGTAAAGAAACATAAATAGATATTATATATGATGGAGTGAGTAGTATGTTTGAGACAAAAGCATTTGAAAGTCAACTATTATATTCAGTTAGTTCAGATTCATATGCTAATATTGATCATACATTAGATGAATGGATAAGATTTTTATCTTATGTTAAAACTGATGAAAAGAATTTTTTGAAGGAATTAAATAGTAGATCATTATATCAGTTAACTACAGATGAAATTAAAAAGTATCTAAAGATTAAAGAACAAAAAACAATGACTGATTTGTTTATTAAGTATAAGAATAAAGATTGCACTAAAAATGAGCATGATTGTGTATGTGAATATATGAGGAATTCTTTAGAAGATTTTATGAGAAGTAGATTAACTGAGGATGAATTGAATGAATCATATAAAACTTTAGCTATCTTTAGAGAAAAAGAAATACAAGAGTTAGAAGACTATATAAAAGATAAAATGAGTAATTATAATAATTTAACCCTTGTTGATGCATACATTTTATATGAAGTTAGGGAAATTAGATATAATAAAAAGACTGATGAGATAAATAATAAGATTATAAATAAACAAAAGGTACAAGCCAAATTTTTAAGAAAAAGCTTAGTTAAAGACTATGGATTGAAATGAAAATATTACGATATTTTAATATTTATGATTTATTATAGAATTGTTGATATTTTATAGAGGTTATTTATTATGAAAAGAAAATTAGGAATAGATGAGTATGTTTTTTCTTATAGAAAAGAAGATTTAAAAAATGCAATATTAGAATATGATTTTGATAATAAAATAAATTGTATTATTGTAAAAGATCTATCAAGATTAGGAAGAAATTATATTGAAGTAGGAAAATATATTGATTAAATATTCCCTTTACATAATATAAGATTTGTTGCAATTAACGATAATGTTGACACATATAATGATTCAAAATCATCTAATAATATTATTGTTCCATTTAAAAACTTGATGAATGACGAGTATGCAAGAGATATTTCAAATAAAGTAAGAAGTGTCCTGGATAATAAAAAGAATAATGTGCAATTTATTGGTTCAGTTGCTCCTTTTGGGTATAAAAAAGATCCTAACAATAAGCATAAATTCATTATTGATAAAAAAGCAGCAAGAATTGTTAAAAAAATATTTGCAATGATATTGGATGGAAAAAGTAAAAAAGATGTTATTGATGAATTAAATAAAATGCAAATACTGCCTCATGCATTATATAAAATTGATGAGGGATTATATAATTATGATATAAAAGAAACTGCAAAGAAATGGGACACGAAAAAAATAGATAAAATTTTAAAAAATCAGTCTTATACAGGAGATTTAGTGCAAGGTAAAAGAAAAAGAATAAGTCATAAAGTTCATAAGAATTTAGATGTTCCAGAAGAAAATTGGATTATAATACCTAGCCATCATCAAGCGTTGATTAGCAAAAAAGATTTTGATAAAGTTCAAGAACTGTTATATGCAAGAAATATAAGAGTTAAAAAGAATAATGAATATGATATTTTTGCAGGTCATTTAAGATGTGATAATTGTGGGAATAGTTTAGTATTAAGAAAATCAAAAAAGTATGAATACTATTATTGTAAGTCATATTTATATAATAAAGAATGCTCCAAACACGCCTGTCAAAAACAGCAATTAGAGCAAGATATTGTTGATATAATTAATCATTATAAAGAAATAATTGTAGATATGGATTCTAAAATAAATGATATATTGAACAAAAAAGAAATTTCTTATGACTTGGAAATAATAAAAAATAAAATTCAAAATGCAGAAGAAAAAAAGAAAAATATATAATGTTAAGAAATTCAATTAAAGAAGATTTAAAGGAGAACTTTATATCTGAGGAGGAATACTGGCAATATAATAAAGAGTATAGTGATAAAATTAAAAAACTAAAAGAAGATATACAATTATATGAGAAAGAAAAAGAAACAAAAAAAAATAACAATACTGATTGGATGAATATATTTAAAAAGAAAGAAAAAATAAATGAACTAAATAGATTATTGATAGATGAGTTAATTGAATATATTGTTGTTAGTGAAAATGGTAATATAAAAGTAATATTCAAATATGAAGATAAATATTTTGAGGCTCTTGACTTTATAAATAAACAAAAATATGATATAATACTTTCAAGTTAAAAACGAAAAACAAATACTTTTAAGTATTTTTTTAAATGATAGAAAAGAAAGAAGTGATAATCATGGATATGTATCAAAAAAGAAAAATGAGAGCAGAAAATAAAAAAAATAATAATCAAGAAAGTTTTTCAAAAGTCCCCATTTCGTGGTAAGTTGGGAGTTATGAAAAAACACTATTAAACCCTTGAAAATAAAAGAAAAAAATAAAATTTCTTTTTACATTTTAAACATATTTTTACTTGAAAAGTGTTGAAAAAATAAATGTGCAGGAGTTATGAAAAACAATAGAAAGGATGTGAATTATGCTAGATAAAAATTTTAAAGATATTATTAGTAATATTAAAGAAGAAATTATAAATACGCAAATTAAAACTATGCAGGAAGTCAATAGTAATTTAATTATGTTGTATTTTAAATTAGGAAAAATTGTTTCAGAAAACAAACAATATGGAAATAATTTTACGAAGCAAGTGTCAACAGAACTTAAATTAACTTTTCCTAATATGAAAGGCTTTTCTGAAAGAAATATAAGGTCAATGAGATTATTCTATGAAGAATATGCTGATGATGAAAAATGGCAACAGCTTGTTGCCAAATTACCTTGGGGACATAATCTATTATTAATTGAAAAAATTAAAGATAAGGGTATTAGAAAAATATATGCTGAAAATACTATTAAAAATGGATGGAGTAGAAATGTACTTGCTATTCAAATTGAAACAGAATTTCATAAAAGAATAGGAAATAGTAACAATAATTTTAATGTAATGTTACCTCCAAAAGATAGTGATTTAGTGAATAATACCATAAAAGATCCGTATATTTTTGATTTTATTACATTAAAAGAAGAATATAAGGAAAAAGAATTGGAAATAGCTTTAATAAATAAAATAAGAAACGTATTACTAGAATTAGGGAAGGGTTTTAGTTTTGTTGGAAATCAATATAAAATTTCAGTTGATAATCAAGATTATTATATTGATTTACTATTTTATCATTTGGAACTTAGGTGTTATGTAGTTGTTGAATTAAAAACAAGCGAATTTAAACCAGAATATATAGGACAATTAGGATTTTATGTAACAGCAGTTAATGAAACAATAAAAAAAGAATGTGATGCACCTACGATTGGTTTATTATTATGTAGAGGAAAGAATAGATTAACGGTAGATTGGTCTTTGAAATCTACTAATGTTCCTATAGGTGTTTCAACTTATAAACTAAAAGAACAACTACCAAAAGAATTAATGGATAAATTACCAACAGAAGAAGAAATAAACTTATATTTAGATATAGATGAAACAAATGAATAGTAATATGATGAGGAGGTTTTGAATGAAAAAGAAAGTTATAATTATGATTTTTATTACGATTACAATAGTTTTATGTGGATTGTATTTACACTATGAAAACACAAAATTACAAGTAAGTAATTATAAAATAGTTAATAATAATATACCTGTTGATTTTAATAATTATAAAATAGTGCAAATATCAGATTTTCATAATAATCAATCTAATACTCTAACTAATGATTTAATAAAAGAAATAGAAAAACAAAAGCCTAATATTATTGTTTTAACAGGAGATTTTATTGATTCTAGTAAAACGAATGTAGAAGTTGCTATAAATTTTATTAAGAAAATAAATACTGTTGCTCCAATTTACTATGTTTCTGGTAATCATGAAGCAAGTGTCAAGAATTACGCAAAAATTAAAGAACAATTAGCCGAAAATAAAGTTGTTATTTTAGAAAATAAAAAAGAAGAATTAAAAATAAATGAATCGTCAATAAATTTAATAGGTATAGATGATCCAAGAATGGCTCACGAAAGTTTTATATCAGATTCTGAAATAGTAAAAGCGGAATTAGATAATACAAAATATAATGGAGATAAATATAATATATTATTATCCCATAGACCAGAATTATTTGATACTTATGTCGAAAAGAAAATAGATTTAATATTAACTGGACACGCTCATGGTGGACAAATAAGAATTCCATTTATAGGTGGCATTGTTGCACCAAATCAAGGCTTTTTCCCTAAATATACAAGTGGAGTATTTGAAAAAAATAAGACTACTATGGTAGTGAACAGAGGAATTGGAAATAGTATTATACCATTTAGAATAAATAACAGACCAGAATTAGTAGTTATAACATTATACAATAAGTAAAAGACAAATTATAAAAAAGGAAGTGATTAAAATGGATATGTACCAAAAAAGAAAAATTAGAGCAGAAAAGAAATATAATGATAGTCAAAAAAGTTTTTCAAAAGTCCCCATTTCGTGCTTGATTACGATTTATGCAACACCTTTAGAAAATCCTTATAAATAAAGGCTTTGAGAAAAATTTGATTTACATATTTTAATGAAAAAACAATAATAATAACTAAAAAATGGTTGTTTTTTATAAAATATATGTAATTTTAGGTTAGGGATTAAGTACTTGATTATGACGTGCAACCCTCTCTCATAGAAAGGTGTTAAAAATGAAAAAATATGATATAGATAAAATAATAGAAAAATATAAAGATATGGATTTAAATGATATAAATCCTAATGATATACCTGATATAAATGAAATAAAAATCGATAAAAGAAAACCTAAAGTAGAAAGAATGTTGGATTTCTTATTTCAAGTAAAAAATTCATATGTATTTAAAATAAATGGACACTTAGTTCAGATTGAATTTACAAATAATGTCAAAATCGCAGAAGATTGTTTAACTAATGTTTTATCTAATTTATATAGATAATCGAGGTGATATAAATGTATAGTAAAGAATTTTGTGATATCTATAATGAATATGGATGGGATTATTTTAGTTTAACAATGGGGGATGCTATATTAAAATATTTAAATAAAAATAATATTAAGATAAAACAACATTTAGATTTGGGATGTGGTGTTGGTACTTTATGTGATTATTTTTTTAAAAACGGAATAAAAACAACTGGATTAGATATTTCTCCTGATATGATAAATATATGTAAAAATAGAAATGAGGATATAGCCTTTTTTGTAGAAGATATGACCCAATATATTTCAAATGAAAAATATGATTTGATTACTATAACTTGTGATGCTATAAATCATATTTTAGAAGAAAAGAAATTTGATAGGATTATTTCTAATGTTTCTAAAATGCTAAATACATCAGGATATTTAATTTTTGATATAATTGATAAGGATAAATTAATTTTAAATAGTAATATCATCAGTAATAGGAGCGAAGATATTAAAGTTCATTATTATATTACAAATAAGGGAGAATTAATTAATACTAATATAAAAGTAATACAAAATAATGAAAAGATATATGAATGTGACGTATTAGAAAAATTATATACTATAGAATTTATTAAAAAAATATTGTTAAAATATAATTTAGAAATAATAAAATCAGAAAATAGTATTTTAAACGAAAAACAAAGAATCGAAGATAAAATATATTTTATTTGCAAAAGGAAGTGATAAAATGAACGAAAACAAAACAAATATCAACTGGTATCCAGGACATATGGCAAAAACTAAGAGAGAGATTAGTGAAAATTTAAATTTAATTGATATTGTATATGAAGTTATCGATGCTAGAATGCCACAATCTTCTAAAATTATTGATATTGATGGATTGATAAAAAATAAACCTAGAATTTTAATAGTTAATAAGTATGATTTATGTGATAAAGCTATGACTAATAAATTTATTAAGTATTATGAAGAACTAGGGTATAAAGTTATTCCTGTTGATTTGATGAGTGGTTTTAACGTTAATAAGATTATTGATGAGAGTAAAATCATTATGAAATCTATAAATGAAGATCGTAGTAAAAAGGGATTGAAACCACGTAGTGCTAGATCTCTTATTATAGGAATTCCTAATGTTGGTAAGAGTACACTTATTAATCGTTTAGTTGGTAGGAAATCAGCTGGTGTTGGAAATAAGCCTGGTTTTACTAAAAATTTAAATTGGATTAGAATTAATAAAGATTTGGAACTTTTAGATACACCTGGTATTTTGTGGCCTAAACTTGATAATCAGGAAGAAGCTCATATTTTAGCTAGTTTTTCTTCTATTAAAGAAGAAATCTTAGATCCTCATGATATGGCTAGATTTATCTTGAAAAAAATGATGGAGTTATATCCTGAAAAATTAAAAGATCGTTATGGTATTACTAGTCTTGATTCTGATTTTACTGAAGTATATAGTATGATTGCTAAAAAAAGAGGAGCGTTAATGCGTGGTGGTGAAGTTGATTATATGAAGGTTTCTAATATTATTATTCAAGATTTAAAAAATGGTTATTTTAAGGAAGTTACATTTGACAGGATTAAGTAATTAATTTTTTTAAATTTGTTGCTTTTTTTATAAAACTTATGTAATATAATTAATAGAGATCGATTGATCCTAAGGAGGTATATATGTTTTGTAGTGAGTGTGGTACAAAAAACAATGAAAATGCTGAGTTTTGTATTGAATGTGGAACAAGACTTGGACAACAAGAGAAAAAGGTTAAAGAAAAAAAGAGTAGTAATGGAGGAGTTTCTTTTAAAGAATTTCTAAAAAAGAACAAGATAGCAGTTATTATTGTTAGTATTGTAGTTGTATTAATAGCAGCTTATTTTATTATTAATAATACTGTTTATAGTGCTAAAAAGTTTGCTTTAAAATATGCTGAAGCAGTAATTAGTAAAGACGTTAAATCACAAATTGAATATGCTGATGTTTATGGAGAAAGTGATTTTGTTACAAAAGATGTAGTAAATAGAAAATATAAAGATCAAAAATTGAAAAATATTGAACAAATAAAAGTATTATCTGATAGTGAAGTTAAAAAATTAGCTACTTCATCTCAATCTGATGCTGTTAACTCAGCACTTGATAAAATTCTTGGTAATACAAATGCAACTAGTACTAATAGACAAGTTTCTAGTTTAACTAAATCATTTGTAGTAGAATATATTACAGAGGGTAGTTTAAAAAGTAGTTATTTAACTGTTGTTGTTACAAAGAGTAAAAATAAAAACTTATTAATTTTTGATAATTGGAAAGCTTTAGGAGAAGATGTTATAAGTCATGATGTTGTAGTTAAAGCAGAAAAGAATGCAAAAGTTACTGTTGATGGTGTAGCTCTTAGTAGTAAATATTTAGATAAAGAAGAATCATCATCTGATGAAGATGTTTATAATCTTGGTACAGTATTAAAAGATAATGTTTTAATTGGTGTTTCTTTAAGTAATGGGTTAGAGTTTACTAAAACAGTAGATACTTATGACAAGAAAAGTATTGATTTAACTAGTTATTATAGTTTGGATTTAAGTGATAAGTCTAGTAAACAAGTTAGTGATTTAATTAAAAAGTTCACTGAAGTTTATGTAGGTGGAGCAATTAATAATACAGATGTTGCTACTATTAAGAAAGATGCAACTATATCTTCTTCATTTGCTGAGGAATATTCATTTGATAGTGATTATAATAGTCTAGTTTCTAGATATGATTCAGTTGGTATTGAAAGTTTTAAAATTACTGATGTATCAATTTCTTCAGCTTATCTTAATTCATATGGTGTAATGAGTGTTGATGCTAAAATAAAATATGATTATAAGTATAGTGATAGTTCAACAAAAACTAAAAAAACTGGTTCAACTTATAAAACAATTACATTAAAAGTAGATACTACTGCTAAAAAATTACAAATTTCAGATGGTTATACTTATAGTTATAAATATATGTTCTAGTAAGAGGGTTACCTCTTTTTTTCTTGACTTTTTTCTAATTTTCGAGGTAGACTAAGATAGGTGTTAGATATGAATATGGATTTTGATAATTATAAATATGAACGAGAATTAAGAGAAAAGGGAATTAATTTAATTGCTGGTGTTGATGAAGTTGGCAGAGGTCCTTTAGTTGGTCCAGTTGTTGCGGCATGTGTTATTTTACCTTTAGAATTTGATTTGCCTGGGCTTACTGATTCTAAAAAAATTAGTGAGAAAAAACGTGATATATTATTTGATATGATTACGGAACAAGCTATTTCTATAGGTGTTGGGATTGTTGATCATAAAATTATTGATGAAGTTAATATTTACGAGGCAACTAAAATAGCTATGAAGGAGGCAATTAACAATTGTTCTATTTTGCCGGAACATGTATTAATTGATGCAATGCCACTTTCATTGGATATTCCTACGACTTCTATTATTAAAGGTGATTTAAAAAGTATTACAATTAGTGCAGCGTCAGTAATAGCTAAAGTAACTAGGGATAGAATGATGTATGAACTTGATGAGAAGTATCCGATGTATGATTTTAAAAGTAATAAAGGTTATCCTACAAAAAAACATTTAGAGGCTATAGAAAAGTATGGTATTTTAGATTCTCATCGTAAGAGTTATGGACCTGTAAAAAATTATATAGAGAGTCATAAAGTTGGGGTATAATGTATAATAATTAATATAATATAAATGAATAGAGTTGACAGTAAAAAGTTTTTAACGTATAAATATGAGATAAGGAAGTGGTTCTTTTGGGTAAGAATTTAGTAATTGTGGAAAGCCCTAGTAAAAGTAAAACTATTGAAAAGTATTTGGGAAGTGACTATAAAGTAGTTTCTTCAAAGGGACATATTCGTGATTTGGCGACAACGGGTAAATATGGACTTGGTGTTGATATTGATGATGGGTTTAAACCTAATTATGTTCCTATTAAAGGAAAGAGTAGTGTTATTAAAGAATTAAAAAAAGATGTAAAAGATAGCGATATGATTTATCTTGCATCCGACCCTGATCGTGAGGGAGAAGCTATTGCGTGGCATCTTAAGGATGCTTTAGGTATTAAAGATAATCAATATAAGAGAGTTTTATTTAATGAAATTACTCATGATAAAGTATTAGACGCTATTAAAAAGCCAACTGTTATTGATGATAATTTAGTAAAGAGCCAGGAGACAAGAAGAATCTTAGATAGAATAATTGGTTTTAGGCTTTCTAAATTATTACAAAGTAAAACTGGTGCAAAGAGTGCTGGTAGAGTTCAAAGTGTTGCTTTAAAACTTATTGTTGATAGAGAACGTGAAATAGAGAGTTTTGTACCTGAAGAATATTGGACAATTACAGCCAAATTTAAGGATTATGAAGCAGTTTTATTTAAATATAAGGATGAGGATATTACTTTAAAAACTGAAAGTGATGCTTTAAAGGTATTAGATGCGCTTGGTGATATATATACAGCTTCTAGTGTTTCTAAAAGTGAGAAAAATAAAAAGAGTAAATTTCCATTTATTACTTCTACTTTACAACAGGAAGCATCTACAAAATTAGGGTTTTCAGCAAAGAAGACAATGAGTATTGCACAAAAACTATATGAAGGAATTGATCTTGAAAGCGAAACTGTTGGTTTAATTACTTATATGAGAACTGATTCTATTCGTCTTTCAGATGATTTTGTAGGACCTACATATAAATATATTACTGATAATTTTGGTAAAGAATATGTTGGTGTAATAAAGAAAAGTAAAAAGACAGAAAATGTACAAGATGCCCATGAAGCAATAAGACCAACTAGTATATTTAGAGATCCACTTAGTATAAAAAGCTATTTAGCTCCTGATGAGTTTAAACTATATAGTTTAATTTATAAACGAACACTAGCTTCTTTAATGGCTGATGCAGTGGTTAATCAAACTACAATTATTTTTGATAATAATGATTATAAATTTAAAACAACAGGACAAATTTTGATTTTTGATGGTTATTTAAAAGTTTATAAAGATTATGAATCTAGTGAAGATAAGATATTACCAGAAATACACGAAAAAGAAGAAGCTGTTAGTACAGATATAGCTAATGAACAACATTTTACTAAGCCTCCTGCAAGATATTCTGAAGCTAAACTAATTAAAGAGTTAGAAGAACTTGGAATTGGTAGACCTTCTACTTATGCTAAAATTATTGATACATTAAAAGAAAGAGGATATGTTTCTTTAACTGATAAAAAGTTTGCTCCAACAGATATTGGAGTTGAGACAACAGATAAATTACAAGAATTCTTTAGTGACTTGATTAATGTTGAGTATACACGTAATATGGAAGATGATTTGGATAAGATAGCTGAAGGTGATGTTATTTGGAATAAGATACTTAGTGATTTTTATGTTCTTTTTGAACCTAGGGTAGAAGATGCATTTAAAGATATGGAAAAGAAAGCTCCAGTTGAAACTGGTGAAGTATGTCCAGTATGTGGAAATCCTTTAGTAATTAGAAAAGGTCGTTATGGGGAATTTGTTGCTTGTTCTAATTACCCAGAATGTAAGTATGTTAAGAAAGAGGAAAAGGAAGAAAAAGTAATAATGGATTGTCCTTTATGCGAAGGAAAGATAGTAGAAAAAAAGACACGTAAGGGTAAACTATTTTATGGGTGTAATAATTATCCTAAATGTAAGTTTGCTAGTTGGTATAAGCCATTAGATGAGAAGTGCCCTGAATGCGGTAAATATTTAATTGACAAAAATGGTAAAATTCAATGTAGTGAATGTGATTTTACTAAATAGATAAAATAACTTTTATATTTCGGGGGTGGTTATTTGAAAGTTTTATTAAATTATGTAAATAATTATCTAGTCTTAGAACTTAGTAAGAATAATCTTTTAGAAATTGATAGGATAACTTTAAAATATTTGGATGATAGAGAGTTTATTTTATCATCAAATTATTCAGATAAAATAGGGAGTTTTAAATATGATAATGAAGAATTTATAAATGATAGATATGATCAAATTTTAATTACTTTTGATAAATTAAATAAGACATCAGAACTTAATAAATTAGTTCCTGAGTGTTTTTTACTCCCAATTTATAAAAAAGATATTAAAAAGTTAGAATGTAAGTATTTGATTGAAGATATTAATATTAAAATTCAAGACTTACAGAAATTAAAAAAAGTGTATAGCTTGTATGAAGATTCAATTGCTTCTTATAACAAGCTTTTTGCATATTTTGGAATTAAGTTTAACATAAAGTATTTTTATGAACATGGTATTATGAGTTTATTAAAAAAAATGAATTCTAGTGAGGATAGTTATTTTTTGTTAAGAACTTTTGATTCGATACTAGATAGTAATTTTAAAAATTGTCAAACTTTAGATAATGATTCGGATGTTTATAGAAAATACAAGGTGTATTAAATTTTTATTTTTATGATATAATATTTATGGTGATAGTAGTATGAGTGGATATTTTTTAGTTGCTAGAGATAAAGATAATAATGATTGCTCTATTATTTCTTTAGTAGAAGATTGGTATTTGAAAAATGGTAGTAAAAATCAATCTAGAAAAAACAAATTAGAGTATATTGATTTGATTAGTATGCAGTTTGATAGTCAACAATCGATGGTTAATAGGATGTATAAAAATGGATATATTGATAGTTTATCAGTTGATATATTTATTGCACATAAGAATAAACAAGAAATTTCTTATTTGATGCCTATTTATAATAATGGTAATAAGCATGATGTAGAAAGATTAAGAGAAATTGCTACTTGTTTTAGTATTGGCAATATAGAAAAAGCAAAGAATAAAGTTATTCAGATTTATGATCAGTTAATTAAGAAGGCTTATTATGATAAAGATTATTGTGATAGCCTTTCTGATACTAATGTTTCTAAAAAAGTAATAGAACAGTTAGAAGATGTAGATTCATATGAAAAAGTTCCTTA
This sequence comes from uncultured Bacilli bacterium, assembly GCA_934162665.1. Taxonomy (GTDB): domain Bacteria; phylum Bacillota_I; class Bacilli_A; order RF39; family UBA660; genus RUG14670. The sequence continues at coordinate 101,534 of CAKPJN010000001.1, forward strand.
TAATATAAAATTTAATAATAGTTGGGCTTTTTCTAGTTATTCTTTTGCTAGAAGTGCTATTGAATCATTTCAAATGTATGATAGAAGAAGTCTAAATGTTAATAATAATCTTGCTTTTAGAAAAAGTGTTGATTCCCAATTGTTTGAAAAGTTAAATAGAAATTATATTGATGGTCAAATTAATTTGTTTTCTAATGATGTTTTAAGAGTTATTGATAATGTTACTGATAATAATATTGATGATTATGACATGTTTACAGATATGGTTGATGATCATTCTGATGAGTATGATGTTGTTCAAAGGCAAGTAGAAGAAGATGATTGGGCAATTCCAGATGAAGAATATGAAAGAAGAAAATAAGATGAGTTATTTAGATAAATATCTAGATTATTTGAAGTATCAAAGAAATTATTCTACTTATACTATTGATAACTATAAAAGAGATATTTTAGAGTTTTTGAATTATTTAACTAAAGAGCATTTATCTTTTTTAGATGTTCAATATAGTGATATTAGATTTTATCTAATGTATTTAAAAGATGATAAGAAAGATAGTAATTCATCTGTTGATAGGAAACTTAGTGCTCTTAGAAGTTTTTATAAGTTTTTGGTTAATGAAAAAGTAGTTCAGAATAATATCTTTTCTTTAGTTAATGGCTTAAAGAAAGAAAAGAAGTTACCTAAATATTTTGAATATAATGAATTAGAAGAATTATTTAAGGTACCAGATACAAATTTAGCGTTAGGGCAGAGAGATTTATTAATTTTAGAAATGTTATATGCTACTGGAGTTCGTGTTGGAGAACTTGTTAATATTAAAGTGTTAGATATAAATAGAAGCCTTAGAACGATTACTATATTGGGAAAAGGTAATAAAGAAAGAATTGTTGAATATGGAGATTATTGTTCTGATATATTAGATAAATATTTAAATGATGGATATTTGCAACTTAATAAGAATGATAGTAAATATTTATTTTTAAATAAAAATGGTGATAATATTACTGAAAGAGGAATTAGATATATATTAGATGGTCTTATTAAAAAAACATCTATTAATAAAAATATATCTCCTCATATGATTAGACATTCTTTTGCGACACATTTGCTTAATGAAGGATGTGATTTACTTAGTGTTCAAAAATTATTGGGACATGAGAGTATTTCAGCTACTCAAGTTTATACACACGTATCTGTAGATCACTTGAAAGAAGTATATTATAATAGTTTTCCTAGGGCTAAGAAAAATGATTAGATAAGGTATAAATTATTGATTTATACTTTTTTTTTCGATATAATAAAATTGCTAAAGAGTGCAAAGGATGTGAGTCTTTATGGATTTTTTATTTTCTACTCAGGAAGAATTATATGAAAGAGTTAAGCCGGCACTTAATGCTAAAATTACAGAATTGCATAGATTAGGTTTTTCGTATATTACTGATATTGATGTTTGGAATTATTTGATAGAATCTAAATGGAAGAAATCTCATAATTTAGTACTTTCTGATATTGTTAGTGATATATTACATGCTGATAATAAAAAGATTGATTTATTTTTAAAAGGTAATTTAGCAAAAACAAAGAGAAGTCAATATTTTGATGTTGAATAATTTAGAAAGAGATGTGTTAAAAATGAAGAAAAATGGAAGGAAAAAGACTATAACTACTACAGTTATATTAGTTTTATTAATGATTGGGATATGTTTATCTTTTATTCCAATTTTTAAGAATTTAAATTTTGGATTAGATTTGCAAGGAGGATTTGAAGTATTATATAAAGTTAGTTCTATTGATGGCTCTAAAATGAATAAAGATAAGTTAATGGCTACTTATAAAACACTTCAAAAAAGAATTGATAGTTTGGGTGTAAATGAACCTGAAATTATTTTAGAGGGTAATGATAGAATTCGTGTTAAACTTGCAGGTGTTAAGAATCCAGATGAAGCGCGTAAACAGCTTTCAACAGTTGCAACATTATCTTTTAGAGATACTGATGATAATTTACTTATGAGTAGTGATGTATTAAAAGCAGGTGGTGCGAAAGTTAGTGAAGATTCATCAGGTAATCCAGCAGTTTTATTATCTGTAAAAGATAAGGATAAATTTTATGAAGTTACTAATAAAGTTAAAAATTATGATGAAAATATGATTGTAATCTGGTTAGATTATGATGAAATGAAAAATAGTTTTGAGAAAGAAGCTAATAATTGTGGAACAAGTGGTTCTAATTGTTTAAGTGCCGCAACTGTTTCACAAGGATTTGCTAGTGATGTTATTATACAAGGTAATTTTACTATCGATGAAGTTAATAACTTGGTAGATTTAATTAATAGTGGATCACTTCCAAGTAAGCTTACAGAAATTTCTTCAAAGACAGTAGGAGCATCTTTTGGAGATGCGACATTATCTAAGACTTTAATAGCTGGAATCATTGGAATTAGTGCAATTATTTTGGTATTGGTTTTTGTATATCATTTTGCAGGATTTATTTCTAGTGTTTCGATGTTAATTTATACATTCTTAGTATTCTTGGTATTTTGGACTATAGGTGGTGTATTAACATTACCTGGTATTGCAGCATTAGTTTTAGGAATTGGTATGGCAGTTGACTCAAATGTTATTACTTTCTCTAGAATTAAAGATGAACTATATAAAGGAAAGAGTCTACCTAATGCTTTTAAAGAGGGTACTAAATCTAGTTTTAGTGCAATACTTGATTCTAATTTAACTACTTTGATTGTTGCAATCATTATGTTTGTTTTTGGAGAAAGTAGTGTTAAAGGTTTTGCAACTATGTTAATTATTACAGTAGCTGTTACAATGTTTACAATGGTATTTTTAACTAGAGTTTTACTTAAAGCTTTTGTAAAGACTAATTACTTTAATGATAAAACAAAGCTATTTATTAATGTTAATAGTGAAGATATTCCTAATGTTTCTAAGAATGAAAAAGTTAAAGTTGAACCATTTAAAAATGTAAATTTCTTAAGACATACTAATAAATTTGTAATGTTTTCAATTATTATTATTTTAGCAGGTGTAGTATTAATTGGTACTCGTGGATTAAATCTTGGAATTGATTTTAAAGCGGGTAGTGATATTACAATAGATACTAATAAAACTATTACTAAAAAAGAAATTAAGTCTGATTTAGAAAAATTATCTTTAACAGCTAATGAAATTATTATTAATGAAGCTGGAGTAGATATTCAAGTAAAAGATACTTTATCAGCTAAAAAAATAGAAAAGGCAAATAATTATTTTGTTAAAAAGTATGACGCTAAGGTTAATATTGGAGTTGTTTCTAATGTCGTTAAACAAGAGTTAATTAAAAATGCAATATTAGCAGTTTTACTTGCGACTATTGGAATTATACTTTATGTATCTGTTAGATTTAAATTTAGTTATGCAGTTGGTGGTGTTGTTGCACTACTTCATGATGTTTTAATTATAATTGCATTATTTAGTATCTTCCATTTAGAAGTTTCTGTTATGTTTATTGCAGCAGTTTTAGCCATAATTGGGTATTCTATTAATGATACTATTGTTTTATTTGATAGAATTCGTGAAAATCTTAAAAATAAAAACAAAAAGATTACAAGTGAAGATTTAGAAGTTATAAGTAACAAAAGTATTCAAGAAACATTTAGTAGAACTATTTATACAACTATAACAACATTACTTCCAGTTATTGCATTAATATTCTTAGGATCTGGTGAAATTTTAACATTTAACTTGGCCATGTTATTTGGATTAATATCTGGAACTTATTCTTCAATATTTATTGCAACTGCAATATTTGTAGCTATTGAAAAGAGGCAACTTGGTAAACCTAAAAAGATAAAGAAACAATATACTGATGACTTATGTGAAAAACAAATTAAAGGAGTTAATTGCTAGGAGGGAGATGGTTCCTACGACAAAAGTTAAGGAAAATATAACAATAGATAATATTATAGAAAAAGCACATATTTATATTGAGGATGAAGCTTCTTTAGAAAATATTCGTAAAGCATATCTATTTGCTCAAGAAAAACATGAGGGACAATTTAGAAAGTCTGGAGAAGAATATATTATTCATCCTTTGAATGTTGCTTTAATACTTACAACTGTTTATGCTGATAGTGTAACTATACAGGCAGGTCTTTTGCACGATGTATTAGAAGATTGTGATTGTACTGAAGAAGAAATGATTAATGAATTTGGGGAAGAAGTTACTAAGCTAGTTCAAGGTGTTACTAAACTTTCTAAAATTCATTTTTCTACTGAAAATGAGTATTTAATAGATTATTACAAAAAAATAATTGTTGGAATGAGTGAAGATGTTAGAGTTATTATTATAAAACTTGCTGATAGACTTCATAATATGAGAACTCTTTGGGCTTTACCAGAGGAAAAGCAAAAAATAAAAGCAAAAGAAGCTTTAGAGATTTTAGCGCCAATTGCGCACCATTTAGGTATTCATAAAATTAAGAGTGAATTGGAAGATTTATCTCTTAGATATTTAAAACCTGATGTGTTCTATGATATTGCAGAAAGATTAAATAAGACAAAGTTAGAACGAGATAAAACAGTTTTTGATATGATGAATGATGTTACTAATTTACTTACTGAGCATCATATTCCTCATGAGATCAAGGGACGTTCCAAAAGCATTTATAGTATTTATAACAAATTAAATAAAGGTAAAAAGTTTAGTGATATTTATGATTTGTTAGCTATTCGTATTTTAGTAAATACTGAGCAAGAATGTTATTTAGCATTAGGAATAATTCATTCTAGATTTAGACCTTTACCAAAACGCTTTAAAGATTATATAGCTATGCCTAAACCAAATATGTATCAATCTCTACATACAACAGTATTTGGTATTGATGGTTATTTATTTGAAATCCAAATTAGAACTTATGATATGGATGAAGTTGCTGAAAATGGAGTTGCAGCACATTGGGCATATAAAGAAAAACAAGATGCTACTGTTAATTTTAAAAATACAACAGAACAAAAATTACAGTTCTTTAAATCTATTATTGATTTGTCACAAGATAAGATGAGTAGTGAAGAATTTGTTAATAGTGTAAGAGATGAAGTATTAAATAATAATATTTATGTTTTTACTCCTAAGGGTGATGTTATTGAATTGCCAAAGGGGGCAACTCCACTTGATTTTGCTTATAAGGTTCATACTAAAGTTGGAGAAACTACTGTTGGAGCTATTGTTAATAATAATATTGTTCCACTTGATTATGAACTTCAAAATAATGATATAGTTAAAATAAATACTAATAAAAATTCTACTCCTTCTCGTGAGTGGATTAATATGGTAAAAGCAACACAAACTAAAAATAAAATTAAAAGTTTCTTTACTAAGAATGATAGAGAAGTTTATATTGAACGAGGAAAATATAATTTAGAAAAAGAACTTAGAAAAAGAAAAATAGTATTTTCAGACTTTTTTAGTGATGAAAATATTAAAGAAATTTGTGATGTGATAAAGACAGATGATTTAGAGGATATTTATTTGGCAGTGGGTAATGGTAAAGCTTCACCAAACTCTGTTATTAATGTTATTTATAAAGAAAAAGAACAACCTAAAGTTGTTAAAGTTTTACCTAAGAATAAAGATAATAACGCAGATGTTATTGTTAATGGTATTGATAATGTAAAAGTTAATTTAGCTCGTTGTTGTGATCCAATATATGGTGATGATATTATTGGTTATATAACTAAAGGTAATGGTATTACTGTTCATAGAAGTAATTGTCATAATTTAACAACTTTAGAGAATAGATGTTTAGAAGTAAGCTGGAATCCATCTATTAATTTAAGTAAACGTTATCTTAGTAGATTAGTTATTTATTCTAATACAAAAGATAATCATATGCTTGATATTATGCAATCTATATCAATGTTAGATGTTTTTGTAGATGAATTTAAAACAATAAGTAAGACAAATGAATTTGTATATGAAGTTTTATTATATGTTAAAAGTCTAAAACAGCTTGATAAAGTGTTGATTGCGTTAAATAGACAAAGTTATATTACTAAGGTTAAGAGGATTATGAGATGAGAGTTTTAGTACAGAGAAGTTCTCCTGCAAGTGTTATAGTTTCTGACAAAGTAGTAGGTAAAATTGATTTTGGACTTGTATTATTTGTTGGTTTTACTGATGGTGATGATTTAAATAAGATTGATTATATGATAAATAAAATTTTAAATTTAAGGATTTTTCCTGACGAAAACAATGTAATGAATAAAAGTATCTTAGATGTAGGTGGTAGTATATTATCTATTTCTCAGTTTACTTTATATGGTGATTGTAGTAAAGGTAATAGACCTAGTTATGTTAAAGCTTTATCAACTGATCAAGCTAGAGTATTATATGATGAGTTTAATAATAGATTAAGTGCATATATTAAAATAGAAACTGGTATTTTTGGTGCAGATATGAATGTTAGTATAAATAATATTGGACCTACAACAATATGGTTAGAAAGGTGATTTGAATGTTTTCTAATAAAATAAATTATAAGTTATTAAATATTACAGCTTTGATGTTACTTTTATATATTGGTTTTTCTAATGTTGGACTTTGGTGGGGTGTTTTTAGTAAGATAGTTTCATTACTTGGGCCGTTTATCGTTGCCTTTGCATTTAGTTATGCTCTAACTCCTTTAGTTAAAAAGTTAGAAGAAAAAGGAATTAGAAAAGGGTTGGCTGTTTTAGTTGTTGTTTTTGCAGTTGTTTTAATTGTTGGTGGGCTGTTAGCGGTTAGTCTTCCTATGATTTATGATCAATTAGTTTTGTTTGCAAAGATGACTATTGAATTTTTACAAAATATTGGAGATAAATTTAATTTAAATTTAGGAAGTTTTGAAATTAAGATCGTTGATTATTTAAATGACGCAATTAAGAGTATAGGAGCTTTAGCTTCAGCAACTACAATGGGATTAATTTCTAAATCACTTGATTTTGCTTCTAAATTTATAGTTGGTTTTGTTGGTTTCATTTACTTTTTGGCTGATATGGATAAAATCAAAAAATGGACTAAGGAAATATTATTATCTATTAATAAAAGAAGTTATAAGTATTTTAAAGCACTAGATACAGAAATAGGACAGTATATAAAAGGTCTTGGTATTTTTATGGTAATTCAATTAGTAGAATATAGTTTCTTATTTTTTATAGTTGGGCATCCAAACTGGTTAATATTAGGAATTCTTGCTTGTATAACAACTATAATTCCTTATTTTGGGGGTTTAATTACTAATTTAATTGCGATAGTTACTGCAAGTGTAGTATCAACTCCATTATTTATTGCGACAATTGTTATTTGTTTAATATTCCCGCAATTAGATGGTTATGTTATATCTCCTAAAGTATATGGTAAAACTAATAATGTTAATCCGTTAATTACAATTATGGCAGTCAGCGTTGGGGGAACTTTAGCAGGCATGGTTGGTATTATTGTGGCATTACCTGTTTATCTATTTATTAGAGGTACTTATCAATTCTTTAAAAAAGATTTAGAAAAAGGTATGAAAAAAGTAAAAGACGCTATTTAATATATTTCAGGGGAGTAGGTAGTATATGAAAATTTATGGAGCAGATGCTGATACAATAAAAAATGAGATTTTATCACTTAGAGAAAAATTGGTTACCGCTAAGACTGTTGCTGAAGAACAGTTATGTATATCAGATATAGAATTATTAAATGTACTTTATAATTGTCTTACACATAATAACGTTGAAGGATTTAATAAAATTTTTAAAAATAATAGAGGTAAATTAATAAATTGTAGTAACTTTTATAATAAGTTAAATGATACATATAATAATAAAGTTATAGCTAATAAGAATTTTATAAATTATTTATCTTCGAGAAGTTTGAATGTTTATGCTAAGGAATTATATAAATATATAGATAAAGATATTATTGAAGAAGAAATTTTTAATGAGGATGATGCAAGTATTATATTACATTCATTTTTTAGAAAGTATCATCCTAAAGATGTTGATTTTGTAGATGAAATTATTTTAAATAAAAGAGTATTAAGGACTGATATTTTAGATAAATATTGTGGCCTTTGTTTCTATGTATATAAATCCTTGCCATTTTTAGTGGTAGAGAATCCTAGATATAGTGTAAAGACGATAAAATCTCTAATTCATGAGTTAGGGCATGCAATCGATTTTAAAAATATGAATGATAATTTTTCTGTAAATAAAATAGAAAAATACTTGGAAATATCTCCTTATATAGAAGTTAATTCAAGATTATATGAAAAAGAAGCCTTAGAATTTTTTATTGATGAAGATATTAATAAGGATTATGCTGTTACTTTATTGGCGGATTATCATTATACTAATTATTCATATTTATTAGATAGTTATTTTTTTACTTTGTTACCTGACTATTTATTAGAAAAAAATAAGTATTATAATTATTCTATGGATGAGTTAAAACTTTTTATACCATTTGATAAGTATAATAGTGATATTTTTGATACTATAGGAGATGAAAAGATTAATTTATCAGATTCTTTTAACTATGGTATTGGAGGTTTAATCGCAACAATTCTTTCTTCTAAAATAAAAGAGGATAAAGATAGTGGTAATGTGTTATATAATAAATTTATGTCTAATAGAATGGATAGTTTTAGACCTAGTATATTTGATGAGTTAGGAATTGATTATAAAGAAGCGTCTAAATGTTTAAAGAAAGAGATAAATTATTTAGTGAAAAATAGCTTTCCTAATTCTTAATTTTAGAGTATAATAGAGTTATCTTCTTTGGAAAGAGTATATTCTTACTTATTTATAGAGAGAGTGTGGTTGGTGAAAACACTTATGATTAAGAGTAGAAGACATCCAAATAAAAAGAGGCGGGTTACTTCGTTATTAGTATTAAGAGTATAAATTAAGGTGGCACCACGGAAGAAATTTCGTCCTTAGGAGTGACATCTTTTTATTTTTAATAAGAGGAGGATTATTATGTTACAAAAACAAAAAGGTTGTAATGACATTACTGGGAGAGAAGCAAAGGTTTGGAAGTATGTAGAAAGTGTTATTGACGCTACTATGGAGAAGTATAATTATAATTATATTCGTACTCCAATTATAGAAGCTACAGAGTTATTTCATAGGGGAATAGGAGAGTCTACTGATATTGTTTCTAAAGAGACATATGATTTTGTTGATCGTGGTGGTAGAAATATAACACTTCGTCCAGAGGGAACTGCTGGTGTAGTTAGAAGTTATATTGAAAATAAAATGTATGGAGATCCTAATCAACCAGTTAAAGTATATTATAATGGAACAATGTATAGATATGAAAGACCACAAAGTGGTAGGGATCGTGAACTTACTCAATTTGGTATGGAGGTTTTAGGAAGTGATGATCCACTTGTTGATGCTGAAGTTATTTCTTTAGCGGTTAATATTTATAAAATGTTAGGTTTAAAAGAAATCAAAGTAAATATTAATTCACTTGGAGATAATGAATCTCGTCTTAAATATAGGGAAGTATTAGTTGATTATTTCAAGCCACATATAGATCTATTTTGTGATGATTGTAAAACTAGACTTGAAAAAAATCCACTTAGAATATTAGATTGTAAAGTAGATAGTGAAAATGAAATATTAAAGAATGCTCCTAAAACAATTGATTATTTAAATGATTTTAGTAGAGAAAGATTTGAAAAAGTTCAAGAATATTTAGATATCATGCAGGTAGATTATGAAATTAACCCTAACATTGTTAGAGGATTAGATTATTATAATCATACAGTATTTGAAATAGAAGCAAAAGTTGAAGGTTTTGGTAGTAACAATGTTTTAGGTGGTGGAGGAAGATACAATGGACTTTGTAGTCAATTGGATGGACCAGAAACTCCTTGTATAGGTTTTGCATCAGGTGTTGGAAGACTTGTACTTGCTTTAGAAAAAGAGAATGTTAAATTACCTATCGTAGATGGTATAGATTTATTCTTAATGTATGTTAATGAAGAAGAAAAAAAGTATGCAGCTTATCTTTGTCAGGAGTTAAGAATGGCTGGATTTATTGTTGATACAGAATATACTGAAAGAGGTTTAAAAGGACAATTTAAGCAAGCTGATAGACTTAATGCAAAATATATAGCTGTTTTAAATAGTGAAGATTTAAATAATAATGAAGTTAAAATTAAAAATAATAAAACAAAAGAGGAAGAAGTTATTAGTTTAGATGCTTTAATATATTACTTAGATGAAAAGTTAAATGCTTCTGATAATTTTGATGATTGCGATTGTGGTTGTGACGATGATTGTTACTGTGATGATTCCTGCGATTGCGATGGTTCTTGTGGTGGAGATTGTCATTGCCATCATCATGAGTAAGACTATAATATAAAATTTAGAAGGGAAGTATAGAAATGAAAAAAATATATGTGAAAGATTTGAATAAACATTTTGGAGAAGAAGTAGAGTTTAGTGGATTCGTTGATAATATTCGTGATCTTCAATGGGTTCAATTTATAATACTTAGAGATTCAACTGGTAAAGTACAGGTTACTATTGAAAAAAGTGAAGAAAAAAATAAAGAGATGGTTGAGATTATTAGTAATTTACCATTAGAAAGTACTATAAAGGTTACTGGTACTTTAATGGATTCTCCTAAAGTAAAATTGAATGGTATGGAGATTATTCCGACTAAAATAGAAGTTACTAGTACTAGTATGCCTGAACTTCCATTTAACTATAAAAATTTAGATGGGGTTAATCTTGATACTAGACTTGATTATCGTTTTATTGATTTAAGAAGTGATAAAAATGTATTGATGTTTCAAGTACAATCTGCTTTTGTTAAATATATGAGAGAGTATTTATATCAAAATGATTTTACAGAAATTCATACTCCTAAGTTTATAGGTACCGCTAGTGAAAGTGGGTCAGAGGTTTTTGAAGTAAAATACTTTGATCGTAAAGCTTATTTAGCACAGTCTCCACAATTTTATAAGCAGATGGCAATCGCTAGTGGTTTTAGTAAAATTTTTGAAGTTGCACCTTGTTTTAGAGCGGAAAATTCTAATACTTCACGTCATGCAACTGAGTTTACTAGTTTTGATGTAGAGTTTAGTTATATTGATAGTTATTATGATGTTATGAATTTAGAAGCAGAGATGCTTACATTCGCTTTATCTAAATTAAAAGAAGAATTTGGTACTAAAGTAAAAGAAGTATTTGGTATAGATATAGAAGTTCCAACATTGCCTTTTCCAATTATGAAATTAGCTGATGTTTATAAAGAATTAGAAGAAAGATATGGTTATAAAATTTCAGATTCTGAAAAGACTGATTTAACTACAGAAGCTGAAAGACTTAGTTATAAGTTAGCTAAAGAAAAGTTTAATCATGAATTTTTATTTGTTGTTGATTATCCTGCAGAAAAGCGTGCCTTTTATCACATGAGAGATAATGAGGGAAAACTTCAAGGGTATGATTTAATTTGGAAAGGTGTAGAAATTACTAGTGGTGCTCAAAGAGAACATCGTTATGATGAAATTTGTAAAAATGCTAAAAGTAAGGGGCTTGGAGAAGATGTTAAATTTTATCTAGAATTCTTTAAATATGGTTGTCCACCACATGGAGGATTTGGAATCGGTGTTGATCGTATCACTATGTTACTTTTAGATATTCCTAGTGTAAAAGAGTCACAATTCTTATTTAGAGGTCCTAATAGATTAAATCCATAATAAAAGAGACTAACACTTAATTAGGTGTTAGTTTCTTTAATAAATTCTTTTATAATATTAGTTATTAGGATAGGATATTGTAAATAAGTAAAATGATTTCCTTTTGGAAAGATAATTAGTGCTGAATCTTTTATTAGTTTATTCATGATTTTACCATCTTTTAGTGGTGTTGATTCATCTAGTTTTCCCCATATGAGTAGTGTTTCGGTATTGATTTCTTTAAGATAATATTTTAAATCTTCTCCAATGATATTTTGGAATGTTTTTCTCATACAGTTATTTAAATTTTTGTAGTCAGTTGACCCAAATAAATTTAAAAGTTTTTCAATATATTTTTGTCTTTTTTTCTTGGGAAGAATATATTTTATTAATTTTAATAATTTATAAGTTTTTTCTTTTAACCATTTTAATATTCCTTTTTTATGTTTAATACCAGCTGTATCTATCATTATTAATTTATCAATTTTTTCTTTATAATAACCGGCAAGTAGGGTTGCGATTCTTCCTCCGAATGAATGAGCTATAATTATTGGGTTTATTATATCAAAATCAGTCATAAAACTTCTAATTATATTTGTATAATCATATATAGTTAGGTCTTTATTTGGAAATACACTTTTACCAAAACCTGGATAGTCTATAATATATATTGTGTAGTCTTCTTGAAGGTAGTTTATTATATTATAAAAAGTTTCTCTAGTATCACCCCAACCTGGTAATATTAGAATAGTTTTTTCTTTATTTCCATATTTTTTATAGTATATGGAGTATTCTTCTCTATTATAATACATGTTATTCACCTATAATAATTTATGCTTTAATAATATTTATGTGAAATTACTTGAATAAATACATCATTGCATGGTATAATAATATTGTCAGAGAGATACGACAACTTGCTTATATAAAACCGACTAAATTGACGATACGGGAGTTTTGATTTTTCTATCGGTGTTGAATACCTACATATTGTAGGGATCCTAATGGTAGAATAGAGACACCCACCTGTACATAGGGACAGGTTTTATCGTTGCAAGAAGCGTACTCATCTGACTTTTTTTGTTGATATAAAAGGATTTTAATGATATAATAGTCGTTGCGAGGTGATAGGAGTGTTAATATTACCAATTGTTAATAGAAATAGAATTTTAAATGTAGAAATTAGTTTAAAAAATGCTCAAAAGATTAAGACTAAAGTAGTACTTGATAATACAAATGAGAGTGATATTGTTGTTGATGGAGTAAAGTATTCTACATCTGTTTATAATGTTCGTGATGCATCTTTAAATTTAGTAGTTGATTTTATTAGAAATACATCAATTAAAAATAAGGATAATTATTTAGTAACTACTAGACAAGCTAGTAATTCTAGTTATTATGATGTATATAGTGTTTCACAACCTCCTAAGAAAGTAACAAAAGAATTAGATGAGTTGTATGGTAGTGTTATTACTGATATGAGAAAAGAAATACCAAATATTCCAAAGGGAAGATATGTTTCGTTTGAAAAACTTGGTATTGATAAGCATTTAACTGATGAGAAAATAGCTTTGCTTCAAACAATTATTAAAGAAGTACCTGATCAAAGTAGATGGCCAATGTTATTTAAGGAAGCAGGGATTATGGATTTAAAAGATACTTTAGATTTTGTAAATGTATTTGATTGTACAATTATTAGTGATACAACTATACCTGAAGATACTTTAAAAGATACTTTAAAAGTTTTTGAAAAGCTTAATACTAAAGATTATAAAAACTTAAGTAATTATTACAAGATGGCATTATCTAATAAAGATATTTATAATAAATTATTATATTTAAATAAACTTATCTATAATAAACCATTAGATTTGATTCGTTCTAGCAAAGAAAAACAAAAGATTTTAGTAAAAGTAAAGACTGAGGAACATGATAATGAAAGAAGAAATGTTGCTTAATAAATTTGAAAGATTTGAAAGACTTGTTGGAAAAGATGAGTTTTTGAGAATAAGAAATAAAACAGTTTTGATAGTAGGTGTTGGTGGAGTAGGCGGATATGTTTTAGAGTCGTTAGTTAGATGCGGTGTTAATGAAGTGATTATTGTTGATTTTGATACTGTTGATGAGACTAATATTAATAGACAAATAATTGCCTTGGAGTCTACTATTGGAAGTTTAAAGGTTGATGTTTTTGAAAAAAGAATTAAAGATATTAATCCTTTATGCAATGTAATTAAAATGCCAATATTTTTGGATGAAGATAATATATCTAATTTATTTTCACATAAAATAGATTATCTTATTGATGCTTGTGATACTGTTAAAACTAAGAAGTGTTTAATTAATGAATGTATTAAGCGTAATATTAAGTTTATTTCATGTATGGGAACTGGTAATAAACTTGATCCATCTAAATTAGAAATAACTGATATTCGTAATACAAAGAATGATCCATTGGCTAGAATAATGAGAAAATATGTACGTGATTTGAAAATAAAAGATAAAGTTATGGTTTTATCTTCATCAGAAGTTCCAATAAAGGTAGAAGGTGGAGTATTAGCGTCAACATCTTTTGTACCAAGTAGTGCAGGCCTTTTAATTTCAAGTTATGTTATAAGAGAATTTTTAAATGAAAAATAAAAATAAGATTATACTTTTGATTGTATAATCTTATTTTTTTATAATTTTCTATAAAGACCAATTGCTTTTCCTAGAATTGTTACTTCTTTTAAAATGATTGGTGCCATGGTATCGTTTTCAGGTTGTAGTCTAAAGTAACCATCTTCTTTATAAAATGTTTTAACTGTTGCTTCATTATTTTCATTCATAGCTACTACAGTGTCACCATTGTTGGCAGTATTTTTTCTTTCGACTATTAATACATCCCCATCATAAATACCTACATTTATCATTGATTCTCCACTTACTTTTAAAGTGAATATTTCGCTTTTTGTATTGATTAGGTTTGCAGGAAGTGGGAAATATTCATCAGGGGTTTCAATTGCTTCGATTGGAGTTCCAGCTGTTACTTTTCCAAGTAGGGGAACTGATACTACATCATCGTCTTTTTCAATATATTCATTAGGAACTAATACCTCAATTGTTCTGTTTTTGCTGTTACCTTTTTTAATATATCCTTTTTCTTCTAATTTTTTTAAATGAAAAAATGTTGTTGCTGGTGAGCTTAGATGAGCTTGTTCACCAATTTCTCTAACTGTTGGAGGATAACCATTTTTAGCGATTGATTTTTTAATAATTTTTAATATATATTCCTGTCTGTCAGTTAACTTTTCCATTATATTGCCTCCTTGTAAATTAAGTTTAACATTAAAAGTGTAAAATGTCAAACAAATGTTTCAAAATCATATTGACACGAACAACTGTATGATATATACTTAAAATGTAAATGAAAGGAGCGATAGTTATGAAATTAAAAAAGAATGTTAAGAAAGGTTTATTTGTATTTACTATTTATTTAATTGCAGCTGTTTTTGTTTTTGCTGCTACTGATCGAGTAGAAAAATTGGAAGAAAGCTATAAGGAGAATAATATTGCGTTAAATTTTAATAAGTAGTTATAGGATTATCTAAATTTATGATATACTAGATGCAGGGTGATATGATGAATAAAATAGTTTTAGTAGATGGTAATAATTTGTTATTTAGAAGTTTTTATGCAACTTTTTATCAAGGAATTATTATGAAAAATTCTAAGGGTTTTCCAACAAATGCATTATATGGATTTATTAATATGATTAATCGTATTATAAAAGAAGAAAATCCTTCTTATATTATGGTTGCTTTTGATAAAGGTAAAACTTTTAGACATGACAAATATGATTTATATAAAGCAGGAAGAATGGCAATGCCTGATGAATTAAAATTACAATTTCCAAAAGCTAAAGAAATATTAGACGCAATGGGAATTAAACATTTTGAAATTGATAATTATGAGGCTGATGATATTATTGGAACTCTTGCTAGAATGGTTGATGAAGAAGATCAATTTGTTGCGACTATAGTAAGTAGTGATAAAGATTTATTACAATTAATTAGTGATGAGGTAGTTGTTAAACTTTTAAAACAAACAGATAGTATTATGATGGATAGACAAGAGTTTATGAATACTTATAGTGTTGAACCTATTAAGATGATAGATTTAAAAGCATTAATGGGAGATCCTTCAGATCATATTCCAGGTGTTAAAGGAATAGGTGAAAAAACAGCTATTAGTTTACTTTCTAAATATGGTAGTTTAGATGAAGTATATAAAAATGTTGATAGTATTTCACCTAAGACTAGAGAAAAATTAATAACTGATAAAGATAACGCTTATATGAGTTATGATATTGCGACAATATATAAATATGTACCAATTGATTTTACTTTAGAGGATTGTAAATATAATGGACCTGATATGGAAAATTATGTAAAATTACTTCAGGAATTTGAATTTCATTCATTATTAAAAAAACTTGATTTTATTCCTGATAGTAATAAAGAGAGTAAAGAAGTAGAATTAGTTATTAAAGAAATGTCTGAATTTAAAAATAAGAATTTTAGTTTTTATATAGAGGTTAGAGGTAATACTTATAGTAAAGGTTCTATACTTGGTATAGGTATTTATGATGGTGAATATGGTTATTTTATTGATAAGGAGAAAATTGCTCTTTATAAAGAATTGTTTGCTAGTGATATAGAAAAATATACTTATGATTTAAAAAAAGATATTGTTGTTCTTAATAAATTAGGTATTAATATTAATAATTGTATTTTTGATACAATGATAGGTTGCTATTTACTTGATTATACAGTAAAAGATGATATTAGTTTTGTTGCATCTAGTTTTTCATACAATATACCATTATATGATGAAGTTTATGGTACAGAAAAAAGGCCTAAGGAAGTAGATGGTGATACTTTAAAGGATATATGTTGTCAAAAAGCTAAATTTATTTATGAGACAAGAGAAGGAATAGATACTAAAATTAAAGAGTATGATGAAGAAGAATTATTTAACAATATCGAAATGCCACTTGCATCAGTATTAGCTGATATGGAAATAACAGGTATTAAGGTTGATACAGAATATTTAGATAAAGTAGAAGAAGAACTTAATTTGAATATGAAAAAAATAGAAGAAGAAATATACCAGTTAGCAGGTTGTGAGTTTAATATTATGTCGCCTGCACAACTTTCTAAAGTTTTGTTTGAGGATTTAATGATTCCATATCCAAAAAGAGTAAAAGACGGAAAGTATTCTACTAGTAAAGATATATTAGATAAAATCATAGATAAACATCCAGTTGTTTCAAAAATATTAGAATATAGAACGTTAGCTAAACTTTATACTAATTATGCAGTTGGATTGAAATCAGAAGTAAGAGAAGATGGTAGAATTCATACGATTTATACACAAACATTAACTAGAACAGGAAGACTTTCTAGTATTTGTCCTAATTTACAAAATATTCCTGCTCGTGATGAGTATGCTAGATTAATAAGGAGAGCCTTTATTCCTGATGATAATTCTAAAATCTTATCAAGTGATTATTCACAAGTAGAACTTAGAGTGTTTGCACATATGTCTGGTGCAACTAATTTAATTGATGCATTTAATAGTGATTTAGATATCCATACAAAAACTGCTTCTGATATTTTTCATGTTCCAATTGAAGATGTAGATAAGTCAATGAGAAGATCTGCTAAGGCAGTTAATTTTGGAATTTTATATGGAATTAGTAGTTTTGGTTTATCTGAAGATTTAGGTATTGATATAAAAACAGCTAAACAATTTATTGATAATTATTTGGAGACTTATTCAGGTATTTTAGAGTATATGAATCAAGAAAAAGAAGATGCTTATAAATATGGATATGTAAAAACACTTATGAATAGAAGAAGGGTTATTGAAGAATTAAAGAGTAAAAATTATTTGATTAGAAGTAGTGGAGAAAGAATGGCTTTAAATACTCCTATTCAAGGAACGGCTGCGGATATCTTGAAGAAGGCTATGGTAGAAGTTTATGATGAATTTAATAAATGTGGCTTAAAGAGTAAAATGTTATTACAAGTACATGATGAACTTGTGTTTAATGTTTTAAATGACGAGTTAGATGAGGTTAGAGAAATCGTTAAAAACATTATGGAAAACACATTTAAATTAAGTGTTCCTTTAAAGGTAGATATTGAAGTTGGTAATGATTGGTATGAGGCCAAATAGAAAGAAGATGATAAAATGCCAGAAAAACCAGAGGTACTTACAGTAGTTAAATCATTAAAACCTAGAATAGTTGGGAAAACTATTAGAGATTGTAATGTTTATTGGGAAAATATTATTGCCTATCCTACTACAATGAAGTTTAAAAAAGAGGTAGTTGGACAAAAAATTAATGATGTTTTTACTCGTGGCAAATGGATTGTTATCTCATTAGATAAAGATTATTTATTAATTCATTTAAGAATGGAAGGAAAATTCTTTTTTAGAAAGATTAATGATCTATTAAATAAGCATGAACATGTTGAGTTTATATTAGATGATGATATTAGTTTTCGCTTTCATGATGTTAGAAAGTTTGGAAAGATGTATTTATTAGATAAGAGTAATGCTTATGATGTTAAACCATTAGTAGAAATTGGTCTTGAATATAATGATTCAAATTTAACAAAAGAATATTTATATGATAGAATTCATACTAAAAAGTTACCGATAAAAACTGTGTTATTAGATCAAAGTATTATAGCTGGGATTGGTAATATCTATGATGATGAAATTTTATTTATGAGTCGTATAAATCCTACGAGGAAATCTTGTGATATTAAAATTTCTGAGTGTGATAGTATAATAAAAAATACTAATATAGTATTGGATAAGGCTATTAAATTAGGGGGAACAACTATTAAAAGTTTCACTTCTAGTGAGGGTGTTCATGGGTTATTTCAAAATGAACTTTTAGTTCATGGGAAGAAAAATGGTGAGTGTCCAGTATGTGGATGTAAACTAGAATTTATTAGAGTAGGTGGTAGAGGTACTTATTTTTGTCCAAAATGTCAAAAATAAGTATCTTTTTACTTGCATTTACTGTTATTTTATGGTAGAATTTATGGTGCATTTAGGAGGATGTATTATGAGAAAAACAAAGATGATTTGTGGAATTGGACCAGCTACTCAAGACTGGGAAGTATTCAAAAAATTAGTTAAAAATGGAATGAACGTTGTACGTGTTAACTTTTCACATGCAACAATGGAAGAAAGAAGAATAGATGAAGAATTAGTAGAAAGAGCTCGTAGAGAATTAGGCGCAAATGTTGCGATTTTATATGATACAAAAGGACCTGATCTTAGAACTTGTAATTTCGAAAATAATGAAATTGAATTCATTTGTGGTAATACAATTAGAATTGTTAAAGAAGATGTAATTGGTAATAAGGATAGAATTAGTTTCAATTATTCTCAAGTAATTAATAATCTAGAAGTAGGAACTATGATTTTATTAAATGATGGTTTTGTTAGATTAGAGGTTTTATCAGTTGAAGAAGATGGAGTTACTTGTAAGATATTAGATGACGCTGTATTAAGTAGTCGTCGTGGAGTAAATATTCCTGGAGTTGATTTGAATATTCCTTTCATCTCAGAGGATGATGAAGCAGATATTAAGTATGCTTGTGAACATGATGGAGACTTTTTAGGAATTAGTTTTGTATCAAGTGTAGATGATGTACGTGCAGCTAGAAGTTTACTTGAAAAATATGGAAAAGGTGATATGCAAATTCTTTCTAAGATTGAAACTGCAAAAGCTATTGAAAATATTGATTCTATCATAGATGAAACTGATGGTATTATTGTTGCTCGTGGAGATTTAAGTGTTGAAGTTCCATTTATCGAAGTTCCTGTATTACAAAAGGAAATATTAAGAAAATGTCGTGAAAAAGGAAAAATCTGTATTGTTGCTACAGAAATGCTTAAGAGTATGTGTAAAAACTCTCGTCCAACAAAGGCTGAACTTACAGACGTATCTACTGCAGTATTTGATGGTGCAGATGCAGTTTGGTTAAGTGATGAAACAACTATTGGTGCTCATCCTGATTTAGCTTCTCAATATTTAGGAGAAATATCTGAAGTTGCTGAAAAACATTATGATAAATATTGTACAAAATATAATGTAGAAGGAAATCATGAAATGCATGATCTAATTGCACGTAGTGTTGTAAGTGCTGCAGAAGATTTAGATGTTAAAGTTATCGTTGCTGCTACTATGAGTGGATTTACAGCTCAAAAAATTAGTAATTTAAAACCAGATGCATATATTTTAGCACCTGTACCAGATGAAAAAGTTGCACGTAGATTAGTATTAAATTGGGGTGTTTATCCTGTTGTAGTTGGAGAATATGATTCAACTGATGAAGTAGTTAATGATGGTGTTGCAAAGGCTAAGGAATTTATGAATTTAAGTCAAGGGGATAAGATTATTATTACTGGTGGTTTCCCTAATACTGGAGCTAAGACTACAAACTTTATGAAAATAGAAGAAATTAAATAAGTAATTTAAAGATTTAAAATTGTTATAAAAATAAAAAAGTACTATATAGTACTTTTTTTTGAAGTATAATCTAAAGAGGGGGGTAAATAAATTGAGTTATATGTTTATAGATTCTAATTTGCCTAAACCATTAACAAAAGTGCAAATTTATGATTTGTTTAAAAAGTATCACTTTGGTGATATTAGTGCGAAAGATGAAATAATAAAGCATAATATTAGATTAGTTATAAATCATGTAAAGAGAAAATTTTCTAATGTTCAATGTGATAAGAATGAATTAGTAGCGATTGGTTTAATTGGTTTAGTTAAAAGCGTTGATAAATTTGATATTAGTAGAGATTTTGAATTTGTAACATACGCTGCAAGGTGTATTGATAATGAAATATTAACATTTATTAAAAAAGAAAATAAATATATTAATAATGATAGTATTAATGAATCTATTAAAAGGAATATAGATGGAGAAGAATTAACATTAAGCGATACTTTAGTAGATGATAGTCTTGATTTTGTAACTATGTATGAAAATAGTGAAATTTTTAAAGTTGTTGATCAAGTTGTAGCTCAATTACCAAATAGAGAAAGAGAAATTATATTATTACTTTTTGGTTTTATTGATGATAAGGTTTATACACAGCAAGAAGTTGCTGAAAAATTTCATATTTCTCAATCTCATATTTCACGTTTGAAAAGAAGAATATTAGAAAAATTAAAAAATCAATTAGAAGAAAATGGAGTAATTGATAATAATAACTTAAGGGAGTCAAATAAACCCTTATCAAAAAGTTTATTCCAATAATTTTTATAAAAAAGCTACACATTAATTTTGTGTAGCTTTAATATTAGTTAATTTTATCACTGATTCCAGAATTTTCAAAATCTTTTCCCATTAGTAGTTCATGAATTTCTTCTTCTTTAGTATCTAGATAGACTTCTTCTATTCTATCTACACGACATTTTTCAGCTTTAATAATTGCTTCAACTTTGTTTATAGCGTCTTCTAAATTATCATTTACTACAACATAGTTATATTTTGTTACTTCATTTATTTCTTTATATGCAGTATGGAATCTTTCTAGAATCTTTTCTATACTATCAGTATTTCTTGCTTTTAATCTTTCTACTAATATTTTTAGAGAAGGTGGCATAATAAATATGAAAATAGCTTCAGGTATTAATCTTTTGATATTAGAGGCTCCTTCAATTTCAATTTCTAATATTACATCAATTCCCATATCTAATTTTTCTTGGATATATTTTTTAGGAGTACCATAATAATTTCCGACATAATTGGTATATTCTAAAAAATAACCATTTTCTATTTTTTCTTCAAAATCTTCTTTTGATACAAAATTATATGTAACTCCAGGTATATCATTTTCTCTTATTTTTCTAGAAGTAGTAGATACTGATAACCATCTATTTTTATTGTCATTTTTTAAAAGACCATTTATTATACTTCCTTTTCCTCCACCACTAGGAGATGAAATTACTATCAATTGTCCTGTTTTCTTTGTTTTAATCATATTATTTTTCTTCCTTTCTTAAATGATTTGTATATTCAGCTTTTTCTAAACTTGTTTCATTTTTTGGTAATGAATAAATTATTGTACTTCTTAACTCTAAATTTAACATAGGATTTTCTCTTTCAAATTTACTAAGAACGGGAATTTCTATGTCTTTTTTTATTTTATTAAGATAAGTTTGTCCTAAATTATTGAATCCTAAAATTCTAATATATTTAATTTCTTTGAGATTTTTAGCTTCTTCTTTTGTTAGACCTACTAAAATATGAAGAAGCATTCTATTTAGTTTATTATAGGTATATCTTTTTGATTTGACTTTTTCAATTAATTCATCATATGTTTTACAAGTTATAATTTCTTTTTTTAGTAAGTTATCAATCCCTTCGTTAACAGTTTGATAAATACTTAGATCTTTAGAAGTGATAATTTTATATTTTAATAATGAAAAGTAATCTTTCTTAAAATGTAGATTTTCTTCTTTTAAATAAGGCATTTCAAAATCTGGTATTGCGATAGCTACTTCATTTTTATTTTCTAAATAATTTCTTATAGTTGTTGCACTTGTTATTTCTTTTAATTCTTCTTTATGGTAGTCTGTTGTTCTTTTAATTGCGATAGGTTTAATTTTATAATTATTTTTTATAATTGTTTTTATATAGCTAACACCTAGTAGATCATTAGGTGTATCTACTTTTTTTTCTGTTAAATCATAGACTGTTTTAGAAATAGCGGTTGGATAATTTTCTCCCATTTTCATATAAGTTTTAACTAATTGATCAAATAGGGGATTATCGACTTGGGCTTTAGCGATTGTTGTTAATAAATCTATATCATCTATTTCACTACCAAAAACTAGCTTATCAACTTTTAAATTTTCTAATATAGTAATTGCGCCATATGCAAAAATATCTGCTGATTGAGTTGCAAATATAAATGGTAACTCAACAACTAAATCGATTCCTGCTTTAATAGCAATTTCTGTTTTCTTCCATTTATCTATAATTGATGGTTCACCACGTTGTGTAAAGTTACCGCTTAATACAAGTATAATTGTATCATTTGGAAACATTTCTTTTATCTTTTTTAAATGATATAGGTGGCCATTATGAAATGGATTGTATTCTGCAATTATTCCAATACTTGCCATGGTATTCCTCTTTTCTTGTTTCTTAATTTTAACATAAATATTAAAAAAAACCAAGTTTACATTTGTGATTTATAAAAAAATGCTTCCTATTTACATATTTTAAATATTACGGTATAATTTATTTTATGATAGAGGTGTTTAACTATGAGTAGAGGTAGTTTAAGTAGAGAAAATAAAATTGTTATATCACTTATTATTTTGCTATTTTTTATTTGTATTATGGTAGGTAGTTATGCTATTTTTGTAACTACGATGGAAGGTAAAAAATTAAATCAAATTTCTACTGGTACATTAACCTTAGAATTAGAAGAATCTAATCAAATAAACTTAATTTCTGCTGTTCCTGTTTCTGATGAGAAGGGAAGACTTACTGATCCTTATAATTTTACTTTGAAAAATTTGGGAAGTGTAAAAGTTAAATATCAAATAACTGTTATTAATGATGATGTTGGGTATGAGAAAGATGGTTGTGTTAATAATAAATTATCATGGGGTAATATTAAATATCAATTAATTAAGAATGGTGTTTCTTCAGATGCTAAAATTTTAACTACTGATAATGGAGTTATAGATGTAGGGGATATTTTACCTAAGACAGAAAATAAATATTCTTTAAGATTTTGGATAGATAGCGATTCTACTAATGAGATCATGGGTAGACATTTTCATGGAAAAATAAAGATTGATGCAGTGATAGAAGAATAATATCTTATTTAGAAAATTGTGGAGAAATGACTTCTTCTTTTTTTCTATTAATTTGCATAAAATATGTTATAATAAATAGGGATGTGATTTTATGAGAGTAATCATTGCAGCGGGTGGAACTGGTGGTCATATATATCCAGCAATCGCCATTATAAATAAGATAAAAAAAGAAGATAAGAAAAGTGATATATTATATATAGGAACAACTGATAGAATGGAAAAAGATATAATACCAAAATTAGGTATTAATTTTGTCGGCATTGAAATGGCTGGTTTAGATAGAAAAAATATATTTAAGAATATTAGCGTATTAATTAAGTATAAAAAAGCTATTAAGAAAGCTAAGGATGTAATAAAAGAATTTAACCCTGATATTGTAATTGGGGTTGGAGGTTATATTACAGCTCCGGTTATCTATGCTGCTCATAAATTAAAAATAAAAACGATTATTCATGAACAAAATTCTATTCCAGGGGTATCAAATAAGTTTTTATCTAAGTTTGCAGATAAAGTGTGTGTTTCTTTACCTAAATCAGCAGTTTATTTTGATCCTAAGAAAACTGTATATACAGGTAATCCAAGAAGTGAAGAAATTATTAGTGTGCCTAAAGCATTTAAGTCTGAATTTGGTTTAGCTAGTAATAAAAAATTAGTTATTATTGTTATGGGGTCTTTAGGTTCTACAACAATGACTGAAAAATTAAAGGATATAGTTCCTAAATTTAAGGGTAAAAAGTATCAAGTTTTATTAATAACTGGTAATAATTATTATGATAAGTATAAAGATATATCTTGTCCTGATAATGTGTCTATTGTACCATTTTTAAATAATTTAATTAATTTAATGAGGGATGCGGATTTAATTGTTTCAAGGGCTGGTGCTTCTACAATTGCTGAAGTTACGGCGATTGGACTTCCTTCTATTTTAGTACCATCTCCTTATGTTACACATAATCATCAAATGATGAATGCTAAAGAATTAGAAGAAATTGGCGCTTGTAAAATAATTGAAGAAGATAAGTTTTCTGCTGATACATTAATACCAGAAATAGATAAAATATTAAATGATAAATCGTTATATAATAGTATGCAACTTAGTACAAAAAGTTTAGGAGTAGTAGATTCTGCAACTAAGTTTTACAATGAAATTAGAAAGTTAATTGGGTGAAGTTCATGGATGAGGCAATAAAAAAAATTGAAAAAAATAATATTGGAAGAATAGAAAAAGATGTTTTTTTAAGTAAATATACGACATATAAGGCTGGTGGACTTGCTAAATATATTGTATATCCTAAGAATACATCAAAGTTAGTTGAATTACTTAAAATTTTAAAAAGATATAATATTAATTTCAAAGTACTTGGTAATGGCTCTAATTTATTATTTAGCGATAAAATTTATGATGGTGTTTTAATTAAATTAAATGAGTTTAATGAAGTTGAGTTTTTTGATAAAAAGGTTAAGGTTGGTGCTGGATATTCGTTAGTAAAATTATCAATGTTATGTGCTAAACATGGTCTTACTGGCCTTGAATTTGCTTCAGGTATTCCAGGAACTGTTGGTGGTGCGATATATATGAACGCTGGAGCATATAAGAGTGATATGGGATATGTTGTTCAAGAGATAAAAGTTTTAACACCAGATTTTAGAATTATTACTTTGGAAAATAGGGAGTTGAATTTTCATTATAGAAGCTCATTTTTACAGTTTCACCCTAATTATATATGTTTGGAAGCAATTATCAAATTGGAGAAGGGTAATAAAACATCTATCGAAAATTTGATAAAAGAAAGAAGAAAAAGAAGAATAGAATCACAACCTTTAGAGTATCCTTCAGCTGGTTCTGTATTTCGTAATCCCGATGGAGGATTTGCTGGTAAGATGATTGAAGATTTAGGCCTAAAAGGATTACGTAAAGGAGGCGCAATGGTCAGTGAAAAGCATGCAAACTTTATTGTTAATACTGGTGGGGCTAGTAGTAAAGATATAAAAGACTTGATTGATTATGTTCATGATAAAGTAAAAGAAAAATATAACGTAGATTTAAAAGTAGAACAAGAATTTGTTAATTGGGAGTAGATAAAATGGCAAAGAAGATAGTAAAGAAAAGAAAATTAAAAGTTTTAAATTTATTTATAGTACTTTTAGTTATAGGAGCGCTATCTTTTTTTGGTGTATTTATTTTTAAACTTCCAATAAAGAATATAATAATTAAAGGAAATAATTATTTAAATGATGATTATATTATTGAACTTGCTAATATAAAAGATTATCCTAGTTTTTTAGCTACTACTAATAAATATATTAAAGATAGATTGAAAAAATCTTCTTATATAGAAAGTGTTAGTATAGAAAGAAAGTTTTTTAATGTATTAGTTATTTCTATTAAAGAGAATAGGCCATTATTTACTAATAACGTTAATAAAACTGTTGTTTTTGAAAATAAAAAAGAAGTAAAAAATGAAGATGTTATCAGTGTATTTAGAATTCCTAGATTGATTAATTATGTTCCTGATAATAAATATAATAGTTTTATAAAGGGTATGAAAAATATTAATAATGATGTTTTGGGAAAAATTTCTGATATTGAATATCAACCTAATGAATATGATAAAGATAGATTTTTACTTTATATGGATGATGGTAATATGGTCTATCTTACTTTAACAAAGTTTAAAGCAATAAATTATTATAATGATGTTTTATCTCAACTTGAAAATAAAAAGGGTATTTTATATTTAGATAGTGGAAATCATTTTCAAGTTAAGGAGTAGGATAATATGTATAAAATTAGACCTTATTTAAAATATATATTTTTATTTATCTTATTTTTAGTATTTAATATTTTTGTAATATCACTTTGTGGTGATGAGATTTGGAATTATGGATTTTCCTATAATATACATAAATGGTTAATACCATATAAAGATTTTAATATGGTTATTACGCCTTTTTTTCCTTTTTTAATGTCTATACCTTTTAATTTATTCGGTACTAATATTTTAGTCTTTGATATTTTCCAGTCATTTATTTTAGTTATACTAAGTTATTATATATTTAAAATGTTAGGTAATAGAGGATGGTTTTGTTTACTATTTTTATTTATTCCTACAGTAGTTACTTTTCCTAGTTATAATGTTTTTTTACTTTTGTTATTTGTTTTTTTAATATATTTAGAAGATAAAGAAGTAAAAAGCAATTATTTAATAGGGTTTGTTTTGGGACTTACTTTATTAACAAAACAAAGTGTTGGAGTATGTTTATTATTACCAAGTTTATATTATATAAAGAATAAAGATGTTATTTTAAAACGATTTGTTGGTTTTTTAATACCTATTAGTGTTTTTATTGTATATTTAATTTTTACTGATTCTTATATTGAATTTATAGATTTATGTGTTTTGGGACTTTTGGATTTTTCTAAAAATAGTAATGGTTTTAACTTGTTTGCTTTTTTATCTTTAATCTTAATAATATATATAATAAAAAGTATTATTAAATCACCTAGAAGTATAAAAAATTATTACTTATTATCTTTTTTTAGTATTGTTTTACCTTTATTTGATTTATATCATTTTCAAATATTTTTTGTGGCTTTTCTTTTTATAGTTTTACCTAATTGTAAGAGAGATTATTTTAATTATAAATTATTGATGATAGGGATAGTTTTAAATGTTTTTTTTGTTTCTATGTATTATGATTTGAAAAGTCACCATTATATTTATCCTAATAATATTAATAATTTTAATTATAAGTTTATTAATGATAATGAGGTTAGTTTTACTTTGGAAGTTAATAAATTTTTAAAGGATAATGCTTCAAAGAAAGTTGTGTTTTTATGTACTGATTCTTATTATTTTAAGTTAATTAATGATTGGAAAATTGGATGGTTAGATTTAGTAAATTATGGTAATTGGGGATATCATGGAAGTAAAAAACTTATGAGTGAAATAAAAAATAATGATCAAGATACAATTTATATTATTAATAGGGATGAGATAGATACTAAGGGGAATCAAACAGATAAAGACGCAGTTAGGTATGTTTTAAAGCATGGTAAAAAAATTGAGACTATTCGTATTTATGATATGTATGTATTGGATAAAAACAATTAATTTTAAAACTTCTTGGTAAAAATATAATTTTATAGTATAATTGATATAGTAAGATTGGAGATGCTAATATGGGTTGTGTATATACTAGTATTGAACTTGGTACTAATAGTATTAAAATTATTGTTAGTGAAAAGGTAGATAAAAAGTTTCATGTATTGGCATCTACATGTGAAAAATCAGAAGGTATTAAGAATGGTCAAATAGAAGATACTAAGCTAAGCGTTAATGCTTGTAAGAGGGCATTAAAAAAGATTAATGAAATGCTTGGAATTAAAATTACAAAAGTAGTTGCTTGTGTTGCTCCTACTAATTGTCAGATGGATATAGTGGTAGGTAGTGTTAATGTTATTGACCCTAAGGAAATTAGTGGTGAAGATATTGTTGCAGTATTAAAAGATGCATTAGTTGGTCAAGTAAAAGAGGAGTATGAGATTATTACTTCTATACCAATTAGTTTTAAAGTTGATGATAAAGAAAATATTAAAGATCCTAAAGGAATGGCTGGTAGTACTTTAGAGACTAAAGTGGTAATTACTACATTACCTAAAGAACCTTTATATAGAATTTTAGAAGTTTTAAAACTTAGTGGTGTTGAGACAATAGATATGGCATTTACTTCTACGGGAGATTATTACGCTATTAAAAATAATCGTACTTCATCTTTGGTAGGAGCGATTATAAATATCGGTGAGACTTCTACTAATGTTTCAATATTTAATAAAGGTATACAAGTAAAGAATAGTTTAATTCCAGTTGGTAGTAAGAATGTTGATCATGATATATCATATATTTTTAAAACAGCAATGGCAGAATCCAGACGTTTAAAAGAGAATTTTGCTGTTAGTATGCAAAGTTTAGCTGATGAAAATGATAAGATAGAAGTTATATTAAAAAGTGGTGAGAAGAAGGAAATTTCTCAGGTTGGTATCTCTAAAGTTGTTGAAGCAAGACTTGATGAAATATTAAAACTTTCAAAAAATGAGATAAAAAACTTAACAAAACGTGAAATACGTTATATAATTATAACAGGTGGACTAAGTGAGATAGCAGGTTTTCAATATATAGTAGATGAAAAGTTTGGTTCTATCGCTAAGATTTGTAATATTACCACTATGGGTGTAAGACACAACAAATATAGTAGTGTATTAGGAGTTGCGAAATATTTTGATGAAAAACTTTCTTTACGAGGAAAGAGTTATAATATGTTTAGTGACGAAGATATAAATAATTTAATATCTACCCAACAAAAAATAACAAATAGTGAAAATATAATTAGTAAAGTTTTTGGACATTTTTTTGATAATTAAGGAGGACTAGGTATGTTAGGCGGATTAGAAATGGATCAATTAGCAAAAATAAAAGTAATTGGACTTGGTGGAGGTGGAGGAAATGCCATTAACCGAATGATAGAATCAGGAGTTAAGGGTGTTGAATTTATCGCTGCTAATACAGATTTACAAGTTTTGAATACATCTAAGGCTGATGTTAAAATCCAAATTGGATCATCTTTAACTGATGGACTTGGTGCAGGAGCTAAGCCTGAAGTTGGAAGGGAAGCTGCTGTAGAATCTAAGAAGGAAATAGAAGATGCTCTAGCTGGAGCAGATATGGTATTTATTACTTGTGGAATGGGTGGAGGAACCGGAACAGGTGCTGCCCCTGTAGTTGCAGAAATAGCTCAGAGTCTTGGAGCTTTGACTGTAGCGATTGTTACAAAACCATTCTCATTTGAAGGTAAGAAAAGAATGAGTAATGCTTTAGCTGGTATAGAAGAAATTAAAAAGCATGTAGATACTTTAATTGTTATACCAAATGATAGATTAAGAGAAATCATTGATAAAACTACACCAATGCTTGAAGCATTTAAAGAAGTTGATAATGTACTTCGTCGTGGTGTTCAATCAATTTCAGATTTAATTGCTGTTGTTGGTCTTGTTAACCTTGATTTTGCTGATGTTAAAGCTGTTATGGAAAAATCAGGTCGTGCAATTATTGGTATTGGTATTGGAATGGGAGAAGATAGGGCAATTGAAGCTGCAAAGCAAGCTGTATCATCACCATTACTTGAAACTTCAATAGATGGAGCAACAGATGCAATTATCAATATTACTGGTGGTGTTAATTTAACATTATTTGAAGCTGAGCAAGCTGCTGAAGTTGTTAGAAGTGCATCAGGTACTGATATTAATACAATATTTGGTTCTGTAATTAATGAAAACTTATCTGATGAAGTTATTGTAACTGTAATAGCAACTGGCTTTGATAAGAGTAAACCACAAATTACTGAAACACCAGTATTTAGTAATGCTACATCAAGAAGGAGAGAAGTTCCTGTTTCATATACTTCTCAAATTACTGAAACTCTTGATGATAATGATTCTGATGATTCTAATGGTGATTTTGATTTACCACCTTTTTTAAGAGATAGAAATTATTAAAATTGAATAAAAAATAAGAACTCTTGAAATAATTCTTGAGTTCTTTATTTTGTTATTAACTATTTGAAAATTTTTATATATTTAATTCTTTTTATAGTTTTCTACTGCTCTTATTGTTTGAGCTAGTATGTTAACAGCAATTTGTTCTGTTTTTCTATTTACATCACGTAATGGATTAAATTCTACTAAGTCGTAAGATGATATTTTATCTAATTTTTTTAATATGAATTCATTTATCTTCATAGCTTCTTCTTCATTAATACCATCAAATTCTGGAATAGATACACCTGGAGCTACTTCTGGATCTATAACATCTAGATCATAGCTTATATGGATACTTTTTGCTCTTTCTCCAGCAATCTTAAAAGCTTGTTCCATGATTTTTTCTACACCTTGTTCTTTTATATCTTTAGTTGTAAATACTGTAATTCCAGAATATTTAATATTTTCTTTTTCTTTTTCATCAATTGCTCTAGCACCAACTACAACAGTTTTAGCAGCTTGAATAACTTTACCTTTATGAAAATATCGAAGTTCATTATTTTTATAACCATTTATAGCCGCAAGAGGTAGGCCATGAATGTTACCTGTTATAGTTGTTTCAAAAGTATTGTAATCGGGATGGGCATCAATCCAAATAATACCGATATTTTCATTTATAGCGGCATCAGCTAATGCACTAGAGACTACAACTGAATGATCTCCTCCAATAAGAATTGGAAAATAGTCTTGCTTCATTTTTTCTAAGATGGTGTTATAAAGTTTGGTATTGAATTTATCTATTTCATATTCATTTTTTCTTCTATCAGATAAATTTCTACTTTTAATTATATTTTCATCTTGAACAAAAGAAATCTTTTCTCCTTTGTAAAAATCATTTAAATCATTTAATAATTGAGTTGGACCTAAATGGGCACCATCAATATGTACTCCTAGGTCACTTCCAGCTCCCACTAATATTGTTTTCATTTTCGTCACCTTTATTAATTTTAACTTAAAATTTTGTCAATATCAAGTAAAAGACTTTAATTTTTCTATTGTTTACTGTATAATTAAAGAAGGTGATAGAAAAATGAAGAAATTAAACGAACTATATCCTTCTGTTAATAGTGATGTAGAAATAAAGTCAATTAAAATTAATTCTAAAGAAATAGAAGCTGGAGATTTATTTGTATGTACAATGGGTGTTAATGCAGATAGACATGATTTTATTGATGAAGCAATAGAAAATGGTGCGAGCGCAATTGTTGTTAGTCGTGATGGGATAAAAAAGAGTGTTCCTGTTATTAAGGTTTCTGATACAAATGAAGAACTTTTAAAATTATGTGCAAGTTTTTATGATCATCCTGATAAAAAACTTAAGATTATTGGTATTACTGGTACTGATGGTAAAACTTCAACTGCTACTATTATTCAGACTTTGATAGGTGATGAGCTATGTGGGTATGTTGGTACTAATGGTAGAAGCTGCAAAGACTTTAAAGGAGATAACCCTAATACTACTCCTGATGTTCATTTATTATATAAATACTTTAAAGAGTTTATTGATTTTGGATGTAAATATGTTTCTATGGAAGCAAGTAGTGAGGCTTTCTTTAGAGGAAGACTTAAGGATTTAGAATTTGATATTGCGACATTTACTAATATTACTTCGGAGCATTTAAATATTCATGGTAGTTATGAAAATTATATAGAGTCAAAATTAAATTTATTTAGACAAACTAAGAAAGATGGATATTGTATTTTAAATAAAGATGATAAACTTTACGAAAGAGTAAAAGATGCATGTAATGGAAAAGTTGTTAGTTATGGAATGGATAATTCTAATACATTACAAATATTGGAATATACAGTTATGCCTACACATACTTTAATTAAGTTTAAATATGAAGATGAAATTTATGATATAGATAGTCCATTATTAGGGGATTTTAACGTATCAAATCTTGCGGCAGGAATGCTTTCATGTTTATGTTTAGGGTTTAAGATGGAGGAGATAATTCCTAGAATAAAATATATTAAAGTTGATGGAAGACTTGAACTTTTAGATACTAAAACCCCTTATTATGTTATGGTAGATTATGCTCATACTCCAAATGGTATTTCTAGACTTTTAAATTTTGTACATACACTAGATATTAATCGTTCTATTGTAGTAATTGGACAAGCAGGAGAAAGAGATTATTTAAAAAGACCGCAAGTAGGTAATGTAGTTGTTAATAACGCTAGTTATGCTATATTTACATATGAAGATCCTAGAAGTGAAGATCCTAAAGATATATGTGATGATATAATTAAAGAATTAAAAGTTGATCATGATAATTATGAGATAGTGATTGATAGACGTGAAGCAATTCAAAAAGCAGTAGATATGGCTTCTGATAAAGATATGGTTTTAATACTTGGTAAAGGTAATGAAACATATCAAAAATTAAAAAATGAGACTATTTATTTTAATGATATTGAAGAAGCTTATAAAGCAGTAAAAGTTAGACAAGATAGAGAAAAAGTTACTAATTAATTTAATACTATGAGAATTGTTATTCTTGTAGTTTTTTTCTTTTCAGAAATAGCTTTTTATGGTAATATATGTTTATTTGTGAGGTGAATAAATGGAAACAATATTAGAAAATAAGGATTTTTGTAAAAGGTGTGGTGGGTATTGTTGCAAAAAATGTGGATGTGATTATTGGCCAAGTGATTTTTCTGATTTATCAATTAATGGGTTAACTAATATATTAGCAGAAGGAAATATATCGATAGTTGCTGCTTTAGAATTTGAAAGATTAGCTAATGATAAATTAGTTATTGTTCCATTTCTTTATTTAAGAGCTAGAAATGTAGATAAAGATATAATTGATTTAATTTCAATAAAAAATACTTGTAGTATGTTAAGAGATGATGGATGTTTTTATTCTTATAAAGATAGACCTAGTGGTGGTGTGAATTTAATACCTGGTGAGGATAGAACTAAATGTCATCCTAAGGAATCATCTATGGAGCATATGAAAGAGTGGGAAAGTTATCAAAAAGTTTTGAGTAGAATAGTTAAGCGCTATTGTGGTGTTAGTGTTGATGTTAAAATTCACGAAGATATAGAAAACTTATTTTACGATTATTTGATGGGGGAAACAGAAAAAGCTGCAATAGAAGAAAAAATGGATGTTGAAAATTTGATTCTTCTTTTATTAGAGGTATGTCCTGAAGAATTTAAAAAAGCCAGTATGAGATGTAGGAGGGATCAAGTTGTTAATGTTAAAAGATAAGTGTTAATTAATTAAAAGTAATTTAATTTTTTTGATAATTATGTTATATTTAATACGGTGGTAATATGGTTAGAAAGATAATTAAATTAATATTAGTTATAAGTTGTATGATAGTAATTTTCTGTTTTTCTAATGATAATTCAGAAAAATCTACTAAGAAGAGTGATGGTGTTATTATTAAAAGTACTGAACTTTTTTTAAATAGAAAATTAAATAATGAAGAAAAGAAATTAGTTATTCAAAAATTAGTACTTCCAGTTAGAAAAGGTGCTCATTTTACGATTTATTTTATTTTAGGTATCTTAGTATTTAGTTTATTAAAAGAGTATAGATTAGTTAACTTAAGGACATTAGTAATAACAGTTGGTATTTGTTTTTTATATGCTTGTAGTGATGAGGTTCATCAGTTGTTTATTTCAGGTAGAAGTGCTAGTGTTATTGATGTTTTTATTGATACTTTAGGTTCTATGAGTGGTTCGTTTATATATCTTTTTATTATTAATTTGTGTTTAAAGAAAGGAAAATGTAATTATGAATAAGAAAAAACAGTTAGCTAAAAATACAATAATTATTTTTATTGGTAAAGTGTGTACACAATTAATTTCTTTCTTTTTATTACCTTTATATACAGGATATTTATCTACTAAAGAATATGGTATAGTTGATTTAATTCAAACTTATGTTACGTTATTAGTACCAATTATTACTTTAGAATTAGAGATGAGTATTTTTAGATATTTGGTAGATGCTAGAGATGATTCAAAAGAGACAAAAAAACTTATAAGTAATAATTTCTTTATTTTAGGAGTTGGATTAACTTTATTTAGTATTTTATATATTATAGTTACTAGTTTCTTTAAAGTTAATTTTAGATGGTTGATACTTATAGATATAATTGTCTGTACAATGTCTGGTAACTTTTTACAAGTAGCAAGAGGGTTTGGAAAAACAGTTGATTATGCAATAAGTTGTATTATTACTGGTATTAGTACTATTCTTTGTAATATTTTCTTAATAGTATTTTTACATATGGGTGCAGAGGGAATGATTGTTTCTATGGCTGTTGCTAATGGTATGTGTTCTTTGTACTTGTTTATTAGATTAAAGCTATATAAGAAGATCAATTTTAAATTAGTAGATAAAAAGTTAATAAAAAGTATGAATAAGTATTCTATTCCATTAATACCTAATGGTATTAGTTGGTGGATTGTTAATGTGTCAGATAGAACAATTATTTCTTATGTTTTAGGGGCAGCAGCAAATGGATTATACGCTGTTAGTAATAAGTTTCCAACAATTCTTTCTAGTTTGCTTGGAATCTTTAATTTAAGTTGGAGTGAAAGTGCAGCTTTACATATTAATAGTTCAGATAGAGATAGGTTTTTTTCAGATATATCTAATACAGTAACAAAGTTATTTACTTCGTTGGGAGTGGGAATGATTGCTTGTATGCCATTTGTATTTCCTATTTTAGTTAATAGTAAATATAATGAGGCATATAACTATATTCCGATATTAATACTAGGCGCTATTTTTAATGTTGTGATTTGCTTATATAGTGCAGTTTATATCGCTAAAAAGATGACAAAAAAAGTTGCCTCTACGTCTATTATTGGGGCTATTATAAATATTTTGATAAATGTAGTGCTTATCAAATATATTGGTCTTTATGCCGCAAGTATTTCAACTACTGTTTCTTATCTTGTAATGATGATATATAGACATTTTGATTTAAAAAAATATGTTAACATTAAATTTGAGAAAGGATTAATAATTAAATCTTTATTAATTTATAGTTTTTCTATTTCATTATATTATGTTAATAATATTTATTTAAATATTTTAAATTTAGTAATTGCTATCATTTATGCTTTTATCTTTAATAAGAATTTTTTATTGGATATTAAGAATGTTGTTTTAAAAAAATTTAAACATAGTGTCTAATAGTGTTATGAATTATTAATTAGTATTTAAATTCTAGTCTTTTAAAGATTAGAATTTTTATTTTAATTATATGTCGAAGTTTGTCATATATTTAGTTAGAGGTGGATATATGTTTTTTAATATTTTTGAGCTTTTTGGTCATTTGTTTTCTTTTACGGCATCTTACTCAAATGAAGTTTTTCCTGATCCATTAGATAAGGATGAAGAACAGGAATGTATAAGAAAAAAGTTACTTGGTGATAAGGATGCTAGAAATAAACTTATTGAACATAATTTAAGATTAGTTGCTCATATTGTAAAAAAATTTGATAATAGTTTTGTTGATTCTGATGATTTAATTAGTATTGGAACAATAGGACTTATTAAGGGAGTTGATACTTTTTCTAATGATAAAGGAGTAAAAATAACTACTTATTGTGCTCGTTGTATAGAAAATGAGATTTTAATGTATTTTAGATCAAATAATAAATTTAATAAAAATATTTCTATTAATGAAGCGGTTGGTTTTGATAAAGATGGTAATGAGATAGCTATTATGGATGTTTTACGAACTCCTAAACCAGATTTTTTAGAAGATATTAATATAAAAGATAATATTAAATTATTAAATGATTATATTAAGGTATTAACACCCAGAGAAAGGGAAATACTAATTAGGAGATATGGATTAAATAATAATCCTGAACAAACTCAAAAAGTAATAGCTAAAGAGATGAAGATATCTAGGAGTTATGTTTCTAGAATTGAAAAAAGAGCTCTTACTAAGATACTTAGAGAGTTTATAAGAAATAATCAATATGATATAAATTAATAGCTAGACACTTTATTTAATTGTAGGTATAATAGTAATTGTGAGAGTGATTGTATGAGTAATGTTTTTAGAAAAAAGCATATTAAAAAGCGATGCAAACAAGATAAATTTAGAAATATATTTTTTAATAAAGAAAAGTTTATTATTAAAACTTCAGTTATTGCGACTATTGTTTTTGTATTTTTCTTGTGTATTTATAATCAGTTTTTTATGCCTAGAATTGATTTAAAAGGTAAAAACTTTGTTCAAATTAATTATAAAGAAAAATATATAGAACCTGGATATAAGGCAGCTTATTTAGACCGTGATATAACTGATAAAGTAAGTGTTAAGGGAAAAGTTAATTCTAATAAATTAGGAAAATATACTATTACATATGTAGTAAAGGAAAAGTTTTTAAAAAAAGAAATTAAAAGGATTGTAGAAGTTAAAGATAAAAGTGCTCCTAATATTGAGCTTGTTGGTGATAGTTCATATTATGTTTGTCCTAAAGGTGATTATAAAGAAGTAGGTTATAAGGCTATTGATAATTATGATGGTGATATTACAAAAAAGGTAAAAGTTGATAAGAAAGATAATACTATTTATTATAGTGTTAGTGATAGTTCTGGAAATACTCGTAGGATATCTAGAAAATTAATTCATAAAGATAAGAAGCTGCCAGAGATTACGCTTAATGGTGGCAATATAGTGTACTTTTTTGTTGGTGATAAGTATGAGGATTTAGGGTTTAAGGCTATCGATAATTGTGATGGTGATATTACAAGTAAAGTTAAGATAAGTGGTGAGGTTGATACTAGTTCTGCTAATACTTTTACTATAAAGTATAGTGTTAGTGACAGTTCTTCTAATAAAACTACTGTTTCTAGAAAAGTAGTTGTTAGTGAACATGGTCGTAATGGTAGTATTTATTTAACTTTTGATGATGGACCTAAAGCTGGTACGACGGACGCTATTTTAGATATTTTAAAAGAAGAAAATGTTAAAGCTACTTTCTTTGTTACTAATAGTGGACCGGATTATTTAATTCAAAGAGCTTATAATGAAGGGCATACAATTGCACTACATACAGCAAGCCATAATTACTCTTTATTGTATTCTTCAACTGATAATTATTTTAATGATTTATATTCTGTTCAAACTAGGGTTAAAAATCTAACTGGGTATGAGTCTAAAATTATTAGATTCCCAGGTGGATCTAGTAATACCATTAGTAGACGTTATGCAAATGGTATTATGTCTACATTGACAAAAGAGGTTGTAAATAGAGGCTTTAAGTATTATGATTGGAATATATCTAGTGGAGATGCTGAAGCAGGAGTTCATACAGCAGATGAGATTTATAATAATGTTATTTCACGACTTTCATTGGATAGAGTAAATATGGTATTGATGCATGATATTAAACCATATACAAGAGATTCTTTAAAAAGAATCATTCAATATGGGAAAAGTAATGGTTATACATTTGAAGCAATTTCTGATAATACAGAAATGATTACGCAAAGAGTTAATAATTAGACTTTATTTATTATGAGTGATATAATTATTGAGGTGATTAGTTGTGATTTTTAAACCTACTATGTATAAGAAAAGTATATTTGAAATTAATTATGATAAATTAAAACAAATGGGAGTTAAGTGTCTTATATTTGATCTTGATAATACCTTAGGTACTATTGATTGTCTTGAATGTCCCATTGAAACTAAAAAATTAATAAAAACACTGCAGAAAGATTTTAAGATATTTATTATTTCTAATAATAATAGAAAAAGAATTGAACCTTATGTGGAACAGTTAGAAGTAGAAGGAGTAAATAATGCTTTAAAACCAAGTTGTAGAGGACTTCGTAAAATTAGAAAAAAATATGGGTTTAAAAAAGATGAAATGGTTATGATTGGAGATCAAATTGTTACTGATATTTTGTCTGGAAATAAATTTGGTATTATAACTATATTAGTTGATCCTTTAGGTAAAAAAGATTTAAAAATTACAGGACTTAATAGATATTTAGAAAATAAGATTGTAAAGAGTTATTCAAAGAAAAAGAAGTTTGAGAGAGGTAATTATTATGAATAATAAAAAATGTCTTGGATGTGGAGTTTTACTTCAGGATGAGAATGTATTACAAGATGGATATACAACAAGTTTAGATAATGATATTTGTCAAAGATGTTTTAGAATGAAAAATTATGGAGAATATAAAAAAGTAGTTAAATCCAATGAAGAATATTTAGATATTTTAAGAGGAGTTGGAGAAACTAAAGATTTAGTTTTATATATTACAGATTTATTAAATTTGGAAAAAAATATTGAAACGATTAGAGATTATATTCCAAATAAAATGATTTTAGTTTTAAATAAAAAGGATGTTTTGCCAAAATCAGTTAAAGAAGAAAAATTAATTAAATATTTAAATGATACTGACGCTAATTTTGAAGAAATAATTGTAGTATCTGTAGAGAAAAATTATAATATAGATTATTTATTAAAAAGAATTAAGTTTTATCAAACTACTAAGAATGTTTATGTAGTAGGACATACTAATGCAGGAAAATCTACATTGATTAATAAACTAATTAAAAATTATTCAGATAATACTCAAGAATTAACAATGTCACCTTTACCATCTACTACTTTAAATACTGTTTCTATTGAAATTAATGATC
This sequence comes from uncultured Bacilli bacterium, assembly GCA_934162665.1. GTDB lineage: Bacteria > Bacillota_I > Bacilli_A > RF39 > UBA660 > RUG14670. The sequence continues at coordinate 140,407 of CAKPJN010000001.1, forward strand.
ATTTAACATTAATTGATACTCCAGGGCTTGTTGATTCGGGAGCTATTACAAATTATGTAGGGGGAAAAATGGCAAAAAAAATAAGTCCTAAAAAAGAGATTAAGCCTAAGACTTATCAGATAAAAAAAGGACAAAGTATTATTGTAGAAGATTTTTTAAGAGTTGATTATGTTGAGGGTGAAAGAAATAGTTTTACTGTATATATGTCTAATGATTTAAAGATAAAGAGACTTTTAAATACTAAGTCTATACTTAATGATTTAAGTAAAAATACATATGATGTTAAATATAATGAGGATTTAGTTATTAAAGGACTTGGGTTTATTAAGATGGTTAGTAAATGTAAGATTGATGTATATATAAATAAAGATGTTGAGACTTTCTTAAGAAAATCACTTATTTAATAGTTTATAATAATTATTATTGCACTATATCAAATGTAATAGTGCATTTTTATTGACAAATTATTTTATAAACTTTAGAATAAATATTTAAAAAGGAGTTATATTAATATGTTGGATAAAGATTTTTTATTAATAGAGGTTTCTGATTCTATTAATAAAAAAGAAGATGTTACTGAGTATGTTAAAACTAGTATTTCAGAAATTAAAGAAGATTATGATATTAATTCTCAATATGAGAGGAATGTTTTAATTGATAATGGTATTAATGAGCTTTTCTTAAAATATTTAGAGTTTTTAGGGTTATAAAAGAGTAGAGTTGATTTGATATTTTCACGTTATTTATTAAGAAATATTAAACGACAATTAAATGTTGATTCCTTGTTTCTTAAATTTCATAATAAATTATTAGATATTATAGGTGAAAATAATTATATTGATATATATATAAATTATCTAAATTTGTTAATAATAATTATTTGTTAAATTCTTATTTTATTGCGAATGGTATTAATAGAGTTCATTATAGATTATATGGTACATATATATTTGATAATTTTAAAGATGCATGCAATAATAAGGAGGAGTTTTTAGAGTTTTTTAATTTTAAATGTCAAGAATTAGCTTCTTCTAAAGTTTATAAAAAAGTGTTATAATATTATTGTTTGAATGGAAGTGGTATTGTGAATCAAGATTTAGCTAATGAAATTAGAACTAAGACTGATATTGTTGATATCATAGGAGAAAGAATACCACTTGTTTCTAGAGGTAAAAATTTCTTTGGAGTTTGTCCTTTTCATGATGATTCTAATCCTTCGATGTGTGTTTCTCGTGAGAAACAAATATATACTTGTTTTTCTTGTCATGCGACAGGAAATGTTTTTACTTTTTTAATGAATTATGAACATATGGAGTTTAGAGAAGCTTTAGCTTATTTAGGAGATAGAGTTTCGGTAGATGTTAGTCATATACATTTAAAAAAGAAAAATACTAAGTTAGATAAATTATATGATGCTTATTCTTTTAGTGTTAAGTACTTTCAAAATAATTTGTTAGCAACAGCAGGGAGAGAAGCTCGTAATTATTTAGCAAAACGTGGTATAAATGATTCTGTTATAAAAGAATTTGAAATTGGTTTTGCACTTGAAAAAAGAGATGATTTAACTAAGTTATTACAAAAAAAAGAATATGATTTAAAAGTATTAAATGATATAGGTCTTTCTTCAATGGATCATGATATTTATATTGATAGAGTTATGTTTCCTTTATATGATGTTAGTGGTAAGGCAGTTGGATTTAGTGGAAGAATATATAAAGATGTTGATCAAAATAAATATTTAAATACAAAAGAAACTGAGATCTTTAAAAAGGGTCAAATGTTATATAATTATCATAAAGCTGTTAGTGAGTGTCGAGTAAAGAAAAGTGTTATTGTTATGGAAGGCTTTATGGATGTTATACGTGCTCATACAATTGGAGTTACAAATACAGTAGCTTTGATGGGTACAGCTTTAACAAATGAGCAAATTCAATTAATTAAAAGGTTATCTACAAATGTTATACTTTGTTTAGATGGTGATGATCCTGGGGTAAGCGCTACATTAAAAAATGGACAATTATTAATGGATCATGGAGTAGAAGTAAAAGTTGTTATATTACCTAATCCAGATGATCCAGATACTTTTATAATAAAAAATGGAAAAGAGAGGTTTGTAGGACTAATTGAGTCAGCGATTAACTTTAGTGATTATAAAATTAATAAATTAAAAGATAATGTTGATTTTCGTAGTGATAAAGAAAAAGCTAAATATATTAATGATGTTTTAGTAGAGACTAGTAAGATAGATGATGATATTAGAGTAGAAATTATATTAAAAAAACTTGCAAAAGAGTTTGATATAGGGTATAATACACTGGAAATACGGTTAAAAGACTTAAAGAAGTCTGTACCACAACAACAGATGATTATACCAAAGATATCTCATCAAAGAAAAAATAAGTATCAAAAAGCAATCGAAGAAATTCTTTATTTTATGCTTAATAACGACTGGGTTATTTGCCAAGTGGAAAATGAAAAATTATTGTTTCCTAGTGAGAATGCTCGTATATTAGCAAGTGAAGTAATTTATTATTATCATAAATATGGTAATATAAATATTCCTGATTTTTATACTTATGTACAGGATAAAGAAGAAATTTTATCTTTACTTAATGAAATTTTATCTTGTGATTATTCAGCTACTGTTACGAAAGAAGATTTGTTTTTATACTTTAGAGTAGTTAAAGAATATTGTCTTAAACAAGAAATAAAGAGATTAACAAATTTGATGAAAAAAGAAGTAGATCCATTAGAACAAGCTAAGATTGTTGAAAAGATTAGAAAGTTAAGAATAGGAGAATAGACATGGTTGGAGAAATTAAGACATTAGATGAAAGAAAAAATAAGTTACTAGCGTTAGGAAAAAAACAAGGATTCATTACTTATGAACAATTAGCTGATGAATTAAAGGGATTAGAAGTTGATAGTGATTCACTTGATGATTTATATAATACACTAATGGAAGCTGAAATAGATATTGTTACAGAAGATGGTAGTGATGATGATGCTGATGGATCTGAAATTACTGATCAAGTACAAGTTGAAGATTTAACTTTATCTAAGGATGTTAAGATTAATGATCCTGTTAGAATGTATTTAAAAGAAATTGGACGTATTAACTTACTTACCTCTGATGAAGAATTTGAATATGCTAAAAGAGCAGAAGAAGGCGATGAAGAAGCAAAGAGAATGCTTGCTGAATCTAACTTAAGATTAGTAGTTAGTATAGCCAAAAGATATGTTGGACGTGGAATGCTTTTCTTAGATTTAATTCAAGAGGGAAATATTGGTTTAATGAAGGCAGTTGATAAATTTGATCCAACTAAAGGATATAAATTTTCTACTTATGCAACATGGTGGATTAGACAAGCTATAACTCGTGCTATTGCTGATCAAGCAAGAACTATTCGTGTACCAGTACATATGGTTGAAACTATTAATAAGCTTGCTCGTGTACAAAGACAACTTACACAAGAGTTAAATCGTGAGCCTACTGATGAAGAAATTGCTAAAAAATTAGGAATTACTATTGACAAGGTTCGTGAAGTATATAAGATTAGCCAAGATCCAGTTTCTTTAGAAACACCAATTGGTGAGGAAGATGATTCTCATTTAGGAGACTTTATTAAAGATGAAAGAACTATGGGACCTGAAGAATATGCAACTATAGAAATGTTAAAAGAAGAATTAGCTGGAGTACTTAGTACATTAACAGATAGAGAAGAAAAAGTATTAAGACTTAGATTTGGACTTGATGATGGACAATGTAGAACACTAGAAGAAGTTGGACAAATTTTTGGGGTTACTCGTGAAAGAATTCGTCAAATAGAAGCAAAAGCACTTCGTAAGTTAAGACATCCATCACGTTCTAGAAAATTAAAGGATTTTTTAACTGATTAATGAAAATTAGTAAACGTTTAAAGGAAATTGGTGATTTGGTAGATAATAATTCTACTTGTTTAGATGTAGGATGTGACCATGCTTTTTTAGATATTTATTTAGTCAAAAAAGATGTAAATATCAAATGTATTGCTTCTGATATTAATAAAGGGCCTTTAGATCAGGCATTAAAAAATATTACTGATGAACATCTGGAGAAAAAAATAGAATTAAGACTTGGTAATGGACTTTCTACTTATACTGATGATATTGATACTATAATTATATCAGGTATGGGTGGAAGAGGAATGATTGGTATTTTTAAGAATGATTTAAAAATACTAAAAAAAGTTAAGACTATTATTCTTAGTCCTAATAATTATCAAGAAGATGTAAAAAGGTTTTTAGTAAAGATAGGTTTTTATATAGATTCAGAAAAGTTAGTAAAAGATGGTAAAATTATCTATCAGGTTATTAAATTTAGGCGAGGCAGAGTTAGATATAGTAGAAAAGAGTATTTTTTTGGACCTTGTTTATTAAAGAATAAACCTAGTAACTTTATTGAATATTTTTCAAGAGAGTTGAAGTCTAGAGAAATTTTACTTGCTATATTGCCTAAGAATTATAGATTAAAGAAATTTTTATTAAAACGTGAAATAGCGATGCTTAAGGAAGAACTATAAAGACAAGAAATTATTTTTTCTTGTCTTTTTTGCTGATTCCCATTATACCTCCTAGTATAGAAGACATGGAAATGATAAAATAATATAATATAATTCTAGGTCTTAATCTACTTTTAGTTAGTAAAGATAAAATTAAGAATATTGAAATCATGATACCGGCAAATTTAATACCTTCAAGATAACCATGCTTTTCTGCTTGTTTTCCTAGAATGTAGCTTTGAATGAATATATTTAGTAGGACAACTATTACTTTTAAATAGTTATATACGTTTTGACCTATTATATTAAAATAGTATAAAGCTGTTAGAATACTAATACTTATAATAATGGAAATGATTGTCCATAGTGCTCTTTTTCCATACTTTTCTAGATATTTCATATGACACCTCTAATAAAAAATATGTTTTTGTATAAAAATTTATACATTTTATCAAAATAAATATAGGTGATAATATGAAATATTTTATAGTGCTTGGTAGAACGTTGTTCTTTTATGTTTTAATTACTGCAGTATATAGATTTATGGGAAAAAGAGAAATTGGAGAATTATCTATTATGGACTTAATTGTTTCAATATTTATTGCAGAACTTGCTGCTATATCTATAGATAATTATAAAGAGAGTATATTTTTATCGATTATTCCAATGTTTGTTTTAGTAATAATTCAGATTGCGGTCGCTAAAATATCTTTAAAGAGCGCTAAAACTAGAAGTGTTATTGATGGAGAACCTTCAGTTATTATTAATAGGGGTAAAGTTAATTTTAAGGAAATGTTAAAACAAAGATATAATTTAGATGACTTATTAACACAACTTAGGGCACAATCTATTAAATCTATAGAAGAAGTTGATTATGCAATTTTAGAGACTAGTGGACGTCTTTCAGTATTTAAAAAAGATGAAGATAAACATAGATTATATCCATTACCAATAATTTTAGATGGTAAAATACAAGAAGATACTTTGTTACAAATTAGAAAAAGCAAAGAATGGTTAGAACAAGAATTAGAAGATAAGAATTTTGATTTGAAAGATATTTTTTATGGATTTTATAAGAATAAAGAATTATTTTTAATAAAAAGAGAAAATGTAAAATAAACGACAAATTATTTATATGATGAGTTATATATTTAATTTGGTGATGATATGCGAAAGTCATTTGTTTTAGTTTTGATTTTTTTAGTAGTGTGTTTATTTATTTTTACTGATAATGAAAAAGAAGTAGTTAATAAAAAAAAAGAAGATTATGAAAAAAGAGTAGTATTTATTAGTTATATTGAACTTTCTAAGTATGTTAAAAACAAAGATGTTGAAGAAAGTAAGAAAAATATTTCTCAGATGGTTAAAAATATCAAGGATTTAGGATTTAATACGATTATTTTACAAGTTAGAAGTTTTAGTGATGCTATATATAAATCAAATATATTTCCATGGAGTAGTTGTGTAGCAGAATACGAGGGAGAATCGCCTGGATATGATGTTTTAGAATATTTTATAAATGTTAGTCATTCTAATAATATTAAGCTTCATGCTTGGTTAAATCCTTATAGAGTAAGAACAAGCACGGATGTTTCTACTATTAGTAAAGATAATCCGGCATATAAATATATTAATACAGATACTTTATATATCAATAATGGTATTTATTATAATCCTGCAAAAAAAGAAGTTAATAAGTTAATAGTGTCTGGGATTGATGAGATATTAGATAATTATGATGTGGATGGGATTTGTTTTGATGATTATTTTTATCCTGATAAATTAGTTGGTGCAAGTGATTATTTAGAGTATAAGAAAGATAATCCTTTAGTATCTTTTGATGAATTTAGGCTTATGATTATAAATAAAATGATTGAAAATGTTCATAAGAGTTGTGAAAATAAAAATAAACCTTTTGGAATATCGCCAAGTGGTAATATAGAAAATAATTATGATGGAATTTATGCTGATGTAAAAAAGTGGGGTGGTAGTGATTTATATGTTGATTATCTAATGCCACAAATATATTATGGTTTCTTTAATGAAGCTCAAGCATTTCATAAGGTATTAAAAGAATGGGATAATCTTATAACAAATAATTCTATAGAGTTAATTCCTGCTCTTGCATTTTATAAAGTTGGTGAAGTTGATAAATATGCAAGAGATGGTTCTACTGAGTGGGTTGATAACAATGATATTATTATGAGGGAAATACTTTTATCTAGAAATTTAAAAAATTATAATGGTTTTGCATTATATAGATATGATTATTTGTTTAATGATGAATTAAAAACTTCTACTACTATGAAAGAAATAGAAAATATGAAAAGGATACTTAAATAAGTATTTTGTTATAACTATATATCTAAAATTATAAAGTCTATAAAATTTTTATAAAAAATTTGAAATAGGCTTTTTTATTTTTTATATTTTGATATAATATAATATATAAGATGGGTGAGATAATGAAGAAGGAATCAGGATTTACTTTAGTTGAGATACTTGCTACTATTACAATACTTGGTGTTATTGCGGTGGTTGCGGTTCCAAATATTTTAGGTGTAGTTAAGAGAAATAAAGATAAAACATATATTGAGGATGCTAAAAAATTAGTTTCGCTTGTTGAATATCAGTTTAGAAGTGGAACTAACAAAACAGTTCCTCAGATAGTATGTATTAAAGATTTAGAAACAGATGAATTTGAAACTGCTCCTAATGGAGGAAGCTATGATGAAAATAATTCGTGTGTTAAAATTACTATAAGTAATAATGAATATAAATATATGGTTACTATTAAAGAAAAATATGAGAGTAGGACACGAGGGATAGAGGCTGTTGATTCAGATGATTTATATAAAGATGATGTTTTTAGTAAAATAAAGAATTTTTAATAGAATTATTTAAAAGTTAGTAATTGCTAAAATGAATAAAATATGATATTATATTTTTAGTATATAGTAGAGGAGATTGTTAAAATGTATAAAAGAATAAAAAATAAAAGTGGATTTACTTTGATTGAATTACTTGCTGTTATTGTTATTATGGGTGTATTAATGATGGTAGCGATTCCGGCGATGACTAGATATATAGAAAATGCTAAAAGAGATGTATTTGCTGATACTGCAAAAAAATATATTGGGGCTGTTCGTTATACATTACTTAGTGATGGATACGAATGCGTAGATCCCACAAATTCTTCTAAATCGGTTGATTGTGGTTTAACAGATCTTGCTCCGAGTGGTAAGAAATTGGTTATTCCAGCTAATTTAATTGAATTGGAAAATAATACTGAAAAATCTCCATGGGGAAAAACTTTTGATGGTAAAATTGCTTGGATAATTGTTGAGAATACTGGTACAGCAGATACTCCAAAATATACTTATTATTTTACAGGTACAGATGCATCTAAGAATGGTATAAATAAAGTTGTAGAAGAAAATAGTATTAGTCGTTCGGTAGTAAAAAAAGCTAATTCGACTGCTGCTGCAAATCCATGTTCATCTTCTACAGAGTGTTATCTTGTTTCAAAACTTAAATAAAATTTTGATTATTTATGATATAATGAACTTAGTTTGAAAACTAAGTTTTATTTTGGAGGTATATATGTTAATTATTGGAAGCCATGTTGGTTTTAAGAAAGATACACAACTAGTTGGAAGTTTAAAAGAAGCTTTGTCTTATGGAGCTAATACTTTTATGTTTTATACAGGAGCTCCTCAAAATACTAAAAGATATCCAATTGAGGATGGACTTACTTTGGAAGCGTTAAGTATCATGAAAGAAAAAGAAATTGATTATTCTAAAGTTATTGTTCATGCACCATATATTGTAAATTTAGCTAATGATATAGATCATGATAAATATATGTTTGCGATTAATTTTTTGGAAGAAGAAATTAGAAGATGTGAAAGTCTTGGGGTTAAATATTTAGTTTTACATCCGGGTAGTCATGTGGGACTTGGTATAGAAAATGGAATTGAAAATATTGCTCGTGCACTTAATAAGATATTTATGAACGGTACTTCAATTACTGTTTTACTTGAAACAATGGCTGGTAAGGGTAGTGAAGTAGGTTCTAAGTTAGAAGAAATAAAAGAAATTATTGATTTAGTAGAAGATAAAGAACATATAGGTGTATGTCTTGATACATGTCATTTGAGTGATGCTGGGTATGATATTTCTGATTTTGATAAATTTTTAGACTTTTTTGATAAAATTATAGGAATAAGTTATATTAAATGTGTTCATGTTAATGATAGTAAAAATGAAAAAGGTACACATAAAGATAGACATGAAAATATAGGTTTTGGTCATATTGGTTATGATACCTTAATAAGTATTATTTATAATAAGAGATTAGAAGATGTTCCAAAAATACTAGAAACACCTTATGTTGATTTATATGCTCCATATAAATATGAAATAGAAATGATTAAAAATAAAAAATTTGATAAAAATTTAATTGATAAGATAAAAAAACAAGATTAAGATAAATACTTAGTCTTGTTTTCCATATAAAGTTTAATTATTGTGTTGTATAAATCTTCTCGCAATACATTTTTTAGGCCAAATAGTTTTTCATCATGACCATTTAATACGTCAATATAATTTTCCTTAATAAAATTATAGATAATAACTGTTTCACTATTAGTTATATTAATATTATTTTTTTGAGCATATCTTTTGATGTCATCTATAGTAAGTTTTGGAATATACTTTTTAATAAGTTCTTTATAAATAAAATCACCTCTTAGAAAAATATATGAAATAAGTTTTGAAATATGTGATAAACTATTAGTGAAAGGAATTTAACTATGAAGAAAAGAATAAAGAGAGGTAAAAATATAAATAAAAGTAAAAAAACTATAATTGATATTGATAAGGTTATTTATAGACGATTTTTAGTTTTTTTAGTAGTAATTATAGCTTTTTTTGTAGTTGTTTGCTTTAAGTTATATCAAGTTATGGTTTATGATAATAATAAATATAGTAAAAAACTTTTAGAATTATCTTATGATACAGTAGAAGGCGGAAGTTCTCCTAGAGGAAGAATTTATGATAGAAATTATAATATTTTAGTTGATAATAAATCAGTTAAAACTATTACTTATAAGAAAAGAAAGGGTATTACTACTAAAGAGATGATTGATCTTGCTTATTTAGTTTCTTCACATATAGAACTTGATTATTCTAAAATTACTGATAGAGCTAAAAGGGAGTTTTTCTTAGCTAAGTATCCTGATATTTGTAATAAAAAGATTAGTGATAATGAAAGAAAAAAAGTACAAATGAAAAAACTTACTAATAATGATTTGATGGAGTTAAAAATTAAAAGAATTACAGATTTAGAACTTTCTAAGTTTAATGATAATGATTTAAAAGCTGCTTATTTATATTATTTAATGAATAAAGGTTATACATATGATGAGAAAATTATTAAAACTGATGTTAGTGATAGTGAATATGCATATATAGCTGAGCATAATGAAGAATTAGATGGATTTAATACTAAACTTGATTGGGAAAGAGTATATCCATATGGGGATACGTTTAAGAGTATTTTAGGTACTGTTTCATCAGCTGATCAGGGAATACCAGCTGATTTAAAGAGTTATTATTTAAGTAAGGGTTATGCTTTAAGTGATAGAGTTGGACTTAGCTATATAGAAAAGCAATATGAGTCTTATTTAAAAGGAGAAAAAGCTTTATATAAAGTTGTTAATTCACATGAACTTAGTCTTTTAAAAGATGGTATGAGAGGTAATGATATAGTTTTATCCATTGATATTAAGTTACAGCAAGAAGTAGAAAGAATATTATCAGAGGAAGTTTTAAAGACTAAGAGTGAGGCTAATACTGATTATTATGATCATTCTAGTGTGATTATACAAGATCCTAATACTGGTGAGATACTCGCTATGGTATCTAAAAGAGTTGTGAATGGGCAAATAGTTGATTTTACTACTAGTCTTTTAACTTCACCTATTACTCCTGGTTCTGTTGTTAAGGGGGCATCTATGTTAGTTGGTTATAATACAGGCGTAATTAAAATTGGGGAGTATATGATTGATGAATGTATAAAAGTAGCTGGGGCTCCTCAAAAATGTTCATCTCATACATTAGGTAGAATAGATGATATAACAGCTCTTGCGAAAAGTAGTAATGTATATCAATTTAAAACAGCTATTCGTGTAAATGGTCAGGAGTATGGTTATGGTATGAAACTTAATTTTAATCAAAAGGCTTTTGATACTTATCGTAATATGTATCATTCATTTGGACTTGGAGTTAAAACAGGTATTGATTTACCGGTAGAAAGTACTGGATATTCTTCTAAAGATGTATCTGCTGGTAATTTGTTAGATTATGTAATGGGTCAATATGAGACTTATACACCGATTCAATTATCTCAATATATTTCAACTATTGCTAACGGAGGTTCTAGATTACAGCCACATTTATTAAAAGAAGTTCATGAGGCTACTGATGATTCATCATTAGGTAAAACAATCTTATCGGTTCAAAAGAAAGTTCTTAATACAATTGATACTAAACCTGAATATATGGCTAGGGTAAAAGAAGGATTTTATGCAGTTATGCATTCTGCTGGTGGATATGGAGTAGGATATATTGATCAAAAATATGATTCGGCTGGTAAAACTGGTACTTCACAAAGTTTCTTAGATACTAATAATGATGGTGTCATTGATACAGAAACTATTACAAGTTCATTTATTGGTTATGCGCCATCTACTAATCCTAGAATTTCTATTATTGTTACTTCACCTGATTCATCTCATCCTAATTCAGCAACAGATTATGCAAGTTTAGTTACACTTCATATTACTAAAGCAATTACAAATAAATATTTTGAAATGTATCCATAATTATTGAATAAAGTTGAAATAGCTTGATTATTATGATATAATATGAAACGTTTAGGGGGTTGAAGTTTATGTTTGGAGAAAGACCAATATTTGGACGCACTGAAAATGTTTTAAGTGATAAAAATAGAATTACCTTACCTGCATGGACTGGTGCAGAAAAGGATGATTCTTTATTAATTGTTGGTTCAGATGATAATAGTTTTTTAAAAATATATAAAAAAGATATTATTTTGAAAACGATAGATAAGTATAAATATATGCTTGATAATTTTGAGACAGAAAATTTTGATTTAGTCGAGGCAAAATATCAATTATTACTTTTGTCAATTTTAGGTAGTCAAAATGTAGATGGCCAAAGAAGAATTCAATTGACTAAGAAATTAGTTGAAAGATTTACTTTTAATTCTTCGGTATATCTAATTGGTTGTAATGAATATTTAGGTGTTTTTAAAAATCAAGCAGATGTTTCAAAATATAAAGCTAAATTATTAAGTAAAATTAAATAGGTTGGAGATTAATATGTTTTATGATATTCCTGATGATGATATAAATAAACTTAGTATATTTTTAAAGAATGAATTTATTCCAAATTATATAAAGTGTAAAATAATTATTAATAAAAAAACTTTAGATGAAGAAAAAATTTATTTTATAGATTTTAAAGATATTCTTGATTTGAATTATTCTTTTGAACAGATAGAATTTATTTTAAATTATTTAGCTGAAGATAATATTATGGTTATTTCTAGATATGGTAAACCTTATTTTTTAGATGGTGATTTTGATAATTGTATATTCGCTAAATTTTCTGGTAGTTTAAAATTTCCTGATAAATTAGATTCTTATACTCAGAGATTAATGTTTCAAGAATATAAAACAACTCATAATAAAGATATTAGGAGTAAATTAATAGAGTCTAATATGAAGCTTGTTTTATCTATTTCTATTGAGTATGCTAAGAAACTTAATATGGATGTTTTAGAACTTAATAGTTATGGTTATGAAGGACTTATTATAGCTGTTGATAGATATGATCCTGAAATTGTAGGTAATTTTTCTACTTTTGCAGATAAGTATATTAGAGGATATATTTTAAGTGGAATTCCTTATATTCATGGCTTTAAGCGAGGAAAGCTTTATAGTGATTTTACAAAGGCAAGGGTTGAAGTAGAAGAAAGTCATAAGGAGTTTTTGAGAGATAATTTATATCTTTTAGATGATATTATTAATTGTATGATTGAAAATAAGAGTATAACTTTAAGAAATGTTAATAAAATTAGAAATAGAATATTAACTTATCTTCCAGATGACTTAGATAAATATCAAAATGAGGTAACTCCAGATATTGATGATTCAGTTTTTTATTCTATTTTTCAAGAAGAATTTAGCAAAATATTAGAAAGTGCTTTATCTGAAAAAGAGTTAATGATTATTAAACTTTTATTTGGGTTTTCTAATGATTCTATTTTATCCTATAAAAAGGTCGCTAAAATTTGTAATTGTAGTCGTGAAAATATACGTATTATAAGAAATGAAGCGATTTCTAAACTAAGAGAACCCGAGATTATTTCTTATTTAAGTGATTGGTTTTTAGGGTTTGATCACTCTGATTTTGATAATGTTAAGACTTTAAATAGATAAATAGTATATAAATCGTACTTATTTAAGTAAAAATATAAAAAAACTTTTGCATTTATAGAAAAATTTGGTATAATACCTATAGGCGTAAGGAGGGATAGTTATGGCAAAAGTAGGAAATAGACAAAATAAAACTCTAGTTTGTAGCGAATGTAAGGAAGAAAATTATAGAGAAGAAAAAAATGTTAAAAATACAACTGGTCGTCTAGAATTAAAAAAGTATTGTCCTAAATGTAGAAGACATACAACACATAATGAAAAGAAATAAGCGAAATACTTATTTTTTAATTTTATAGGGAGTGAGATAAATGATTAGTACTAATGATTTAAAAAATGGAATTACAATTGAAGTTGAAGGTGCAATATATGTTGTAATGGAAACTCAACATGTTAAACCTGGTAAAGGAGCAGCTATTGTAAAAGCTAAGCTTAAAAATTTAAGAACGGGTGCAATTTTTGAAAAGACATTTAATGCTGGAGTTAAAGTTGCGACTGCTAGAATTGAAAAGCAATTAATGCAATATTTATATAATATGGGTGATACTTATTATTTTATGAATATGAATAGTTATGAGCAATTAGAGTTAAATAAGGATTCTGTAGGGGAAGCTTCTAAATTTTTGAAGGAGAACCTAGAAGTTTATATTACTTCTTATGAAGGTGAAGTTTTAGGATTAGATTTACCTGATAAAATAGAATTAAAAGTAGTTCATACTGAACCTGCAGTTAAAGGTAATACTACTAATAATGCTTTAAAAGATGCAGAATGTGAAACAGGATTAATGGTTAGAGTTCCTTTATTTGTTGATGAAGGTGAAGTTATTATTGTGTCAACCAGTGATGGTAAATATGTATCAAGAGCGTAGTTTACGCTCTTTTGTTTTGCAAACTGGTTTTTATAGTGATATAATTATTATAGTTAGGAGTAATAATTATGGCAAAGAAAAAGAAGAAAAAAACTGTAGATAAGGGTTTTGAACATGGAATTGAATTATATGGAATAATTTTAGTTTTATGTTCTATTTTAGGTATTGGTAAATATGGACCTGTTGGAAGGATGATAGCGTCTTTTGGCCTTTTTTTAGTAGGGTCTCTTTATATAGTATTTTTACTTGTATTATTTATTATAGGGTCATACTTATTAGTCAAGAGAAAGTGGCCGGATTTTTTCTCAACTAAATTAATTGGACTATATATTTTCACACTTGGTGGCTTAATTATTATGCATCGTGAGTTTGTTTTAGAAAATGATGGAAATATGATGGTCATTTTTAAAGAAACTATTAATCAATTAGTTTTAGGTTTTCATGGTATTATGGAAAATGGTAATCTAGGTAGTCTATTTTCTGTTGGTGGGGGAATAATTGGTGGTTGTTTTGCGATTATCTTTGATAAATTATTTTCATATACTGGGATGCAGATTGTATCTTGGGTACTTATGATAGCTGGTGTTTCTTTATTTACAGGCTTTTCTATTATTGATTTTATTCATGATGGTTATTTAAAAGGTAGAGAGAAAAGTAAGGAAAGAAAAGATAGAAAAGGTGAGAATGAGGATTCAAATAAATCTCATGTTATCATTAGTGATGGAAATGAAGAAGTTAGTGGTGAGATAAAAGATCCAGATAAACATATTAAAATTTCTAGTATTGATGAATTAACAAGGGTATCTGATGTAAAAGAAGAAGTTAATAGTGATACAACAGTTACGGAGGTAAAACAAGAAACTCAAAATAGACCGATTAACTATCATTATGTATTACCAAGTATTAATTTACTTGATAGAGCTAAAAAGAAATCTAAGGGTACTGATCAAGGTATAATTGAACATAATATTGTTATTGTTGAACAAGTACTAAAAGATTTTGGAATAATGGGTAAAGTAGTTGAAGTTCATGTTGGACCTACTGTAACACAATATGAATTAGAGATAAAAAGTGGTACTAAAGTTAGTAAGATTTTAAGTTTAAATAGAGAAATATCTTTAGCTCTTGCTAAAAAAGATGTTAGAATTGAAGCTCCTATTCCTGGAAAGAGTACAGTTGGAATTGAGATTCCTAATGATGAGACTGCACCTGTTTCTTTCAGAGAAGTAATGGAGAAGATACCTGAAGCTAAAAGTGGTTCAAAATTACTTGTACCGCTTGGAAAAAATATTATGGGTAATGTAATTTGGTGTGAGATTGATAAGACACCACACTTACTTGTTGCTGGAGCTACCGGAAGTGGTAAATCAGTTTGTATTAATGGAATAATTTGTTCTATTTTAATGCGTGCTACTCCAGATGAAGTTAAACTTGTAATGGTTGATCCTAAAAAGGTTGAATTATCTGTTTATAATGGAATTCCACATTTATTATGCCCAGTTGTTACTGATCCTAAGAAGGCTAGTGTTGCACTTGCTAAGATAGTTAGGGAAATGGAGCGACGTTATGATGTTTTTGAGGAATCAAAGACAAAAAATATTGCTACATATAATGCTTATGTAGATAAGAAAAATGAAGGATTATCAGATGATGCTAAGATTAGAAGAATGCCTTATATAGTTGTTATTGTTGATGAACTTGCTGATTTGATGTTAGTTGCAAGTAAAGATGTTGAAGCATCTATTATGCGTATTACCCAAATGGCACGTGCTGCAGGAATTCATTTGATTATTGCAACACAAAGACCTTCTACAGATGTAATTACTGGTGTTGTTAAAGCTAATATTCCATCTCGTATTTCATTTGCTGTTTCTTCTAGTATAGATTCGCGTACAATCTTAGATATGACAGGTGCTGAAAAGTTGCTTGGTAAAGGTGATATGTTATTTTTACCAATGGGAGAAGCTACTGGACAACGTGTTCAAGGTGCTTATATTTCTGATGATGAAATAAAAAGACTTATCGATTATACAGTTGAACAACAAAAAGCTGAGTATGATTCTGAAATGATGAATTTAGAAGTTGTCGATACTAGTGAAAAAAGTGCTAGTCAAATTGAAGATATGAAACAAAAAGAAGATTATGAAGATCCTTTATATAATGAAATAGTAGAATTTGTTGTTGAAACACAAAAAGCTAGTGCCTCTTTATTACAAAGAAGATTTAAGCTTGGTTATAATAGAGCGGCAAGAATAGTTGATTTACTTGAAGAAAGAGGAATAATTGGGCCACCTAATGGTTCTAAGCCTCGTGAGGTTTTAGTACAACTTGACCATAATGAAAATAGTGAAGAATAGATTTAAGTTATATATTAATTAGACTAGGTAGTATTTGAAAACTATCTAGTTTTTAATTTTAAGGTCCTTGTTCTTTTAGTTTCTCTTTGTTATAATTATAATGAAAGAAGGTATGATTATGGCTACGCCACATATAGAAAGTAGTAAAGAAGATATTGCTAAAACAGTTTTAATGCCAGGAGATCCTATGCGAGCTAAATATATAGCAGATAACTTTTTAACTGATGTAAGTTGTGTTAATAAAGTACGTGGGATGCTTGCTTATACAGGTATGTATAAAAATAAAAAAATAACAGTTTTTGCATCTGGTATGGGATGTCCAAGTATTGGTATATATGCTTATGAATTATTTAAATTTTATGATGTAGAGAAGATTATTCGTATTGGCACTTGTGGGTCTAATTGTCCGGATATAAAATTATTAGATGTTATTCTTGCAGATAGTTCTTATAGTCTTAGTTCATTTCCTAGATTATTTGATGGAGATTTAGAAAATGAATATATGGCAACTACTAATTTAAATGATAAAATTTATGAAATGTCTAAAAAAATGAATATTTCACTTACTCGAGGAGAAATTATTACTAGTGATGTATTTGATGTTTATGTAGATTTTTCAAAATATATTAAAAATTATCCTGAATCTAGAAAATTTTTAGGATGTGAAATGGAATCATTTGCACTATTTTATCTTGCAAAAAAATTAAATAGGGAAGCAAGTTGTCTACTTACTGTAGTTGATTCTCATTTTGATAAAAGATCTATTTCAAGTAGTGATAGAGAAACTTCATTAAATGATATGATTAAATTAGCATTAGAATCAGTATTATAATAAAACAACAAAATATACATATAATAAGAAATACGAGGTGAATTATGGAATATTTAGTAAAAGATTTTGGGTCGTATAAATTACATTTGATTAAAACTAATAAATTTAAAACAGTTACAGTTAGAGTTTCTTTTAGAAGTCCTATAGTTAAAGATGAAATTACTACCAGAAATGTTTTATGTGAAATATTTACTCAATCTACAAAGGATTATCCTTCTAAAAGAAGTTTGACAATTAAGGCTCAAGATTTATATGCAGTAGATATACAAACAACTAACTCTAGACTAGGAAATTATATTACTACAGATTTCTATTTATCATCGTTACATGATAAATATACTGAGATTGGAAATTTAAAAAAAGCTATCCAATTTTTTTCTGATATTATTTTTAATCCTGATGTTGAAAATAATAAATTTAATAAAGAAAAGTTGGATATTGTAAAATCTTTTACTAGGAATTCACTAAACTCTCTTAAAGAAGATAGTAGTTTATATAGTCTTATTAGAATGTTTGAATCATTAGATGATTTACCTTCTAGTTATAGAATGATGGGTTATTTAGAGGATTTAGAAAAGATTAATGAGGAAGATTTATTTAAGTATTATCAAAAAATGATTAAAAATGATTTGGTAGATATTTTTGTTATTGGAGATATTTCTTTTAATGAGATTACTAAATTAATTCAATCTAATTTTGATTTTACGACTTATAAGAAAAATAAAATTCCATATATACTTTCAGAAAAGAAACCTAGAATTAGAAGAAATATAGTTAAAGAGGTAGTATCTAATTCGCAATCTAAAATTTCTATTGGGTGTAAGTTATGTGGCCTTTCTGATTATGAGAGAAATTATCCTTTGACTTTATTTAATATTATTTTAGGTGGATGTAGTGACTCTAAGTTATTTAAAAGAGTTAGAGAAGAAAATTCGTTATGTTATACAATTAGCTCTGTTCCTAATAAATTAGATAATTTAATTATTATTAGAGCTGGTATTGATAAGAAAAATTTTAAAAAAGCTATCGAGGTAATTGATCAATGCGTTATGGAAATGAAAAAAGGAAATTTTTCAGATCAGGATATTAAGACAGCTAAGGAGTATTATAATACAGCGCTTGATGAAGTTGATGATAGTCAGTTTAGAATTATCGATAATTATTTTTTAAAGGATATAATTGGTACTGATACAATTTCAGAAAAACGTATAAAAATGAATAACGTTACAAAAGAAGAAATAATTGGAGTAGCTAAAAAGATGAAGATTGATACTATTTTTCTTCTAGAGGGTGATAATGATGAAAAATATTAACTTAAAGGGATTAGATATTAGTTGTTATACTGAGACATTAAAAAATGGTTTAGAAGTTGTTTTAGTACCATATGATGATAAGAAGAATTATTTTATTAGTTATGCAACAAGATTTGGTTCTGAAATTACTAAGTTTATACCTCATAATTCTAAAAAGAAAGTAACGGTTCCAGATGGAATTGCTCATTTTTTGGAACATAAAATGTTTGCTCAAGAAGATGGAGTTGATCCTTTTGATTACTTTTCAAAGAGTGGTACTGGTTCTAATGCTTCTACATCTTTTAATAATACACAATATATTTGTTATGGAACTAAGAATTTTGAAGATAACCTTAAATATTTAATGAAATTTGTAAATAGTCCTTATTATACGGATGATAATGTTTCTAAAGAAAAGGGTATTATAGCAGAAGAAATAAAAATGTATGATGATATACCAGAGTGGAAGTTAGATAGTGAATTAAAAAAATATATTTATCATGTGTTACCGAGGAGAGTTGATATCGGTGGTACTGTTAAAGAAATAAATAAGATTACAAAAGAGGATTTGTACTTATGTTATGATAATTTTTATCAGCCTAGTAATATGTTTATTTTAGTAGTTGGTAAATTTGATAAGGAAAAAACTATTAAAATTATTAGAGAAGGACTTTCAAATAGAGAAGATAAAGGGTTACCTATAGTAAAGAAATATAAAGAAAAGAAAAATGTATTAAAAAAATATGGGGAAGTTTATCAAGATATTAATATTCCTAAGATAGGCATTGGATTAAAAATATGTTGCGATGATTTAGTAGAAAAAGACGATTTGATTTTAGATTTATATTTAGAAATGATTATGGGTATTACTTTTGGAATTTCATCTTTATTTAGAGAAAAAGTTCGATCTCAAAAGATGATTAACTCATTTTCAATGGATTGGGAAAGCGTAGAAAATTTTAAAACGTTTTATATTTATGCTTCTACAACTTGTCCGGATTTATTAATTGATGAGATAAAAAAACAATTATTTGATTTGTCTATTAATGAAGAAGATTTTTCTAGAATGAAAAAAGTTTGGATTGCTAACGAGGTAAAGATGATCGATTATGTAGATTCAACAGCTAGAAATATTTATGATGATATAGTTAGGTATAAGAGGGTAGTTAATAATAGAATTGATATTATTAGAAAACTTTCTTTGAAACAGTTAAATGAAATTGTTAAGCAAATAGATTTTCATAATATTTCTGTTATTAAAATGCTACCTAAAAAAGAAAAAAGCTAATTATTTAGCTTTTTTATTTATAAGGAAAGTGCATTAAAATAGTGAAAGATTATTGACAAACAAATAAAATTACCAAAACTAGGATTAATAGATATTAGAGGTTATCGTAACTTAGAAGAAATAAATGGTAGGATAATAAATGCAACAGTAGAAAAAGAAACAACTAATAAATACTATGTTAGTGTAATAATAGAAGAAAAAAATTAATTTCTGAAAATGTAGAAGCAAATAGTATTGTAGGAATTGATTTAGGAATTAAAGATCTAGTAATTACTAGTGATGGAGAAAAGTATAGTAATCCTAAAGAAATAAAAAAGCGTGAAAAACGAATAAAGCAATTACAAAGAAAACTATCAAGACAAATAAAAGGAAGTAATAATTATTATAAAACAAAAGAGAAAATCGCAAGACTTCATATTAAGATAAGAAATGGTAGAAAACATACTTTGATTAATATAGTAAATAAGATAGTAGAAGAACATGATATTATAGTAAGTGAAAAACTACAGGTAAAAGAAATGAGTAAAAACCACAATATAGCCAAATTAGTATTACTGGTATTTCGTAATTATCTATAGCTGTTAGATTATATAAGTCTGTTTTATCATATTTTTTCCAATTACCATATATTGAGTTATCTTTTATTGTGAAACCATATAAGGTCTTTTTTCTTTGTTCATCAAATCCTATTGTTTCTATTAGATTTGGCGTTAATTATTTTCCTAATAGTAAATTTTCTCTATAGTTATCTAAATTAATTCTTGAACCAATTATAAGATTTTTTTCTTTTATTAAAGATAGTTTATAATTTTTGATACCGCTATTTGTTAATTCTGTTTCATAATATATATTTATGTATTTATTGTTCATAGTTTTCTCTTTTATGTGTCTTTTTATAAATATATAAGGTTATATTATTTTTGTCAAATGTTTATCTAATAAATTGTACTTTTAATTCTTGATTGGTATAATTGTGGTAGGTGATAGTATGGATTGTTTTATTCTTTCTGATTGGAAAAGTTCAGATTATAAAGAAGTTAGAAAATATTTAGAGAGTATAGGTAATAGTGATACTAAAAAGTTTAATGAAAAGCTTATTTTTACAAAATATCAGATACTTGGAATTAAAACAGATTTACTTAGAAGGATTTCTAAAGAAATAGCAAAGGGTAATATAGAGTCTTATATAAGTGTTTCTAAACCTTTTTATTTTGAAGAAGTTCTTATACTAGGTTTTGTGATTTCTAATATTAAAGACTTGGATAATTTTAATGATTACCTTTCTTATTTTCTTTCATTTATTGATAATTGGGCTGTTTGTGATATGTGTATTTCTAGTATGAAAATTATTAAGAAAAATAGAGAGTATTTTATTCCAATTATTAAGAAATATGTTAATGATAATAATTTATATACAGTTCGTGTTGCGATTGTTATGCTTATGGATTTTTATTTAAAAGATGAATATTTAGATTTAGTTTTTAGTATTATTGATTCTATAGATAGAGATGAGTATTATATTAATATGGCGGTAGCTTGGTGTCTTAGTATAGCTTTTATAAAGCATAGAGATAAAACTCTTGATTATTTAAAGAGATGTCATTTAGATAAATTTACTTATAATAAGGCATTACAAAAGATGAGAGAATCATTACGTGTTAGCACTGAAGATAAAAAAATGTTACAAGATATGAAAATAAAATAAAAGGGTATTAAATTTAATACTCTTTTATTGATACAATTCTTGTTTTATTAATTCTAAATTTTCGTTCATAATAGATAAGTAATCTTTTTTGCTTTCACGATCACTATCAGAAAGATTATCTAGTTTATGTAATTCTTGTTTTTTAACATCCTTATAGTTATCTAGTATTTCTTTTGCGGTATCATTTATTTTTTCATCTTTAAAAGTATATATATAACTAATAGTTCCGTTTTTAATTAATTCTATAGCATCGTTGATTGTTTTTTCATTAGCGTCAGAATCAATACATATAACGTTTATTCCAAATTTTTCTAGGTACTTTAGTGTAGAGTCAGCAACAACTAATGATTTATTGTTAGTGTTTTCTACAGCTATACGGTAATCTGCATCTAATTCTGATAATGTAATTTTTAATGATTCATATTTTTCATCAATTTCTTGTTGAAGTACAGTACTAGATATATATTCTTTTAGACCAAGTCTTATGTTTTGAGCTATCATTAACATAGAAGATGGATTTAGCCATAATTCTTCAGGTGAATAGTCAGTTTCTAAAACGTAAGCAGAATCTATAATTTTTAAATTTTCATTTAAATCTAATAAGTCAACAGCTAGGTTTCTTTCTTTTTCAATCAATCCATTATATACAAATAACTCTTTCTGACTGAAGTCTTTTTTTTGTTTGTTGTTGATTTTGTAGGTATTTATATCAACACCGTCTGGATATATAGATGAAATTGTTGCGTGATTTCCATATAATGAGTTTATAATATATTCGTTTGGATAATTCGTTGTAACTATATCTATTCCTTCCATACTATCTTTTTTGCAACCAGTTGTTTGAAATATTATTACTAACATAATTATTAATAATAAAAATTTGTGTTTATTTCCCATTTTTACTCTCCTTTATTGGTACTAAATCTATACCTGTTGTTCCTAAAGGGTTACATCTTAAAATTCTTTTGATGCTTAAATACGAACCTTTTATTACTCCGTATCTTTCTATAGCAGTTATTGCATAATTGGAACATGTAGGTATGTGTCTACATTGATTATGCCAAGGACCAGGTATTTTTTGATATAATTTTATTAGAAAAATAAGTCCTTTTTTCATATAATCACCATGTTTTAATTTTACTATAAATATTTTAAAATAGCAATTACAAGTATACTAATTTAAAAATTTTTGATATACTTGTTGTGGTGATATATATGGATGAATTATTCAAAAAATTAAATATTGTTCCTAAGGATATGACGCTTTATTATACAGCTTTTTCTCATAGTTCTTATGCAAATGAGCATAAGGCAAAGAATGATTATGAGAGATTAGAATTTTTAGGTGATGCCGTTGTCGATTTAGTGATTGCGGATTATTTATATTCTTGTAAAAGTGAAACTGAGGGAGAAATGACAAAAGTTAGAGCTAGCTATGTATGTGAAAATGCACTTTATGAATATTCTATGAATTTAGGTCTTAATAAATATATTAGAGTTGGGCATGGAGAAGAAAAAGAGGGTGGAAAATACAAAAAAGCAATTGTTGCGGATATATTTGAGGCAATGGTTGGAGCGATTTATCTAGATTTAGGTTATGCAACGGCTAGAAGAACAGTTTTAAATATTATTGTTCCATATATTGAAGATCCAACAATATCTTTCTTTAGTGATTATAAAAGTGCTTTACAAGAGTATGTTCAAGAAGAACAAAAGAATTTGCACTATGATTTAGTTTCAGAGTCAGGACCAGCTCATGATAAAACATTTACTGTCGAAGTAAAAATTGATGATATAATTTATGGGAGAGGTGTAGCTAGTAGTAAAAAGGAAGCAGAACAAGAGGCCGCTAAGTCAGCCTTGGAAAAAATATCAATTTAATTGTAAATATTATAGTTTTATGATATAATTACTGTGCTATTTCTTACTATATGTAATAATAAATTAAAAGAAAGGAGATTTTAATGAGTAAAATTAAGATTTTTAGTCTTGGAGGACTAAATGAAAATGGCAAAAATATGTATGTTGTTAATGTTGATCATGATATTTTTGTATTTGATGCAGGATTAAAGTATGATAATGATTTAAATTTAGGTATTGATTATATTATTCCTAGTTTTGATTATTTGATAAAAAATAAAGGACATATAAAAGGTATATTTTTAACACATGGACATGATAGTAATATTGGAGCAGTTCCAGATATTTTGGAAAAACTTCCAGATATTAATATATATGCTACAAAGTTAACAATGGAGATTTTGAAGAATGATTTGACAAAGGAACAAATTGAAAAAGCTAATTTAAAAGAAATTAGACCACATTCTAAATTAGATTTTGGTAAGAATTCAGTTTTTCCTATTAGTGTAACTCACTCTATACCGGATGCAGTTTGTTATGTACTTTATACTGAAGATGGCGCAATTGTTTATACGGGAGATTTTGTATTTGATTCTACTATGATGGGAGCATATAAAACAGATATTGGAAAACTTGCTTATGTAGGGAAACAAGGTGTTTTATGCTTATTAAGCGAATCTATGTACGCAGATAAAGCTGGACATACAAGTCCTAATAATAGGGTAGCTGATTTTGTTAGAGAAGTTTTAATTAAAAATGAAAATCGTATTATTGCGACTATATTCCCAGCGCATTTTTATCGTATTCAAGAAATATTTAATGAGGTTTCAAAAACACATCGTAAAATAGTAATTATGGGTAAATTTTTACAAGATATGATTAATAGAGCTATTGATGAAGGATATTTGACTATTGATAAAAGTAGAATAGGGACACTTCAAAATTTAGATGATAAGGATTCAGTTGTTTTGATTTCTGATGAGAAAGAAAAACCGTTTGCTAATTTGGAAAGAATTATTAAGGGTTATGATAAGTATATTAAGATTAAGGAAACAGATACTATATTTATTACAGAACCAAGTTATGCTGGAATTGAAAAGAGAACAGCAGTTATTATGGATGAAATAGCGATGTTAGGCGCAAATGCTATAAGTTTGTCTAGCAAGAGACATTTATTACATCATGCTTCACAAGAAGATTTAATGCTTATGATTAATTTAATGAATCCAAAATATTATTTTCCTGTAAAAGGGGAGTATAGAAATCAATATGCTAATGCGGAGGTTGCTTATACATTAGGAATTCCAAGGGATAATATCATTCTTAAAGAAAATGGTGATGTTGTAACTTTTGTTAAAGGTAAGATGTTACCAACTTTTGAACATATTGATGTTGATGAAATATTGATAGATGGTAAAAATCAAGGTGATGTTGGAGATTTAGTTTTAAAAGATAGGGAAATGCTTGGAGAAAATGGAATTGTTATTATTAGTTGTACTCTTGATAAAGAGACAAAAGGTGTATTAGCAGGACCTGAGATACTTACTCGTGGATTTATCTATGTTAAAGAAAGTCAAGATTTATTAGAAGAAACTAAGAAGATTGCTAAAGAAGTAATTGAAGCTAATATTGAATTAAACTCTAAACGTGTTGATTACTCTAATATTAAAAATAGTGTTAGAGATGAATTAGGTAAATTTTTCTATAAGCAAACAGAATCTAAACCAATGATTATTACTGTTATTCAGGAAGTTTAAAAATGAAGGTTTATACCTTCTTATGTCTTTGTAACTCAGTTGGATAGAGTATCCGCCTCCTAAGCGGAAAGTCGGCAGTTCGAATCTGCCCAAGGACACCATAGGGAAATTAGTCGAACTAATCGACTTTAAATATATGAAAGGTTAATTTCGGTTAACCTTTTTTATATGCTTGAAAGGAGTTGATTAGTTATGCAGATAATAAAGGAAAAATTAGAAATTGATGAGGTATTAGAAAAACGAATAAAAAATACACTTAGATTTTTAAATATTAAATCAAAAATTATTAAAGGTAATATTATCCATATTCCTAAAACTAATATTGCTTATATTGAGCCACATAAGTTAGTAATTAATAATATAATCTATCTATTCTTTAATGAATGTAATGATATTTATATTAATACCCTAGAAAATTCAATACCTTTTAATGAATTTGAAATACATATTAAAGAAAATAAAACTAAACATATTGACATTAAAATAAAAAAATAATATTATATAAGCCAATAAAAGACAGGCAGTATCGTCTTTATTAGAAAGAGAGGTACTACTATGATTAAATACTTAAAATTAAATAACAATTACTATTCAAGAGGAGTTAAAGGTATTAGTTTTATCTAATGCTTTTGACTCCTCTTTTTTAGATAAAAAGGAGGAATGAATATTGAAAAAGAATGCAGCAATTTATTGTCGTGTTTCTACTGAAGATCAAGCAAGAGAAGGTTATTCTTTAGGAGAACAATTAGAAAAATTGAAAGATTTATGTAAGTTTAGAGATTATAATGTTTATGGAGTTTATGAAGATGCTGGAATAAGTGCAAAAGATATGGAACATAGACCACAATTTAAAAAAATGTTAGAAGATGTTAAAAATCATAATGTTAATGTCATAGTTGCTTATAAATTAGATAGACTAACTAGAAGCGTTAGAGATTTAGAAGTATTAATTACAGAACTTGAAAAATATGAATGTAGTTTAGAATGTGCTATGGATGATATAAATACGTCAACAGCAAATGGTAGATTCTTTGTAAGAATGCTAACAGTATTATCACAATTAGAAATAGAAAGAGTTTCAGAGAGAACAAAATTTGGAATGGTTGGAGCAATAAAAGATGGACACATTCCAGTAAGAAAAACATTGGGTTTTATGCGAGATAATAAAAAACTAATCATTAATCCAGCAGAAAGTGAAATTGTAGAAAGAATATTTGATTTATATTTAAAAGGGAATAGTTATCAAAAAATTGCTAATATCTTTAATAAAGAAAAGGTATTAAATAAAAAATGGTATGATACTACTATACAAAAGATACTTGCTAATCCACTTTATAAAGGAGATTTTATAAGTGGTGGTAGAAATGGAACTCCAGTTTTATATGAAAATGTAGTTGAACCTATAATAAGCAAAAAGTTATGGGAAGATTGTCAAGAGCAATCAAGAAAGAATACTCGTAATTATACTAGAAGAAATGATTACATCTTCTTTCAAAAGATTATATGTCCACATTGTCATAAAATAATGGCTTGTAAAGCACCTGGAGGAAAGAAAAAGAAATATATTTATTATCAATGTAATGAATGTAAAGCATATATAAGAGAAGACAAATTAATTAAGTTATTAATAGAACAAATTACTACGATTATTGAATACGATATAACTGTTAGACAGTTCTTTGCTCCACTATTAAAACATAAAGTAGAAAACACAAACGAATTATTATCTAAAGAAATAAACACTTTAAAAGATAAAATAACTAGATTAAAAGATGCTTACTTAAATAAAATTATTGATATGGAAGAATATAAACAAGATAAAGATTATTTAGAAACTAGGATTAAAGATATTGAATTAAAGCGAAAAGAGGAACAAGAACTAGACCAATACAATTTTACATTTGAAGATATTATGTTAAAAAGAGATTTAGAAAGTATTAAATGTTTAATCAATCCTCTTTATCAAAGTAGTTTTGAGATTAAATGGAATGAACTTTCTATAAGTGAAAAACAAGATTTAATTATGAGTTATATTGAATCCATTGAGGTAATTAAGAAAGATGATAACGAGCTAGAAATAAAACAAATTAATTTCAGAAAAACATTTATAGAAGAATATGCTAATTTATTTAATAAAGGGGCTATTAATAGATTTCAAGATATTAATGCAAATGGTGAAACAATACAAGTTGAAGTTTGTGCTCCTATGACTAGAAAAGAAGTAGAAAATCATATTAAAAGACTTCAAGTTAATTATCCAATTGATTATCAAGAAATTAAGAAAGAAAAATATAATGATCATCAATTTTGTTTGAAATATACACGAGAAAATCCATTTAATGAGCCATTAAAATTAATACCTTTAGTCAATAAAAAAGGAATTAACAAAGTAGATAGTTTTGGTGTAATAGAAGTTCCGGTACCACCTATAACTTGTATTTATGCAGATAAGGTAGGTATTGAAAAATGAGTTATGCAATATTTAGAGTAGAACCTATAAATAAACTATCAGACCTTGCACAAATTGGATCACATAATAAACGAGAGAAAAAAGCATATAAATCTAATCCTGATATTGATATTACAAAAACTAAAAATAATATTGATTTAGTCCCACTCTCTGAAAAATACATTAAAGGATTTTATAACTTAACTAGTGAATATAAAAAAGAACACGATAAACGAATGGAAACTATGAGAGATGATAGAAAGAAAACATTTAAACAAATGGTAGATGATTCTAATAATGTAGTCGCAGATGAACTTTTATTTACTAGTGATAATGATTTCTTTAAGGGTATGAATAAAAAGCAAATAAGAAAATGGGCAGATACTTGTATGGAATTTGTTTATAAAGATTTAGGTTATACAAAAGAACAGGTATTACATTCTACATTACATTTAGATGAAAAGACACCACATATTCATTGCGTAGTGGTACCTTTGGTTAGAAAATTTGATAAACGAACTAATACTGAAAAATATACTATATCTAAAAAGCAATACATCAAAGATAAAGCCCATTTAAGCACACTTCAAGACAAATACTATCAAAGACTAATATATAATGGCTTCAACCTAGAAAGAGGCATTAAAAACAGCGATAACGAGCATATTTCAATAAAAGAATTTAAGAAGATTACTAAAAAACTAGATAATAGATTAGAAAAACAAAATTATCTTATGACTAGAGATTTTGAAGAATTAGAAGACAAATTAAAAACTTCTAAACCTACAATAAGTGGTAAAGAAGTTAAAATTGATAAAGACACTTATGATACTCTTAATCACTTTATGAATACATCAAAACAAGTATTAAAAGAAATGCCAAATAATCAAGCATTATTTAAAGAACTTACTGATTATACAAAAAGTTATAAAGATTTAGAAAATGAAAAAAGGAATATTCAAGTTGAAGTTAGAAAACTAGAATATCAAAATGAAAAACTACAACAAGAAAATAATCGATTACATAATTTCTTACATAGTATTTTACAAACCTTAAAAAAGTTTTTCCATAGATTACTTAAAATAGGTACTGAAAAAGATAAAGATGATGTTGTATCGGAAATAAAAGAATACTATAATCAAGAATTATATGATAATTTTGATTTACACGAAATAGCAAATAATACAAGTAAAGAGCAAGAAATAAATGATTATTTATATACAAAAAATTATGAATATGATGATAAAGATTTTGATATTTAAAAAGACGAGCAAATTTCAAATGCTCGTCTTTAATAGACCGTTTATTCCAAAACGGTAACACACTACGCTATTGGCGGAGCCAATAACGATATGTGTGCCAAAGGAGTACCTTTGGAAACCCTAAAACATAATTAAGCAAGAACTAATCATTCAGACAATATTTTTTTGATTGCAATAAGCTACAATTATTTATTTTCAAAACTTTGTAATGAAAATAAATTCATAAAAGTATATCGGTACTTTCATTTGCTATCGCAAACGAAAACGTGTCATGGCATAATAAATATTCTAATCTTGCAAAAGGCACATTTTATTTTTCTTCGAAAAATTTTCCCATTGGTTGATTCAATACAACAGATATTCTGTATAACGTATCTAAAGAACAGCCAATTTCTCCTTTTTTAAATTCTAATCTTCTGACAAAATCATATGATTTGCCTATATCAACCGCTAATTGCTCTTGTGTTATGCCTGCATCTAATCTATATTTTTTTATATTTTTAGAAACAATTTCCTTTATATTTTTATTGAAAGAAAAGTTTCTTTTAAAAGTAGTCAATATAATCACCTCATGATTATATTGTTTCATTTAAATATTTTTATGTCCGGTAACTAAAAAGTCCTGTAAAGGTATTGAGTATAAACTTTAATAGTGTTATAATATATGTAGGTGAAAATAGTTATCATTTTACAAATAGAAATGTTAGTGATAGATAAAAGGAAAGTGTGTTATATATGAAATTTGGAATTAGAAAACCTAGCATTAAAAAAAGTTTAAAAGCAAGAACCACTGGAAAATTAAAAAGAAGTTTGAAAAAATCTGTTAATCCATTTTATGGAAAGAAAGGAACTGGCTTAGTAACAAATCCAAAAAAATCAATTTATAATAAAGTTTATAAAAAAACAAGTTTTAGTATATTCGACTTGTTTAAATGATAGTGGGGTGTATATTTATGAAGAAAAGAACGGTAATTGCATTTATTTTTTGTAGTATATTTTTATTTAATCCTAATATAGTTTTAGCACATCCTGGAAGAACTGATGGTAGCGGTTGTCATAAGTGTAATACCAATTGTGCAAAATGGGGATTAAGCAGTGGCGAATATCACTGTCATAGTGGAAATACCTATACAAATTCAAAAGGACAAACTTTTGACTCTGATGGTAATTTAATTAGCAATAGTTCCAATACTAATTCTAGTAGTAGTTCTAATAATAAAACAACCGCTCCAAAATCTAGCCCTAAAAGTAGTGATAATACTTTAAAGTCAATTACTATTGATGGGGAAAGCATTAAAATATCCGATCAAATGAATTACAAAACTAAAAATGAAAAAATAAATATTTTAGTAGAAACGAATGATAGTAAGGCTACTTCTAATGTTGACAATCATTCTTTACGTGTTGGAATAAATACTATTGATATAAAAGTTACAGCAGAAAACGGTGATGTGAAGAACTATAGTTTAGTAGTTGATAGAGAAAAATTAAGTAATAATACAAATGTAAAAATACTCGTTGATGATGAAGAAATAAATTTTATTCTTGGAAAAGCAGATGTTAATGTTTCTTCTGATACAAAAAATCTAAATTATAAATATGAATTAGAAGATAAAGCTTCACAAGTTAAAGTTGATGGAGATAAAGATTTAAAATCTGGAGAAAATATTGTAACTTTTACGGTGATAGCAGAAGATGGTACTGAAGTAAAATACGAATTAAAAGTTAATAAATATACAAAGATCGATGAAACAATGGGAGCAATATTAGGATTGGCAACAATTGGTGGTATCGGCTATGGAAGTTATTACTTTGTTAAAAAACGAAAGAAAAAATAGTTTAATTATTAAAGAAAATATAGTATACTTGTTATAGAAATTAACCTTAATTAAAAATTTCCAAACGTGTCCCTTTGAGGCACCAGATTGATAGGAAACTCGAACTTTTGAATTTAATTCAATGTTCGAGTTTTAATATGCTAAGAAATATGATAGAACTTTTAGAAATTAAATTGATTATGTCAAAGTAATAAACACAATTGAAAACTGATATTGAATTACTATAATTTTTATAAACTATTTTTTCCTAAAAACAGCTTGTTTTTTAGAATTTTTATATTGATGATTGACCCTAAGTTATAAATAAGTTTATTTTTTTTAATCGATTTAAAAAAAGGAAAGTTCATAGTTATGGTGTATAATATTATTAGGGTGGCGTTAAAAATGAAAAACGATGTTATTTTAGTTCAGGACATTCCTATTACTATAACATCAAATGATTTAGAGAATTATATTTGTATTTCGGATATTGCAAAGGCCAAAAGTGATAAGTCACGAGCTGCAGATGTTGTAAGAAATTGGCTGCGTAATAGAAGTACATTAGATTTTTTAACTGCGTGGGAGCAATTATACAATCCAAATTTTAAAGTGTTCGAATCTGAACACTTTAGAAAGCAAGTAGGATTATTGACTTTTACTCCGAGTGTTACAGAATGGCGTGAAAATAATCTGAGTTTACCTAAAGATTTAAATATGAGAGATTATACAACAATTAATGAATTAACTGTATTATCTAATTTGGAAACTCATAATGCACAGTTAATAAAAGAAAATAGGACAAAAGAAGAAAGATTCGAAATATTAAGTGAAATTGCTAATTATCAACTTAATATTTTAAATAAAGCAGACGAAGTGAAAAAAATAACAACATAATTATAGAAATTTTATTGATAATTGTTATAAAGCATTTTTATTAAATTTGAAATGCTTTTTAAAAAGCACAATCTAAAAAATGAATTGGACTGTGGTAAAATGATAATTAATAAGAAAATATGATATAATTGGTTTAATTAAGGAGGTTTGTTATAATGGGTAACAAAATTAAAACTTATAAATATAAAACTGAGTAAGATGTAACGCCTGCAACAAGAATATTATCAAAAATTATGGGAGATAAAAATTTATTGAAGGATTCTGTATCATCATTAAAAGAATTACAAGATGGTGAATCTGTTAACAGGAATCCTTTGATAAATATACAAAAACCAGATATGAGATTATATTTTATAGATGAAAATTATTTTGAATCTATTGATGAATTGCTAAGTTACTGTAGGATTAATCAATTGTCTATAAAAGGACTAAGTATTTTGGATTATTATAGAGATTTAGCTAATTGTAGTGATGTAATTAGCAGTCAAATGATAAGATATCGTTGTTATATATTGCAGTTGATGAAGATGGTTATGGAATTTATAATAATGAAAGAAGCATATATCGTGGTGAATTTATTTGGGAATATCATTATGGAAATATAAGAAATATGTATAAACCTTTTAGGGATAAAGGAATTGTTTTTGAAAATGATATATATGCTAAACAGGATGAAAAGATGCAAAAAGTTTTAAAATATTGTAGAGAAAATAATTTATTTAATATGGATCAAAAGTAGTGAGTTATTAAATAATTGTAAAAACATAATAAGATAATTAGACGAAGGATAACTTATAACGGAAAGAGAAAATACATTAAAGATATTTATCTAGTATAAGTAATGATTGATTTTATTATGTAATTGTAGGTCGGAGTTTATTATGAAGAAAATGAATGTAATAGTAATTTTTAATAAAGATTTAGATAAGACTTTAATGTGCAAAAGAACTAAAGAACCATATATGGGAATGTATAATTTAGTTGATGGTAAAATAGAAAAAGAAAACGATGGATTAAATGAAGCTTATAGAGAATTAGAAGAAGAAATTAATAAATTAGAATGGGTAACTATTAATGATGACTTCTTTGACATGAGTAAATATGCTGGTGAAGGTAACATAGGTCATATAATTGAAGAAATAAAAATAGATTTAAATAAATAATTGCATGAATTTATAATAGAAAGTTTATAGGTATATGTTACAATATGGATAAACTTGATTTTTATATTTAAATTGATATAAAATTATTGTTAGAATTTTTATAGAAAATAGGGTAAGTGTGAAGTATGAAAATAGGTGTGTTTGATTCTGGAATTGGAGGTCTTACAGTTTTAGATGAAGTAAGAAAATTACTTCCTCAGTATGATTATATTTATTATGGTGATAGCGCTAATAACCCATATGGTGATAAGTCTGATGAAGAACTTTTAGATATTACGGTTAAAATTGTAAAGTTTTTAGTTAAAGAGGGATGCAGGTTAATTATTATTGCTTGTAACACCGCCACTACTAGATGTAGAAGAAAATTAATGGACTTATTTCCGGATATTATTTTTGTTGGAGTGGTACCGGCAATTAAAGTGGCTTGTGATAATGATTATAAAAATATTTTAGTTATGGCAACTTCTTCGACGGTTGGTTCAGATAGAGTTTGTGAATTAGTCAATGATAATAAGAAAAAATCTCAAAGTATTTGGTTAGTTGCTTGTCATGGTCTTGCTGATGCTATAGAAAAAAAGAATATAAAATTAATAGATGAACTTCTTAATAAATTACTTTCACCATATATATCTTTTAATATTGATTGTATTGTACTTGGATGTACTCATTATCCACTCATTAAAAAGAATATTAATAAGTTGTTTCCTTCTTCTATAATTATTGATGGTAATTTAGGTGTTGCTAAAGAAGTGGAACATCAATTAATAAAAAACAAATTAAATGTTGATAATACTTTGAATGGAAATTTAGAAATATACAATTCTCTTATTGATAAAGTTTTATAAATAGTGGCAAATTGTGTAAACTTTTATAAGTTGATTTTAAGAAACTTTGTAATTTATGTTATTATTATAATAGTGGTGATTATATGACAAATATAGTTGATGATT
The DNA here is from genome assembly GCA_934162665.1 of uncultured Bacilli bacterium. Classification (GTDB taxonomy): domain Bacteria; phylum Bacillota_I; class Bacilli_A; order RF39; family UBA660; genus RUG14670. The sequence continues at coordinate 173,965 of CAKPJN010000001.1, forward strand.
TTGATTTAAATAATAAATATAAATTATATAGAAATTTATACGAGATTTTACATCCTACTATTTCTAAGAAAAATATTTCTGATTACAAAATAGTTTTAGATGATTCCTTAATGCCTATTAGGGTTTTTTATCCTAAGAAAGTTTCACTTATAAATTCATTTATTATATATATACATGGTAATGGTGATGTTACTGGATGTAGAGGGTTTTATTCTTCTGTTTGTGAAGAAATGGCTAAAAAGACTAATAAATTAATTTTAGCTATTGATTATAATTTTGATGTAGATAATAGTTTTGATACTTTATTTAATTCTTGTTATGAATTAGTTTCTTTTTTGTATGAACGTGGAGTAGAATTTGGTATTGAGCAAAAAAATATTGCTGTAATGGGAGATTCGTTTGGTGCTAGTTTAGCTGTTGCAATTGCTAATAAGGCTTTAGAACAAGAAGATTTTAGAATAGAAAAAGAAATCCTTTTATATCCGATATTAAATGATAATTATAAAGAATATAAGGGTAGTAATAAAGCGTTAATAGCTAGGGTGGAAGAATTTTATAAAGATATAGATATCTCTGATAATCTTATGAGTTCATATTTGTTTCCTCTTAAAAAGATGGAATATAAAAATATGCCTCATACTTTAATAGTAACAGGAAATATTGATTGCTTTAAAGAGGACGGGGTATCATATTTTAATTTATTAGATGATAAAAATAGCAAATATTTTAATATAGATTTTTTGGAACATGGATTTCTTAATAATAGTGATAAGGAATCTTTAGAACAACTATATCTAGAAATTAGAAACTTTTTAATGTAAGATACTTTCTTTAGTAAATCTATTGAATTAGATATTGTAAAGTATAAAGAAATTAATATTAATTAGATTTTATAATGTAAATAGTTATTTAATAATTGGAAACGAGGTGAAATTGAGTAAATACTCAATGTGTTATGGAAAAAAGAAAGACAAAAAAAGAAATTGTTCAGATGTTACTAAACAATTCATTAGAAGAAAAAGATGAGGAAGAACTTTTAGATTTGCTTATTGATCAACCTATTTCTATTGATATTGATAAGCAGGAAGAAGCTAAGATGTCTAGAGGAGATCGCATCGCTGATAAGCTTAGTGAAGTGGCTGGAAGTTGGACTTTTATTATCTTATTTGTTGCCTTTTTAGCTGGATGGATAGTTTTAAATACAGTTATTTTAAGTAAAGGTCAGGAGATTGATCCATATCCTTTTATTCTTTTAAATTTGGTATTATCCTGCATTGCCGCAATTCAAGCTCCTATTATTATGATGAGTCAGAATAGACAAGCAGAGAAGGACAGTTTAAGAAATCAGAATGATTATAGAACTGATTTGAAAAGTGAGCTTATTTTGGAAGAATTACATGATAAGATGGAACAAATTTTAAAAAATGAGAAAATTATTTTGAAATATATTAATGAAAAAAAAGGATGTGAATTAGATGAGAAAAAGTAAAGTTATTTATCTTACTGCAATTATTTTATTATCTTTAGTTTTTATTACTGGTTGTAAAAGTGAAACTGAGAAAGAAAAGGGTAAATTATCAGTTATTAATTGTACTAGAAATGGCTCTATCGATGGAGCAACTGCTAGTTTAAAATATAAAATTTATTATAAGGGTGACTATATAAAGATACTTAGTTCAGTTGAAAAAATTACTTCTTCTGATAGTGATATTTTAGATCAGTATGAAAGTGCCTATAAAAAGATATTTTCTGCTTATGATGGATTAGATTATTATGAAAATAATGTTACTAGAAAAGATAATTCAGTTATTAGTGAAACAACTATTAACTATGGTAAAATAGATACTGATAAGTTACTTGAAATAGAAGGTGCAGAAGATAATGTAATTGAGGATGGAAAAGTTAAAGTTTCTACTTGGATTAGTTTTGCAGAAAAACTAGGTGCAAGTTGTGATAATAAGTAATTTTTCTTCTTGTTCAAATAGTTTAATGGATAGAATATTTCCCCCTGAAATCCCGTCAGAAATGACGGGATACTTTGTTTATAAGGACTTTATGCTTGTTTGTATATGTATTAGGTACCCAAATAGGTACCCATTTTAATTTAGTTTGTCTATAATATTAATTATTTCATTTAATTGATTCTTAAATAGGTGAGAGTAAGTGTTTAATGTCTCATCTATTTTTGTGTGTCCTAAATACTTTGCTACAACATTTATAGTAGCACCACTATTAATTAAAAGTGACGCACAACTATGTCTAAAATCGTGTATTCTAATTTGTTTAACTTCTGCTAACTTACAATCCTTGTTTTTTCTATGCCTTAACTTTCCGTTTGTTATCGGATCAGTATTTCCAAATAAATACCAGTCATCATTAAATCCATAATGTCTTTTAGAAACTTCATATAATACTTTCATATCTTCCATTAATACTTTTGGTATAGGAATATTTCTTATACTAGATTTTGTTTTAGGTGTAGTTACCATATATGGTTTCTTTTCATCACCTTGAGTTGCTACAATATTTTTGTTAACACTTAAATATTGATTATCAAAATCTATATCTTTCCAAGTTAGACCTCTAAGTTCACCTCTACGAAGTCCACAATAATATAATGTTTCAAATAAGGTTTTAAATAAAATATCATCTTCTACTGATATGAATTTTTTGAATTCTTCATAAGTGAAAAATAACATTTCTTTTGGTATTTCATTTGGGTCAGTAAAATTAGTCATTTTATTATAAGTCGCTGTAAAGTTAAAATTGTACCACTTAGTAGCAAAGTTTAATAATTCTTTAAAGAATTTAAATAAATGGTTTTTATGATTTGTTGTATAACCATAAGAATTTATTTGCTTTTTCCATTTTTCAAAGTGTTCAATATTAAAATCTTTTAATTTAACATTGTCTAAGTCTTTGAAAAATTTTTCTCTATCACGATAAGTCTTTAAGGTAGTAAGTTTTACCTTATCTTCTTTATATTGATAGAATAGCGTATAAAGTTCTTTAAAGGTCATATTATGGTTTTTATCTGCTTTATTAGTATTTGATAATAGGAACTCTCTTTCGGCTTGCAATGCCTCGGTTTTAGTGAAAAACTTCTTCGACTTATATTTTCTTCTAGTTCCATCTAAATTCTTTATATAGTCATAAAATATCCATTTACGACCATCTGTAGTCCAATCTTTTTTATCTAATAGTTTAGTAGCCATTATTTTCCTCCTTTGCTATAAAACTATTAGTATTTTCTAAATTATTTTGATTAAAAATGGAATCATCTACTAAATTATCTGGTTCAATATATATAAATTTATATAATCTTTTATCAGATGTTCTTTTATCTTCAATATAAAGACCTAAACTTTCTAATAATTTTTTATTTCTCGATATTAATTTTCCTAATACCGATGGATCAATAAATATTTTTAATTGAACTAGTAAATCAGATATAGTAGATTCAACTTCTTTATTTTTAATTACATAAGTTAAGAGTGCTAATAAATTTGGATTAAGTTCATTATCTTTTTCATCTTCATTTACACTTAATATCATATTTTTATCTCTAGATAGAGTTATTTTTCTACTGGGATAATTTCTTCCAATATAATTTAAATATAACAAATCATCTAAATCTTTATTTTTAGTAAGACATAGACATCCATCCATACAACTTTCAATAGCTGTGCTTCCTAATGGTTGCCCATTTTTATTTAAGTGATGAGTAATAATTACTGCTACATTGTAAGTGTTACATAAGCTTCTTATTTGTGGAATAATTACTTTACTCATATCATCATATTTGTTAATATTGTATTCTTGTGAAAATTCAATTCCAATAAACATGTCAATGATAACTAATTTTCCATTATACTTTTGAACAAACTGTCTAACTAAATCATTAATTAAATAAATATTCATTCTGTTTGAAAAATCAAACTGAAAAGAATTATCATTTAGATTTAAATCCATAAGATCAATTCTTGATATAGTATCACTTGGAGTCATTTCAGTACTAAGATATAAAACAGGATGTTTCTTTGTTTTTAAATTTAAGAAATTTAATCCATTACAAACTGCATTAGCAAGTTGAAGAGCAAATGAAGATTTACCAACTTTAGCACTTCCTAATATTGCATATAAACCATTTTCTCTAATTAAATTATCAACAATATAATCATTTTCATAATTTTTTAAATTACTATTTCTTAATTCATTAATTGTTTGCATATTATTTCCTTTCTAGTTGTTTTCTTTTGCCATTTTTTCTAAATAACTAATATTAATCTTTAGTTTGTTAACAACTTCAATCATTGGCAATCTATTACTTGGTAGGGTATAACCTTTATTTAATAATTCTTGCTTAATTTGATTTCTAAGCTTAATAGCATTATTTTTACCTATACCAGTAATTTTCATTAAATCATTAATATCACACCATTGTTTTGATATTAATTTTAAAGTTTCCTTGGCAGTCATTTTTATCCTCCTTTCGATTAAATTTTGATGTCTATTATTTATAAACATCAAAGTAAACGCAGCCAATGACATAAGGAAATATATATATATTGTGAGTATTACTCACAATTAGATAATAACACATAATTTAATTTAAAGTCAATATATTTTGTCATTAAAACTCACAAAATGTTTAAATTTTATCAAAAATATGATAAAATGTATTTATATTTAAGTGAGGTGAAATAGTGTGAATAACAAAACACTATCTGAAATAATAAAAAATGCCCGTATCAAGAAAGGCATTTCGCAAAGAGAATTATCAAGACAAACTGGTATTGATAATAATACAATTGCTAAAATAGAAAATGGTTCAAGAAGAAAACCTAATCCACTTTCATTAAAGAAATTAGCATTTGTACTGAATCTAGAATTATCCGAACTTTTAGTTCTTTCAGGTTATTCTAAAAATGATATTGATTTAATCTTAGAAAAAAACTTAAATGAAATAGTTATATTATCTAATGAAAATAGAAAAAATCCATTTTTTTTAGAAGATATGTTAAATGATAGCAAGAATAGTTTATTATTTAAAGCTTCATTAAAAGAGTTATTGGATAAATCAGATTTTTCAGTACTTGATTCATTTAAGCACAAAAACAAGTGTGAACAAAAAATTATTTTAGAAGAATTGAGAAAATATAAAGATAATAATAATCAAGAAATAAAAGGATTAGAAGAACATATTAAGAATTTAGAAGAAATGTTAAATAAGAATTAATGTAATTGACACTATGACAGACTAAATATAGATATGCTGTGTCTAATTTTAGCGTCATTGCCGTCATTTTATGTAAAAAAATTAAAAAACAGTGTTATAATAGAAACTAATAAATAAATTTAGGAGGATATTATGTATAGTGAAGATGCTTATTGCTTAGGATTATTATATGCACATATATATGCGGATAAAAAAATGGTATTAAAAGATGATCTGGATAAATTCCATAAAATTATTGAATTTAATTTAAGAAGTATGAATAAAGATATTAATGATACATATGCCACTGTTTGGTATGATAATGATCCTAGTATATATTTTGTAAGTGAAGGAAAAAATAATGAAATATATTATGTTTTATATCCTGATTTTGATTTAAATAGAGCTAAGTCAAAATATATAGGATGTTTATCTACTGATGTATTAGTTGCTTCTCAAAAAGAAAATGCGTTAAATTCAATAGATTTAAAAAAAGAAAACGGAAGAATCGTTAAGAAAAAAATAAATGAATTGCGAATTCCTACTTATGACTTTTTAAAAGATGTAGAAGTTTGTGAGATTAAGCATAGCGAAGATCATATACAACTTCAAGAAGCGGCTAATAGAAGAATTGAGGAAGGTAGACGTAGGGAAGCAAAAGCTTGGCATGATGCTAAAGATTTTATTACAGAATCAACTAATTTATCAATTACTAATGTAGATGATGAAACTACAAAAGATTGCAGAAGTTGTCAAAATATGAGCTGTAGAGTTGAAAGTTGTGAAAAACCAATTGATAATTGTATAGGTTATATACATCATGACGAAAAACAACAACAACCAAAAAATATGGTTTTAACTAAAAAAAGAAAGTAGGTATCAAAATGAAAATAACTAATAATACAAATCCAGAAGAAGTAAAAGTTGTAATGAAAAATGCATTAAATGATATGTGTAGTACAGAAAGTAGTTTTGAAAAAAGTACAACTGGTGAAGAGATAAGAAAAATAATGCGACTTAAAACCTCTAGTGTTGCATTTAATGAACAAGATTTTATAAAATTACTTTTATCTAAATTATTAAAAAATGGAATATCAAAAATAGATACGATGAAATTAAAATATTTGTTAGCTGATTATTATTCAAAGGAAGAATATGCATTCTTATTTGAAGATTTAGCATTAAAAGAACAAATTGAAGGAAATTATGTAGAATTCGATGATGCTTTAGTGTTTGCACATTTTGTTGGATTGTTAAGTAATCCTATACAAGGTACAAATATGTGTATGATATGGTCATCTCTTGAAGATGTTTCATCTAATTATTCAACAGAATATAACTTAAAAATGGATGAATTAGCTCATAATCTATCAAGTAGACTTAATATAAAGAATAATTCAATAAATCAAATTCAAGATAGTCGAGAAGCAGTATCTAAACAAGATGAAATTGAAAAAGAACTATATGAAGTTAGAGTATTTAATGAAGATGATAGAAAAAATAATGAATCTTGTAAATTAGAACAACATAAAGCTTTACTATATATAGATGATGTATCTGAAAAATATTCAAATGATATGGAAAATAATGTTTATTATGAATGCATATGTTTAGAATGTGGTAAACATAAAGATTATAAAATGTCTTTATCCGATAGAAGGCATATAATAAAAACTAATTTATCGCCTATGGAAACTTTCATGTCATTTTATGAAGTAAGAAAAAGATATTTAGAATTAATAAAACAAAATTGTACAGTAGAAGAAATAATTGATAATTTGAATTCTTTTTATAAAAAGAATCAAGAACAAGGACCGGTATTAACAAAAAAGAAAAACTAATTCTAGTTTAAGACTTCCATTAATTTTAAATTTTAGAGGGTTTGGGTTTTTCCCATATTGAATTTGTCGGGAGGACAAATTCAGGGCTGGCTAAGACAATAATTTTAATAAAATAAGCATTAGTTTTTTTCACTAATGCTTATTATTTTTTTCAAAAATTAATGGGTTATCATTCTTAATTTTTAAATTATATTTTATTAAAAGTATTTCTTTGATTTTTGGTATCATAACATCTATTGATTCTTGATAACAACACAGCATATCAAATGTAGAATTAATATGATTATATAGAGGAGAATCACATAAACAATCTTTATAGAAACAATCTTTCAAATAAAATGCAACTGCTTCTGGAATGATAAAACTTACCATATATTTTTTAAAATTATTATCTATTGGAACAATTCTATTAAAGAATTCTTCATCTGATACATCTTTACCGTTTAGAATCATATATAAATATCTTCTTTCAAAATAACTTCATCAACAACATTTTTATAATTATTTATAAGTTTGATCCATTCCATTTGATTATTCATTCTATTTTTTTCAGATAGTTTTTTATCTTTTTTCTTGTAGTTATTCATCATAGTTTCAAATTTTATATTACATTCATTACTTACCGAAGAAAGATAGTCAGTAAGTTGATTATTCATTAGTAGGTTTCTATATAATTGTTTTTTATGTTTTTTTATATAATTTAGCTTTAATAATCCATATCTGTTGATACTATTTGTGGTAGATGTAGCAATACATAATTTAGGTATTAAATAATCGCCATTTTTAATATAATTAATTTTCATACTTTTTCCTTTCTTTAAAATAGTAATTTTAGGTACCCATTTAGGTACTAAATTATTAAAATAGACTAATTATTATTAGATTTATTTACTTATTAATAAATGATTTTTGCTTTAAAATAAAGGATTTAATCAAATATGATTTAAAAATATACTAATTAAATTTTGCCCCCCGAAGGAAATGGTATAGGTTCGATTCCTATTTTGAACACCAGATTTAAGAATAACTCGAATTAGTCGAGTAATCATTGCTTTAATTGATAAAATTTATAAAGTAGTTTATTATATGTAGCGAATGAAAGGCGTGATATTATAATAAGATTAGAAAATCCTAGTATTATTTTATTACCAATATATGCTACAGAATGTGAACAAGTATCTAGTTTTGCCTCTATTTATGTACTTTATAGAAACGTTAATAATCCTAATAAAATTGAAATTGGAATACCTGATATGGTTCAATATTCTGGTTTAGCTAATATGGATGGGTATGAAGAAGCTACAGAAAGAGCATATTTTTATTGTGGTGGATCTCAATTGATGAGAGCTGCTAATGCTGTTTTGAGTAGACCAGTATATGAAATTATTCCATCTGATGATAGATGCGTTTTAGGTTATAAAATAATTAATGATTGTGATATTCCTTTAGAAGAAGTACTTGGTGATAATAAGAAACATCAAAAAACAAAATAAATCATGGTTTAATATTTACAATAAAGCCATCAGTATAATCTTTTAAAGCAGCTCTTTCTTTATCATCTTTTATAGTCCATGCAATTATTTGCATGCCTTTTTTTCTTTGTTTAATTACAAAGTTTTTTTTAATTATATTTTTATTTACTGCTAGAAAGTTTGGAGCAGTATAGGATAGATTTATTTTTTTGATTTTTAGTAAACTAATTGATTTATTTTTATATATTATGGGGAGTAATATTCCTCTTATATAATCTGGTCTATTTACTTTGAACCAATGTATTATATTTGGATAAAATGATTTTATAATAAACTTTCCTTGATAATTATCTAATTTATTACTTAAAATGTTACACATATCTTTAACTCTATCATCATTTTTGATTTCTATATCTAAAAGAACTTTTCCGTTAACTAAATTTAGTACTTCATCTAATGTAGGTATAGAGTAGGTAGAATTTATAAGACTATATTTTAATAATTCTTTATAAGTTAGATCTTTTATTTTTTTGTTTACTCTTGTCATTCTAAATAAGTTATTGTCATGAAATACTACAATCGTATTATCTTTTAAAAGATGAATGTCTAGCTCTATCGGGAAATTTTTATTTAAAGCTAATTCAAATGCTTTTATGGAATTTTCAGGTACTTTTTTATTATCATGAATGCCTCTATGGACTATAATTATTTCTTTTAAATAATTTTTATTCATTTAAACACCTCTTTTAGATTAATTTTGTTTGTAAAAATTTATCTTTTGATATATAATATTACCTAAATTTAGGGGTGAGTTATATGGAACTTATTATTGTATTATTATATTGTTGTTTTGCATTTATACTATTCTTTATCTTTAATTTATCTTATAAAGAAGACAATAATTATCCAATATTTAAAATTTTATTTCCGGTTATATATATTATTATATTAGCGTCAATATTTACTGATATAGGTTTTAAACAATTTAATGATTACATATTCTTAATTATTGTTTTTGAATTTATAATTAGAATATATTATATGAATTATATTTTAAAACAAGATTTATTTTTAGATAATAAATATAATTTTAAGATGTATTTTATTTCTATTTGTATTAGCTATATTATTAATATTTATTTTATTAATAAAGTAGATAATGTTTTTTTAACACCTAGTGAGTTTAGAATAGTTTTATGGTTATTTATATTTTCTTTTGGTTATAAATTTTTGAGGGAGTATTTTTCTAATAGTTTTTCAAAAAAAATAGATGATGATAATAATCAAAAGAATGAGTATTTTATTATATCTTATGCAAAACTTAAGAATAAGTATAGAAATACAGTTTCTAGTAAGGATAAAAAAGTAGTAGATATTGTTTATGCCATTATGGTTTATGAAAACTTTAAAAGACCACCTTTTCTTAGAAAATTAGATTTATTTAAGAGTAAGTTTACTAATGAATTATCAAAACAAGGAATTATGCAAGTAGACTCTAAAAATTATTTAACTGATATTGATAGTATCTTGTTGGTAACTAAAAATATAGAAAAGATAGCAACTAAGTTAAATTCTAATACAAAAACTAGTAAGAGTAATTTTGTAAGTAATGTTTTATCTTCTTATTATAAGAAAGATTCCTGCTACAAAGATGTATTATTTATATATGATAGTATAGTTGAATTTAATAGATATGATTAATTTTAAGTATTAAAACGCATCTTTTAAATATAATTTAGAAGGAGGCGTTTTTTTGTATACATTAAAAAAATTAAACTATTTATTTCAAGATTTGGAACCTTATATTGATACTCATACTATGGGACTTCATTATAATAAACATTTTAGGGGATATTTAAATAAACTTAATTTGTTACTTGTAAAAAATAAGTTTAAGTTTCAGTATCCACTTTCTGAGTTGTATTTTTATTTAAATTCTTTTTCCTATGATGATCGGGAAGCTATTGTTTTTAATTTGGGAGGAGTCTTAAATCATGAGCTTTATTTTGATTCTTTAGCTTCTAAAGTGGTTTTACCAGCTGGTGATTTAGAAAAACAAATTGTTAAACAGTTTGGAAGTTATGAAACATTTGTAGAAAAATTTAAAGATGTTTCTAAATCATTGAAAGAATCCGGATATACTTTTTTAGAGATTTCTTTAAATGGAGATCTTATAATTAATAATAGAAGTAATCAAGATAGTCCATTATTTCATGGAAATATACCGCTTTTTTGTATTGATTTGTGGGAACATGCTTATTATATAAATTATGAAAATAATAGAGATGTTTACTTAGATAATATTTTTAATGTTGTGTCTTTTTCTTACGCAAATAAATTGTATGAAAATTTTCATAAAAATTATCTTTAATTTATGTTTATATTTATGATATTATTTATATAGGGTAGGTAGATTTTATGAAAAAGAAAAATATTTATCGTGGAATAATTTCTTTAATACTTCTTTTAGGATGCTTTTTATATACATATTATTTAGATTCTTCAAATAATATAGAAAATGATAATATTTCAAAAAGAGTAATTAATGAGGATAGTTCTAGTGGATATTTAAAAGTATATTATTTGGATGTTGGACAGGCTGATTCTATATTAATTGATTGTAATCAAAAGTATATGCTTATTGATGCAGGTAATAATGAAGATGGAAAATTATTAGTTGATTATTTTAATAGTTTGGGTATTAAAAAATTTGATTATGTAATTGCCTCTCATCCTCATGAAGATCATATTGGTGGAATGGATGATATTATTAATAATTTTTCTATTGATAATTTTTATATGCCTGATGTTATTACTACTACTAAAACATATGAAGATTTATTAGATGCTCTTGAAAATGTGCAACTTAGTGTTTATACGCCTAATGCGAAAGATACCTTTTTGTTAGATAATAGTAGTGTGCAGATATTATATGTTGGTAACGATGAGGGCAATTTAAATGATGCATCTATAGTATTAAAACTAACATTTGGAAAAGAAAAATTTTTATTTATGGGTGATGCTTCAGAAAAAGTAGAAAAAGAAATACTTAATAAAGATTTAGAAAGTGATGTATTAAAAGTTGGACATCATGGATCACAATATTCTACAAGTTTGAAATTTTTAGAGAAGGTATCACCTAAATACGCAATTATTTCAGTTGGTAAAGATAATAGTTATAACCATCCACATGACATAGTTCTTAATAGGCTTAGTAAGATTGGTTCTAGGGTTTATAGAACTGATATAGATGGAACTATTTTAATTACTAGTGATGGAAATAGTTTGAATTTTTCAAATATTTTAACTAATACAGATGGGTAGGTGATTTTCTTGTTTTCAGTTGATCAAATAATAGATGATATAGTGATTCTTGAGGATATTAATACAAAAGAAAAAAGAGAAGTAGATATTGATATACTTCCCGATAATATTAAAGAAGGTAGTATTTTAAAATATGAAAATAATTTATATTATATTGATTTAGATGTAGAACAAAGACGGAGGTCTGAATTTAGGGAGAGGTTGGAAAGATTAAAAAATAATAATTGGTAGTTTATGAAAGGATATTGATTGAGAACTATTAATTTACCTGATTACAATAAAAAAGAAGAATTTATTAATTCTTTTAGTCATGGACTTGGTGCAGTATTTAGTGTTTTTGGACTTGTTCTTTTATTTTTGAAAGCTAAATATGTTAGTTTTGTTGCGGCTATTGGTAGTTTTATTTATGGAGTTAGTTTAATATTACTTTATACTAATTCGTGTATTTATCATGCACTTATTTTACCTAATAAAAAGTGGGTATTTAGAATAATTGATCATTGTAGTGTATTTTTATTAGAAGCTGGTACTTATACACCGATTATATTACTTTCTTTTGATAAAACGTTTTCTTTGATTTTACTTTTGATAGTATGGGGTATTTTTATTGGTGCTAGTATTCTTAATATAATAGATGTAGATAAATATGATAGTATTTGTGTTTTTTTAAATTTAGTTATGGGGTGGGGTGTTTTAGTACTTTGCCCTATTCTTATTAATTTTTGTGGAATACTAGGGATATTTCTTTTGATATTTGGAGGAGTTATGTATTCAGTTGGGTCTATATTATATAAAATAGGTTCAAAAAGAAGATATTTTCATTCGATTTTTCATTTTTTTGTATTACTTGGAAGTGTTATGCATTTTATAATGATATATTATTGTTTTTTATAGGAAGTGTTAATTATGAGCCATAATAAATATAGGTTACCGTTTTCTAAAACTTGGTATGTTGAGTTTGGTGGAATAACTAAAAAAGATTCTCATTCTTATGATATTATTAATCAACGATATGCATATGACTTTGAAATAAGAAATGACAATTTACCATATCATGATGATTATAAAGAGTGCGATAATTATTATAGTTACTTGGAAGACATTATTGCTCCTTGTGATGGATTTGTGGTTGATGTAGTTGATTTATATGATGATATTAAAATATTGAATAATAGGCCAGTTGTTTGTGATTGTGAGAGTCCATATGGAAATTATATTATAATTAAACATAAATATAATGAGTATAGTGTTATTTGTCATGTAAAAAGGGGAAGCTTTTTAGTAAAGATTGGGGATATGGTAAAGACTGGGGATGTTTTAGGAAAAGTTGGTAATAGCGGAAATACGATGGGTCCACATATTCATTTTCAGGTTCAAAATGGATTAACTTTTGATAGTACTGGTATTAAGATTACTTTTAAAAATGTTTGTTTTAAAGAAAAAAATAAGTATAAAAGAGTAAAATATATTCATAAAAATATGTATGTTAAAAATGATTAATAGATTCAATAAAGGAAAATAATTTTTCTTTTGAGTATTTAAAAAGATTATAACCTATGTTATACTATATAGTAGGATAGGTGATTTGTTTGAAAACTATTTATGATGTTGCTTCTTTTAAGAAGGCTTTTACCTTTTTTATAATTCCACTTTTAGTAATACTTGTTACTTTTCTAGTAGGACTTACTATTTATTCAATAAAAAGTAAAAAGAAAGATACTAGATATAATTATAATATGAATTTTTATAGCTTATTACTTGGCGTTATCGTATGTAGTTTTTTGACTGCTTTTGCGACTGGGTTTTCAATTAATTTTATAGAAATTATAAAGAGTAGTAATTCTATTGATGAGTTTAAATTATTATATTATTTAAGTTTTTTATTTCCGTTATTTCCACTTATATTTTTAATAATATTTATGGTTTTATTTTATAAAAATTATAAAAAGAAGAAACATAAATATAGAACTGATGATGTTTTACAACTCTATGATACAAAGAATAAAAAGAAAGATGATATTGAGGTTATATAGATGAGTCAAAAACGAGAAAAAAGTACAGTTTTAGTATTATTCACTATATTTATATTATTTGTTTTTATTATATTACCGCCTATTTTTAGAGGACTTTTTCCTAAAACAGTTTCTGATAAAAAGGATGATATTACTGAAGTGATTAAAATTCTTTATTGCAAAGTTGATGATTATAAAGAAGGGTATAATATTAGTATTAATGCAAGATATATAGATGGTGAAATAAAAAAGAATATTATTACATATAAACCACTTACTGTAAGTGATAATGGTAATAATGATTCTTTAGATAATAATGATAATTTTATATCAATTAATAAGCAGTTTGAGTTGTTTAATTCATTAGACTCTATTGATATTAAAAATAATAGTGATGGAAGTGTTGTTGTTAGTATTGATCAAGATGTTATTGATGGTAATGATGATAATTTAGATTTGGCTAATTATTTTATGAGTTTTGAAAAACAAAAACAATTTTTTACAAACCAAGGATATGAATGTAGCTCTGTTAGTAGTTAGATTGTTTTCTAATTACTTTTTTTATGTTTTTGTTTGTATATGTGTAGTTTTTTGCTTTATAAGTTAAGTCTTTTTTTATTTTCTTTTTATGGTTATTATCAATAATTATTAGCTTTAATTTATTAAGATATAATTTTTTATTTATATTTTTTTCAATTTTTTCTAAAGCTTTTTTTATGGAAGGGGCTTTGTTGTTATAATATTTGTATTTATAGGCTATTCCTTGATCACTTCTATAAGGAATTATTTCTTTTAGATATATTTCATAGTTTTTATCTTTATAGTTTATACCGATACTTTCTATTATGGCTAGATTATTTAATTCTATATATTTTGGTATTTTTATAATAAATAAAGATAATACTAAAATAGTTGCTATTACGATTCTTTTCATTTGTATTTTCCTCTTATAGTGTTATTTGATAGAAGTGGATTCCTTAATTTTATATCATGATCATGTTTTATGATTGTATCATTATTTTCTGTTTTAATGAATGGTACTAATGGTGCTAGATATGGTATATCAAATACTTTTATTTGTAATAATTTATAAATTAATAAAGCTGTTCCAATAATTACACCATATATTCCTAAGAATGTTGCGAGTATTAAGAAAAATATTTTATAAATTCTAATTGCGTTTACTAATTCAAGTGATGTAAATACTAAACCAGCAATTGATGATATCGCTATTATTATAATCATTATAGGTGAAACGATTCCAGCACTAACGGCGGCATCACCTAATATTAGCCCACCTAAGATGGAAACTGCTGAATTACTAGTATTAGACATTCTTAAGTCTGATTCTTTTAATATTTCGAAGGCTATAATCATAAATAACGCTTCTAAATAGGCAGGAAATGGTACTGATGTTCTTCCAGCTTTTAACATTAATAAGAGATTAGTCGGGATTAAATCATAATTTCTAGTTGTTACTGAAATATATATGGCTGGGGTTAGAACCGCTATTAGGAAAGCTATTAATCTAATTATTCTAATAAAAGTTATATTACTTGGTTTTTGATAATAATCATCAACTGTATGAAAATAATCAAGAAAAAAGTTTGGTAAAATAATAACGTATGGACTCATGTCTACTAGTATTACTACTTTTCCTTCTAAAAGGGCCATACATGATTTATCTGGTCGTTCGCTCATCATTACGGTTGGAAAAAAAGTGTTTCTATATTCTAAATTTCTTTTTAAATAGCTTGAATCAATAATTCCGTCGATATCAATCAGTTTTAATTGTTTCTTAATTTTCTTTACTATGTCTTTTTTTACTATATTATTCATATATAATATACCAATTTTTGTTTTAGTATTTCTTCCTATTTCCATATCTTCACAACGAAGATCTGTTGTTTTAATTCTTCTCCTGATTAGTCCTAAGTTAGTGTTGAAGTTTTCACTAAAAGAATCTTTAGGCCCAGTTAAAGATAATTCACTTGTGATATCCGTAATACCTCTTTCTAAGGTTGCTTTTACTTCTATTGCGTAATTGTAATAAGGAGTTATTATTACTAAAAAACCTTTATTTACATATTCTAGTATTTCTTTGTTTTTAATTTTTAATATATTAGTATCTGGTAGATGATTTTCTAGTGTTTTTAGATCTTTTTTTCTAAGTTTTATTAATTGTCTTAAAATAAAATCATTAATATTATCTGTGCTGGTTAATACCTCATTGAATAATAATGTAATGGTGGTATCAGTTATTTTTAATGTTTTAAAAATATAATCTTTTGAGATTGAGGTCTTTTTCTTTAACTTTTTTATTATAGACATAGTATCACCATTATTATTATGTAAAAACGTTTAATTTTTATGTATGTTTTGTTATAATTAAAAAAGAGGTAATTGTATGCAAGTAAAAATAGAAAAATTAGATAATTTTGGTAGAGGAATTACATGGATTAATGATAAAATTTGTTTTATACCTGATACTTTGCCAGGTGAAGTCGTAGATATATCGGTTGTTGCTACTAAGAAGAAGTATTTACTAGGTGAAGTTTTAAGTTATATTAAAAAATCTGACTCTAGAGAAATACCTAAATGCAGGTATTATGATGTTTGTGGTGGTTGTAGTATGATGCATATGAGTTATGAGGTTGAAAATAAGTTTAAACACCAAAAGGTTTGCGAATTATTAGAAAAGTTTACTGATAAGTCTAGTGAATTAGTTAAGCCTTGTGAGGCGTTAGAAAGAGTTTATTATAGAAATAAAATCGTTCTTCATTCGTCTAATAATAAATTAGGATTATATAAAGAAGATACTAATGAACTAGTTCCTATTGATAAATGTATTTTAGTTAATGATAAGATTAATAAGATAATAGAATTTTTAAATAAGACTGATTTAGGTGGAAATATATTTAAAGCAATGATTAGAGTGGGTAATGTAACTAATAAAGTTATTTTAGAAATAGATGGTGATATAGATGATTATTATCAATTGTTAGAATTGGTTAATGTTTTGATTATCAATGGAAAAGTAATTAGTAAAAATAATAAAATCACATCGGTAATTGGTAATAAAAAATATTTAGTTTCAGCTCGTTCTTTTTTTCAAGTTAATTCTTATTTAACAAAGAAATTATATGATGAGGTATATTCTATTGTTAAGGATAAAAAGAGTAAAAGAGTATTAGATCTATATTGTGGTACTGGTACTATTGGAATATATATTAGTGATTTAGTGGATGAAGTGGTTGGCATTGAAGTGGTAGAAGATGCTATTATTGATGCAAATAGTAATAAAAGAATTAATAATTCTAAAAATGTATCTTTTATGAGAGGAAAAGTAGAAGATATTATCAATAATATAGATAGAAGTTATGATACTATTATTGTAGATCCACCTAGAAGTGGTTTAGATGGTAAAGTTGTTTCTAATATATTAAAAATATCACCTAAGACTTTAATTTATGTTTCATGTGATCCAGTTACTTTAATGAGAGATATTAATTTACTTGCTGGTAAATATGATTTGGAATATATTAAGCCATTTAATATGTTTCCAAATACTTATCACGTTGAATGTGTCGCAGCATTATATCGAAGAGAATCTAAAAAAATGATATTAAATTAATAAAATGAAAAAATAAATATTTTTTATTAAGTAGGTGATAAGGATGATTAGTAAAAAGAAAATTGATGAAGCATTTGAATTTTATAATATAGAAAAAGCATATAAAGAAAAATGTTATAGGTGTGCTGAAAAGATAAATCAAAGTGAATATTATGGAAAGTTATTTAATGATGTATATAATACTTTATATTGTGATGATTTTAATAAAATAAAAGAATTATGGAATGTAAAAGATATTAATGAATTATTCGGAAATAATGTAAATCCATTTTTAACAAATTTAATGATAATACTAGGTTATGAATTACATAGAAATAATATTGATAATTACAAATTAGATATAAATCAAGTTAATATTCATAAAAATAGGGTAAAAGAATGTTTTGAGAGTGACTTAATATATAGAAATTATGATGGAGTAAGAATATCACAAATGTTATGGGCAGTATATTTTATTAGAGTTAGAATTATAGAAATAGGAAGATTACAATATGAATATGAGAGTACAGAAAAAAATATTTCTATAATAAAAATTCATATACCAAAAGGCAAAAAATTAGATTTAATCGAAGTAAAGGATTCAATAAAAGAATCCCAAAATAAAATAAAACAAATATATGGTTTAGATAAAATTAAATATATCTGTAATTCATGGTTATTAAGTAATCAAATTTATAATATAGTTGAAAAAAATTCGAATATTTTCCTTTTTCACAATTTATTTGATATTAGGGATGGAGAAGATTGTATTAATGATATTATGAATTTTGTATATGGAGTAAACCAGTGTAGTGATTATAAAGAATTATCTGAAAATACAACATTGCAAAAGAAAATAAAAGAAAGTTTAATAAATAATCAGAAGTTTTATTTAGGCTTAGGTGTTTTAAAAAAAGAAATTTATTAAAACCAAAGAATATTATAAATATAGATGTTAGATTAAAAATTGATATAGTTATAAAAAGAACACATTATGTAATGGAAAAAAAGTAATTTCTTTTATATTGTTAAAAATGTTTAGTATATATATGTATATTTGATAAGGCAATTTATGAGTAAAAATTTAATTAAAAATGAAAACAATATTATTTTTTATGAAGATGAAAATGGTAAAATGCATAAAGAATTAAAAAACAAGGTAAGAGTAGAAGTAGAAAATTGATATATACATAATAAACATTCAACCATTAAGAGTACTTATTATGTAGTAGTCAGTTATACTTAAACATATAAAAAGCAACTATTCATAATTAGCGAACACCGCATGTTGAATGTGTGTCAGTACTAGTTCTAAGATAAATCTCAAAAGTCCTTATGAATTAGTAATAAATCAGTATAGTATATAATAAGGCAAAATCAACAGTTAATGAGTGTATAAGGAATATTTATGAAGAAAATGAATTACATCATCTGGTACAATGAGAAAAGGTGGTGATGATTAATATGATTTTAGATTGTGAAATTGTAAGGGAAGATATTTTAAAGAACTCTATAATTGTTGATGTTGATATAAATTATAAAGATGGAAAATTAGTTGGAAATGTTAATTATGATAGAGTAGATAAAAGCAACTACATTACAAAAGTTCCTGGAGGGATAGGATTAATTACTACTGCAGTTTTTATAGAGAATATATTAAATTGTTATTATTTGAATAATGAGATATTAGATTAATTAATATGCTACTTGACAAATTAGATATACTTTTGTATAACATAAATATGTTACAGGAGGCTTCGCATGAAAAAAAGTACTATAAGAAATATTGCTATTGGTACAAGTGCAATTGGGGTAATTGCAGGTGGGATTGCAATTATAAGAAGATATAAGGGTTTATCTATGGTAACTGAATATTATTTTGGATCATATGATAATAATTATGAAAACAAAAAAGATAATAGTGAACAAAGCGTAAGAAAATATACTAAGTTAAAGTAGTAGTACAAATAATCATTATTAATATACCTATAAGAAAAGATATAAATGTTAAACTTTTCTTTTTATATTCTATTGAATTTGGCAATAACTCGTATATTGAAATATGAATCATTATACCAGCTGTTATCGCTAAAATAATTCCTAGTATTAAGTCATTTATATATTTTTTTAGAAAAATATATGCAAGTATAGCTCCAAATAATTCTGAAAATCCTGATATAAATGTATACCACCATGCTTTTTTCTTACTTTTTGTTGAGTAATAAATTGGTATAGCTATTGATATTCCCTCTGGTATGTTATGGAGAGCAATAGCAAGCGATAAAGTTATTCCTAATGCTTTATTATTTGATGTAGATAAAAATGTAGTTATTCCTTCTGGTATATTATGAAGCATTAGTACAATTATAGAAATGATTCCTAATTTATATAGATTGTTTTTTGTTATTTTTGTTTCGACGCCTTTATCTATATATATAGAAAATAAAACTCCTAACACAATAAAAATAAAAGTAATTAAAAAACTAGGAATGGTATAAAATCTAGAATTTATTAAAGCTGTACTTTCTGGTATTAGTGAAAATATTGATATACATATCATTACACCACTAGAAAATGCAAGACATGCTGGAATTATCTTGTTTTCTTTAGTTTTTAAATAAATTGGTAATACTCCTATCATAGTAGTTGCTCCTGCTAGGAAAGTTATTAAAAAGCTAAATGTAATATTATTCATAGTAAATATTATGTTTTTTCTTACTTGTTAATTCCAAATATGTTATAATATCTGTGAAAGAGATGGGTAGTATGAATTATAATTTAATTATGCAAGAACAATTAAAACATGTGAAAGAAGGTTCAACATTATTGTTGCATGCTTGTTGTGCACCTTGTTCTTCTACTGTTTTAGAACTTTTAGGAAATACTTTTAAAATTACTATTTTATTTTACAATCCAAACATCACAGATGAAGATGAATATTTAATGAGACTTAATGAATTAAAAAAGTTTATCTCTAAGTTTAAAACTAAGTATGAAATTTCTATTATTGATGGAAGATATGTTCCAGATGAATTTTTTAATATTTCAAAAGGATTAGAAGACACTAAAGAAAGAGGTCCAAGATGTTTTAAATGTTATAAGTTACGATTAGAGGAGACTGCTAGGGTGGCAGATGAAAATAATTTTGATTATTTTGCGACGACACTTACTTTAAGCCCATATAAAAATAGTGATTGGGTTAATACTATTGGTGAAGATTTAAATAAAGAATATAAATCTCAATATTTGTATTCTGATTTTAAAAAGAATAATGGTTATAAAAGAAGTATAGAACTTTCTTCTATTTATAATCTTTATAGACAAAATTATTGTGGATGTATATATTCTAAAAGAAATTAATTTTGTTTTTAATTATATTGTTTATTTTCTTATAATAAACTATAATATAAGTATATAAAGGAAGTGATTTTATGAAGTATTATTGTATAGGTATTAAAGGAACAGGAATGAGTACACTTGCTCAAATTCTTAGTGACTTAGGAAATGAAGTTAGTGGTTATGATGATGCAAAATCGTACAAATTTACACAAGAAGGATTAGAAAAGAGAAACATTCCAATTTATTATGATCATAATCATGAAATAGATCCTGATACTATTGTTACTTATAGTGTAGCATTTAATTTAGAACATCCAGAAATTAAAAGAGTAAAAGAATTAGGACTAACTATAAAAAAGTATAATGAAATTATGGGCGACGTTATTGATATGTTTTCATCAATTGGAGTTAGTGGAACTCATGGTAAAACAACGACATCTTCTTTAATTCGTCATATGTTAGAAAATACACTAGGTGTTAATTATTTTATTGGAGCAGGTGATGGTAAGGCTTCTTTAGATAATAAATATTTTGTAGTTGAGAGTGATGAATTTAATCGTCATTTTCTAGCGTATCGCCCAATGTATTCAGTTATTACTAATATAGAAGAAGAACATATGGAAATATATAAAGATATTGATGATATTCGTAATACGTTTTCACAATTTGCCAATCAAACTAAAAAGTTAGTTGTTGCTAACGGAGATAATTTAGAAGTTAGAAAAATTGATTATAAAATACCGGTTTTATTTTATGGATTTAATGATAATAACGATATTGTTATAAAAAATATGGAGCTTTTAGAATCTGGGTCAAAATTTGATTTATATATAAAGGGAAATTTGTTTGGACACTTTGATTTACCTTTATATGGAAAACATATGGTAATGGATGCTGCTGCCAGTATTGTTATAGCTAAAGAGTTAGGTCTTAGCTATGAAAAAATTCATGAATTATTAATGACATTTCATAATGCTAAAAGACGATTTGCTATAGAACAAGTAAATGACACAATAATTGTTGATGATTATGCACATCATCCTACAGAAATTAAGGTTACTTTAGAGGCTGTTAGACAGAAGTATCCTAATAAGAGATTAGTAGTTGTGTTTAAACCAAATACTTATTCTAGAACAAAGGACTTTTTGGATGAATTTGTTGATGCACTTTCTGTTGCAGATATGACATATCTTACTGAGATTGATTGTAACAGAGAAAAACAAAGTGATTATCCTGGAGTTAGTTCACAGTTAATTATTTCAAAATTAGAACATGGTGATATTATTAGTGAGGATAGTATTGATAAACTTAAAGATGAAAAAAATAGTGTAGTATGTTTTATGGGATGTGCTTATGTTGATTCACTTATTTCTAAATTTAGAGAGCTTATAAAATAAGCTCTTTTTTCTTTCCCATAATTTCCCATTTTCTTTTCATAATAGCAACACATTTTTATTTTATACTTGATATATCAAAGGAGGAATGATAAATAGAATTTAAAGGTTAAATAAATTAATATTAAATCCTAGAAATACAAGAATTCGACAGGAATAAAAAATATAATGTTATTGTACAAAGGAGATGATTAATAATAGGGAGAATATTTATTTGAATGAATTGTATATTGAAAGGAGTGATTAGTATAAGAATATAGAGAAATATATAAAATAGTGATATACTATTGGTAGGTGAAGTATAATGTATACGATTTGTTATGTTGAAGATGAAGCAGATCTTTCCATTCTTATAAAAACTTATTTAGAAAAAGCTGGTTATAAAGTAATCACTTTTGCCAAAGGCAATGACGCAATTGATTATATTGGCAACAAAGTTGATTTATGGATTTTAGATATTATGTTAGGAGATGATGTTAATGGTTATGATGTAATCAAGGCTATTCGAGAAAAAGACTTAACAGTTCCAGTAATATTTACATCAGCTAGAGATCAAGACCTAGATAAAATATTGGGACTTGAACTCGGTAGTGACGATTACATAACGAAGCCTTATTCTAGTAAAGAACTCGTTTTACGTGTTAATAATATTATTAAGCGAGTTTATAAAGATTCTGTTAGTAATAATACAATTAAATATGAAGACTATAGTATTGATAGTGAAAAAAGAGTTGTAACAAAAACTAATCATGAGATTAGACTTACAACATTAGAATTTGATTTATTGTTATTGTTTCTAAATAATTTAAATAAAAGTTTTTCAAGGGAAGAAATATTAAACTCTGTTTGGGGAAATGATTATTTTGGTAGTGATAGAGTAGTTGATGATTTAGTTAGAAGACTTAGAAAAAAAATGCCTAAATTAAATTTAACTGCTATTTATGGATATGGGTATAGATTATCATGAACTATGTAAAAAATAAATTAAGCAAACAATTGTTAATGCTTATTGGTATAGTTTTTGTTATATTATTTATTTCCTTAGGAATTGTCTTACCTAAAATGCTTATTCCTGTTGCAGAGAAAAATATTTATAATTACTTAAGTGAACCTTTGAAATTAATGAATAAAGATGTTGATGACAATCTTTTAAATACAGAGGTTGCGTATTTATATGTCATTGATAATAATATTATAACTAGCGATAATCTTATTGATGTTATTGGGATTTCTGATCCTGAAAAAATATTAAATAAAATAAATAATTCCTACGGTAAATTTATTTATAAGCACAAAACTTATTATTATTATACTATTAAGAATAATAAGTTAGTAAAAATTGCTTTATCTAATGATAATTATATAAACAAAACAAAAACATCTATACTAATTGCTATTTTTCCAATAGTTTTAGGGACTTGCTTACTGATTGGACTTTTACTTGTCCTATGGTCATCAATTGTGGTCAGAAAGATAGAAAAGTTGAAAGATAAAATAGACAATATTGATAATCAAGATTATAATCACTCTGTTGACTTTGCTATAGATGATGAAATTAAATCGCTAGCATATGCGATTGAAGATATGCGAATTTCTTTAATTAATCAAGAGGAATATCGCAATCAAATGTATCAAAATATATCACATGATTTTAAAACACCTCTTACTGTTATGAAATCATATATAGAAGCTGTTCATGATAATGTTGAAGATGAAGCTACAGCACTTAATGTTATCGAACAGCAAACAAATAAATTAGAACAGAAAGTACACTCACTTCTTTACTTAAATAAACTTGATTATCTCAAAGATTCTAAAAATGTAGAAATTGTTTTAGTTGATATGGAAAGTATTATTAATTCCGAAATTGAAAAATTTAAGTTTCATAGAAAAGATATTGAATTTAAAGTTGATATTGATAAAAAATCAAAATTTTATGGAACTACGGAACATTGGGAAACTATTTTAGACAATTTACTTAATAATTTTATGAGATATGCAAATACTACTATTAAAATAACGGCAAAACAAGGAAATCTTACGTTATATAATGATGGAGCAAATATTGAAAATGATTTCTTAGAGGGTATATTTACACCTTTTAGAAAAGGGATCAAAGGGGAATTTGGACTTGGTTTGTCAATTGTTAAAAAGACTTTAAATATAATTGGTTATGATATTGTCATAAAAAATGAAAAAGTAGGTGTATCCTTTATTATAAAGAAAAAGAATTCATGATAATAAATGGGTTCTTTTTTTGACATAATATAATTGGTGATATATATGAAAATTTTGATTACTGGAGCTAGTTCAGGACTTGGTTACGCAATTGGAAAGAGGTTATCAGGAAGAGGGCATTTAGTATATTTTACTACTCATACTGAAAAAGAATTAGTTACTTTAAAAGAAAAACTTAAGAATGATAATGTTGATGCTTTATGTTTTAAAATGGATATCACTACAGATGATATTAAATTAGTTGATAAAATTAATATTGATTGTCTTATTAATCATGCAGGAATTGGAATAGGTGGTTCTATTCTTTATATGAATATTGATTGTTTAAGAGAAAATTATGAAGTTAATATTTTTTCATCTTTTAATTTGCTAAAAAGAGTATATAAAAACATGGTAAATAACAATATTAAGGGCAAGATATTTGTTACTTCAAGTTTGGCTAGTATGATACCTATTTCATTTTTAGGATGTTATACTTCTAGTAAAGCAGCTATTTCTATGCTTACTATGACTATAAAAAAAGAATTAAAATACTTGAATAGTGATATTTCTATTTCATTGATTGAGCCTGGTGCTTATAGTACTGGCTTTAATCAAGTGATGATTGATAATAAAAATAAGTATTTGGAACATGATAATTTAATTTATAAATATCGTAATGTTATTAATAAAAAACAAAGAAATATGTTTAGATTTGTTGAGAATGATAATTATGATAGTTTAGTCAATAAAGTAGTAAGAGAGATAGAAAGAAAAAAATCAAAATTTAAGATAAGAGCACCTTTTTTTCAGAGACTTTTCACAAAAATTTATAATATTTTTATTAGATAATATCGTAATTAATTGACTTATTTTAATAAATTTATTATTATAGTGTATAAAGCTTTTGTTAGGAGGTATTTATATGGATGAAAGTTATGTTGCTATGCTTATGGATAAACATAAGATATCTGATAATTTATTTATATACAGTCCTAACGATATTATAATTGGTAGTTATGATGAGGAAAATAATACTTTTGTTACCAAAGATGGTAAAAGTTATAGTTCTGTTGAAAGTATAATATCTATATCCGATCAAGTTAGTAGTGCCTTTTCTTCGCCACTTAACTATTTAAAATTAAAAAGCACATATAGTCATACTAATTTATCTGATGACTTTTTTGAATTATGTAAACAATATAAAAATGATTACATGGATAGCTTTTTGATTGTTAAAAAAGATAAAAATAGTGATACTATATATATTCAGGAACAATTTCTTAATTTAGATGACGAAGAAGATATGTTTTTTGACAATTTTTCGATAGATAATAATGGGCTTGGTGATGTGGATGTTTCTTTTTACGATGATCTTTCTTTGGAAGAATTATATGAAATGAAAAATAAACTTTCAAATTTATCAGAGCAAATGAGTAATAAGTTAACTATTATTAATGAAAAAATTAATAAAATATCTAATGATGGAAATAATATTAATGTTAATCATACTTCTCATTTGTCAAAGAAATACAGAAAAAGAGAAAGAAAACAACAAATGTATGAAGAATTATTTGCATCTAGTATTTATATGGATGTTCCTACTTATATTAAAAGTAAAACTGGTGCAGATATATTTGATATTGAGAATATAGGAAACAAGATTAAAAAAACTGTTATTTCTCAAAATGAGGCAATTGATAGAATATTAATTGAAATTTTGAAGATGAGTTTATCTGATAGTAAAAATAATGGGATATTACTTACTGGATCAACTGGAGTAGGAAAGACAGAGATTTTAACTCAAATGGCTAAATATATAAATAGACCTATTAAAATAATTGATACTACACAATTGAGTGCAGCTGGATATGTAGGTAGAAGCATCGAAGAATATTTATGGGAATTATACATTGACTGTAATAGAGATTTAAAACAAGCTGAAAGGGCTATTATTGTATTTGATGAAATTGATAAAAAAGGATCAGAAAAAAAAGATGATATATCAGGAAAAGCTGTTTTGAATTCACTACTTAAATTTATAGATGGAACTAATTATAAAGCAGCCGAAAATATGCAAGTTGAAAGACCTGGAAGTTATGTTAACATTAATACAAATAATATGTTAATTATTGGAGCAGGAGCATTTTCTGATGTTTATAAAAACATAGATAAAAATATTGGTTTTAATAAAGAAGTCATAATCAATAATATTGAGCCTACTACTGATGATTTTATTGAAAAAGCAATGTTGCCAGATGAATTTATGGGTAGATTCCCCGTTTTTATTCATTTGAATGATTTAAGTATTGATGATTTAAAGACAATATTAGTGAAATCAGATAAATCTCCATTAAAAGAACAAATTGAAATATTTAAAAAAATAGGAATTAATCTAAAGTATGATGATAGTTATATTGAAGAAGTGGCAAAAAAAGCTTATCTTAAAAAAACAGGAGCTAGAGGTTTAAAAGCTATTGTTGCCGATTCTACTTATAGAGCATTTGAATTTGCATTAAAATATGTTGAAAAATATGATACTTTATTGTTAACTAGAGAAACTGTGATTAATCATGATAAATTAGAGATGTATAATTCTGGTAGTCTTTTGTCCGATAATAAAGTAAATAAAAAAGTTAAGAATTAATCACTAGTAAAAATTTTAAAAAGGTATTGAAATATTTTTTTAAGTTTGATATAATCAGTTTACTTGGTGATTTAATGGCGCTGTAGCTCAGTTGGCTAGAGCAATCGGTTCATACCCGATAGGTCGTGAGTTCGAATCTCTCCGGCGCCACCAGATTGATAGGAAACTCGGACAAATTAACTCTGAGTTGTAATAAATACTAACAGAAATGTTAGTTTTTTTGTTTATAAGAAATTTTCTCCTTATAAAGAACAATAAAGGAGTGTCTACACAGACACACCAAAAAAATCCATATGAAGTATGAATTTTTAATTATTTTTATTATTTTGTGTATTTGTGATGGTAGCCTCTTTTTGATTTATAGTCTATTGGGACACCTTTATTAAATTTACATTTTGAACAAACTGTATATGGTGGAGTAGATATTGGGAGACCATTAAACATGTCTTCTTCTTCGAACTCTAATACCATTTCAATTGGACATTCATATTCTGATTTGCATTTAGGGCAAATATAATTTACTACTTTACCAAATAATGGTATTGGTATAGTAGAAAAATCAAATTTAATCATAAAACACAACCTTTTGAACAGACTCGATATTGCCATATCATCTGGTTACCACGGTTTTCACAAATGATAGGATCAACATCAAAATCATGTAAAATCATCATTCTCCAAGATGTAAGAGTATTGCTTAACTTGTGAGTTTCAAATTTAATTAACATAATCATTCTATCATGAAATTTGTGTTTTTTGGAGTAAATACCATAATATCTAACAGTTTTATGGTTTTCTTCTGGAATGTGAATAATTAGGCGTTTAATAAATTCATAAACATGAATTTTTTCTTCTACAATTTTGTTATTTTCATGTCTTTGATACAAAAATGTAACATAAGTTCCATCATAGTTGATGATTCTAGATTCTGCCATTGCAGGTTTCTAAGAATATCTAATGGCATAATCAATCATTTCTTTGGTAGAAACATTTTTATTGTTTTTCTTTTCAGCATATACATAAAACCCTTTATTAGATTTTTTATAAATCATATTTTTCAAATTTTTGAATTTTTCTTTACCAATTTCATTTTCTAATAAATCTAATAGAATTTTTTGAAATCTTTTGCGAAGGGCATCATAAGAAATAAAATCAAACTTCTTAAAGATATTAGTATTACCCATAGCTCCTTCAGTAACGATAGTATGAATGTGTGTATTTCTCTACCATAAGTGTGGAGAATTGCGATAATACCTGGAGTATAATGTTCTTTTTTAGAACGGCTTTTAAACCAAGAAAGTAAGGTAGTAGAGACAGCACGAAAAATTAAATCGATAAGTTTTCTATCTTTTCTAAAAATATCCCAAAGATAATCAGAAATAGTAAAAACAATGTGTCTATGTTTACAATTATAGCATTTTTGAAGGATAGCTTCAGAACGTTTTTTTAACATACTTATTACCACAAGAAGGGCAGAGCCTGCTTTTACAAGTATGGTAAGAAAATTTGATTTCACCACAGTCAGGACATTCGTATACCGAATAACCAAGTTCGGAAGTTTTACAAACAATCATTCTATTAACTTCTTTAAAAGCAACTGGTCTAATATTTAGGTTAGGATTATTTTGATAAAATTATCCCAATGATCAGAAAAAATATCTTTTAGTCTAAAATTTATAGTTCTATCTTTATAAAATTTTTATTATGGAATTCAACTTTATTTTTCATATACATCACAAGATAAGTATATCAAATTATGATTATGGCCGAAAGGCGCGAATTAAAATGAAGTTTTAATTCATTTTAATTCTTTTCTTGTGAATTTGTTAAATTTTTATAAATAATTGCATATATTAGTTTTGATAAGTATTATGCCATTATTTTTTTAAAATGTCATAATTCGACAAATTCTGACAAAAATGTTTGCAAAAATAGATGTGTTGTGCTATAATATATGAACGTGCTTTGGAGGGGATAAAATGAAAGCAAATAAAAAGATTTTGGCTTATTCAAATAGTGCAAATTATATAGTGTGCTCATGTGAAATAAGCGAATTGGCTTTAGAAAAATTTAGAAACGATGTTAAAATGTCAAATAATTATGACTTACTTCATAAATTTGATAATATGTTAGCTGCTAATGATGGTATTATTAATTTAGGAGTATTTACTAATGATTTGATCGAAAATATTGAAAAAGTTTCTAAGGTTACAACTGACTTTTTAGATATTTTAGAAGTTAAAGAGAAAAAAATATCTTCATTAGAAGAATTTAGTGAGGGTTGGAGATGTGCTCAGTTTGGTATTTTTGGTACAGATGTTGAAAATAATAAACATTTAAGAGAATATGCATCTTCTATTAACAACAGTCAATTTATGAAAAGTATAGGTTATGACTTAAGTGCTAAAATTAATAGAAAACCTATTGAAAAGAGAAAGATTTTAACAGCTAATGCATAAAACCTTTCTTTTTTTTGTTTTTTATTATATAATGAATTTGTTATATTGCCCTGTAGCCAAGTGGTAAGGCAGTGCGCTCTGACCGCACGACGCGTTAGTTCGAACCTAACCAGGGCAACCAATATGTTAATAGCCTTTGTTTTCAAAGGTTTTTTGTTGCTTTTTTTGCTGTTTTAGTTTATTATTATAAAAGAGATTTGATGTTATGGGAGAGATGAAATTATGAGTATAGAAGAAAGAAAAGAATTAGCTGAATTTTTATTTCCTAATATTAAACATGATAGAGATTATTATGAAGAAAAATATCCAGAAAGAGATTTGAAAGAAGGAGAAATGGTTACTAGATATGGACCAAGTCCTACTGGAAGTGTACATTTAGGTAATTTATTTTCAGCGTTTTGTGATATGGTTTATGCTAGGCAAAGTGGTGGGACTTTCTTTTTAAGAATTGAAGATACCGATCAAAAAAGGGCAGTAGATGGTGGAATTGAAAATATTACAGGTGTATTAAAAGGATTTCAAATTTTACCTACGGAAGGTTATGGCTATTGTGGTGAATATGGTCCTTATAAACAAAGTGAACGTACTGAAATTTATCAAACCTATGTAAAGGATTTGGTTATTCAAGGACTTGCGTATCCATGTTTTATGACTGAAGAAGAACAAGCTCAAATTAAAGAAGAACAAGCTATTAATAAGACTAAAATTGGTATTTATGGACATTATGCAGTTGATCGTGATTTATCACTTGAAGAAATTAAAGAAAAACTTAATAATGGTGAAGAATATGTTATTAGATTAAAATCTCCAGGAAATGCTAATAAACAAATAGAAGTAGTTGATTGTATTAAAGGAAAAATGAAATTTCCTGAACATGATATGGATACTGTTTTACTTAAAAAAGATGGAACACCTACATATCATTTTGCTCATGCGATTGATGATCATTTAATGCATACAACTCACGTTATCCGTGGAGATGAGTGGGTTTCAAGTTTACCACTTCACATGCAATTGTTTGAAGTATTAGGATTTAAAAAAGTTGAGTATGCTCATATAGCTCCTATTACTATTAAAGATAGTGAAACAGGTGCTGTTAGAAAATTATCTAAGAGAAAAGATCCTTGGGCTGGAGCTAAATTTTATGAAGAAAGTGGTATACCAATTGAAGCGCTTCATTTGTATTTAGCAACAATTGCTAATACTAATTTTGAAGAATGGTATTTAAATAATCAGGATAAGACAATTGAAGACTTTACTTTTAGTTTTGATAAACAGGCTATTGGTGGTACTTCTTTTGATGAGGCTAAATTAAATAATTTATGTAAAACTTATTTTTCACGTAAGAGTGGAGAAGAAGTGTATGAAGAAACATTAAAATATGCTGAGAGATTTGATCAAGATTATTATAAATTATTAGTAGAAAACAAAGATGATATGATTAAATTTTTAAGTGTTGAAAAAGATGGAGATAGACCAAGGAAGGATATTGCTAAATATAGTGATGTTAAGGAAGAATTTTCATATGCAATAGATAGTATATTTGAAAAAGAGAAATATAGTAAATATGATGGAGATAAGGTTTATGACTATTCTTTAGTTCTAGAATATATAGAAAACATTTTAGATTTAGATGTTACTAATGAAGAATGGTTTAATGGAGTAAAGAAATTTGCTATAGAAAAAGGTTACGCTTCTAGTCCAAAAGAATATAAGAAAAATCCAGATGAATATAAGGGACATGTTGGGGATATCTGTGAGGCAATTAGAGTGATGATTACAGGAAGAACAAAGTCTCCTGATCTATTCTCTATTATGAAGATTTTAGGAAAAGAAAGAATTATAGAAAGAATAAATTTCTACAAAAGTTTAAACAGTTAATAAAAAAGCACATCAATTTGTGCTTTTTTTGTATTTAACAACATTTTTTTCTTCTTGCTCTTGAAAATAGGAAAAAGAGAATAATGATTATTATAATGATTGACCACTAACCACTATTGTTTCTACTACTAGTTTGATTAGAATAACAATATGTTGGGTACATAAATATTTTCCCTTTCATTACTATTATATTTTAATTATAAATAAAATCCATAAAAATATAACTTGTTACATGAATATTTTATTGAAAATAAAAAAAGAATATGTTAGAATAATATTGTTATTTGTTATAACATATTAATGGCCTGTTGGTGAAGTGGTTTAACACGCCGCCCTCTCAAGGCGGTATTCGTGGGTTCGAACCCCATACAGGCTACCAAGAGGAATTCTAGTCGAACTTTTATGTTTGACTTTGATAAATAGCTAATTCAGTGATGGATTAGTTTTTTTGCGCTTAAAAAACTATCCTAGAAAGAAATGGTGGTATTATGGTAAATATTATTAAAGAAGAATTACCTATTGAAGAAGTGTTAAAAAGGAAGTTAGAACTGATATGTGAGTTTGCTAAAACAACACCAACAATTATTAATGGAAATATAAGGAAGATAGATAGAACTAATTTAACTTATATTGAGCCAAATAGAATTATTATAAAAAACAAAACTTTCTTAATATTTAATTATTCTAACGAAGTCTTTATTGAAAATTTATCTAATAAAATCAAATTATCTGAATTAGAAGATTATTTAAAAACTATCTAAATACTATTTATACCATAATCAGGGAATTGACAAATCTTAAAAAAATGATATTATATATAACCAATGAAAGAGGTATTCTCTAGAAATGGAGGTACACCGATGATAAAAATCAAAGATAGAATTAAAATATATAATATTGATTTTAATGAGGAGTCAGTAGTATTTAGACTTTACTAGATACTATTGTCTTCTCTTTTTTAGTAAAAGGAGTTGAAGTATATGAAAGATGAAGAAAGAATATGTGGTTTATATTTAAGAGTATCTACTGAAGATCAAGCCAAAGAAGGATTTAGTTTACCAGAGCAAAAAGAAAGATTAGAGGCACTTTGTAAGTTTAAAGGTTATAAGATATATGATTATTATACTGATGCTGGAATAAGTGCTAAAACAGGAAATCATAGACCAGAGTTTGATAGATTAATTGATGATGCTAAAAACGGCAAAATAAACACTGTTATTGCTTTAAAACTAGATAGACTATCAAGAAGTATATATGATTGGGAAAACTTACTTAAAACATCTGAAAAGTATAGATTTGATTTAGTATGTGCTAATGATGATATTAATACAACAACAGCTAATGGAAAAATGGTAACTAGAATTATGATGTCAGTTTCACAAAACGAAATAGAAAGAACAAGTGAAAGAACCAAAGTTGGTATGGTAGGAGCAATTAAACAAGGTCATATTCCAGCAGTTTGTCCTATTGGTTTTAAAAGAGTTGATAAAAAACTAGTTCCAGATCCATTAACAAAAGATATAGTTATAAGAATATTTAATTTATATTTTGAAGGTAATTCTTATAGCACTATTGCAAATATCTATAACAAAGAAAAAATACAAGATAAAACAAATTGAAAAGATACAAGAATACTAAAGATTTTATCTAATGAATTATATAAAGGAGATTATGTATCAGGCAAAACAATAAATAAACCTGTATATTATGAAAATGTAGTTGAGCCATTAGTTAGTAAAGAACTATGGGAAAATTGCCAAGCACAAAGAAAGAAAAATCAAAAGAACTACATGAGAACTCAAACTTATATCTTCTTACAAAAATTAAGATGTCCTAAATGTGGAAGAATTCTTGCTGGTGGTGCTACTCATAAGATTAAATATGATAAATGGTATTTCTATTATAGATGTGAGGATTGTAAAAATAATATTAAAGAAGAAACTATTGAAAATTCGGTTAAAACACTACTATCAGATATATTAGAATATGATAATGTTGTTAATGAATTTTTCTTACCAGTATTAAAGTCCAAATTAGATAATCCAAAACAAGAATTAGAAAAAGAGTTAAAATCATTAAATAATAAAAAAGGTAGAATTAGAAAAGCATATATTGATTCAATATTTACAGAAGAAGAATATAGAAGTGAATTGGAATTAATAGAAAATCAAATTAAAGATATTAATTCTAAGTTATTAGAAAATTCACAAGCCGAACAATTAAACTTTACTACTGAAGATATATTACTTAAAAGAGATATGGATTTTATTAACAAAGTTAAATTACCAATTTCTTATTATGCATTTAATGATAATTGGGATTTATTAGATCGAGATGATAAAGCAGATATAATTATGAGATATATTGATGATGTTGAATTAGAAACTAAAAATGGAAAATTAGTTGTAAAACAAATTAATTTTAGAAGTACATTCTATAATGATTTTAATGAATTATACACCAAAGGTTATATTGATAAGAAAAGACCTCTTACATACGATTTTAATGGTGTATGTGTAGATACAAATATAAGATATAGTGAATACTTACCAATTAAAGATGTAATGCAACACTTATATAGATTAAATGAATATTATGAAGTTAATTTATATAAAGGCACTTATTATAAAGAAACAGAAAAATTAGATATAGGACCACTACAAAGAAATGAAGTTCCTATAAGAGTATTCCCATTACAAAAAGATAATAACGGAGATAATAATTGGTTATCAATGGGAATGCTTGCTACAAAGAATAATCCGAATGATATAAAGGTAAACATTAGAGATGTATTTGAAACAATACCCGATAATGTTACCGAAGAAAATTTTTAAAATGCGTGGCACGTTTTGTTGAACTTTTAGTTCAATGAAAGTGGTGATAGCAATTTAAAAATTGATACTTTATGTAGTTTTAACTATTTACGAAGTTTATAGTTATTGCGGAATAAGGTGAACGGATTCTAAGGTGTTAAACCTTAGCCCGCTGGATATTTTGTATGGAACGTACAAAATTCCTAGGGGGTTAGAAATTTTGGATGACCAAACTGACCACTTGAGTGGTCACTTCTAGAAAGGAGGAAACTATGTCAGAACTTGCTTATTCGCTACATTTAGGTAGTGATAAAAATAGAAAAAACATATCTAAACAAAATGGTAAAAACAATTTAAGTGGAACAACTTCTTTGCCAAATAATGCTATTCAAAATGTAAGACAATTATCAAAAGTAGATAAGCATAATTATAGAAAATACGATAACGAACAAGACTTAATAGAAATAGTTAGAGGAACTTCTTCTCCACTTGATGATGTCAAAGAATTATATTTAAGTGAATTTGAAGAAGCAAGACTTGAATACAATTCTAAACAATCTAGACCTAGTCGTATGATAGATAATTATTTTGATAATGTATCTAATAATGAGAAAAAGGATCTTGCATGTGAAATAATACTTGAACTTGGTGATAAAGAATATTGGGATACTAAAGATGAAAATTTTAAAAAAAATGTCAGAAGTTTATAAAAAACAAGTTGATGATTTAGAATTATTAGTTCCTAATTTTAAAGTAGCTAGTGCTATTATTCATTATGATGAAACAAGCCCACACTTACATATTGTTGGTGTTCCAATTAAATATAAGAATAAAAATGGTATGGAAAAACAGGTTGGTAAATCTGATGTATTTACTAAAGAATCCTTAATTAGATTACAAGATAAAATGAGAACTTTATGTATTGAAGAATTTAATCACGTATATAGTTTAGATTCTACTTTAAAACAAAAACAAAAAGGAAGAAATAGAGATATTCATGTATCTGATATGGCTAACTATATTGAAATGAAAAAGCAAATTGAAAAAAATACTGAAAGCCTAAAACAAGCTAATAAAAAATCTTCAGAGTTAAAACAAAACTCTAAAGATATAAAAGATAAAATTGCTAAACTTA
>CAKPJN010000002.1 GCA_934162665.1 uncultured Bacilli bacterium
GTCCTCCTGGCTGGGTGGGCTCTTTTATTGTATCAAAAAACCACACCTTTGTGGTGCGGTTCAAATTTCAATTTAGGGAAGTACTAAAGTACTTCTATATTAGAATCATCCTCAAAAATATTATCTTTAACATTATCCTTAGTATCTTCCTTTATTGGTAAATCACTTATTAATAAAAATATATTACCAAAGAATAAACCATATAACATAATTTTCATAAATACAAGAAAATCACTAAAATAAGAAAAATTGATATTATAACCCATAATTTGATTCAAAATCATATTTCTATCAAAAAGCGCTCTAAGCGATACTAAAACAATAATACTAAAAACTAAAACACAAGTAATATTATAAAAAATATTATTAATAACTACCTTCTGATTCCTAATAAAATTAATACAAAATATAACAAGAATTAATAAATATGGAATAAAAATATTAATACAATTAAAATAATTTTTTTCAATTCTACTATACATTCCTAAAATAATATAAAAAGTTAATCCTAATGAGATAAAAAATAAAATATATTTTAACAGATAAAAAATATTATTTAATACTTTTTTCATAACTCACCAACCACCAAATCTCTATACCAAATCGAAATATCTTTAACAAATTGAATTGATTGTCTATAATAAACTAATACTTGAAAATAACTATCTTTTGTAACATCAAAAACATTCAACTTCGAATTATCACTATTAAAAAAATAACTACTATTATTTTTTAAATTATTTTTTAAATAATCACTACTATATCTCAATTGATTAATATTATCCTTAATAAAAGGTTTAGTTTTTCCAAATAACATCCCATCTTCATCAACTAAATCATATAATTGCTTTACCAAACATTCGTTAACTACATTATTTTGATATTTTTTTTGTAAAATATAGACGTCATTAATATCTATCTTTTTCTTACTCAAAATATTAAGTACTTGCTTATCATTAATATTATTAACACAAGAATCTAATTTTGATTTTATGATTGATAAGGTATATACATTATTTACGCCATTATAAGTATTAGGATTAAAACTATTAATATTATTATTTATTTCATCTAATGAATTCTTAAATTCTGATAAAACTTCTAAATCTCCATCATCTTTTACATAATAATTATTTACTTCTTTAAAATGATAAAAATTAATAAACAATAGAAAAAAACCTATACCGAATGTAAAACCTATAATTGTGTTAGCAATTATAGATGAATATTCTAATAACAACTTCTTCATAAATCACCTATTATCAACTGATTGGATTGAAATACTATAATTATAATATTTATCCATCCAATCACTTTCCATAACAGATTTATCTATCCATACTCTAAACTCATATGTATTCGTTACACCACTTTTTATAGTCTTACTATCCAATACATTATTTTTAATATTATAAAGATTATCAGTAATTAAAACTTTACCATTTAACTTCAATTGATAACGTAATAATTTTCTATCTAATAATTGTTCTTTTTTATGATTATCATTACTATCCTTAAAAACCACTTTATAACTAGAATTCATTCTACCATTATTTGTAATTTTAAATATATAAGGTTCTAACTTACTACCTTCCTCATCCGTAATAGGTGTCAAATCGACACTTCCTGGCTTCTTATTATCTCCTAAAGAAATTTTTAAATTACTAACAATACCACTATCTGTTCTAAAAAGATAAAGTGAAAATAGAAAAACATTAATTAAAAATAAGATAAATATTATTAAACCAATTGTAATTTTACTGCTTCTTTTCATTAGGATCCCTCATATCATCTAATGTCTCTAAATCATCTAACACTTCTACATTATTTGATACTTCTTTCTTTACTACCTTATCTTTTTCTTCTTCATCTTCTACTTCTTGTTCTTCTATTTCTTTATCTTTATTTCCAAATAGAGAAATTCCTATATTTTTTAACAACTTAACAATATCCATTGCAATAATAGATAAACAAGGAAGAACAATTGCCAATAACCAACCATATGATTGTGATAAGAAATATTGAACATAGCCTAATTTAGGAATCTTAAATAAAACTTTACCATATACATCAGATTCCTTAGTATAGGACATATCAACAGCATTATTTGCGTCACCCTTAGTCTGAAATAACAATTTACCATCCTGAGATTTATCTATTTTCACAATCCTATGAGTAATAGTAATACCAGAATAACGTGGATCATTAGAATTAAAAGTAATGATATCTCCAACTTTTAGTTTCTTAGGGTCTTCTCTCTTTATTACAATTGCATCAGAAACCTCAATAGTAGGAACCATACTTGGACTAACAATAATATATGTATTAAAAAGTGGAGGTTTATATGTACCTTGTTTTAAATTATAAGCCATATCAAAAAAGTAACATAAAAATAAAATACCCGCAATAATTAATATCACAAATAAAAAATATAGAATAATTTTAGTAATAAAATGAAAAATAAACTTTATTTTATCAAAAAAAGAAAAGTTCTTATCATTATCTGAATCTGATGAAGTAAAATTATCATCATTCATAATTGCTTCCATTTAACTACCTCCTATTCTTTATATTATATAATACCATGTATACTGAAAAAAAGCCACATTAAAGAAAATAAAAAAGTTAATCTTTACATTTATAAAGATTTAGAATAAATATCTATTTTAATTTGAAACTGTCTACTAACTTCATCTATTATAGCATCTTCCGCTAACCACATTCTAAGCCTAAAATTTTCACTATATGTATTTAACTTAGCATCTTTATTTGAAAAAGTAGATGAATAAAGTAACATATCACCAATAGGTGCACCATAAGAACTATCACTAGTAAGTGGCATAAAAGCAACAGGCTCTAAAACACTAGTATATACTCCACCAGTTTCCTTTTCTAAATAAATCCTTACATCATCATCATTTACTTGTTCTTTAAAACCTATTATTTTCTTTGCTACAACTTCATATCCAATATCAGCAACACCAGATATTTTTGCACTAATAGTAAAATCAAATTTTTCATTATCACCAGATAAACTTTTTCCACTTTCATCTGAAATAGGCATAGCATCCTCTATAGAAATACCATTAGTAGCTTCAACATAAGACATTGAAATAGTTCCTGTATTAATTATATTTTCACGACTACCTACTAAAGTTAATTTAAACAATGCATAAGAAACACCAATCACTGTAATAATTAAAAGAAATATTCCAATAATTGATAAAATAATTTGTTTAGAAACAGTATTCTCCATTTTCTCATCTCCAATAATAACTATATATATATATAAAAGGCAAAAAGACTAATTACTTAGTCTTACCATATACATTTACTTTAACCATATACATCTTTGATTCTAATTCAACAGTAGCTTTCTCTGCTACCCACATTCTAAGTCTATAATTATCAACAGAATTTCCATTATGACTAACTTGAGCTAATACCATTGAGCCAACTGGTGAACCAATCTCAGTTGCTACATCTATTGGAGTATATTTACTTGGGGCAAAAACCTCCCTATATGTACCACTTACTTGTTGTTCTAAATATAACTTTATATCATTATCATTTAATGTAGAAGACTTATCTTTAATAGCTGCCACTTCATATATAACATTTGCAGTTCCTTTTATCTTTGTACTTACAGTAAAATCAAAATATTCATTTTCTCCACTTAAAGCTTTCCCAACTTCATCGTTAATAGGCAATGCATTTTCTATTTTAATTCCATTAGTATCTTCAGTATAAGTCATTGAAATACTACCAGTATTAATCATATTCTCTTTAGTACCTTCTTGCGTATTTATAAAAGTCGCAAACGAAATACCAATAACAAACACAACTAAAAATGAAATTAAGATTACTGAAATTATTATTTTCTTTGAAGAATTGACTCCTATATTTTCTTTCTTACTATTCATCACAACAAATCCTCCTAATTATTAACATTTACATCAAGCTTTATAGAAAAATATTTTAAAGTATCATTTATAACATAGTTATCTGCCAACCACATTCTTAATATAAATTTCTTATCTTTATTATTTTTAAATTTACCAGAATATAATACTTTATATCTATAATCACTAGCTGAGTTTTTTAATTCTGCATAAGTGGGAACACTAGCTAAATTATAACCATCAACAGGCAAATCACTATCACCATCAGTTAAATATATCTTTATATACTGATCCGATATTTCGTTATTATCACTAGTCTTTTTAGCTACTATTTCATAATCAATTGATGAATTTTTACTAATTTTTGGAGATAAAACAAATTCAAAGTAACCGTTTAACTTATTATTTGTATCACTATTACTTAATTTTTTACCTACTGAATCTTCTATTGGAAGACTATTTTCAATAGATATAACATCATTATCATTAGAATAAGTAAAAAGAATAGTACCACTATTTTTATTTTTAAAAAAAACATAATA
This sequence comes from uncultured Bacilli bacterium, assembly GCA_934162665.1. GTDB lineage: Bacteria > Bacillota_I > Bacilli_A > RF39 > UBA660 > RUG14670. Next base: position 4,445 of record CAKPJN010000002.1, read on the forward strand.
GGAAAATATACCTGTCAAAAAAATTAATACTATAATAGCAAAGACAAAAAATAATTTATAATTTATATTATTATCTTTAGCCATAGCATCCTCCTATTATCTATAATAATATACTTTGTTTCTTTTTTCAACTATTTTTCACTAACAATATCAGCAAATATACTAATTACATTATTAGTAGTAACTTTTTCCACTTCATCTATTGTACCATTTTTGATATCAGCTATTCTTTTCGCAATAATAGGAATATTTTTTGAACTATTAGTAGTTCCTCTAAAAGGTTCCGGAGCTAAGTAAGGGCTATCAGTTTCCAAAACTATATCATCAAGTTCAATATTTGAAATAACTTCAGCTAATTTACTATTTTTAAAAGTAACTACTCCTCCAATACCTAATTTGTAACCCATTTTTATATAAGTTTTCGCAACTTCTAAACTACCACTAAAACAATGAATAATCCCAGTAACCTTATATTTATTTAAAACATTAATAGTATCAGAAACAGCATCTCTACTATGAATCACAACAGGTAAGTCCAACCTTTCAGCAATTTCTAATTGCTTTTCAAAAAGAATTATTTGACTATCTCTATCATCTTTACCATAATGATAGTCAAGTCCTATCTCTCCAATCCCAATTATCTTTTTATTTGAAGAAATATATTCTTCTAAACGTATCAAATCAAGCTCAGAGATAGTTGATACCTCACTTGGATGATATCCTATAGTAGCGTACAATGATTCATATTTATCAATAATATAAAGTTCTTCCTCAATTGATTTTTTATCACAAAAAGATACAATAGATCTAAAAACATTTGCTTTCTTATTATCATTAATTACCTTATCTATATTACTGTAATATTCAGAAGATATATGACAATGAGTATCAATAAACATAATTATCACCTCAAAATAAAAATACCACATTAATGATATTTTTGCCACCTATAAAATTTAACCTTTATATAATAAAAAGTTACTAAAGTAAAATATATAATATCAGATCTATTATGACCCTTAACTATACATATTACCAAAAATACTGCATGAAAAAAGTAAAACATATTTAATGAAAAATTTTTCATAAATCTATTAATCATCATTATCTCCTCTATATAACCAAACACTACTTTACTGCACCAGTAAAATATAGCATAAAAAATAAAAGAAAAAAATATTTCTTTTACTTTTTTTAACTAATTTACATTTTTATTTACATGAATTATTTTTCTCTATCTATTCGTTGAAATAGAATAGTTGGAGTTACTAATTCATAATTATTATCCTCTAAATAATTTAAATCACTTAAGAAATTATTCAACTGTTCTGATATTTTTTTACTAGTTGATGGCATAACTGGTGATAATAATACACTACAAACTCTAATAGATTCTAATAAATTATATAAAACAGTTTCTAAACGATCTTTTTTACTATCATCTTTAGCTAAAGACCAAGGCATTGTCTCATCAATATATTTATTACTTAATCTTAAAACATTAAAAATTAATGTAACAGCATCACTTAATTCCAAATTATCCATTTTAATTTCTACTTTTTTATCTAATTCATTTATAGTAGTAATAAATTCTTTATCAATATCTTCATAAACTTTCTTATTTGAAACTTTACCATCAAAATATTTATTTCCCATAGAAATTGTTCTTTGAACTAAATTACCAAGAACATTCGCTAAATCACTATTAATCTTATCAACTAATAAATCATAAGTTATATTTCCATCGTTAGCAAAAGGTATTTCATGTATTAAATAATATCTAACAGCATCAACACCAAATTCTTCTACTAAATCATCAGCATAAATAACATTTCCTTTTGATTTACTCATCTTATCATTATTCATTAATAACCATGGATGACCAAATATTTTTTTAGGAAGCGGAAGATCTAAAGACCATAAAAAACAAGGCCAATAAATTGAATGAAAACGTATAATATCTTTTCCTATTAAATGTAAATCAGCAGGCCAATATTTATTAAATACCTCACTTTGTTTTTCTACATCATAACCAATATTAGTAATATAGTTAGTTAATGCATCTAACCAAACATATACAACATGTTTATCATCAAAATCAACTGGAATTCCCCAACTAAAAGAAGTTCTAGATACACATAAGTCTTGAAGACCTGGTTTAATGAAATTATTCATCATTTCATTTTTACGAGCTACAGGTTGAATAAAATCAGGATTATCCTCTATATATTTTTCTAATTTCTTTTGATATTTAGAAAGTCTAAAGAAATAAGCTTCTTCACTTGATTCCCTAACCTCTCTACCACAATCTGGACATTTTCCATCTACAAGTTGAGATTCTGTCCAAAATGATTCACAAGGAGTACAATATAGTCCCTTATATTCTCCCTTATAAATATCACCATTGTCATACATCTTTTTAAAAATATGTTGTACTACCTTTTCATGATTTGAATCTGTTGTTCTAACAAACTTATCATAACTGGTATCCATCAAATCCCAAATACGTTTAATTTCACCTGATATATCATCAACGAATTCCTTTGGAGTTACACCTTTTTCTAAAGCCTTTTCTTCAATTTTCTGACCATGCTCATCAGTTCCAGTTTGAAAATAAACATCATAACCTTTTAATCTCTTATATCTAGCAATTGCATCAGCTAAAACAACTTCATAAGTATTACCAATATGAGGTTTACCAGAAGTATAAGCAATTGCTGTTGAAATATAAAATTTTTCTTTCATAATATCAATCCTTTCATTATATATTAATTGTTTTGATATAATAATAAATTCAATATAAATAAAAAAATTACTATAATATAAGGACGAATTACTCGCGGTACCACCTTATTTTATAATAATTATTATACACTCAAATAGTTAACGCCTATCTACGATTATACCTACATATCGATATAATAGTTCAAAAGCCATAATTTATAAACATATTATACTCATTTTCACCATCAGAGCTCTCTAAAATAATATTTCATTTATAAATCTCTTTATCAAAACATTTAAATTATAAGAAGATTATATCACTAAATTATTTATTCTTCAATATGTTTTCCTAAAAACTGAGCTACTACATAAGCTATCTTCTCATCACTAATAGAAATATCATCCTTTTCAGAAACTATTAATAATAAACCAATAACGTCACCATTCATAATAATAGGACAAATAATATATGACAATATATCTTTAATATTATCTAAAAGTTCAATTTCATGTTTTGTATTCTCCAGAATTATTTTTCTATCATTCATAACCTTTTCTAAATACTTAGAAATATTTTTATCAATATATTTTTTTCTTAAACTACCAGATGCAGCTATAAACTTATCTCTATCTGTAACAAATATATTTTTATTAATATTATTATTAATAATTTCTACTAATTCTTTTGATATATCTTCAATATCTGTCATTTTTGAAAACTTTTTTAAAGCTATCGTTTCTTTATCTACAAATATTTCTAAAGACTCACCATCACGAATTCTAAGAGTACGTCGAATTTCTTTTGGAATAACAATTCTTCCTAAATCATCTACTCTTCTAACAACACCAGTTGACTTCATAATTATTCCCTTCTTTCTTCATACTTTTATTCTTCTCAATAAATAATAAATTATACCGTTTTTAATTTTCACTTATATTATAGTAATTCTTCCATAAAATTCCTTTATTTATATTATAATCAATATTCCAAGAATTTCTTTTGGTAAATATTTCCATATAAAAAAACTGCAAAAAAAAGGGACCAAAATTTGTCCTAATTTTCTTTAAATATATAAGAATTTTTTCTTGTAAAAATGTATCTTTCTCCTTGTTCTTTTATAAGATTAATTAATGTTGTATCCTTAACTAACACTTTAAAATCAATACTTTCAAGTAACTGCTTTAAATATTTTCCAGTTAAAAATTTTTTCATTTCAGGAACAAATTTATCCTTAATATCAGCTGAAACATTCTTTGTAAATATAGAATTTACACTATTTACAATTTTTTTATCTATTTCATCAATTATCTTTTCTTTTAGCTTTTTTTTAAGCTTACGATTAATATCAACAAAATCTTTTTTATTAAGTTTAATCAAATCATTATCATTTTCTAACTTATAATTAGAAATTATATTTACTAATGGATCAATTCTCTCATCTTTCAAAGTAGGAATCCATTTTAACAAATTATTTCTATAATTATCAATTAATCTTGTAAGATCTAAAGTATCTAAAATAATATCATTTTTCTTAGCCAGTTCTAAAAATTTAACCTTAATAACATCCATAGAATCCAATGGAGGTTTAGCAACAAGTGTTTTAATATCCTCATCAAACAATACATTTGTATTATTTTTAATTAATTCAATAATTGCATTTTTATAATTTTCTCTATGTTGTTTTTTAAATTCATCCAAAGTATCTATCATTTCATACACTCCCTAGCATTGTAAGTGTAACAATCATTAAACCCTAAGTCAAGACAATTATTTCATTTTCTTATAAATCATATCCAACAATGAAGCTAAATAATAAACAGGATGTTTATCAAGTTTTATTGTATCTAATACAATCACTAAATTAGTACCACGACTTATAAATCTAAACATAGGTGTTATATTAAATGCATCCATAAAAACTTCTTCAGTATTCATTTTATTAACTATTTCTTCTATAAAAACAACCTCTATAAAATTCTTTTTTTGATTAACATGACTAACTTTTAAAATACTAGCCAATTTTTCAAACCATTCCTCATACATATAAATAATCATATCTTCATTTAATCTACCAAAGCGATCTTCAAGTTCTAATTTAATTTCTTCAAGTTTTTCTTTAGAATCAATATCATTTATCTTACGATGAATTTCAATTTTTAAATCATCTTCCTCTACATAACTATCATCAATGTGTGTTGATACATTAAGTAAAGGCTTACTTTCTTCTAGTTCTTCATCTAAAATATCATTATCTTTTCTCTTATTAATTTCATCATTTAGCATTTTTAAATACAAATCAATACCAACACTATCAATAAATCCTGCTTGTTCACTTCCTAAGATATCTCCAGCTCCACGAATTGATAAATCACGTGTTGCAATCGAAAAACCACTACCTAATTCAGTAAATTCTTTGATTACATTTAACCTCTTAACAGCTGTTTCTGTTAATACTTTATCACGTTTATAAAAAAGATAAGCATAAGCAAATTTATCACTGCGTCCTACACGACCACGAATTTGATATAACTGACTCAACCCAAACCTATCCGCATCCATAATAATTAAAGTATTAACGTTAGGAATATCAATACCTGTCTCTATAATAGTAGTACATACCAAAATATCATACTCATGATTAATAAAATCCATAATTCTGTTTTCTAATACATTTTTTTGCATTTGTCCATGTACATTAACAACTCTAGCATCAGGAACCAAATTCTTAATTTTAAAAGTTTCTTCTTCAATTGATTCAACTCTATTATATAATATAAAAACCTGTCCATTACGAGATAACTCTTTATATATAGCATCCTTTAAAATTTGGCTAGATTCTTCCAACACATAAGTCTGAATTGGATATCTATTAATAGGAGGAGTCTCTATCAATGACAAACTACGTATTCCAACCATTGACATTTGTAAAGTTCTAGGAATTGGTGTCGCAGTCAAAGTAAGAACATCAACATTTGACTTATATTGTTTTATTTTTTCTTTGTGACGTACTCCAAATCTCTGTTCCTCATCAATAATAAGTAACCCTAAATCTTTAGGTTTAACATCATCACTAAGTAATCTATGAGTACCAAATACTAAATCAATTGTACCATTTTTTAATCCTTCCAAAATATTTGCCTTCTCTTTAGGAGTTGTAAATCTATTTAAAAGACCAATTGATACAGGAAAATCCTTAAATCTTAATTTAGCATTCTCATAATGTTGATTAGATAATATTGTTGTAGGACATAAGAATAGTACCTGTTTAGAATCTAAAATAGCCTTAAATGCCGCAACAAAAGCAACTTCTGTCTTTCCAAAACCAACATCTCCACAAAGAAGTCTGTCCATAGGAACACTTTTTTCCATATCCTCTTTTATTTGCGATATAGATTTTAATTGATCTGTTGTTAAATCATAAGGAAAATGACTCTCAAAATCAACCATCAAATCACAATCTTTAGAAAAAGCATAACCCTTCCTAGACTCTCTTAAAGCATACAAAGCAAGTAATTCATCAGCCATATCATTAACTTTTTTTCTAACTCTAGCCTTCGTTTTCTCCCATTCATCTCCACCTAATTTATTAATTTTAGGTATCAATCCCTCTTTACCAGAATACTTAAAAAGTAAATCAATCTTTTCCACAGGAATATATAACTTATCATTGCCCTGATAATTAACCTCTAAATAGTCCTTACAAACACCTGATGTTGTTAAGGTTCTAATACCATTATATACACCAATACCATGAACCTGATGAACAACAAAGTCCCCTATAGATAGTTTTGAAACATCTTTTATACTTGATGCATACTTAAATTTATTATTATATTTTTTATTTACTTCTTTAATATTAAATAACTCATTAGCTGTTAAAAACACAAAATCATTATAAATAAAACCACTAGAAATTTCTTTTTCAATAATATTAACCTGATTCAATAAAACATTATCATCAGTAACCTCAATAACCTTCATATTTAAAAATTTATATAAATTCTTTATTTGATATTTCTTTAAACATATAACAACAGTTTTATTATCATCAATAGCTTTTCTAATAAATGAATTAATACTATCAGCATTTTCATTAAAAGAAGAAATAGTCTTAACATCAAAATTTATAGAATAATCTATATCACTATTATTAACAAAGTTATTAATACCCATATAATATATAACATTCTTATAAGACATTTTATTAAGATCAAACATGTAATTACCAGTAAAATTCGTATCATTACTTTCCTTATAAGTAACAATCTCATTAGAAATATTCAAATAAGATGCCTTTAACTGTTCATAATCTTTAAATATAATAAATGGATTTTTAAAATAATCATAAATAGAAACCACTTTCTCATAATTTGGTAAATATTTTTGCTTATTCATCTCATCCATAGAAACAGAAGCTGAAGTCAAAAATTCTATATATGGCTTAATAATAACTGAATCCAAAGTTTTTAATGACTTTTGATTATCAGGATCAAAATATCTAATTGACTCAACTATATCATCAAAAAATTCAACACGAACAGGATAGTCCAATCCCACTGGAAATATATCTATAACAAAACCTCTTACTCCAAACTCACCTGTTTTATTTACAATAGTATCTCTTGTATAACCACTTTTAATAAGTTTTTCTACCAATTTTTTAGGATCTAATTGCATATCTTTCTCAATTTTTAATACAAAGTCTTCATAAACATCCCTAGAAGGTAAATATCTTAAATAGCCAGTTAAATTAGTAATTACTATAACTTTATCATCATTTATAATATGATTTATCGTCTCTAACCTTTCTAATTTTAGATCAGGACTAACCGCTAAAGCTTCACTTGTTAAAAAATCATCCATAGGAAATAAATAAACATTATTAGTATAATTTATCAATGAAGAATATAACTTATTAGCTTCATATAAACTATTAACAACAACTAAAATGCCTCGTTCTTTTTGATGAAGAAGATTATTCAAATACAAACAAAAAAACTCATCGGTACTCCCAACTATACCCATGTTATCTTTAACATCAATATTAATTAAATTGTTAAAAACATTCATAAATATCACCTGTTTTTTCTATTATACATATTCATTAAGTTTTTAAAATCACTTTTAAAATAATCATCAATAACAATCTTTAACTCATTAAATAAATTATCATAAACATCTATATCTTCTTTAGAAAACTTAGATAAAACATAATCTTTAGTATCAATCATCTTATTATTAGAAATACCTATTTTTAACCTTTTATATTCCTGTGTACCTAAATGCATTTCTATATTCTTAAGACCATTATGACCACCACTAGAACCCTTATCTTTTAATTTAAAATTTCCAATAGATAAATCTAAATCATCTGAAATTATCAAAATATCAGAAATATCAATCTTATAAAAATTAACAAATTTTGAAACTACTTCACCTGATAAATTCATATAAGATTGTGGTTTTAAAAAAATAACCTTTTTCCCAAATAAATTACAATCTAAATAAAGTCCATTAAATTTACTTTTCCATCCCGAAAAGCCCTTATAATTAATATAATTATCGACAATGAAAAAACCAATATTATGTCTTGTATTCTCATATTCCTTACCAGGATTACCTAAACCAACTATTAACTTCATCAAATCACCTCATTAAATTATTTCCCGGGAAATAATTTTTATTTATTATCATGATATTCTTTATACACTAACGATTTCGCAACATTACGCTCCTTAGCTACAATTTTAATTGCTTCCTTTTCAGTTATACCATCATCTAAATATAATTTAACATGTTCTAAAACACTTAAATCACTATAATCTTGAACGGTTAAATCACCTTCAACCACAACAACCATTTCACCCTTCATACTATCACAAAGAGGAAGTAATTCACTAATTTTATCACGATAAACTTCTTCATATATTTTAGAAATTTCACGATTAATACTTATATTTCTATCACCAAATATTTGTAGCATATTAGATAATGTAGTTTTTATACGATGTGGAGATTCATAAAATATCATCGTACACTTTTGATTCTTTAACTTTTCCAATTCTTTTCTTTGTTTTGATTCCTTAGCATTTAAGAAACCATAAAATAAAAACGGAGAAGGATTTATACCAGATGATGTAAGTGCCGGCACAAAAGCTGTTGCTCCAGGTAAACTAATAACATTAAAGCTGTTTTTTATGACCTCTCGTACAACAATATAACCAGGATCACTAATTATTGGGCTCCCCTGATCAGTAACAAGTCCAATATTTTTACCAGCCTCTAACTCTTTAATCACATAAGTTTTAATTTTTTCTTCATTAAATTCATGACAACTAACTAATTTCTTCTTAATATCAAAATAATTAAGTAATTTACCAGTCTCTCTAGTATCCTCACATAATAAGAAATCAACAGTTTTAAGTACATTTAATGCTCGAATAGTAATATCATCTAAGTTTCCAATAGGAGTAGGAATAAGATATAAACTAGGACTATCATCATAACTACGTTGACTCATTTTCTTACCTCCATTATAAAATTTTCATATTCTAAAGTTTTATTTTCTGTCTCATCATATAAAATAAAAGGACTTTCCACTTTTAAGCCACAACGACCATTTTTAATTCCTTCAATCAAAACAATTATAGCATTTTTATTAATATTTTCATAAACAAATCTAATTCTTTTAGGCTCAATATTATTTTTTCTAAATTGATCGATTATTTCTAATAACCTTTCAGGTCTATGAACAATCGCAAATTTACCACCATCTTTAAGTAATCTTTTAGCAATAGAAAAAATATCACTTAAAGTGATTTCTACTTCATGTCTCGCAATTAACTTAAATAAACTATCATTCATAATATTATTCTCATTATATTTAAAATATGGAGGATTACAAGTAATTAAATCAAAAGTATTAAGTACATCATTTGTAACGTAATCTTTCATATTTATATTAATAATATCAATTCTATCTTGTAATTTATTATACCGAACTGATTTACTTGCTAAATCACTTAGATCTTTTTGAATCTCTAATCCTATAATATTACTATTAGTACGCTTTGATAAAACTAAAGGTATTACACCATTTCCAGTACCTAAATCAAGAATCTTCTTATCTCTAGTTCGTATATCAATAAAATTAGCAAGCATAACACTGTCTAAAGAAAAAGAAAAAAAATCATTATTTTGATATATTTTTAAATTTTCATAACCTAAAATATCATTTAATACTTCCATCACTATCACCCTGTGTAAATTTAATTATTCCCTTTTCCTTTAAATCAACAGAATAACTTTTATTAAATACATCTACAGCTACAACTTTTCCAGTTCCCATTGAAGTTTCAGCAATATTACCAACTTTAGGTAATCCTTTTTTTAATTCAGAATAAGTATCATTTTCATATTCCAAACAACATAAAAGTCTCCCACAAACACCATTAATTTTTGAAGGATTCAAAGCCAAATATTGATTCTTCGCCATATTAATAGAAACACTATTAAAATCATTCAAAAAAGAATTACAACATAAAAATAATCCACAAGGTCCTAAACCACCAACCTTTTTAGCCTTATCTCTAACGCCTATTTGTCTAAGTTCTATTCTAGTTCTATATTTCTGAGCAAGTTTTTTAGCAAGTTCACGAAAATCAACTCTAACATCAGATACAAAAGAAAAAATTAACTGACTGCGATCTAAATTATAGTTAGAATCAATAAAATTCATATCTAATCCTAAATCTTTACTAAACTTTTTAGCATCTCTTAATGCTATAGAAGAATCAGTTTCATTCTTCTCATATGATTCTATATCATCAGTAGTAGCAATTCTAATGATATCTTTTAAAGGCAAAGATAAATTTTCTGATTTTTCCTTAAATATATCAGTTTTAGCAATTCCAAGTTGTATTCCATTATCAGTATTAGCTACTACTTTATCACCTTTTTTTATATCTAGACCATTAGGAGAAACATAATAAACATTCTTATTTATATTAAAACTAACACCAATTACCTCAATCATTTACCTCACCTCCACAAACTTAGCATATAAATTATCTAACCATAACTTATAATTAACATTGTATTCTAACCTTTGAATCTCAGACTCAATTATACTTATATATTTAGTTAATTTATTTATATTTACATCTTTTAAAATTGTAATAATATCTTGATTGATATCATATTTATAATTACAAGAAATATAATTTAAATAGCTAATATAAATATTTTCCAACTCCATCAATCGTTCTTTAGCAACATTTTTATCTGGTAATATTTTATTATATATATAATTATAATTAATAAATAAAGAATTTCTATCTTCAATAAACTTTAGTAATTCAATATTTTCATCACTAGTATATATATCAATAGAAAAATTTGAAAAAGATAAAATCTGACACCTCGACAAAATTGTTTCCATTATTTTATATCGATTATTAGTAAGTAATATCGCAATAATATTATCCTCTGGTTCTTCCAAAAATTTCAAAATTGTATTTGCCGCAGATGGATTTAACTTTTCAGCATTTTTTATTATATATATTCTCTTATTATCTAGTAATGATTTATTTTGATATTCATTTTGTAACTTTAAAAGTTGAGATTTTTTAATCCAATTCCCATCTGGTTCTATAATTTCTAAATCTGGATAATTAAAGTTATCAATAAGATTACAAATATTACATTTATTACAATTTAATGCACTAACACTTTGCGTTTTCTGTTGACATAAAATAAGCTTAACAAAAGAAATAACTAAATCATTACTAATATCACTATCATCAATTTCAATCAAATATGAATGAGAAACTTTATCAAGCTTAATTAAATGTTCAACAACATTTATAAATTGTTTCTGATTTTTATTCAACTCATTCATAAATAACTCCTATAAAACTAATATTTTAAATAATATAAGTGCCACCAAAGCAGGTGTGCCTAATATTGCCACAAAGATAATAGTAATTAAATTAATTGGAATAATCATATTGAAATTTACTGCAATCAAATTATAACCATATAATATAAAAGCACTTAGAATTATACTTTTAATAAGATACATTACTTTTTTCATTATTTCATCTCCTTATAGAAGATTATGAAAAAAATATAATTTTATTCTATTTCCTTACGATCATTTAATGCTCTTTCTAATGTTAAACTATCAATATATTCCATATCAGCACCAATTGGAACACCACTAGCTAATCTTGTTATTCTTATATTTGTACCATCTAATATTTTTTTTATGTATAAGGCTGTAGTTTCACCCTCAATACTTGGCTTAAAAGCAAATATTATTTCCTCAAATTTTTCTTTGTTAATACGATTTATTAATTTATCAAGACCAATATCTTCTGGATTTATACCATCAAGTGGAGATATTAATCCATTTAAAACATGATATATTCCATTAAACATACCAAGTTTTTCAAATAAAAAAACATTTTTAGTATCCTCAACAACACATAAAGTATTTCTATTTCTAGTTGTATCATCACATATAAAACAATGTTCTTTTTCCGTTAAAGTATTACAAATAGAACAATGATGAATTTTAGTTTTAACATCACTAACACTATTAGAAAATAAATCAACTTGTTCATCATCTAAATCTAAAATTGAAAAAGCCAATCTCTCAGCAGTTTTTTCACCAATACCTGGTAAAAATTTAAAAGATTCAATTAAATTTTTAATACTATCTGGATACATAACTAAACCTAAAATAGTCCAGGTAATGAATTACCAAATTTTCCCATTTTCTTTTCAGTCATATCATCAACTTTTTTATTAGCTTCATTAATAGCTACTAAGATCATATCTTCTAACATTTCAATATCATCTTTATCTAAATCATTATCCTTATTAATTTCAACTTTAACAACTTCTTTTGTACCTTTAATAGTTATCTTAACTAAAGAACTTTCACCAATAAATTCAGTATTATCTATTTCATCTTTAGCCTTCATCATATCTTTTTGTAAAGCTTGTGCTTGCTTCATCATAGCTTGTATATTCATATATTTATCTCCTTTTATTGAATTTCAACAATATCGCCAAATAACTCTATTGCACTATTAGTTATTATATCATCTTTTTTTTCTTCTTCAAATACCTCATCAAATATTTCTTCAGGCTCATCAATAACAGTATAATGATTTCCCATCTTAATATTATCAATATATTTTTTCTTCTCATTATTCCACATTTCATCAGATATAATAGCAATCTTTTTGTTAGAACCAGTTAATTTATTATAAATCTCAGTTAATTTTTCTATATTAACTAAATTTTTTTCCACCATAGAATCATATTCATAGCTAATAACAATATTATCACAACTCGCAACTCTAAATTTAGAATCTAATATATCACACACTAAATAACCAATTTCAGAATCAAAAGTAAAATCTTCCAATTTTTTTCTTTTATTTTGTTCTTCAGTTAAAATATTTTTATCAGCTTTGGCAAAAGTATTATTAATTCTAACATTCATAATTTCTTTTATATTTTTAACACCATAATTATTTCCACCTGAAGAAATAGAAACAATATTCTTATCATTATCAATAATAGTATTACCAGATTCTTTAACTTTTTCCTCAATATTTTTCTTTTTTTCTATAGTATTTTCAATTTTATTATTTAAATTACTAGAATAATCCTCAACTTTATCAGAAGAAATTATTTCCCGGGAAATAATTTTATTATCCTCCATATACTTTAAAATCATCATTTCAATAAAAATTTGAGGATTTCCACTTTTTTTAATATCAAACATATTTTCGTTAATAAAATTAATTAAACTTTCCACAAGATTAATATCAAAATTCATTTTTTTAGAATCAATATAATAATCTACTAAATTATCACGTAAATAATACATAATTTGAATTAAAAATTGAATCAAATTTTTACCATCATTATTAGTATCGTTAATAAATTTTAATATTTTATCCACATGACCATTAAATATATATTCACAAAACAATTCAATATTTTTTTCATCAACTAACCCATTCAAATCAAGAAAATCTTCATATTTTATCTTCCCAGAAGTATAAGAAATAAGCTTATCTAAGCTTCCCAAAGCATCACGCATTCCACCATCTGACATTAAAGAAATATTTTTCAACACCTCATCATCAATATCAATTTTCTCTTGTTCACATACATATTTTAATCTTTTCATAATTGAATCATTTGATATTCTTTTAAAAGAAAAGCACTGACATCTAGAAATAATAGTCTCTGGAACCTTTTGGGGATCTGTAGTAGCTAAAATAAACACTGCATGTTCAGGCGGTTCCTCTAATGTCTTAAGCAATGCATTAAAAGCTCCAATAGACAACATATGAACTTCATCAACAATATAAACCTTATATTTTAATTCAGCTGGTACTAACGATATTTTATTTCGTAAATCTCTTATTTCATCAACACCATTATTAGAAGCAGCATCAATCTCAATAATATCAACACATTCTTTTTCATAAGAATGTACGCAATTATTACACTTTCCACAAGCATTTCCATCATTTGAATCTAAACAATTAATAGCTCTAGAAAAAATTTTAGAAACAGTTGTTTTACCTGTACCTCTAGGACCAAAAAACATATATGCATGACTAAAATGATTATTCTTAATTGAATTTTTTAAAGTTTTAACTATAATCTCTTGTCCAACTACATCATCAAATTCTTGAGGCCTATATTTTCTATATAAAGCATGATACATAAACTCAAACCTCCTTATAAACACCATTATTATATCATATATAACTATATTTTTATTAAATAAATATAGCTAAAAAGCAATGTTCCACGTGAAACATCACTTTTTAACATAGAATTATTTCCCAGGAAATAATCTTTCATAAATACAAATGCAATTTTAATCATAAAGTACAATAATATTTAATTGTTTCATTAATAAAAAATGAAAATTAAACGTAATAATAATAATAATAATAATAATTTAATATTATTTTAAACTTAAAACAAGTATCAATGTTTCACGTGGAACATTACTTTTAACTTTAAAATTATTTCCCGGGAAATAATTTTCTATAAATAAAGATACAGTTTAACAAATGAAATATGATAATACTCAATTATTTCAATAATAAAAGAGGAAAACTAAATGCAAAAATAACTTTATCAACCTTTTAAACTTAACATAATTACCAATATTCCACGTGAAACATCACATATACCTTTAAATTATTTCCTGGGAAATAATTTCAATAAAATAAATGGTATAAATCCATACAATATTAAAAATAATATAAATATAGGAGATAACAAAAACAATGTTTCACGTGGAACATTGTTTTTAATATAAATTCTTTACTCCGAATAAACACTTATATTCATATATTTCTTTTTAAATATACTATCTTCTCTCTTTAAAAAAACTTTGTAATAATTCTTCAATTTCAGGAAAATTAAAATCATTATATAAATTAACAGACGAATTAATCTTATCAGAATTAAATATTTGCTTAATAATACCAATATTATCCTTATCCAAATTAGATAATCCACAATATACATTACTTATTCGAGACTGCTTAATTGCACTAGCACACATAGGACAAGGTTCTAAAGTAATATATATATCACAACCATCCAATCTCCAATTACCTAATTTCTTAGAAGCCATCACTATTGCACTAATTTCAGCATGTCCTACTACCAAATTACTACTTTCTTTCGTATTATGAGCACTAGCAATAACCTCACCATCCCTAACGATTATTGCTCCGATTGGAACTTCTCCACATTCATACGCTTTTTTAGCTTCTTCTATTGCTAAAGTCATATATTTATCCACCATAATAATCTCCTAAAATAAAAGATGCACATAAAAGTTGGTTATTAAGGCTGCTATCTTCCAATCCTGACCTGTTTCTAACACTTTTATTGCATCAAAATCATTGTAATATATATTTTTTTTTATGTAAATAAAATTTTTAATTTTTATACTCAAATAATTTTATCCACTTGTCAATTAATTTACAGTTAATAAAAATACTATTAATTCTTTTATATTCCAAATAATCAATTTAAATGATTTTACATCAATCAAAATAATTTTATCCACAGGATAATCTTTTACCAATAAATAAAAAATACTAGATATCAAAATATCTAGTACTCATTAATCCTATATTATTATTCGCTAACTTTCTCAATATTTTCATTAGTATCAGAACTTTCCTTTTCTACAATCGCAACTGTAGATACCTTTTGTTCATCCTTTAAATTAATCAATCTAACACCTTGAGTAGCACGTTTTAAAGTAGATACTTGTTCTAATGGCATCTTCATAATAACACCACTGTTAGTAATAATCATAACATCATATAAACTAACATCATCAACACATTTTAACGCTACCATCATACCGTTCTTATCAGTAACATTTAATGCCTTAACACCCTTGCTACCTCTATGAGTTAATCTATATTCATCAATTAAAGTTTGCTTACCATAACCATTTTCTGTAACTATTAAAATCAATTGACCTGATTTAACAACTTCAGAACCTACAACTAGACTACCATCTAAATCGATTCCTTTTACACCAGATGTATTTCTTCCCATAGATCTAATTTCATTCTCATCAAATCTAACCATACGACCATTGCTAGCACCAATAGCAACTTCATCATTACCACTAGTCTTTCTAACACTTATTAATTCATCATTTTCCTTTAATAATATAGCAATCTTACCACTATTACGTATATTATCAAACTCTCTAATTTCAGTACGTTTTACCAATCCATTTCTCGTAGTAAACATTAAATACTTAGCTTGTTCTTTCTTTGCATCTAGTGTTACTATCGAACTAATGTTTTCATTCTTATCAAGTGCAAGTAAATTAATAATTGGTAATCCTTTAGATTGTCTGCTAAACTCTGGAACCTCATAACCCTTTAATCTATAAACTCTACCCTTATTAGAGAAGAATAATATGTAATCATGAGTTTTCATTGAGATTAAATGTTCAACAAAATCTTCTTCATTAGTTGCCATACCCTTAATACCTACACCACCTCTATTTTGAGTTCTATAAGTATCAGATTTTAAACGTTTAATATATCCATTATTTGTAAGAGTAACAATAATATCATCAACTGGAATTAATGACTCATCCTCAATATACTCGATTGCGGTCATATCAATATTAGTTCTTCTTTCATCACTATATTTATTCTTAATTTCAGTCATTTCATCTTTAATTATTTGTAATATTCTAGACTCTTTCGATAAAATATCCTTTAAATCAGCTATTTCTGCAAGTAAATCGTTCAATTCATTCTCAATCTTATCTCTTTCTAAACCAGTTAACCTTCTTAATTTCATCTCAAGAATAGCTTGTGATTGAACCTCTGATAAATTAAATCTTGACATTAAGCCATTCATAGCTTCTTCATCAGATTTAGAAGACTTAATTAATTTTATTATATCATCAATATGATCTAAAGCTATTTTTAAACCTTCTAATATATGAGCTCTAGCCTCATCTTTATTAAGAATAAATCTTGTACGACGTATAATAACTTCTTTTTGATAATCAATATATTTAACAATAATATCTTTTAAACAAAGTGTTTTAGGAACACCTTGATCAAGCATTAAAAATATAATACTAAAATTTGTTTGAAAAGCAGTATGCTTATATAAATTATTAAGTACAACTTGTGGATTAGCATCTTTCTTCAAAGTAATAGTAATCTTTACACCATTCTTTAAATCAGTATGATAATCAGAAATACCATCAATTACTTTATTATGAACAAGATCAGCAACCTTATTCTTTAACTCTAATGTATTTACTCCATAAGGAACTTCATCAACAATTATATAATGTTTTCCATGATCTTCTTCAATTCTAGCCTTACTTCTAATTGTAATTGACCCTCTACCCGTTTCATAAGCTTTTCTTATACCACTATTTCCTAAAATAGTTGCTCCTGTAGGAAAATCAGGACCTTTAATATATTGCATTAAACCATCTAAATCAATATCAGGATTATCAATATAAGCAATACAACCATCAATTATTTCACCTAAATTATGAGGTGGAATATTTGTAGCCATACCAACAGCAATTCCCATTGTACCATTAACTAAAATATTAGGAAATCTAGAAGGTAAAATTTCAGGTTCCTTTTCAGTCTCATCAAAGTTTGGTAAAAAATTAACCGTATCTTTATTAATATCTCTTAACATTTCCATAGAAATTTTTGAAAGACGAGATTCTGTATAACGCATTGCTGCGGCTCCATCACCTTCTATATTACCAAAATTTCCATGACCATCTACAAGTGTATTACGATAAGAAAAGCCTTGCGCCATTCTTACCATTGCCTCATAAATACTAGAGTCCCCATGAGGATGATATTTTCCCATTACATCTCCAACGATTCTAGCACTCTTTTTATGAGGTTTATCAGGTGTATAACCAGATTCATACATAGAATATAAAATTCTTCTGTGAACAGGCTTTAAACCATCTCTAAGGTCAGGTAAAGCACGTGAAACAATAACACTCATTGAATATTCAAGAAAAGAATTACGAACTTCACTAACTATATTATTTTGCTCTAATCTATCCATATTATCTTACCTCCTATATATCCAAATTATCTACATAAACAGCATTTTCTTCAATAAATTCACGTCTAGGTCCAACTTCTTCACCCATAAGCTTAGAAAATACTTCATCTGCAGCTATTGTATCATCAACTGTTATTTGTCTTAATATACGTCTATTAATATCCATAGTTGTCTCATTCAATTCTTCAGCATCCATCTCTCCTAAACCTTTCATACGAGCAATTTCATACTTTGTATTAGGCGATAATGTTGCAAGATATTGATCACGTTCTTCTTCATTTAATACATATTTAATAGTTTTCCCATGTTTTATAGAAAAAAGTGGTGGTTGCGCAGCATATACATGTCCAGCCTCAACAATAGGTCTAAAAAATCTATAAAATAAAGTAAGAAGTAATACTCTAATATGAGAACCATCAACATCAGCATCAGTCATGATAATTATCTTATGATATCTTAACTTTTCAAGATTAAATTCATCACCAATACCAGTACCAAATGCTGTTATTATTGTTCTAATTTCTTCATTTGATAAAATTCTATCAAGTCTTGCTTTTTCAACATTTAATATTTTACCACGTAAAGGTAAAATAGCTTGAGTCATACTATTACGACCTTCTTTTGCAGAACCACCTGCCGAATCTCCTTCGACTAAGAATATTTCACATTCACTAGGATCTTTACTCTTACAATCAGATAATTTTCCATAGAAATTCGTAACATCCAAATCACCCTTACGACGAGTTAACTCACGAGCACGTTTTGCAGCTACTCTTGCACGAGAAGCAGTCATACTTTTTTCTACTATAATTCTTGCTTGAGCAGGATTTTCCATTAAAAATCTCTCAAATGCTTCACTAAATATTTTATCTGCAATTCCTCTAACTTCACTATTTCCAAGCTTAGTTTTAGTTTGGCCTTCAAATTGAGGATTAGGATGCTTACAAGAAATAATCATAGTAATACCTTCACGAACATCATCACCAGTTAAAGCATCATCTTTATCCTTTAAAATTCCATTATTAGTTGCATATTTATTCAATATTCTTGTCAATGCACGTCTAACACCATCCTCATGTGTACCACCTTCAGGAGTATTAATATTATTAACAAAAGAATATATACTTGAATTATAAGTTTCATTATACTGTAATGCTACCTCTAATGAAATATCTTTATCAGTACCAGCACAATCAATTATAGTCTCATGTATAGGAGTTTTATTTTTATTAAGCATTTGTACATACTCGCTAATACCACCTTCATAATAAAAGGAATCCTTTAAATCTACTTCACGGTTATCTGTCAAAGATATTCTTAAACATTTATTTAAAAAAGCTAATTCTCTTAAACGAGTTCTTAAAATTTCATAATCATAAACTGTTGTATCAGTAAATATTTCTGGATCTGGTTTAAAAGTTACAGTAGTACCAGTTCTATCAATATCGCATTCATCAATAACTTTTAATATATCTACCGGATGACCACCATTTTCATATTTTTGATAATAAACTTTTCCATCTTTATAAACTTTAACTTCTAACCATTTACTTAAGGCATTAACAACACTTGCTCCAACACCATGTAATCCACCAGAAACTTTATAACCTCCACCACCAAATTTACCACCAGCATGAAGAACAGTATAAACAGTTTCTACTGTACTTTTACCAGTTTTAGGATGAATATCAACAGGAATTCCTCTACCATCATCTTTAACGGTTATAGTATTATCTTTTCCTATTTCTACCTCAATGTGATTACAATAACCTGCCAAAGCTTCATCAATAGCGTTATCAACTATTTCCCATACTAAATGATGAAGTCCTCTAGAACTAGTAGTACCAATATACATACCTGGTCTTTTTCTAACTGCTTCAAGTCCTTCTAATACTTGAATAGCCGATGAATCATAATTAGTTTGATTTTTTTCTTCACTCATTCTATTACCTACTTTCTATTTTGCCATTTTTCACTTCAAATATCGAAGCATTATCTAAATACTTTCTATTAATATTTTTTAAATCTGTAGTTGTAATAATACTCTGAATATTATCATTAATGATTTTTAATAACCTATTTCTCTTTTTTATATCAAGTTCAGAAAATATATCATCTAAAAGTAAAACTGGATTAGTTCCTGAAATACTATTAAATATAGGAATTTCTGATAATTTATATGAAAGAACTGCCAACTTCTGTTGCCCCTGTGATCCAAAAAATTTTAAATTATTATCATCTAAAATAAAATTAAAATCATCTCTATGTGGTCCAAAAAGTGTCATTCCATAATTCAATTCTTTCATATAATTCTTATAAAAAATATGTTTCATCTTTTTTCTGATTGCTTCTTTTTCATATAAATCAATAGAAATATTTGGTTCATAAATAACCTTTAAATTACCAGTACCAACTATTTTATTATAATATAAATTGATATTTTCATTAATATAATTCAAATATTCATATCTCTTTTGATATATAATAATAGCTTTTTCAATAAGTTTATCCGTAATAATATCTAAATAATCCTTATCAGCAATTGAATTACTATATAAAATTTTTAAATATTCATTACGAGTTTTTAATATTTTATTATATTCATTATAAGTATTTAAATAAGTTTTAGATATTTGTGATAATTGTATATTTAGTAAATTTCTTCTAATATTAGGTGATCCTTTTATAATATCTAAATCATCTGGTGAAAATACTATTACATTTAAATTAGAAATATATGATGCTACCTTTTTTATATCTGTATTATTAATTTTTAGTATTTTATCTTTATCATCAACTTGAACTTCTAATTTATTAATAACTTTTTCTTTTTTTATAGTTCCTTTTATTTTAGTCTTTTTCTTTCCAAACATTATAATATTGGGATTTACACCAATTCTATGTGATTTAGTAAGCGCTAAAATAACAATACTCTCTAAAATATTAGTTTTTCCTTGAGCATTATCACCAATAAATATATTCATTCCATCACTAAATTTAATAGAGATGTTAGAATAATTTCTAAAATTAAGTAATTCTAATTTAGTAATTTTCATTTAAGACCCCTTAAAAAGCCTCATATAATCACCTATCCCCTATTCGAGTATTCCTATACATACGATTATATTATATCATAAAAAGGTAATTAAAGCACTAAAAAATAGTTAATAATTAACTATTTTTTCATTTTTCTATTTCTCATAATTAAATCTAATCTAGCTGCTCTTGAAATTTGATTTTCAAATGATCTATATGATGTAGGAATAACAATTTCCACCCCATTATCAAATAATACCTTAGTAGAATTATTATCTACTTTTTGATAACTTCTAACTCTTTTTAAAGATATCCATACACAATCATCTGAATCTGGAGAATTAGTAGGAAAAACAACTAAATTATTACTATCTTCTACAATAATAGGTAATTTATACTGAGCACCTAAAATTTCTCTAGCGCCTTCCTTTCTACCATCATAAGTACTACCAAAATATTTACAACTTTCTTCCATAATTTTAAATGGACTTTGATCTACACTAAACTTTTCATAATCCTCATATACTAAACTCTCATTTTTATCAGGCATAATTAACAGTGTCCCATTACTAATTTCATACTTCATTTTATTTCCCCCTTTTATGAAAGCAAATTACCTGCTTTCACATATAAATTATCATAAATTATTGTCGTTTTTTGTCGGAATATGTCAAACATTGTAGAAATTTGTCGAAAAAATAGAAAAATAAAAGAACTATTTAAGTCCTTCTATAATATATATTAGCTAAATTTATAACAATACCCTACTAATATGTTCTAATTGGTAATACTAACTGTGTTAAAGTTTCATCTTCACTTGATTTAATTAAAATTGGTTTAACTTCTCCTACAAAGTGAATATCAACATTTTCTGTGGAAAAACTCTTTAATGCTTCCATCATATATTTAGCACTAAATGATATTTTAATATCTTCTGTATTATTTTTAACAATATTCATCTTTTCTTCCACTCTACCAATCTCAGCAGATGAACTTTTCAAAATTAACACATTTTCTTTAGTTTCTAAAGTAACAACATTCTTCTCTTTATCACTTGTTAAAATACTAACACGATCAATAACATCATAAAAATCATTTAAATTAGTACTAACAACTAACAAATCCTCATCAGGTAATAAATTTGAAGTATTTGGATAAGTACCATTAATAAGTCTAGATTCAAACTTCAAGTTTTTATTTTTAAATAATATCTTATTATTAAATATATGTAATTCTACATCACTATCTTCATCTGATAATATTCTAGAAAATTCTAAAATATTATGACTAGGTATAACAATATTATAATTTTCATCACTATTCTTATCTAATCTAACAACTTTTCTAGCTAGTCTATAAGAATCAGTAGAATTACATTCTAATAAATCCCCTACTATATTAAAATTAATACCAGTAAGAATTGGTTTACTTTCTTCAGCAGAAGCTGCAAACGCTGTTTGACCAACAATACTCTTAAAAACACTTGCCTTTAAAGTAATTTTCTTCTTACTTTCTTCTAAACCAATATTAGGATATTCACTTTCACTAATACCATTTAAATTAAATTCACTATTTTCTGTATAAATAAGTATCTTTAATTCATCTACTACCTCTATATTAATATATTTATCAGGTAACTTTCTAACTATATCTAAGATATACTTACCTTGAATAATAATACTACCTTCACTTTCTACTTTAAAATCATCTTCATTATTAGATTCAATTAAAGTTTGAATAGTAATATCATTATCACTAGCTGTTAAAGTAAGCCCCTTTTTCTTTAATTCAAATTTAACACCAGCTAAAACAGGTATTAGGTTTTTAGTGGAAATAGCCTTTGATACTTTATTTAAAGCTTCTAATAATAATTCTTTTTTAATTGTAAATTTCATATATATATTCCTTCTTTCTTTTATGTTTTTTTTATTATTACTGTGGAAAAAGTTTAAAACTCAATTTTTCTATTATATTGTAACAAATAATCAAAATTTTACTTGTGGATAAAAATAAAGTTTTAATTTTTTTTACACAATTCCAATATCTTTTTTCAATTTTTCTATTATATTAGCTAAGTCTTTATTCACTTTTATTTCATTCTCAATCTTTTCAACAGAATGCATAACTGTGGAATGATCTTTTCCACCAAATTCTGTTCCTATTTTAGGAAAAGATTCACTTGTCATAGTTCTACACAAGTACATTGCGATTTGTCTTGGAAATGAAATATTTGAACTTCTCTTTTTACTTCTTATATCTTCCACTGATATTTGAAAGTATTCAGATACAATCTTTTGAATTCTATGAATATCATTTTTCTCACTCATACCCTTACTAATAAAGTCTTTTAATGCTTCAATTGCAAGGTCTAAAGTAATTGTTGCCCCACCCATAATTGTAGAATAAGCAACAAGTCTTGTAATAGAACCTTCTAATTGTCTAACATCAGTTCCTATATTAGATGCAATATATTCTACTACATC
This sequence comes from uncultured Bacilli bacterium, assembly GCA_934162665.1. Classification (GTDB taxonomy): domain Bacteria; phylum Bacillota_I; class Bacilli_A; order RF39; family UBA660; genus RUG14670. The sequence continues at coordinate 28,340 of CAKPJN010000002.1, forward strand.
CTCAGGTATTTCTTTTTCAAAGTTTCCAGCCGCTATCTTCTTTTTTAAAATAGCCGTTCTTAATGAGAAGTCTGGGGGAAATATATTAACTGTTAATCCCCAACAAAATCTAGTTCGAAGTCTATCTTCAAGTAACTTTAAGTCATCTGGAGATCTATCCGATGAAATAATAATTTGTTTACTATCATTATATAAAGTATTAAAGGTGTGGAAAAATTCTTGTTGTGTCTGTGTTGCTCCCCCAAGAAATTGAATATCATCAATTATTAATACATCAATATTACGGTACTTATTTTTAAAGAAGTCAATATAATTAAAATTAGTCCCCTTCTCGTCTCTTTTACTAGTACCAACAAAGTCTTCAATAAATTGATCACTATTTACATATAATACACGTCTATTACTATTATCCACAATATAATTTCCAATAGCATGCATCAAATGTGTTTTACCAAGTCCACTATTTCCATAAATAAAAAGTGGATTATACATATTACCTGGATTTTCTGCAACACTTAAAGCAGCTGCATGAGCAAATTTATTACTATTACCAACAATAAAGTTATCAAAATTGTATTTTTTATTTAAATTTGAATTAACTGTATTATTTGGAACACCAGGTGAAAAATTATTATCAACAAGATTTGTGGAAATTTTCTTTTTTTCTTCTTCCTCTTTTTCATCTATTTCTTCTTTTAACATAAAAACAAGTTCAAAATTAGTATCAGTAATATCATTTAATTTAGAAACAATAATATCAGAATAGTTATCCATTAAATGTTTTTTATGAATTGGCATAGGTACAATTATATAGGCCTTACCATTATCTAACTTATATAATTCAGTATCCATAAACCAGGTATCGAAAGATAGTGAAGTTAGTTCATCTTTTATTTGCTTTAAAAAATTAGCCCATATAACATCGACATTCATTCCACCATCTCCCCACAAGATAAATAAGTTAAACATAGTGTACCTTAATTTGTGTAAAAAAGGAACACTAAAATTAAAAAAAAATTAATTCACAAGTAATTCACAATTTTATCCACAAATAAAACTTATATAAATAAAAGAATAAATTAAGTTTTCCACATTTTCCACAATTTTTTTTAAACATAGCTAAAAAAAATAATCAACAGGTCTGTGGATATTGTGAAAAATGTCGAAAAAAGTCTAAATTTAATATATTTGATTGACAAAAACCATAAATTTTTATTATAATAATGGAGATTTATGTCTGGAGGTGGAATAGATGAAAAGAACTTATCAACCAAATAATCGTAAAAAAGCTAAAAAATTAGGATTTTTTGCACGTAAAAAAACAAATATATTAAATCGCCGTCGTCGTAAAGGACGTAAAAGTCTTTGTAAATAATTACCGCTGATACCATTCAGTGGTTTTTTTAAATAAAAGGATAGGGTATCTTATGAAAAAAAAATATATAGTAAAAAATCAAAGAGATTTTACAAAAATTATAAAAAATAGTCACTTTAAAAAAAATAGTAGCTTAATAATATACTATATAGATAATAATTTAGAATATGATAGATATGGAATATCAGTAGGAAAAAAGCTAGGTAATGCTGTTTTTAGAAATAAATATAAAAGAAAGTTACGAGCAATTATAGATAATAACAAAAAAGACTATGTAAATTATAAAGATTATATTATAATATTAAGAGAAAGTGGTTCAAAAAAAGAATATAAAAAATTAGAAGAAGATTTTTTATTACTAATTGAATCAATTAATAAAGGAGAAAAATATGAAAAGGAAAAAACAAAAGAAGTTTAAAATAGTTTTGATAATCTTACTTTTATTAATAACAACAGGTTGTACAACAACTTTAACTGATAAAAATAAAAAAGCTGTTAAAAATGAAGTAACAGGTCAAAATTTAACAAAAAATATAATTTGTCAGCCAACAGATAAAAAAATCACTGAACTTTATAAAAAACATAGTGTAAAAATAGAAAAATTACCAACTTGTGATAAATTTACTCCAACTTCTGGAAAATATGAAGGATTATGGACTAGTATTTTTGTAAAACCCTTAGCTTTTGCATTATTATGGTTTGGTAGATTAGTAGGAAATAATGGTATTTCATTAATCATCATAAGTTTAATTATTAGATTAATTGCTTTCCCAGTAACTAAAAAAACAGCTTTACAATCAGAATTAATGAAAAAAGCTCAACCAGAATTAAATAGAATTCAAAAGAAATATGCTAATAAACAAGATCAAGAATCTATGATGAAACAAAGTCAAGAAATGATGATGGTTTATAAGAAATATAATATAAGTCCAATGTCAGGATGTCTATTTTCAATGCTTCAATTACCATTATTTATAGCCTTCTTTGAAGCTGTTCAAAGAACACCAGCTATTTTTGAAGATAAACTATTAGGTTTACAATTAGGAACAACACCAAGTGTTGGAATTACATCAGTAACATGGTATGCATATTTAATAGTAGTAATATTAATAGGAGTAACAACTTTCTACTCATTAAAAATGAATATGACTAGTTCACCAGAAGAAATAAATATGAAAATGATGCCAGTTATGATGACCGTTATGATTTTATTAACATCATTATTCATTCCAGCAGCTCTAGGAATTTATTGGATTACATCAAATTTATTTACAATACTTCAAAATATTTTAGTAAAAAGGAGTAAGGCTGAACATGGAAAAGCATAATTATAATGGAAAAACAAAAGAAGAAGCAATTAAAAATGCTACTATAGATTTACAAGAATTAGAAGAAAATCTAATTATTATTGAAAAAGAACCTCAAAAATCTGGACTTTTTAAAAGTAAAAAAATAGATATAGAAGTAATAGAAAAAAGAGAAGTAAAGAAATTTATTAAAGAATATTTACAAAACTTCTTAAAAGATTTAGGATTTAATTCTAATATAGAATTTAAAAATGATGATATTCCAATTTATACAATATATTCAGATAATGATGCACTACTAATTGGTAAGAATGGAAAAAATTTACATGCTTTAGAAATAATCTTATCTCAAGTATTAAAAAAAGAATTAGGAATCCAATTTAAATTTATTTTAGATATTAATTCTTATAAAGAAAAAAGAGAAAAAACAATAGAACGTTTAGCAAGAAACATTGCGAAAGAAGTAGCCGCAACTAAAGTAGAAACTAAATTAGATTCAATGAATTCTTATGAAAGAAGAATAGTTCATCAAATACTATCAAATAATAAACATGTCTATACAGAAAGTGTAGGCGAAGAACCAAATAGATGTGTAGTAATAAAACCAAAAAATGATTAATTTTAAAGAAGATAAATAATTCTTCTTTTTTTTGTAGGTTTGTGCTATAATAGGTCAAGAAAAAGGAGTAAAGTATATGACAGATATAGAAAAATTGGAAACTTTAAGAAAATTAGAAAAATTACAAAAAGATTATAGTTTAGGTTTAAATTATATAAAAAACAGTAATAATTCAAAATCATTAGAACAACAATATATAGAAAGACTAAAAGAACTTAAAGAAGAAATATTACAAATAAAACAAACAGATGAAAATAAAATAACACAAAGAAGTAAATAAAAAAGAAAGAGGGAATACTATGAATGATACTATTGCGGCAATATCAACAGCCCTAGGAGTAGGTGCAATCTCAATTGTTAGAATGAGTGGAAAAGATGCTTTAGAAATAGCTAATAAATTATTTGATGGTTGCGATTTAACAACAGTAAAAAGCCATACTATAAATTATGGACATATCGTTTACAAAGACGAAATAATTGATGAAGTATTAGTATCAGTAATGATTTCTCCAAAGACTTATACAACTGAAGATATTATAGAAATTAACTGTCATGGTGGTATAATTTCTACTAATAAAGTATTAGAACTTCTTTTAGAAAATGGAGCTCGTCTTGCAGAACCGGGTGAATTTACAAAAAGAGCTTTTTTAAATGGAAGAATAGATTTAACTCAAAGTGAAGCTGTTATGGATATTATTGATAGTAAAAGTGAAGAAGCTAGAAAAATGGCGATATCAGAACTTAATGGTTCAGTATCAAATATGATTAAAGAATTTCGTGATAAATTAAAAAACTTATTATCTCAAATTGAAGTTAACATAGATTATCCAGAATATTATGATATTGAAATAGTAACTAAAGATAAAATAAAACAAGAACTAACTTATATGAAAGAAAAATTAGAAAAAATAATAGAAGAATCAAAAAACTCTAAAGTAATAAAAGAAGGAATTAAAACTGTAATAGTAGGAAGACCAAACGTTGGAAAGAGTAGTATTCTAAATAAATTATTACAAAAAGATAAAGCAATAGTTACAAATATAGCTGGAACAACAAGAGATATCGTAGAAGGGGAAATCTATCTAGATGGAATTTTATTAAACATAATAGATACCGCAGGAATCAGAGAAACAGAAGATATTATTGAAAAAATAGGTGTTGAAAAAAGTCTTTCCATGTTAGAAGATGCAGATTTAGTAATAGTTGTTCTAAATAATAATGAATCTCTTACGAAAGAAGATGAAGAAATATTATTAAAAACACAAGATACTAAACGAATAATAGTAATAAATAAAACAGATTTAGAAGAAAAAATTGATATATCAAAAGCTAACTTAGAAAATGTTGTAAAAACAACAACCAATACTCAAGAAGGAATAACACCGTTAAAAGATAAAATCAAAGAATTATTCAATTTAGAAAATATTAAAACAAAAGATTATACTTATTTAACTAATGCTAGACAATTAGCTCTTGCTAGTAATGCTTATAACAGTCTAAAAGAAGCGGAAGAAGGAATAAATACTAATTTGCCAATCGATATGGTAGAAATAGATTTAAAAAATTGTTTTGATACATTAGGCGAAATAATAGGTGAAACATATAGCGAAGAAATAATTGATAATTTATTTGAAAAATTTTGCGTAGGGAAGTGATACTATGGAATACGAAGTAATTGTTGTAGGCGGAGGACATGCTGGATGTGAAGCTGCCCTAGCTTGTGCCAGAAAAAATCATAAAACTTTATTAATAACCGGAAATATTAAAAATATTGCTGATATGCCTTGTAATCCATCAATAGGAGGACCAGCTAAAGGTATAGTTGTAAGAGAAATTGATGCACTAGGTGGAGAAATGGGAAGAAATGCTGACAAAGCAACCCTTCAAATAAAAATGTTAAATACAAAAAAAGGTCCTGCAGTCCAAGCATTAAGAGCTCAAGCTGATAAAAATATTTATCCACAAGAAATGTTAAAAACCATACAAGAAGAAAAAAAATTAGAAATAAAAGAATCATTAGTAGAAAAACTATTAGTAAATAATAATAAAATTGAAGGAGTAGAGTTAGAAGACGGTACTAAAATAAACGCCAAAGCTGTCATTTTAACAACCGGTACTTATTTAAAAGCATCTATTCTAGCAGGCTCAACAAAATACTCTGGAGGGCCTCATGGAGAACGAGAATCAAAATATCTAAGTGACCATCTAAAAGAATTAGGATTTAACATTTTAAGATTAAAAACAGGAACACCACCTAGAATTGATAAAGATTCCATAGATTATAGTAAAACCAAATTAGAACAAGGTGACGACATTGAAAGAACTTTCTCATTTGATAATAAATCATATTATAATGTAGAAAATCAAATACCATGTCACTTAATATATACAACAGAAAAAACTCATCAAATAATTAAAGATCATTTAAATGAATCTAGTATGTATGGAGGATATGTAGAAGGAATAGGTCCAAGATATTGCCCATCAATAGAAGATAAAGTAGTTAGATTTAAAGATAAAGAAAGACATCAACTATTTTTAGAACCAGAAAGTAATATTAAAGATGATGAAACTTATGGAAATACCATTTATATTCAAGGATTTTCAACAAGTATGCCACATGAAGTACAAGAAGAAATGGTTCATTCACTTCCAGGACTTGAACACGCAAAAATATTAAAATATGCTTATGCTATAGAATATGATGCAATCGATTCAAAACAATTAAAAAGATCATTAGAAACTAAATTAATAGAAAACTTATATACCGCTGGACAAATAAATGGAACAAGTGGATATGAAGAAGCAGCAGGACAAGGTCTGATAGCTGGTATTAATGCCTCATTAAAATTAGAAGGAAAAGAACCATTAATCCTAAAAAGAAATGAATCATATATTGGTGTTTTAATAGATGATTTAATAACAAAAGGAGTAAAAGATCCATATAGATTATTAACATCACGTGCAGAATATCGTCTATTATTAAGAAATGATAATGCTGACTTGAGATTAAGAGATTATGGATATCAAGTAGGATTAATAAAAGAAGATAAATATCAGAAATTTCTTAAGAAAAAAGAAGATATCAAAAATCTATTTGCCCTTCTAAAATCAACAAGAATTACTCCTAAAAAAGAAATAAACGAAAAATTAATAAAAATGAATAAACAACCCTTAAAAGATGGACTTTCATTATATGAATTACTAAAACGTCCAGAAATTTCTATTGAAGATTTAACTAAATTTATAGAAATTCAATATGATCAAGAAGTAAAAGAACAAGTAGAAATTTATACTAAATATGAAGGGTATATAACAAAAGCTAATAAAGAAGCAGAAAAAATGTTATCTCTAGAAAAAAAGCAAATACCAGAGACTATAGATTATAGTAAAATACCAAATCTAGCTAGTGAAGCCCGTCAAAAATTAACAGAAATTAAACCAACAACAATTTCTCAAGCCTCTCGTATTAGTGGCGTAAATCCAGCAGACATATCAATATTAATGGTATATCTAAGAAGGAATGGTACTAATGACTAAAGAAGAATTTATTGAAGAATTAAAAAAACTTAATATAATAATTACTGACGAGCAACTAGAAAAATTAGATAAATTTTATAATTTACTATTAGAATGGAATCAAAAGATAAATCTAACAAGAATAATAGAAGAAAAAGATGTATATTTAAAACACTTTTATGATAGTCTTTCATTAACAAAAGTAATTAATTTAAATGAAGTAGAAACACTATGTGATGTAGGAACAGGTGCTGGATTTCCAGGAATAGTTTTAAAAATAATTTATCCACATCTAAAGATAACTTTAATAGATTCCCTTAATAAAAGAATTAATTACCTAAATGAAATAATAAAAGAATTAGAATTAAAAGATATAATAGCTATTCATACAAGAAGTGAAGATCATAAAAAAAAATATGATGTAGTAACTGCAAGAGCAGTGGCAAATCTAGAAAAACTAACTATGTGGTGTATGCATTTAGTAAAAAAAGATGGTGTTTTTATTGCTATGAAAGCTAATATAGAAGAAGAAATAAATATAAATGAAGCTATATTAAAAAAATATGATTGTAAAATAAAGCATATAGAAACATTCTATTTACCAAAAGAAAATAGTATTAGAAATCTAGTAGTTTTAGAACATAAAAATTAAGAAGTCACTATGAACTTCTTTTTCTATCAAATAAAATCTTGAAAGTAATCAAAATTTAGTCTATAATGATAATATAGGGAAAATAAAAGAATAAAAAGTGAGGGGATATAATGAACTCAGAAAATAAAGATGAAGTAGTATATTTATATCTAGATGATATAATACCAAATAGATTTCAACCAAGGGAAGTTTTTGATGAAAGAGCATTAAAAGAATTAGCTGTTTCAATCAAGGAACATGGTGTTATTCAACCAATAATTGTTCGTAGTGTTGCAAATAGTAAATATGAGATAATAGCCGGAGAAAGAAGATATAAAGCATCAGCTTTAGCAGGACTTACTAAAATACCAGCTATTATTAGAAATTTAGATGATAAAGAAAGTTCAAAAGTAGCCCTATTAGAAAATTTACAAAGAAGAAACCTAAACCCAATTGAAGAAGCAAGAACCTATCAAAAAATATTAGAATTAGATCAAATGACACAAGAAGATTTAGCAAAAACAATGGGAAAAAGTCAATCTGCTGTTGCTAATAAATTAAGATTATTATCATTACCTATAGAAATTCAAGATGCCTTATTACAAGAAAAAATTTCAGAAAGACATGCAAGAACCTTATTATCTATAACTGATTCTAAAAAACAACAAGAATTATTAAATAAAGTTATTAATGAAAGAATGACAGTAAGAGAATTAGAAGACGAAATAAAGAAATTAGAACCTAATAGAATAAAGGATGTAGTACCAATGGATAATCAATCAATGGAAATACCAGATTCAAAATTAACTGCTTCAACTGAAGACTTTTTAAATAAATCACCATTAGCGCCAACTAATGAACTACCAGCTGATATGTCAAACTATGGAAAAATAACAGTAGCTCCTCCAATTGAAGATCAAAATGCACCACAATATATTAATTATGGAGAAATTTCAGAAGATGAAGATGATGATGAGACCAACAATTATTTAAATCCATCAGAAAATAGTATTAAAAATATTGATATTAATGATATGAAATCAAATACAAATGATATAAATCCAGTAACTAAAGAAAATCCTCAAACAAGCTTAGATAATCTATTAAATATACCAAACATAAACTTTGAACAAAAAGAAGAAACGCCTAAAGAAAATGAAACTCAAGAATTTAAGTTTATAACACCAGCTGAGGAAATGGTTAAAAATGATTCAAAACAAGCTCCAAGTATAGAGGATTATTTTAAAACCCCAGATATAATCCCAACAAATAACTTTAATAATAGCATAGAAGATAAAATTGTTGACAACACAGTAACTATTAAAGATAAACAATCAGCAATCGAAGCAATAAGAAAGACAGTCCATAATATTGAAAATAATAATATAAAAATAGAAATAGATGAGATGGACTTTGATAAGTCATATCAAATAATAATAAAAATTGAAAAATAGACAAAAGTAGATAAAAATCTACTTTTTTTAACAAAACCATTTTAAAAGGAATGTTTTTTTGATACAATATATTAAGTAAAATGGAAATGGGTGATAAGATGGGAAAGGTTATTTCATTAGTTAATCAAAAAGGCGGAGTAGGAAAAACAACTACCAGTATAAATCTTTCCGCATCATTAGCAGTATTAGGTAAAAAAGTATTATTAATAGACTTAGATCCTCAAGGAAATACAACTACTGGTGTTGGAATCAATAAAGGAGACATAGATAAAAGTATCTATGATGTTTTAATTGGTGAATGTAGAGTAACTGATGCAATGATAAAAACAAAATATAAACATTTATATGTCTTACCAGCAACTATTAATTTAGCTGGACTAGATATAGAATTAGTAGAAAAAAGTAAAGAAGAAAAAGGCTTCCAAAAAGGAGAACAATTAAAAAAAAGCTTAATTGATATAAAAGACAGTTTCGATTATATAATAATTGATTGTCCACCATCATTAGGTGTAATTACTACAAATGCTCTAACAGCTTCAAATTCTGTAATAATTCCAGTTCAATGTGAATTCTTTGCATTAGAGGGAATTACTCAATTATTAAAAACAGTTATGTTAGCACAAAAAACTCTAAATCCAACATTAGATATAGAAGGTGTTTTATTAACTATGTTAGACTCAAGAACTAATTTAGGTTTTGAAGTAGTAGAAGATATAAGAAAATTCTTTAAAGAAAAAGTATACAATACAATAATTCCAAGATTAGTAAGACTTACAGAAGCTCCATCACACGGAGAACCAATAATAGCATATGATCCAAAAAGTAGAGGTTCTGAAGCATATCTAAATTTAGCGAAGGAAGTGATTGAACGAAATGGAGAATAATACTAAAAGGAGAGCCTTAGGTCGAGGATTAGAAGAATTATTCTATAATGAACCCCTTGATTATAATAAGGTAGAAGAAAAAATACTTACAGAAACACCAAAGGAACAAATAGTAAAAGTAAAACTAGATGAATTAAGATCAAATCCATATCAGCCAAGAAAAGTCTTTGATGAAAATGCCCTAAAAGAACTATCTGACTCCATTAAAGAACATGGTGTATTTCAACCAATTATTGTAAAAAAGAACATTAAAGGTTATGAAATAATTGCTGGTGAAAGAAGGGTAAAAGCATCAAAAATGGCTGGATTAGATGAAGTACCAGCTATCATTAGAGACTTCACAGATGCCGAAATGATGGAAATAGCCTTACTAGAAAATTTACAAAGAGAAAATCTAAATTCTATAGAAGAAGCAACAGCATATAAAAAATTACAAGAAAACTTATCTTTAACTCAAGAGGAACTAGCAAAAAGACTAGGTAAAAGTAGAAGTCATATCACGAATATGTTAGGATTACTAAGTCTACCTCAAGAGGTTCAAACTGAATTATCAAATAAAACTATAACAATGGGACATGCAAGAGTATTAAGTAAATTAGAAGATAAAGACCAAATAATAAACCTAACCGAAAAAATTAAAAATGAAGGATTAAGTGTAAGAGATTTAGAAAACCTAACAACATCTAAAGATAAATATACAAGAGTTCATAAAATAAATTCTAAAGAAAAAAATGAATATTTCTATTTACAAGAAGAATTATGTGAAAAACTAGGAACAAAAGTAAAAATTAAAAATAATAAAATAGAAATTAACTTTGTCAATACAAACGATTTAAATAGATTATTAGAAATAATGAACTTAGATAAATAGGATGTGAAAAGATGATTAAATTATTTGATACTATAACTCTAGATATAAAACATATATTATTTCCAATTCTTTATATAATAATAGGTATCATTTCATATGAAATAATTAAAATAGCAATTAATAATATATCAAAAAAGAATAATCTAAAATCAAGACATAAACAAAAACAGGCTGAAACGATTAGAGTAATACTTCTAAATATTATTAAATACCTAGACATAATATTAGTCATATTAGCAATAGTTACATTATTTGGAGTAAACGTAAAATCAATAATTGCTGGTCTAGGAGTAACCGCTGTTCTAGTTGGATTAGCATTTCAAGATATTGCTAAGGACATACTTGCAGGGATATCAATCATTTTAGAAGATCAATATGAAATTGGTGACACTATAGAAATAGACGGATTTAAAGGAGAAGTAGTATTTATTGGTTTAAGAACAACAAGAATTAGAAATTATAAAGGAGCAACTAAGATAATAGCTAATCATACTATAACAAATATTATTAATTATAACCTTCATAACTCATTAGCGATAGTTGATGTTTCAGTAGATTATGATGCAGATAATGACAAAATAGAACAAGTATTAAATGATATGGCAAGTAATTTAAAAGGAAAAATACCAAAAACAACAGGAAATATAGAGGTATTAGGAATAGAAAATCTAGCAGACTCTGCTGTTATATATAGAATAACAGTAGAAACTGATTCTATGGAAAACATTGGAGTAGAACGTATATTAAGAAAAGAAATAAAAAAAGCTCTAGATAATGCAAAAATAAAAATACCATATCCACAAATAGAGGTACACAATGGAAAATAAAAATATAGATTATAAAGTTGGAACAAAAGTAATAATGAAAAAACAGCATCCATGCGGAACTAATTTATGGGAAATAACAAGATTGGGTGCTGATATAAAAATAAAATGTTTAAATTGTAATAGAACAGTATTAATTCCTAGAATAGAATTTAATAAGAAATTAAAAAAAATAGTTTCTGAGGAAGGAAAATAATATGAAAGACAAGAAAAAAATGAAATTAAAAAAATTTTATTTTCATCCTATAACAGTATTTCTACTATTAATATTATTAGTAATTATATTAAGCTCTATATTTTCTGCCTTCCAAATGCAAGGTACTTATAATACAATTAATGAGACAACTCACGAATTACAACCTAAATTAGTTGCAGTAGAAAATATGCTTAGTATATCAGGTATGAGATTTATATTTAGTAATGCTATGAAAAACTTCTTAAGCTTTACCCCATTTGCTATGCTACTAGTATCATTAATAGGTATATCAGTAGCAGAAGCAACAGGATTTATAGAAACATTCTCTAAAAGATATATTAAAAAATTAAATAAATATCAATTAACATTTATAATAATGCTAATTGCTACAGCATCCTCATTAATAAATGAAGTAGGTTATGCAATACTAATACCATTAGTAGCGTTAATATACTTTATCATAGGAAGAAATCCTATATTAGGTATTATCACTTCATTCTGTGGCGTTGCATTCGGCTATGGAGTATCAATATTTGTTGGTTCAACAGATATAGCATTAATGAATTATACTAAAAATGCAGCAATGTTAATAGATCCTACAACCCATATTGCCTTAACTAGTAATTTATTCTTTATAATAGCTGCAAGTATAATTATTTCAATACTTGGAACTGTAGTAATAGAAAAATTAATTGCTCCAAAATTAGGAAAATATAAAAGAGATGAAGAATTTGCTAAAACTGAGCAATATTGCATTTTAGATGTAGAGGAAGAAGAACAAAAGAAAATAGAACAAGAACAAAAAGAAAAAAAAGGTATGAAATCAGCTCTAATTACAGGTTTAATTGTAATTATAATATTTATTTATATGATCATACCAGGATTACCATCATCAGGATTATTACTTGATATGGATGAAAAAATATATTTAAATCAATTATTCGGAACAAATTCATATTTCAAAGATAGTTTTGCGTATATGATAGCTTTAACATTATTACTAATGGGCCTTTCCTATGGAATAAGTTCAAAATCAATAAAAAATGATAAACAATTAATTGAAAAATTAGAAAAAGGTTTTAGTAAAATTGGAAGTCTAGTAGTTTTATTATTTGTCTTCTCTCAATTTATCGCTATATTCAAAAAAACAAATATCGGAACAGTAATTACAATTTGGTTAGTAAATTTATTAGAATACTTAGATTTTTCTAGTATTCCATTAATAATTTTAGTGTTAATATTAATAGCTTTATCTAATTTACTATTAACAGGTGCAGGAACTAAATGGATGATATTTGCGCCAGTCGTAGTTCCAATGTTTATGCAGTCAAATATATCTCCACAATTTGCTCAAGTAGTAATGAGAGTAGGAGATTCAATGACAAATGGAATAACTCCATTCTTAGCGTCATTTGCTATTTATATAGGATATCTAAATTTATATAATTTAAATACAGATAGACCTTATACTATAAGGAAATCAATAAACCTATTATTACCATATTTTTCTTTAATATTTGTATTTTGGGTATTATTAATAATCGGTTGGTATTTAATAGGACTACCAATAGGTCCGGGAGTATATCCAACTCTATAGACAATCTAGAAATAGATTGTTTTTATTTGCTCATTAATTAAAATTATGTTAAAATATAGCGACAAGAGAAAAATTAAAAGAAAATAATATTAATTTACAAAAATATCCATAAAAGTAAATTTAATATGCTATAATCAAATAGAAAAGAGGTAATATTATGAGTTTAACAGCCGGAATAGTAGGTCTACCAAATGTCGGAAAATCAACTTTATTTAATGCAATTACAAATCAGAAAATCTTAGCGGAAAACTACCCATTCGCAACAATTGAACCAAATGTCGGAGTAGTAACAGTACCAGATGAGAGAATGGATAAATTAAAAGAAATGTATGAACCTAATAAATTTATCCCAACTGCATATGAATTTACAGATATCGCGGGTTTAGTAAAAGGTGCTTCAAATGGTGAAGGATTAGGAAATAAATTTTTATCACATATAAGAGAAACAGATGCAATAGTAGAAGTTGTAAGATGTTTTGATGATGGAAAAATAATTCATGTAGATGGAGAAATAGATCCAATCAGAGATATAGAAACAATAAACTTAGAACTTTCAATATCAGATTTAGAAATCATAAATAATAGATTAGAAAAAGTATCAAAAAAAGCAAGAACTACTAAAAATAAAGATGATTTAGTAGAAGTAGAAGCCTTAGAAAAATCAAAAGAAGCCCTAGAAAAGAATATTCCATTGAGACAATTAGACTATACAGAAGAAGAAAGACTTTTATTGAAATCATATAGTTTCTTAACTCTAAAACCAATAATATATGTCGCAAATATTGGAGAAGATGAATTAGGTCAAGAAGATAATGAATATGTCTTAAAGGTTAAAAATTATGCAAAAAAAGAAAACTCAAAAGTTGTAAGTTTATGTGCAAAAGTAGAAGAAGAATTAAGTGAACTATCAAAAGAAGATAAAAAAGAGTTATTAGAAGGACTAGGAATAGAAAGTGCAGGATTAGATAAATTAATTCAAGCCACTTATGATATTTTAGGACTTGCTACTTATTTCACAGTTGGTAAAGATGAGGTCAGAGCTTGGACATTTAAAAAAGGAATGAACGCTAAACAATGTGCAGGAATAATTCATACAGACTTTGAAAAAGGTTTCATAAGAGCAGAAGTAATATCATATGATGACTTGATTGAATGTGGTAGTGAATTAAAGGTCAAAGAAGCAGGAAAAGCAAGGCTTGAAGGAAAAGATTATCTAATGCAAGATGGAGATATCTGTCACTTTAGATTTAATGTCTAATAATAAAATTATATATAGGAGAACGAAATGGAAGAAAATTTAAAAAATATAGAAAAGTTTTTTCAAGCAGATATGCAAATAAAAAAAGATATATATGAAAGCTTTCCTCAAGAAAGCTATAGCTATAACAAAGAATCAGAAACAGCTTATAGTGAAGTTTTGTATAAAAAATTAGAAAATATCAAATACAATATGGATAAAATACTAGATACATTTTCCTTTTTTAATCAGTATAGAGATAAAATAGAAAAACAATTGGAAACTTGTAAACAAGAATTAATAAATTGCCCCATAGATTACTACAAATTAAAGGACTTCTATAATAAAAATATAGGTAGTATGAGAGAAGAATTTATTGAAAAAGTAGGAGAAGAATGTTATGGTTATGGGATTGGTGATTGTGGTAAATATTTAATAGAACAAGCAAAGACAACAAATGAATTACTACACGTTATGCATCAGTCAATAATAAATGATCAGAGAATTTTACAATCAATGCCTATATTAAATAAAAAAACAAATGCCAAAGGATATACAATAACTTTATATGGAATAAATCAACCATTGTCACAAAATATTTTTGACAGTTTTGAAGAAGATTTAGAGGTAGGGTATACAGATATATTATCACTTCCAAACAGTAAAAAAGTTTTACTTTTAGTAAGAGATGTAGGACATGCTCTATCAATTGAAATTGATTGTAGAGAAGAAAAAGATTTTGTAAGATATTTTATTCCAAAAATTTGTAATGTCGAAATGGTAAACAAATTAAAAGGAGTTTCTCCAGTTAATAAAGATTCACAATATACTGTTGGTATGTTTGAAACTACTAAAGATGAAACTTCTTCTACCATAATAGATTTTATTTCTAAAGTTCCAACGGATAAAGATGTGCCAGGTCCTTTTTATGAAGAATTCCAAAGAATGTTAGAAGAAAAAGAAAAGAATACCGCATCAGAAATAGAAACAAACGTTAAATAATGTTTTACAAAAAAATAAAGCTATGCTATAATACATTCGAGTATTTAAAATACTCCTTACTCGTATTATCGGGTCATAGGTCCAAAAGGAGGTGTCAAAATAATGAACAAGTATGAAATTATGTTTATTGTAAAACCAAATATGGAAGAAGCAGAAATTAAAAAAATTGCTGAAGATATGAAAAAGGTTTTAACAGACAATAAGACAAATGTCCTAGAAGATAAACCAATGGGACAAAGAGAATTAGCTTATGAAATTAATAAGTTTAAAACAGGTTATTATTTCCTATTTGTAGTAGAAGCTGCAAAAGAAGCTATTCAAGAATTCGATCGTGTTGTAAGAATTAATGAAAATCTACTTCGTCACTTAATAGTAAGAGTAGAAGACTAATAAAAAAGAGGTAACTTATGAATAAAGTATTTTTAATCGGAAGGTTAACAAGAGATCCAGAATTGCGCTATACAGGAAATAATACAGCCGTAGCAACTTTTTCACTTGCTGTTAATAGAAACTTTTCTAACCAAAATGGAGAAAGAGAAGCAGATTTTATAAACATTGTAGTTTGGAGAAAACAAGCTGAAAATGTAAAAAATTACTTAACACAAGGAAGTCAAGTTGCAATAGATGGTCGTATTCAAACAAGAAGTTATGATGACCAACAAGGTCAAAAAAGATATATAACAGAAGTAATTGCTGATAACGTTGAATTCTTGGGTTCAAAAAATTCATCAAACAATTCTAATATGAGTTCAAATACAGAACCAAAACAACCAACCCCATATGATTTTGAAAGTGCACCAAAAGGAACTGATGTAGAAAGTAACCCTTTTGCAGATTTTGGAGCAAATATTGAAATTAGTGATGACGAATTACCATTCTAAAAAGGAGGAAAGAACATGGCAGAATTTTATCGTAAAAAGAAAAAAGTTTGTATGATGTGTGCAAAAAAAGCAACTATTGATTATAAAGATCCAGAAACACTTAAAAGATATATAAATGAAAAAGGAAAAATCTTACCAAAACGTGTTACAGGAAATTGTGCACGCCATCAAAGATTTATTGCAACTCAAATTAAAAGAGCTCGTGCAATTGCGCTTTTACCTTATACAAAATAATAGGTTTAAAAATGAACCTATTTTTATTTTTTTAAAAAAACGTCTTAACTAAATATACCTTATATTAGACAAATATTCCAAATTATTATATAATAAGAATGAACTAGTAGGAGGAAAAAAATGGGGATAATTAAAAATAGACGAAAATTTAATCACATAATAAAAAAATCAAAAAATGTTTTTCTAATGGCACATCAAGATCTAGATTTAGACGCATTAGGTAGTTGTATTGGATTATATAATATTTTAAGTCGTAAAAAGAAAAAATGTTATATAATAATAGATGATACAACACATGAATTAGGTGTAGAAAAAGTATTAAGAGAATTAGATGGATGTCTAAAAATTATAAAAGGAGAAGATTTAGAAAAATATCTAAATAAAAACCAAAATAATAATTTGTTATTAGTTTTAGATACCAATAAAAAAGATCTAGTTCAAAACAAAGAAGTATTAGACAAAATAAAAAACAAAATAGTAATTGATCATCATGATACCGGAAAAACAACAATTAATGATTGTCTTTTAATAAACGATTTAGAGGCATCTAGTACTTGTGAAATAATTACAGAATTAGTTGAATTTTATGATATAGATTTAGAATCTTACTATGCAACTGTATTATTATCAGGAATAGTTTTAGATACTAATAACTTTACTTTAAAAACTACAGCTAATACATACTATGCAGCTTATTATTTATCATGTTTAGGAGCTAGTGCTAGAAAGGTTCAATACTTATTAAAGCAAGATGTCGAAGAATATAGAGAAAGACAAAAATTATTAACAGGAATTAAAACAATAAATAATAAAATAGCTTTAACTAAAGGTTCACAATACACAATATATAGACGAGAAGATTTAGCTAAAATAGCTGATACCTTATTATTCTTTAATAATATAGAAGCATCATTTGTAATAGGAAAAATAGCTAAAAACACTGTAGGAGTAAGTGTTAGAAGTCTAGGAAATTATGATATTTCAGGTATTTTAGAAAAACTAGGTGGAGGCGGAGATGACTATAATGGTGCCGCTAAATTCCAAAATAAAACAATTAGTGAAGTAGAACAACTAGTAACAAAAGAAATCAAAAAACAAGAAGGTGAATAATATGGAAGTAATATTCATAAAAGACTTAAAAGGACAAGGAAAAAAGGGAGAAATAAAGAAAGTTAAAGATGGTTATGGAGAGAACTTCTTAATAAAAAATGGCTATGCAGTTATTAAAAATTCTCAAAATATATTAACATTAAAACAAGAACAAAAGAAAAAAAGTCTAGAAGAAGAACAAAAAAGAAAAGAAGCATTAGAATTAAAGAAGACACTAGATAACCAAATTATAGAATTTAAAGTAAAAACAGGTGTTGGAGATAAAGTGTTTGGAAGCATTAGTATCAAACAAATAAAAGATGCCCTAGCAAAGAAAAATATAAAGATAGAAAAGCAAATGATAGATATAAATAACCAAATATCATCCTTAGGTTTTCATGATGTAAATATTAATTTATATCAAAATGTAACAGCAACCATTAAAGTTCATGTTGTAAAATAGAGGTGAAATATATATGACAGCAAGACAATTACCAAATAATATAGAAGCAGAACAATCAGTATTAGGGGCATGTTTCTTATCCAAATATGCCCTAGAAAAAGCTTGTGAAGGTTTAACACAAGATTCTTTCTATGATGAAAAAAATGGTAAAATATTTGCCACCATGTCATCTCTAATGGAAGAAAAAACTCCAATTGACTTAACTACAGTAACTAGTTACCTAAAAAATAAAAACCAACTTACTGAAGTAGGAGGAGTTGAATACTTAACCGAAATTGTTGACTTTGTACCAACCGCAACTAATATTGATTACTATATAAAAAGTGTAGAAGATGCCGCTATATTAAGAAATTTAATAGAAACTGCAACTTCAATCGCAAGTGAAGGTTATAAAACAGATGAAACAGTAAATGAAATCTTAGATAATTCAGAAAAAAAGATTCTAAATATAGTAAAAAACAGAAAATCAAGTGAATTTAGAACAATAAAAGATGTTTTAATAAAGACTCAACAAGATCTAGAAAGACTTGCTGAAAACAAAGGAGAAATAACAGGGCTCGCAACAGGATGGTATGACCTAGATAAAGTTACAACTGGATTACATGAAAATGAATTTATAATTATTGCTGCAAGACCAGCTATGGGAAAAACAGCCTTTGCTCTTAACCTTGCTACTCATGTAGCTATGGAACAAAATAAATCAGTTGCGCTATTTAACCTAGAAATGAGTGCTGAACAGTTAGCGATGAGAATTATCTCATCATTAGGTCAATTAGAAGGTTTTAAACTAAAAACTGGTAATTTAATGAATAATGATTGGAAAAGAGTAAATGAAGCCATTTCTCAATTATCTGGAACCAATATGGTAATAGATGATACTCCAGGTATAACTATAGGTGAAATACGTGCTAAATGCCGAAGACTATCTAGTAGTGAAAAAGGTTTAGCCCTAGTAGTAATCGACTATTTACAATTAATATCAGGTGGAAAAAATTATGGAGCAAATCGTCAACAAGAAGTTTCAGACATATCAAGAAGTCTAAAAACACTTGCGATGGAATTAAATGTTCCAGTTATAGCTTTATCTCAGTTATCACGTAGTGTAGAGTCTCGTGAAGATAAAAGACCTTTAATGAGTGACTTACGTGAATCAGGATCTATAGAACAAGATGCAGATATAGTTGCTTTCCTTTATCGTGATGATTACTATAATAAAGAAGCTAGAACTGAAGATAACACTAGTATAAGTGAATTAATTATAGGAAAACATCGTAACGGACCAACTACTACCATAGAATTACTTTTCAAAAAGGATACATCTTCTTTCTTAAATTTAAGAAAAGATAATATAGCAAAAAGAGAGGAATAATATGAAACAAAAGATAGTCAATTTAATTAGTCTAAATATCTTAGTTTTAACAGTAGTCTTAACAGTAGGATTCACTAATAAAAACCTATCACCAAAGACTTTATATAGGGTATATTTAGAGGGAAAATCACTAGGACTAATTGAATCAAAAAAAGAATTAGAAGAATATATCGATAAAAAACAAAATCAAATCAAAAAGAAATATAAAGTTTCAAAAGTATATGTTCCAGACGACTTAGATATTGTAAAAGAAATAACATATAATAAACAACCAATAAGTGTTTCAAAAATATATGAAAAAATAAAAGATATCTCTCCATTTACTATTGATGGATATACAATTGTAATTAATGGAATTGAAACAAAAGATGCAAATGGTAATAAAGTCAAAGCAAAAAAACAAACTATATATGTATTAGAAAGAAAAATATTTGAAGATGCAGTAGATGCAACAGTTAAGTCATTTATAGACAATGATGATTATGAAGCTTATATTAATAACAAACAAAAGAAAATAACTAATACAGGTACTATAATTGAAAATATTTATATAGAAAATAATATCACAATCAAAAAATCTCATATTCCAGTTGATAAAGTTATTTATACAGAAAAAGAACAGTTGAGTAAATACTTACTTTTTGGAACAACAGAAGATCAACAAAAATATACTGTAAAAGATGGAGACACTATACAAGATGTTGCTTTTGCAAATAAGATATCTAACGAAGAATTTTTAATCGCAAACCCAACATTTACAAGTGCAAATAGCCTACTTTATCCAGGACAAACTGTAACATTAGGTATTTTAAAACCTCAATTTAATATTGTTGAAGTAGATCATACAGTTTTTTTAGAAGATAAAAATTATGAAACAGAAACAAGATATGATAATACAAAAATGGTAGGTTACACTGAGACTATCCAAACTGGTGTTAAAGGAATAAATAAAGTTACACAAAAAGTTCAAAAGATAAATGGAGAAACAACAAGTGTAATTCCAGTCGGAACACCAGAAGTAATTAAAGAACCAATAAAAGAAATTATAGTAAAAGGTGGAAGACAAAGTTCATATCAAAACTCAGGATATGGAACAGCCGTTGCGACAAAAGGAGAATGGGGATGGCCTGCATCATGTTCTTCAGTATCTAGTCCTTTTGGTTATCGTTGGGGAGTATTACATGATGGTACTGATATAGCTGGATGTGGATATGGATCTAATATCTTTGCCGCTCAATCAGGAACTGTTGTTGTATCATCATCAAAATATGATAATGGACAATATATAGTTATAGATCACCACAACGGATATTATTCAATGTATGCTCATTTATGCGTTGGATGTCGCTATGTACAAGCAGGAGATAATGTAGTAAAAGGCCAAGTAATTGGTGGAATGGGACGTACAGGATATGCAAGTGGAGTTCACTTACACTTCGCTATTTGGAGAGGATACCCTTATAGGGGTGGAGTTGCATTAAATGCAATGAGTTTCTATTAAAATGAAAGTAAAAACACTAGCGAGCGGCTCAAAAGGCAACTGTACAATAGTAATCTGTGATGATGAAAAATTTATAATAGATATTGGTATCTCATACTTAAATCTAAAAACAAGACTTGAAGAAAATAATCTATCAATAACTGATTTCAAATCAATCTTAATAACCCATAGTCATAATGATCATATAAAGGGATTAGCGTCTTTAGTTAAACACACAAATATTAAAGTATATATTCCACAAAAAATGTATAGTGAATTAGAAAATATTATATCAAAAGATCGTTGTGTCTTTATCAATGATAATTTTCAATTAAATGATGTAGATATTGAATTAATACATACTTCACATGATACAAATTGCTCAGTTGGTTACATAATAAACTATAATGGAAAAAGTTTAGTTTATGTAACTGATACAGGATATATAAATAGAAAATTTCTTAATAAAATGAAGAAAAAAGATATGTATATCATAGAAAGTAATCATGATGAGATAATGTTAATGGATGGCCCATATCCTAGATTCCTAAAAGAAAGAGTAATTAGTGATAAAGGCCATCTTTCAAATAACACAACTGCTAAATACCTAAAAAGTTTAGTAGGAGAAAATACCCATCATATATTACTTGCCCATTTAAGTGAAAAAAACAATACAGAAGAACTAGCTTTACAAACAACAATTTCTGCTTTAGAAAGAACAGATATAGAAATAGAAATAGCTCATCAAGATAAAGAAAGTAAATTAATAGAGGTATAAATGATAAGAATAATATGTGTAGGAAAATTAAAAGAAAAATATCTAAAAGATGCGATAGAAGAATATAGTAAAAGGTTAAAAAAATATACATCTATAGATATAATAGAACTACAGGATGAGTCACTTTATGATATAGAAAAAATTAAGACACTAGAAGGAGAAAAAATTGAAAAGTATATACAGCCTAAAGACTATGTAATTACATTAGAAATAGAAGGTATACAATATACATCAGTAGATTTTTCTAAAAAATTAGAAAATATATATCAAGAAAATAGTAATATAGATTTTATAATTGGTGGTAGTTATGGTCTAAGTGATAATATCAAAAAAAGATCTAATTTAAAGCTTTCTTTCTCAAAAATGACATTTCCTCATCAATTATTTAGAGTTATCCTATTAGAACAAATATATAGAGCATATAAAATAACTAATAATGAAAAATATCATAAGTAGGAGGTTCATATGATAGGTAATGATTGGGATAAATTATTAGAAAAAGAATATGAGAAAGATTATTTTAAATCATTGATTGAATTTGTTAAACAAGAGTATAAAACTAAAACAATTTATCCAAAACAAAATGAAGTATTTAATGCTTTTAGATATACAACTTTTGAAGATTTAAAAGTTGTAATATTGGGACAAGATCCTTATCATGGTCCAAATCAAGCAGAAGGATTATCATTCTCTGTTAGTAATGATGTTTTAAAACCTCCGTCATTACAAAACATTTTTAAGGAACTAGAAAGTGACTTGGGAATACAATTTCCGAAACATAATTCATTAAAACCATGGGCAAAAGAAGGTGTATTGTTACTAAATGCTGTATTAACTGTAGAAGAACACACCCCAACTTCACATAAAGATAAAGGCTGGGAGAAATTTACAGATGAGATAATTAGTATAATAAACAAAAAAACTACCCCAGTTGTTTTTATACTATGGGGTAGTTATGCTAGAAATAAGAAAAAATTAATTACTAATCCAATTCATTATATTATAGAATCCCCACATCCTTCACCATTTTCAGCATATAATGGATTCTTTGGAAGTAAACCATTTTCAAAAACTAATGAATTTTTGAAACAACACAATATTAAAGAAATTAATTGGCAAATAGAAAGAGAAGACTAATCTGAAGTCTTCTCTTTTAGTATAGCAAATTTCTCGCTTTTTTCGTTTTTATAAAACTTTTTTTCTTTATATCCAAATAATAATCTAATAATATTTGAAGGAAACTTATTAATTAATTCATTATAATAAACAACACTATCATTATAAAATTTAATTGCCGCAAGTAATTCTTCTTCATTAGAATTTAACTCATCAAGTATAGCAGCAAGTTTTTTATTTTTTAAAATTTTTTCATTCTCCTCTAAAGTATTAAATAATTCATTATAAAACTTTCTTAATAAATCAAATAATTCAAAATGTGAGAAATTTTTAACTTTAATCCCTTTTACTTCACTTAAAAAATCAGCATTTTTTAAACTTTTATTCATAATAGGAATAGTTTTATTTAATAAATCAATTTTTTTTTGTAATAACATATCAACATTATTTTCAGCTTCATCTATTTTAATAGAATAAAGTTCAAACTTTTCTTTATAAATTACTATAATTAATAAAATACTCGCAACTAAAACTATAATTCCTAGAATAATTTCTATTAGCATCTAACCACCTCTATAATAATATAATTATATCAAAATTAATAAAATGATACAATAATATGTTATAATAAAAAAAGAGGAGAGATATTATGAAAGTAACATTAGGTGTCTCTAATAGACATGTTCATTTAAATCAAGAAGACTATGATGTTTTATTTGGTAAAGAAGAAATGAAACTAGCTAAAAAATTAGTTCAAACAAATCAATATGCATCAACCCTTTTTGTTGATATCAAAACAGATAAAAATATTATAAACCACGTTAGAGTAATAGGACCAATTAGGAATTACACACAAGCCGAAATATCTAAAACAGATGCTTATTATTTAGGAATCACACCCCCAATAAATGATTCTGGCGACTTAACAGACGCTGCCCTAATTACAATAATAGGTCCAGTAGGTAGTATAACAAAAAAAGTTGCTATAATAGCAACTAGACATATTCATTTATCAAAAAAAGATGTCCACGATAAAAACTTAGAAGGAGTAAAAGAAGTTACTGTTAAATTTTTAAGCGAAAAACCAACCATATTTTGTGGAGTAAAACTAAAAGTAGAAGAAGAAGGAGTATGGGAACTACACCTAGATACAGATGATGCCAATGGAGCTTTTTTAAAAACAGGCGATATTGGTATAGTTGAATTTAAGTAGCCGTACTATTTTCTAATTTTTGATCAAAGACTTGATCCGTATCAGAAGGCTCTGTACCTTTTATAAAGTACATAACCTTCTTTTTTGCTGCACTTTCATTAACTGGTTTACCCGATATAGGATCAACTAGTACTGCTGAAATATTTTCAGGGACACTATACCAATTATCAGGCTTTCCACTCTCATAACTCTCAACCGAATTCATCCAAATATTTTGAGCATATTTATATTCCTTAGTACTTAATGGCGTATTATCATCATATCCTATCCAAACTGCACTACAAATATCTTTATTATAACCAATATTCCAGTTATCTGTATTAGTAGTACCACTCTTTAATCCATATTTATGAGTAAGCTTATTAGAAATACCAATAGCGGTAGGATAGTTATAGTCTATATAATCAGAATCATAAGTACCAGTAAGCATATTATTTAAAATAAATACTAAACTAGAATTTAATACTAAAGTTTTACTATTATTAGCCTTATACAAGACATTTCCATCTTTATCTTCTACTTTTTCTATCAAATGAGGAGTAACTTTATATCCCTCATTAGCAAAAGCAGAGTACCCAGCAGCCATTTCAATAATACTTATTTCCTTAGTACCAAGTGGAAGTGATGGTACATCATCAAGCTGTGCAGTAATTCCAACACGTCTTGCCACATTAATTAAAGCTTCACCACCTAAAAATAAATTAGTCTTAACAGCATAGATGTTTTCAGAATAAGCAATGGCAGTTGCCATAGAAATAGGTTTATTACCATAAGTATCATTATAATTTTTAGGAGAATAAGTGTTTTTATCACTAAAAGTAAATGTTGTAGCTTCACTAGTAAAAGCCGAACTAGAAGTAAATCCATTCTCCAAAGCTGCATAATACAAATAAGGTTTCATAGTAGAACCTACTTGTCTTAAAGAGTCAGTAGCTCTATTATAAGAAGATTTATTATAATTTCTTCCACCAACTAAAGCAATAATTCCACCAGTATCAGGCTTCATCATTACTGCTGCTGTCTCAATTTTAGACTCATCAGGAATAGTCTTAGAAATAGTATCTTCTAAATTCCTTTGTGCATTTAAATCTAAATTAGTATAAATTTTTAAACCACGAGTATCCGTATATGAAGAAGGTATACTCTTAATACTTTTAAGTTCTTTTAATACAGCGTCTTGATAATACATTACATTTTCAATATCATTATAAGAAGAATCACGAGAAAAATTAAGTTCTTCATCATACGCTAATTGTTTTTCATCTTCAGTAATAACCTTATTTTTAACAAGTAAATTTAATATGGTTAATTGTCTTTTTTTAGATAAATCATAATTAATTAAAGGGGAATAATTAGATGGTGATTTAGGTATCCCAGTAAGTAATGTTGCTTCAGCTAAATCTAAGTCTTTTGCACTTTTACCAAAATAATATTGACTAGCATTTTCAATTCCATACATTCCATGTCCATAATTAATAGTATTTAAATATCCCTCTAAGATTTCATCTTTTGAATAATTAGCTTCAATCCTCATTGTATACCACATTTCATTCCATTTTCTTTCCCAAGTTTTATCAAAATCTAAAAACAAATTCTTAGCGTATTGTTGAGTTATAGTAGAAGCACCTTGTTCTGTTTCACCGGATGTAATATTAACATAAGTAGCTTTCAATATTCTAAGAAGATCAAACCCATGATGTTCATAAAAATTTTTATCTTCAGTATAAATTGTTGCGTCAATAACATATTTTGAAATATCATCTAAAGAAACCCACTTTTTAGACTCGTTTCCCTGAAAAAACAAATCTCCATTTGCATCATATAAAGAAAAACTATTTGCACTATTTATTTCAAGTTTAGGTGATGTTTTAATATATATGAAAATACCAGATATACCAAGGATAATAAAGATAAAGAGAAAAGCTAAAAATTTCTTAATTCCCACAAACCATTTCACAAACATCATCTCCTCAACTATTAGTATTTAAATATTTATATAAAATATGTATAAAAATTATAGAACTTATGTTATAATCTTTGGTAGAAATTTTAACAAGGGTGATTTTGTTGGAAAAAGTAAATTTACATATAAAATTAATTTCTAATGATAATGTATTAGACGAAAAAACTATTGGAACCATCAACAATGATTCTGATGAGTTAATTTATTTTGAAAAGTCAACTACTAAAGTAAAATTCAATTATCAAAAAAATACTTTGATAAGAGAAAATAATGATTTAAGATTAGAATTTGCTTTTAAAAAAAATAGTACAACAACAGGTATTATTAATATAAAAGAATTACAAAAAAATTTAGAAGTAGATATAAAAACAATAGATATTAAACAAACAAAAAATAGTTTAGAAATTAAATACTTATTAGAAGCTGAAGAATATTTGTATGTAATAAGTATGGAGGAATAGTATGAGTATTATAAAAGAATTAACAAATGATATAAAAAGTCACTTAAAAAGTGCTGGTTATGAAGTAGAAGATATCTTATTTGTCCCATCAAATAGAAGTGATTTAGGAGATTATCAATTAAACGATGCCATGAAACTAGCTAAGATTTATCATGAATCTCCAAGAGATATTGCTACAAAAATAGTAAAGGAACTAGAAGCTGATAAAAGATTTACTAATATAAATATTGCAGGACCTGGCTTTATAAATATTACCTTAACAGATGAATTTTTAAGAGACTCATTAAATAAGATATATCTAAATACTAATGAAAATATCGATAAACTACCTCCTAAAAAGATAGTGCTAGACTATGGAGGAGCAAATGTCGCTAAAGCATTGCATGTAGGTCATTTAAGAAGTGCTGATATTGGTGAAGCTTTAAAAAGATTAGCTAGAGTTTTAGGATATGAAGTAATTAGTGATGCCCATTTAGGTGATTATGGAAGACCATTAGGTTTAGTAATATTAGAGATAAAAAAACGTTATCCAGAGTTAGCTTATTTCAATGAAAATTATCAAGGAGATTATAGTGAAATAGACTTACCAATAACAAATAAAGACTTAGAAGAAATATATCCAATCGCATCATCTAAAGCAAAAGAAGATGAAAATTATTTAGAAGAAGCTAGAATTATTACTATGAAACTTCAAAACCATGAAAAAGGTTACTATGATATTTGGCAAAAAATAATTGGAATTTCCAAAGAAGAAATTAAAAAAATTTATGATGAGATAAATGTTTCGTTTGATCTTTGGGAAGGTGAAAGTGATGCAGCAGAATATATTGAAGAATTACTAGAAATTTTAGAAAAAAAAGGTATTGTAGAAGAAAGTAATGGTGCCAAAATAATAAATGTTGAAACAGAAGAAGATGCTAAACCAATGCCTCCATTATTATTAGTAAAGTCAAATAATACAGTTTCATATGAAACAACAGATTTAGCGACAATCTTAGAACGTCAAAAAAAGTTTGCTCCAGATGAAATTTGGTACTGCGTAGATGGAAGACAAGAACTTCACTTTGATCAAGTATTCCGCACAACTAGAATGGCAAAATTAGTACCCGATGATACAAAATTAGAATTTATAGGTTTTGGAACAATGAATGGAACAGATGGAAAACCATTCAAAACAAGAGATGGCGGAGTAATGACTTTAAAAGGGTTAATAGAATTGGTAACTAATGAAATACTAGACAGAATAAATAAAGATATGGTAGAAGAAAAAGACCGCTTAAAAACAGCTAAAGAAATCGCTATTGCAACCTTAAAATATACAGATTTGTTACCATTTAGAACAACTGATTATATTTTTGAAGTAGATAAATTTTCTGATTTTGAAGGAAAAACAGGACCATATTTACTATATTCCACAATAAGAATGAATTCATTATTACAAAAAGCCAAAGAAGTATCATATAATAAAATTATTTTACTAGAAACAAAAACAGAAAAAGAACTTGCACATATATTATTACGACTACCACTTGTTTTACAAAAATCATTAGAAATGAAATCGCTAAATGAAATATCAGAATATATTTATAAATTAACTGCTTTATACAATAAATTTTATTCAGAAAACAAGATATTAATTGAAGAAAATGAATCACTAAAAGAGTCTAGATTAGTATTGACAAAATTAGTATATGATACCAATATTTTACTACTAGATATATTAGGAATTACTGTTCCTAAAAAAATGTAAAAAAACAGTTGTATTTAATCTAGATATATGTTATAAGTTTATTTGTAATTTATTACAATTTCAAAATTAAAAATTATCATATAATGTTTAAATATAGGAGGACAATATGAGTTTAAGTAAAATGTCTAAGGAAGAATTAGAATTATTATCCAATAAGGATATTACAAATATGATTTTAGAAGAAACAAAAAAATCTATGAATACTGCTGATTTATTTAAAGAAATCATAAAATTATTAGAACTACCTAAGTCTTACTTTGAAACAAAGATAGGAGATTATTATACAGCTTTATCAACTGATAAAAGATTTATCTTATTAGAAGATGGTACTTGGGACTTAAGAAGCAGACATACATCAGACAAAGTAGTAAAAGTAACCGAAGATGACGAAGACGATGAAGATGATGAAGATGCTAATAAAGAAGATATGGATGATGAATTAAATAATGAAGATAGTTATGAAGATTCTGATTCAGATGACTATAATGAAGATGACGATGAAGATTTAAAGGACTTAGTTGTATTAGATGAAGATGAACTAGAAGAACAATAATCTAGTTTTTTTCTTTAAATATTTATGATATAATACTACTGATATTTCAGAAAGGGCGAATAATATGATAGAAAGATTGGAAATAGCTTTACAAAAGTATGAAGAATTAAATGAAAAACTAACTACTCAAGAAGTTTTAAATGATATTAAAAAAACAAGAGAATATTCAAAAGAGGTATCTTCATTAGAAGAATTAGTAACTTGTTACAAGAAATATAAAAAAGTTTTAGAAGATATTGAAAGTACAAAAGAAATGATAAAAGATCCTGAATTAGAGGAAATCGCAAGAGATGAGTTAAAAGGATTAGAAGAAGAAAAAGAAAATTTAGATAAAGAATTAGAAATTTTATTAATACCAAAAGATCCTAATGATTCAAAAAATGTTGTTATTGAAATAAGAGGAGCCGCAGGTGGAGATGAAGCTAATATCTTTGCTGGAGATTTATTTAGAATGTATACAAGATATGCTGAAAAGAAAGGCTTTTCATATAAGGTGTATAATGCTATAGATGGAACCGCCGGTGGATATAGTCAAATAGAATTTATTGTGAAAGGTGATAAAGCATATTCTCTACTTAAATATGAAAGTGGCTCTCATAGAGTTCAAAGAGTTCCAGTTACTGAATCAAATGGCAGACTTCAAACTTCAACTGCTACAGTTTTAGTCATGCCAGAAGCAGATGACGAGATAGATATAGAAATAAATCCAAATGATTTAAGAATAGATATATATAGATCATCAGGATGTGGAGGCCAAGGAGTAAATACAACAGACTCAGCTGTAAGAATTACCCATCTTCCAACAGGAGTAGTAGTAACATGTCAAAATGAAAGAAGTCAAATTCAAAATAAAGAACAAGCTTTGAAAGTACTAAAAAGTAGACTTTATGAGTTGCAACTACAAAAACAGGAAGAAGAAGTAGGTGCTGCAAGACGTAGTAAAATAGGTACCGGAGATAGAGCTGAAAAAATTAGAACTTATAATTATCCACAAAACAGAGTAACTGATCACAGAATTGGCTATACAACAAAACAATTAGATAGAGTTATGGATGGAGACTTAGACGATATAATTAATGCCCTTATAACAGAAGATCAAAAAAGGAAGTTAGCGGGAAATGAGTAATAGAGTAAAAACAGTAAAATCAGATTTTATATGTCCAGAATGTTATAATATAATATCAATATCGCGTCAAGAAAGAAATCAAATCAAAATAGGAAATATATATGTTAGTAGAAGATTTATTACTATTTGGTAAAAGTAAAATTCACTCAGACCACGCCAAAATATTATTAGCGGAGCTTTTGAATTTAAATCCATTAGAGCTATTAAACCACCTACATGATATAGTAGATGAAAACTTAGTAAATCTTTATAAAGATGAAGTTTTAGCCCTACAAACTGGAAAACCGCTTCAATATGTACTAGGAAATGTTAATTTCTATGGTAATAAATTTCTAATAAATGAAAATGTTTTAATCCCAAGATTTGAAACTGAAGAATTAGTAGAAAATACTATTAACTATATAAATAAGTATTTCACAGAACCTGTGGAAATAATAGATTTAGGGTGTGGAAGTGGAGTAATAGGACTTACTCTAAAAAATAAAATATCAACAGCTACTGTGGATTTAATAGATATAAGTGAAAAAGCTTTAGAAGTTTGTCAAAATAATGCACAAAATCTGGGGATAAAAGCAAATATTTATCAAAGTGACATGTTTTCTAATGTGGATAAAAAGTATGATGTAATTATTAGTAACCCCCCATACATAAAAACAACTGAAGAAATAGAAAAAATTGTAAAAGAAAATGAACCAAGTCTTGCCCTTTATGCTGGTATTGATGGACTAGATTGCTATCAAAAGATATTAAGAGATATTAATCAACATATGAAAGAAAAATGTATAGTAGCTTTTGAAATCGGAATGACACAAGCACAAGATTTAAAAAAGTTAATAAATAAATATTTAGATAATGTAACAATCGAAGTAAAAAAAGATATGTCCGGAAAAGATAGAATGTTATTTATTTTTAAAAATTGTGAATAAAAAAAATAATAATCACCCACTATTAATGTGAAAGGTGGTTATTATGAAAAAATTAACAATTGTATTAGCCATAATAATAACAGTATTAGCAATAAATAAAGATAGTGAAGTAATAATTCCAAAAGACTCAATAAGATTTAGAGTAATAGCTAACAGTGATAGTGAAAGTGATCAACTATTAAAAAAGAAAGTAGTATCAAATCTAAATCCTAATATCATAAATCTTTTATCTTCTAGTAGTTCATTAACTGATTCTAGAAATAATATAGAAAATAATTTAACATTATTTGATAATATAGTAAAAAATACTTTAAAAGAAAATAATTCAACTGAAACATATACTATTAATTATGGAATGAACTATTTTCCAGAGAAGGAGTATAAAGGTACAGTATACAAAGAAGGAGAGTACGAATCTTTAGTAGTAACACTAGGAGAAGGCAAAGGCAAAAACTTTTGGTGCGTATTATTTCCACCACTTTGTCTATTAGAAGCCGAAGATAGCACAAAAACAACAGATGTAGAATATAAATCATTTATAAAAGAAATAATTGATAAGTATTTTTAATTAATATTAATAATAAAATATATAAGGTGATATAGTGGATAACATTCTTATATATTTTTTTATGGCTATAGGGTTAAGCATGGATGCATTTTCTCTAGCTATCGCATATGGAACCAATGTCGTAAGTAGAAATAAAGCACTTATTTTAAGTATCTCAGTAGGTTTCTTTCACTTCTTAATGCCAACTTTAGGCAATATAATAGGAAATAGTTATTTTCAAAAGTTAATAATCCATTCAAATATTGTTGTAGGGATTATATTTTTTGTACTAGCCATCGAAATGTTTTTTTCACTAAAAGAAGAAAAAGAAGTAATAATAACAAATCTATTATCTATAATTTTATTTTCCTTTACAGTAAGTATTGACAGTTTATCCGTAGGTATAGCTCTAGGAATAACTAACTCAAATATATTTATATCATCAATAATATTTGCTATAACAAGTTTTATTTTTACTTTATTAGGATTAAGTATTGGTAAATATTTGAGTAAACAATTTGGTACTAAAGCTATTTTATTTGGAATTATCATACTCTTTTATTTATCTATTAAGTCATTTCTATCCATTTAATAAAATAACTAATAAAAAATTAACTAATTTTTCATAAATTACAATTTTTTTCGAAAGTAATATTTCTAATATTAAAAACAAGAAATTTGTCAAAATATGGCCAAAAAATTACCTTTTAAGGAAAAAAGATTTTAAATATTAAATATTAAATATAATCTAATTAAGATAGAGTAGAAAAGGAGGATTTATATGAAATATATTAAATGCACATTAGCTTTATTTCTATGTGCAATATCAATAGCAACTTTTTCTGGAAGTTGGACGTATTAATAAATCGTTCGCTTTTTGAAATGAAATAATAAAAAATATATTCTACTCTATCTCAATATTTGGAGGAATTTATGAAGAAACTATATATATTTTTTAGAAAAAACAGAGTAATTTTTTATATATTTCTAGTGATTTTATTTATTATTTTATATGATGGAGTTAATATTAATAAAAATAAAGACTATCCACCTAGTACAAGGGCGTTAATTGAAAAACCTAACTTTTTGCCTGAATTAACAGGAAAAAAAATCTTATGCTCTTAGCATCAATTCAAAGACTTATTGATGATAAAGAGATTGATGAAGCCCTAAAAAAAGTAGATTTGTATGATGAAAGAGATAAGAAATTTCACAAATATTCACTTGGTATGAAACAAAAGCTAGGGATAGCTCAAGTAATCATGGAAGATCCAAAAGTATTAATACTAGATGAACCATTCAATAGTCTAGATTTAAAAAGTGCAAAAAAAATAAGAAACTTACTATTAGAAGAAAAGAAAAAAAATAAAATAATAATACTAGCAACTCATATCAAAGAAGATATAATTACACTATGTGATGAAATATATGAACTAGATGGTGGTCACCTGAGAAAAATAAACAAATTAAAAAACAAGTGAATTTAGTCATAAGATTATTTATATAGCTTATAAAGGAATATCACTAAAAATAAAATTCCAATATATATAAACAGAGCCAAAATAGGTAGTAAAATATTACTATCATTTTTCTTATTTAAAATAATCTTCTTATATTCCTCTCCATATTTATATTTTAACTTATTAATCCTAATTTTAATTAAGTAAATATATATTAAATTATCAACACTCATCCAAAATAATTTGCTAAAAATGAAATATAAAATCATAAATAAAATTGCTAAATTAAAAAATAACACTTGAATAAAAGCCCCTATACATCCAAAACAGAAAAATAGGAAAATATTTATAATTTCTAAACAAAATCCTATAAAAAAGAAGCCTCTAAAACATAAATATAAAGGTCCTAGGAAGAATGTCAAAAAAATGTTTCGTTTCTTATTACTTTTTGGTAATTGCCTCCCAAATAAAGTTCTAAATCTGAAACATCATTACTATATACCTTATGGATAAAATTACCATTTATCATATACCCACAACACATACAATAATTATCCTTCATTTTTTTTCCACAATTAGGACATATCATACTATCACCACAATAAAAGTATATTATTAGTTTATGATTTTTACAAGAAAAATATATAACATAAGGAACCTGAATTTATAAATATTTATAAAAAAATAAATTCATTTGACAAAAAGTCTATATTTATCTATTATTGTAATAAGTGATATAATGATTATAGATATATATTTTAACTCCCAACATGAAAAAATTTCATATTTAGTATTAGTTAATTATCATCTAAATCTAAATTAATAATATAGAAATAGGAACTATATTGGGATAAAACTATAAAATATAATAACAACACTGTGGAGGTAAAAAATGAAAATAATGGAGATAGAAGGAAATAAAGAATTAAAAGGAACTATACGAATAAGCGGAGCAAAGAATGCAACAGTGGCCTTAATACCTGCCGCAATATTAACTGATGAAGAAGCAACGATTTGTAATATACCAGAAATAACAGATACAAATGCCTTATGTGATATCCTAGATTTATTAAATGTTGATGTTAAAAGAGCAAGTGAAAGTATCATAATAGATCCTAAAAATATGAAAAATATTGAAATAAGCGAAAAATATTCAAAGAAATTAAGAGCGTCTTATTATTTCATGGGTGCACTACTTGGGAAATATAAAAAAGTTGTTATGCATTTTCCAGGAGGTTGCTCAATAGGAGCTAGACCAATCGATTTACATTTAAAAGGTTTTGAAGCTTTAGGAGCAAAAGTTACTAATCAAAAAAATAAATATATTGTTGAAGCAGAAGAATTAAAAGGAGCAAACATATATTTAGACTTTGCGTCAGTTGGCGCAACTATTAACATAATGTTAGCTGCAGTAAAGGCAAAAGGAATAACTACTATAGATAATGCTGCTAAAGAACCAGAAATTGTAAATGTCGCAACATTTTTAAATAATATGGGAGCAAAGGTAACTGGTGCTGGAACATCTACAATAAAAATAGAAGGTGTAGAGCACTTACATAAATGTTTTCATGAAGTTATCCCAGATCGTATTGAAGCAGGAACTTATATTATAATGGGTGCCCTTTGTGGTAATAGATTAAAAATAGATAATATTATTCCTGAACATATTGATTCATTACTATCTAAATTAGAAGAGATAGGAACAGAATTAGAAATAGGTACTGATTATGTTGTAGTAACAAAAAAAGATGAATATAAGCAAACAACTATCAAAACAGGACCATATCCAGGATTCCCAACAGACTTACAACAAATATTTACAGTTTTATTAACTCAAAGTAATGGTAAATCAAAAGTTGTTGAAACAATTTTTGAAAATAGATTTATGCACGTTCCATATTTAAACGATTTAGGTGCAGATATTACGATTAAAAATCAAACCGCAACCATCATGGGTCCAACCAAATTAACTGGAACCAATGTTGTCGCAACAGACTTAAGAGCAGGCGCAACTATGGTAGCGGCAGGTCTAAAAGCTGAAGGACAAACCGTAATTACAAACGTTGAACATATATTAAGAGGATATGAACAGATAGTAGAGAAACTAACAAATGTAGGTGCTAAAATAGAGATAAAAGAAATATAATCTAATAGTTATATTTCTTTTATTTTGGAGGATACATGAAATTTATAAAAAAACATATCAAACTACTTATATTTATTATTGTAATAATCAGTATATACTTTATCTATAAACTAAATAACAATAATAATTTAACTTATTTATCATTAGGTGATGGTTATGCAGTAGGAGAGAACTCTTATAAAATTATTGATTATGGTTACAGTGACTACTTAAAAGATTATTTAGAAGAAAATAATCAACTACAATTTTATACTAAAAAATTCTCAAATAATAAATTAATGATTACAAATCTATATGAAAATATAATTATTAATCAAAAAGTAATAGTAGAAGATAAAACTATAAATATAAAACAATCGTTAAGAAACTCATCAATAATAACCTTATCAATAGGAATAAACGACTTAATTTATAAACTGAGTTTAGAAGAAATAAATATCCCAATATCTAAAATTAATAAAATAGTAATAGATACAAATAAAGATTTTAATATTTTGATAAAAGAAATAAAAAAATATTATCCATATAAAATATATGTTATAGGTTATCAAACAGTAAATATTCCAAATAAAAATTTACTAATAGCTGTAAAAAAACTAAATTATCTATATAAACAAAATAAAGATATTATTTATATAGATCCAAATAAAGTATTAATAGATAAGTATAAATATTTTTCAAATTCCAATAGTATGTATCCAAATAAAGAAGGATATAAAGCTATTTCTAATGAGATAGTGAATAATTTTAAATAATTTGCTTGTCAAAAGTTAATTTTCCTGTTATACTAATAAAGATTTTATTACTATGACCAAAAAAGTCATGGCGGAAGGAGAGTTATTATGAAAAAAGATATACATCCAGAAATTAAAGATTGTAAAGTAAGTTGTGCATGTGGAGAAACATTTACTTGTAAATCAACAAAAGAAGAAATAAACGTTGAAGTTTGTTCTAAGTGTCATCCTTTTTATACAGGAAAACAAAATAGAACATCACGTGCTGGTAGAGTTGATAAATTTAATAAAAAATATGGATTCGATACTAAAGAAACTGCTTAATCGCAGTTTTTTTGTTTTTATTTTAATATAAATTATTTGTGATATAATATAAAAGAAGGAACTAATTAATATAAAAAATTTATATTAAAAAAATTAGGAGGAAAAAATGAAAATAGGAATAGCAAGTGACCATAGAGGTTATCAACTAAAAGAACAAATAAAAAATGCTTTAAAGGAATCATATGAAATCATTGACTGTGGAACAACAGGAGAAGATTCAGTCGATTACCCAGATTATGCTTTTTTATTAAGTAAAAAAGTAAAAGATAATGAAATCGACTTTGGAGTAGCAATTTGTGGTTCAGGAATAGGAATTAGTATTGCTTGCAATAAAGTAAAAGGAATACGTTGTGCTAAAGTATCTAATATAGAAGAAGCTAAATATACAAGACAAGATAATGACGCTAATATTATTGCTTTTTCAGCAGACACAAAAGTAGATGACGCTATTTCATATGTAAAAACATTTGTTGAAACACCATTTTCTAATGAAGAACGTCATCAAAGAAGAATTAATAAAATAACAGAATATGAGGAAAATAACTAATGAATGGTAAATTTTTTATTTATATAATAGTTACTATTTTAGTAATATGGTGCATGGATTCAATTAATATAAATCAAATTTTTAAAAAAAATAAAGTTTATCAGGCACGCCTTTTTTACTTTTTTTTAGCACTATCTATGATATATCTAGTAACTAATTTCTTTATGGATTTATTCACTTCCGCAAAAATATTTTAAAAAGAGTATAAATCTTTTTTTTTGGTAAAAACTTATAATGAGGTGAGAAAAATGAAAAAGAAAAAATTAAAATCCTATGTATTACCTAGTCTTTTGACAGTATTAATATTTGGTGTGATGGTAGGGACAACATTCATTAAAAATAAAGCAACTAAAAACTTAGAAGATACCAATAATCTAACCTATGTTACAAATACTATAATGGAAAATGAAATCCCAGTAATTAATACAACTACAAAAGTAATTAACCCATATACAGATGCATCAGTAACAATAGGAAAAAGCTATTACGATTACAAAGCAGATAAAACAGTACAAGAAAAATCAATTATTTATCATGATGATACATATATGCAAAATTCAGGAGTAGATTTTATTAGTACAAATACTTTTGATATAATAAGCGTATTAGATGGAACAGTATCTGATGTAAAAGAAGATGAAACATTAGGAAAGATAGTTGAAATAAAACATAATAATGACTATATTAGTATCTATCAAAGTTTATCAGAAGTATCAGTAAAAAAAGGTGATACTGTAAAACAGGGACAAGTAATAGGAAAAAGTGGAACAAATGAATTAGATAAAGAAATTGGAAATCACTTACACTTTGAATTTTATGTAAATGGTCAAATAGTAGATCCAACATTATATCTAAATAAAGAATTAACTAAACAATAAAATTAGGGCAAATAAGAAACAAAACTTATTTGTTTTTTAATCTTTTAAAAAACAAATTACAGTAAAATTACTATTTTTTTCATAAATCGGTAAAAAGTTAATATATTATATTATAAAAATTAAAAAATATGGTAAAATATTAATGGTTGAAAAGGATGTGATTTATATGCTAGCAAAAGATATTGGAATAGATTTAGGTACAGCTAATGTACTTATATATATAAAAGGACAAGGTGTTGTATTAAACGAACCAAGTATAGTGGCAATTGATACAGAAAACAAAAATGTTATCGCAGTTGGAACAGAAGCGAATGAAATGTTAGGAAGAACTCCAGGAAAAGTAAAAGCAATCAAACCTATGAAAGATGGAGTAATTGCTGATTTTGAAGTTACAGAAATCATGCTTAATGCATTTATTAAAAAGGTAAAAGGCAAAGGATTTCTTTCAAGACCTACAATACTAATTTGTTGTCCATCCAATATAACACCAGTAGAAAAAAATGCTATTAAAGAAGCTGCTGAAAGAACAGGTGCAAGAAGGGTATTTTTAGAAGAAGAACCAAAAGTTGCGGCAATTGGAGCAGGTATGGATATTTCAAAACCTAGTGCTAATATGGTTATTGATATTGGAGGAGGAACTACTGATATTGCAGTTCTTTCATTAAACGATACAGTAACATCAGCATCAGTAAGAATAGCAGGTAATATTTTTGATCAAGATATTATAAAATATATAAAGGAAAAGTATAAACTACTAATAGGAGAAAAAACCGCCGAAAATATAAAAATTAATTTTGCAAATGTTTATAAACCTGATAAAAAGAAAAAATTAGAAGTACGTGGACGTGATTTAATAACTGGTCTACCACATATTATAGAGATAACTCAGGATGAAACAGAACTTGCTCTTAAAGAAAGTATAGCTAAGATAATAAAATCAACAACGAATGTATTAGAACAAACTCCACCAGAATTAGCTGGAGATATTGTAGATAAAGGAATAATTCTAACTGGTGGAGGATCAATGCTTAAAGGACTATTAGAATTACTAAAACAAGAGCTATCTGTACCAGTGTTAATAGCAGAATCTCCATTAACTTGTGTTGCTGAGGGAACAGGAATATTATTGGAAAATAAAAAAGAATTAGAAGAAGCACAATAATGTTAAAAATAGAATTTCTATTTTTTTCTTTTGCACTAAAAAACTAGTATAAATATAAAATTTACTATATAATAGTTATAGAAAGAAGTTGAGAATATGCAAGCAGAAATAATATATGCCTTAAAAGTAGTGATAGTAACATTTATATTTACCGCAGCAATTATGCCACTGATGAAAAAAATAGCTTTTCATATAGGTGCATTAGATATTCCAAATAACGAAGAAGGAAATAGACATATCCATAAAAAAATAATGCCGAAATTAGGAGGCGTTGGAATCTTTTTGGGATTCTTATTCGGTTATATGCTTTTTGGAGAACAAAGTGTAAGAATGAACTCTATATTAATAGGAAGCTTTATTATAATATTAACAGGTATTATAGATGATTTAAAGCCTATAAAAGCTTATCAAAAATTATTAGGACATTTAATGGCTGCATCAGTAATTGTATTTTATGGTGGAATACTTTTAAATGATATAACTGCATTTGGATTTTCCTTTGACTTTGGAGTATTTGCATATCCGCTAACACTTTTATTTATAGTTGCATGTACTAATATTATAAACTTAATAGATGGGTTAGATGGATTAAGTGGCGGGATTTGTTCAATATTTTATATCACAATAGGAATAATAGGATTTTATCAAGGAAGATCAGGGAGTTTAGTTATGATTTTAACATTCATAATGCTAGGATCAACTTTTGGATTCTTACTACATAACTTCTATCCAGCTAAAATATTTGCAGGAGATTGTGCTACATTTATGGGATTTATCATAGCGGTAATTACATTATTAGAATTTAAAGGAACGGCACTTACTTCATTCTTTGTTCCAATTATGATACTAGGAATCCCAATATTAGATACTTTATTCGCAATTATAAGAAGATTATTAAAAGGTCAGCCTCCATTTCAAGCAGATAAAAAACATCTTCACCATCAATTGCTTGGAATGAATTTTTCCCAAAGAACAACAGTATTAATAATTTATGCAATGAATATATTGTTCGCTACAGCTTCAATATTTTATACAATAAAAGATCCTATAATAGGTAAAATAATATATGTAGTAATATTCATAATATTTTTATGGTTTGTACTGCATACAACAATTATCTCTGATAAAAATCCCAATAGAACAAAAATGATAAAAGAAAAGTTAAACATAAAATCAAAAACAACTACAACAAATGGAAGAAAACCAAAAGATACTATACATTAGTATTTTTTTTAAAATTTATCTTAAAAAAAGGAAAAATATGGTAAAATGTAAAGAGTGATGGAATGTAGGTGAAATAGTATATATGAATTTTATAATTTGTGAGGATGAAGAAGTGCTTGCAAGTCATTACAAGAAAATAATCGAAAAGTTTATGATGAATTTTGATATAGAATATACTATTAGCCAATTTGATGGCTATGATGAAAATTTTAAACGTGCTGCAAAGAAAGAAGTCGGTCATAAAGTTTATCTCTTAGATGTAAAAACAACACATGGCTCAGGAATAAATGCTGCAAGAATGATCAGAGAAGAATTAGATGATTGGATATCAATGATTATAATTATTACTTCATTTCCAGAATACAGATATGAGGTCATTGGTAAAAGACTGATGTTATTAGATTTTATAAATAAATTAGAAAAACCAGATATAAGATTAGTTGAAGATTTAAAAATTTGCATGAAAAACTTTGACCATAAACATAATACATTAAGATTCAAATATAAAGGTATTATTCATAATGTATACTTGAAAGATATTATCTACATAGAAAAAGAACAAGACAGTAAAAGATGCATAATACATACTCAGAATGAGGATTACTATATTTTAGGAACACTTAATGATATATTGAGAAAGCTAGATGATAGATTTATAAAGACTCATAGGAGTCTGATAGTAAATATAGATCAAGTAGACTTTTTCAAACAAAACACAAATGAACTATTCTTTAAGAATAAAGAGAAAACATACTTGGTTTCAAGAAATCAAAAGAAAGAGGTGACCAGTAATGTTAGATATGTTGACTAAATTTATATGTTCCATTTTTTTATCAATGGTAGGTTTTTATGTAATTAAAATAGTATTAAAAAGTGATGAAAAATTATTTACCATAAGGAATTTATTACTAATATCAATATTAATTATCGTTCCACCTTTATTATATAGTATAGAATATACTAGTACTTATACATTAATAACTTATTTATTAAATATATTAGTATATAAAAAGATATTTAAACAAAGCGTAATACAATCAATAATTTCGTCTAGTATGTTTATGGTAATATTATTTCTATCTGATATAATAAATTTTTATATATATATTCCTTTTATTAGCATAACAGAACTCAGAGGTGTTTGGTACTATAGATTATTATCTAACACAACATTATGTATAATCAGTATAATCCTTTGTAATATTAAAAATATGAAGAATATATTAAACAAATTTGAATTAAAGTTAGAAAACACAAGATATATTTCAAGTGCAGTGTTTTTAACACTATTAATATTAGTACTTAGTTTAGTTGAAATAAGTCTATATAAAAATTTTGGATATAATATTAACTTTATAATTAATACAATAGTAATGATCATA
The DNA here is from genome assembly GCA_934162665.1 of uncultured Bacilli bacterium. Classification (GTDB taxonomy): domain Bacteria; phylum Bacillota_I; class Bacilli_A; order RF39; family UBA660; genus RUG14670. Next base: position 69,662 of record CAKPJN010000002.1, read on the forward strand.
TTTTTGGTGCTACTAATTATATTTTTTAATGAGAAAAATAATAATGATAAACTCACTGCAGAATATGATAATTTATTTAACTATGTTCAAAATTTTGAAGATTGGATTGAAAAGGAACAATTAAATAGACATGAATATAAGAATCAACTTGCGGTATTACGTTGTATGACTAAAGATAAGAAAGTGGTAAATAAAATTGATGAAATTTTAGAAGACAGTATTAATGTTGATGGTGAAGTAGTAAATCAATTAAAAGCTATGCCAAAGGGTGGTATAAAAGGTTTGATGTACTACAAAGCCGCAATTGCTCAAAAGAGAAAAGTAAATTTAACTATAGATGTAAGTCTTGAAAGGAAATCAATCTTAACGAGATTATCAGAAAAGGATATGCGCGTTTTATGTAAGTTAATTGGAATCTATTTTGATAATGCAATAGAAGCAGCGATTGAAACAAGAAAGAAGATAGTAACTATTGAAATATATGAGTTAAAAGATCATGTTAGTTTTGTAATTTCTAATACTTTCAAAGAACATAAAGATATGGCTAGAAGAAATGAGAAAGGTGTATCATCAAAAGGCGAAGGTCATGGAAATGGATTATACTTTGCTTCTAAACTAATAACAAAAAATAATTGGTTAACTAGTCGTCAAGATATAGTAGATAAATATTATATTCAAGAATTAAGTATTAAATTACCAAATAAAGAAACAAATACTAAAAAGGATGCTAATAATTAAAATTAGTATCCTTTATTTTATCAAAAAGAAAAACATCCAGAAGATGTTTTTCAATAATTAAAATAAATTGTTATCAACAGAAGAAATTAGTCAATGAAACTTTTAGGAGCGTTAGGTTCATCAGTTAAAAGCCATAAACATCCTAAACTAGCAGCACTACTAGCAAGCATAGCAACAGCAGCAAAAACTTTAGCTATTTTTTTCATACACACATATACCTTTCTTTAAAGATTTTATGAATAAATAATACTTTCGTATTATCTAAACATTAGAATAATTTTTATAATTTCTATATGGTTGATTAAATAATTTATAAGTCAATGGATTAACAGCAATAGCTTGAATTGTCATGGCAGAAATTAGTAGCTTCGATAAATAATCATTTTTTAAAATAAATATCAAGCATATATAAATTATTGCTGTTAAAACTGTAAGGAGCTTTCTAATAGTTCTTTTTTTCTTATTAGGTAATGGCCTCTTAACTGTATCAGCAGGTGCATAAAGAATAAAACCTACAATACATAGAGCACATATAATACCTAATACATAATCAGATAAAGCTATATTCATATAGATATAAGGAATAGCAATAAAGTTAAATATAGAACAAATTAAACATTGGTAACTTTTACCTGCGTGGAAGCCAAAACCAAAATATCTAATTATATTAAATAAAATTAACACAATTACTGTTTCTTTAAACATATCCAAAATTAATGAAAGAATTAAAATTATTATAATCTTAGTAATTGTTAAATATAAACCCTCTAAGCCATATTTTAATTTTTCCATATCAGAATCAGAATAGTTATTATATCGAGTAATAAGACCTAAAGAATAATCTAAAAATTTACTCTTAATAACCATCACCACCTTACACTTGAAATTTTAGCATAAAAAAAATATTAAAATTAAAAAAGCTAGGAATTGATTAAAGTGATTATGATTTGTCGAAGAATGTCGAATAAAAAAATTAAAATTACTAAAAAATCCCAAAAACTTACGCATTAAGGAAAAGTTAAAGATAAAAGATGATAAGTGCTAAAATTAAATATACCAACGTAATAGGAATATTAAAAGTGGTAGAATGAGAGGTGTTGAAGTATAATGATTGGCCGTGTAAAATGGTTTAATAATGAAAAAGGATATGGATTCATTGATTATAAAGAAAATGAAGATATATTTGTTCATTATTCAGCTATAGAGTCAGATGGATATAAAACATTATCCGAAGGACAATTAGTAGAATTCAAACTAGTAGAAACATCAAAAGGTTTTCAAGCACTAAATGTTAAGCTAGTAAAAGAAACAGTCACTGCAAAATAGTGGCTTTTTTATTTATATTATGCTACAATATAATTATAAGGAGGGATAGTATGGAAGTTATTATCCGAAGTGAAGGAGTAAAGCTTAGTCAAGCTATGACAGATTATATTCATAAGAAATTAGAAAAGCTAACTAAGTATTTGCAAAACACAGATGACATTAGAATTACCGTAATGGTAAGAATAAGAAATGATGAGCAAACTGTTGAGATTACAATACCGCTAAAATCCATTATCTTAAGAACAGAAGAATCAAAGGAAGACTTTTATATAGCTGTTGATAAGTCTATAGATAAGTTAGAAAGACAAATTAGAAAAAATAAAACAAAATTAATGGCTAGAGAAAGTAAACATTCCTATGAATTCTCTTTCTCAGATATGGTTGAAGAAAACATAGAGGATGAAAGTAAAGTAATAAAAAGAAAAAGCGTTGAAGTAAAACCAATGGATGAAGAAGAAGCAATACTTCAATTAGAATTATTAGGTCATCAATTTTATGTATACAAAGATAGAGAAACACTAAAGACATGTGTTTTATATAAAAGAAAAGATGGAAATTACGGTATAATTGAGTCAGAATAATCATAAAAAAGTAAGAATATTCTAGTATTCTTCTTTTTTTTTTGATAAAATAATTAATTAAGGAGAGGATAGGATGAGTATAATAAGAAAATTATTTGATCATGAATATAAAGAATTAAGAAGATTTGAAAAAAAAGCTAATGAAATAATAGCTTTAGAAGATGAATATAGTAAATTAACTGATAAAGAATTACAAGCTAAAACAGTTGAATTTAAAGAAAGATTAACAAAAGATGAAACTCTAGAAGATATTTTAGTAGAAGCTTTCGCAACAGCTCGTGAAGCAGCATTTCGTGTAATTGGAGAGAAACCTTTCTATGTACAAATTTTAGGAGCACTTGCCATTCATTATGGAAATATTTCAGAAATGAAAACAGGTGAAGGAAAAACCTTAACCAGTGTAATGCCAGCATATTTAAATGCCCTATCAGGAGAAGGAGTGCATATAATTACTGTCAATGAATATCTAGCTAGTCGTGATGCTGATTGGATGGGCGGAATTCATAGATTTCTAGGACTAACAGTTGGAGTAAATGGTAGAGAATTATCACCTAAAGAAAAACAAGAAGCATATAACTGTGATATTTTATATTCAACTAATAATGAAATTGGATTTGATTATTTAAGAGATAACATGGTAGTAAAAAAAGAAGATCGTGTACAACGACCATTAAATTTTGCTATTATTGATGAAGTTGATTCAGTTTTAATTGATGAAGCACGTACACCGTTAATAATATCTGGTGGACAAATGAATAATAAAAATTTATATATAGATGCAGATAATTTTGCTAAGAGCATTAAAGAAGAAAAAGACTATATATATGATGAAAAAACAAAAAGTGTTAACTTAACAGATGAAGGATCAGAAAAAGCAGAAAAATATTTCCATGTTGATAATTTATATGATATAGAAAATTCTTCTCTTGTACACTTTTTAAACCAAGCATTACGTGCAAATTACTCTATGAAATTAGATGTTGATTATGTAGTACAAGATGATGAAATAGTTATCGTTGATCAATTTACTGGTAGATTGATGAAAGGAAGGGCCTATTCAGATGGTCTTCATCAAGCGATAGAAGCCAAAGAAGGAGTAACAATTAATCAAGAAACAAAAACTCTTGCTACTATAACATTCCAAAATTTATTTAGAATGTATAAAAAATTATCAGGTATGACAGGAACTGCTAAAACAGAAGAAGAAGAATTTAGAAATATATATAATATGTATGTTATAGAAATTCCAACAAATAAACCTGTAATAAGAGATGATGAACCAGATTTAGTATACGCAAGCAAAGAAGCAAAATATAAAGCTATTATTGAATTTGTTAAAGATAGATATGAAAAAGGACAACCTGTATTAATAGGTACAATTGCTATTGAAACAAGTGAATTAATTAGCCATCTTTTAAAACAAGCACATATTCCTCATGAAGTATTAAATGCTAAGAACCATGCTCGTGAAGCAGAAATAATTTCAAAAATCGGACAACATAAGTCAGTAACAATCGCAACAAATATGGCAGGACGTGGAACTGATATTAAGTTATCAGATGAAATCAAAGCTATAGGTGGTTTATGCGTCGTTGGTACAGAACGTCATGAATCACGTCGTATAGATAATCAGTTACGTGGACGTTCAGGACGTCAAGGAGACCCTGGTTATACACAATTCTTTGTTTCTATGAAAGATGATTTAATGGTAAGATTTGGATCTGATAGAATAGGTACAATGATGGAAAGCATGGGACTAGGAGATCAAGCTATCAAAAGTAAAACTTTTACAAAATCAATAAGTAGCGCTCAAAAACGTGTTGAAGGAAATAACTTCGATATACGTAAATCCCTACTACAATATGACGATGTTATGAATAATCAAAGAGAAATAATATATGGTAAAAGAAATGAAATTTTAGATAGTGAATCAATTCATGAAACTGTTATAGGAACATTTAAACATCATATAGAAGATTTAGTAAGATCTCACATTGCTCCAGAAGGATATTTAACAGATGCAGATTTAGAAGATATAACAGACTTCGCTAATAAAAATCTATTAGCAAAAGATATTAAAGTAAAAGATATTTCAAATTTATCAGAAGATGAAGTTATTGATAAATTATCAAAACTAGTAATAGATGAATACGAAGATAAGCTAAAAGATATCCCTGACGAAATAAAAGATGAATTTGAAAAAGCAATATCTCTACAAGTATTAGATAACTATTGGATGGAACATATTAATACTATGTCTCATTTAAGAGAAGGAATTCACTTAAGAGGATATGGACAGGAAGATCCACTAAGAGCTTATACTATGGAAGGTTTTGATATGTTTGACTCAATGATGCAAAAAATTGATAAAGACGTATCTATCTTCTTATTAAAAGCAGAGATAAGAAAAAATATAGAAAGAAAAGAAGTTTCTAAAACAAAGATTACCAACGATGGTGGAAAAGAAACTGCTAAAAAAACTCCTAAAAGAGTAAAAAAGGTAGGCAGAAATGATCCGTGTCCTTGTGGCTCTGGTAAAAAGTACAAACAATGTTGTGGTAAATAGCTTGTTTTATAAGGGTTTGTGAGTTTCTCAATAGTCAAAAAAAGGCAAAAAATTGTGCACATAACGCCATTTGTGCACTTTTTGTGCTCATAGGCGAAAAATATATAATACTATGCTTCATAATGTTATATGTATTGGAAAAAGTAATCTTTGAGTTTGGTAAGAATCCTAAACAACGTTGTAGTAAATAGCTTGTTTTATAAAAAAATAGGATGGTGAAAATATGAAAATAGTTTTAGGCTCTATGAATGTTTCTAAGCAAAGGTCAATTTTAATTGCAATGAATGAATTAGGATTTGATGATATTTCTATTGTCCCTGTTAATGTTAATTCTTTGGTAAGTTCTAAACCTATTAATGATGAAACTTTAATAGGTGCAAAAAATAGAAATCATGGTTTATATAATTATTGCATGGAAAATGATATTTCATTTGATTTACTAATTAGTATTGAGGGTGGATATGAACAGATAGATAATACATATTTTATTGTTACTTATGCATCAATATTAGACCAAAATGGTAAAGAATTTATAGGAAAATCAAGTGGCCTTCAAATTACTGAAAGAATGTTTAACTATGTTAAAGATGGGAAGTCTTTGAATAAAGTTATTGAAAGTATTCTTGGTAATAGTAGTAATAAAAAAGATAATGGAATAACTGGATACCTAACAACTGGGTATTATAGGAGAGATATATTTGAATCCTCAGCAGTTATAAGTGCAATGGAAACTTTACTAAATTTTAAATCAAATTACAAAAAATTGGATAAAAAAATAGATAAAACACATAACGTTGGAAAAATTTGAAATAATTAGTAATATCATATATGATGTTATACATTTTGAATATGTAATGGGAACAATGTGCACATTAACTTAAAAACATATAGTAAAAATAATACTATATGTACCATTTATACCATATCTGTTTAGAACTTTTAAGCCTTGTAAAATCTATAATACTATATATATTTCATAGTGTTATATGTACAGGAAAAGGATGAACATGTGGCTCAGGACGTAAATATAAGCAATGTTGTGGTAAATAAGCCCGTAAACCCGCATAAAATAAGGGATTGCGGGTTTTTCTATGCTTCCACATTTTGGGCAATTTTTAGATTGTCCATTGTCTTAGATACGTTTTAGATACATTGCAAAAACCTTGCAAAACCTTATAAGATAAGGGTAAAAGCGTGTATTTGAACTTTGATTTCAAATTAGATACAAAATGTATCTAAAAAGTATTTAAGTTGTAATTTATTACTCATAAGTAGTAATATCAAAGATTAGAACGATAATTTATGATATAATATTTACAAGGAGGGTTTAATATGGTAGAAATAATTGCTGTAGTTATATCAGGAATATCACTTTTAATTGTAATAATAAACCAGTTTAAAATGATAAAAGATAAGGAACCACAATTATCGTTTAATTTAAGAAGTATTAATGGCTTTTTGTATTTAAGAGTTAGAAATAGTGGTTTAACTAAGGCGAAGAATATAAGAATTACTATAATAAAAATATATAATAATGGTGATAGTGGAATTCAAGAGGATCAAATTTTTCAAATACCATTTGAATTAGCCGCTCAAGAAGAAGTTCAAGGAATGATAGGATTTTTGAATGAAAGCATTTCAAATCATCCGTTTCCATACGTTGATATTAAAGTATGTTATGATAAACCACATTTTATTAAAAGAGTGAAATATGAACGACAAGTTTTTTATTATGCCTCAGTCGAAGAAAAATTAAGTGTTGATACAGGTCTAGACTTAAGAAGTATTAATCATAACATAAATAATATTCATAAATCAACATTGAGATTAGCAAATTATTTTGATGGAAATGAAATTGCACCATTTGATGAATTAAACATTGTATCGGGTAATCATTTCCAAAAGGATTTAAAAAATGTAAAAGAAGGAAAAAATAGTACGGTAAAAAGTAGAAAAGAAGTCATAGAGAGTAGAATAAGATAAAAAATATTATATATGTATGCTGTATTAAGGAGCTGATACTATGAATTTAATAGATAGATTAAATTATAGCTATAAATTTGTTTGTGATAATTCTGAAAATGTGAGAATTAATTATAGCAAGATTGATGAAATGATAGATCAAATTAGAAATTCATCGGTTGCTTATTGGCTAGATTCAAATCCGTATGGTTTAATGGATATGGATGTAGAAAGTATAGTTAATTTCTTATTTATATATCATGCAATAGGAGATTATTGTTTTTGGGGAGATCCTAAATGGGAAATCCAAACGGATTTAGGAACAATGGATGGATCTTATGCAATAATGTATTTAATACTAAACAGGTTTAAATCAAATAATAATTTTGAAATGAGTCCTGATGAATTTAAAGAATTATTAAAAGGTAATGTAACTATTCCACTATTTGAAGATAGATATAGTAATTTAGTTGAAATGAATAATTTACTTAAAAAAAGTGGAAAATCATTTTATGAACTTATTAAAGATCTAAATGTCGATAGTCAACTTTTTGAATTTATAGTTAGTAATCTAGATTATTTCAAAGATGTATCTACATATGATGGAGAAGAAGTATTATTTTATAAAAGAGCACAGTTATTAACTTCTGATATACTTCATGTAAGAGAAAAGAAAGAACAAATTGATGTTGACTATTCCCATCTAATTGGATGTGCAGATTATAAAATACCTCAAGTAATGAGATCTTATGGAATGCTAGGATTTAGTGATAGTCTTGCTGATAGAGTAGATAGTAAAGTTGAGATTGAAGAAGGGTCTAAAGAAGAAGTAGAAATTAGAGCAAATACATTGAAAGTAATTGATTACATTTATGAAACATTAGATAGAAAATATTCTCGCATGGATATAAATGATTTCATTTGGCTATTAGGTCAAGATAAATCAAAGATGACAAAACCATATCACAGGACACTTACAAAGCATTATTAGAAAATTGTAAAAAATTCAACAATGGTAAATTTTAGATACGTTTTTAGATACGTTCTGCTAGGTTTGCCGAGTGCTACGGAGTGCTCCCAAGTGCAACCAAGTGCCGAATTAACGAGCCAAGTGCTCCCAAAAGCTGCCAAAATCCCCAATACAAAAGGCCTTGTGGAAGCGGGAAAAAGTACAAAAACTGTTGTGGTAAATAACCTCGCAAACCCTTATAAAATAAGGAATTGTTAAAAATAGAAAAAATGATAAATTTGTCCACAGATGACAATTTGTCCACGATTTGTCCACATAGCATAAATAATGTGGACAGAATCGAGGAAACCCCATAAAAATCAATAAAAAATCTACGTGGACAATTATTGTGGACATAGTTATATAAAATAAAATGTCAGCATTCGAAATGCTGGCATTTTTCCGTTTCATTAAGTTTTATAATGAAGGAGAGATAACTATGGTAAGCGTAAGAAAACGTGGAAAGGTATATGAATACCGATTTGAAATTGCAACAGTTGAGGGAACAAGAAAATGGATAACAAAGTCAGGGTATCCAACAAAAGCAGAGGCTTTTAAAGAAGGCGCAAAAGCCTATAATGATTTTTACTACAATGGTCAAAAGCCGCAGTTAAGAGAAAATATGTCGTATGCAGATTTTTTAGATTATTGGATAGATAATTATGTAGGTTTCAATTTGCATTACTCTACTACAATATCTTATATAAACATTATTAAAAATCACGTAAAACCAAGAGTAGGATTTTATAAATTATGGCAATTAGATACACGACTTTTACAGGAGTTTATCAATAAAATATATGTTGAGTATGGCTTTTCAAAAAACTATATGGCGAGTATTTTAAAAGTGGTTAAAGGTTCATTAAAATATGCGTGTTACACATTAAATTATATTACAAAATGGTAATATTGAGTAATATTAGAATGACGACTTATATGATAAAAAATGATAATATTATTGCAATAAATTACTTTTTAGTAAAGAAGGGATTAGCATTATATGAAATTAGTTAAAAAGATTGCAATAACAATTTTATTAATATTTATTTGTATAGGAAGTTATTTTATTTGTAGTGGTTATCAAATGTATAAGAATGCCATAAATAAAATGCCATTAAAGGATAAAATTACAACAATTAGGCAAAAAGAAGATTATACAAAAATTGATGATATGCCTCAAATTTATTTAAAAGCAGTTGTATCAGTTGAAGATCATAGATTTTACAAACATTTTGGGATAGATGTCATTTCTATTGGAAGAGCATTTGTAAATGATATAAAAAAAATGAAATTTGTAGAGGGAGGAAGCACAATTACCCAACAACTAGCCAAGAATATCTATTTTACACAAGATAAGAAAATAGTAAGGAAAGTTGCAGAAATTTTTATGGCATTTAGCATAGAAAGTAACTACAATAAGAATGAAATATTAGAATTATATTTGAATACATCATATTTTGGCAATGGATTTTATTCTGTTAAGTCAGCAAGTTTAGGTTATTTTAATAAATTACCAAAAGATATGAACGATAGTGAATCAATTATGCTAGCAGGAATCCCAAATGCTCCGTCTTTATATAATCCAATTCAAAATAAAAATTTAGCAATTGAAAGACAGAGGCAAGTTATAAATAAAATGATTAAATATGGTAACCTAGATAAAGTTGAAGCAGAAAAAATTATAAAATAATTATATTTAATTTTCTGAATTATTATAATTTAGAAAATTAAAGTGATATAATATGAATAATTATAAAAGCAAATTACGAAAGGAGACAAACTATGAAAAAAATATTAATTATAGAAGATGAAAAAATTATCAGAAATGAGTTAAAATCTTTGTTAGAAAACTCAGGGTATGAAGTATTAATTATAGAAAATTTTGATAATGTTAAAGAAAATATAAAAAATATGAAATTTGATTTAATTTTAATGGATATTAATTTACCAAATAAAAATGGTGAAATTTTATTAAAAGAAATTAGAAAAGAATCTAATGTTCCTATTATTATGGTTACGAGCAGAGTAGGAGAAGTAGATGAAGTTTTATCTATATCTTATGGTGCAGACGATTATATTACTAAGCCATACAATCCAACAATCTTACTATTGAGAATACAAAATATATTTAAACGAATGGATAATAATATGGACGATTTATTTTATGATAATATTAGTGTTAATCCACAAAAAGGAATATTGAAACAAGGTGAAAAGGTATTAGAACTAACTAAAAATGAAATGATTATCTTTACATATCTTTTAAGTAATCGTGGTAGAATAGTAACTCGTGATGATTTAATGACAGATTTATGGAACAATGATGAGTTTATCAATGACAACGCTCTAACAGTAAATATTAGTAGATTGAGAAATAAATTACAAAATTTTGGACTTGAAAATAGAATTGAAACAAGAAAAGGACAAGGGTATAAATTATTATGAGTTTTAAAAAATATTTATTAGATAAAACAGTACAGATAACTGTGTCAATTGTTGGATTCATAATTGCTATTCTTATGTTAAACGCATTTAAAGTGGAAAATGATTTGAAAATAGCATTGACAACATTATTTTTTTTAGTTGCAACATTTAATGTTATTTTTGATTATTTTAGGAAATACAAATTTTATAAAAAAATATTAAATACGCTTGATAAGTTAGATAAAAAATATTTAATTTTAGAAATGTTAAAGAAGCCAAACTTTTATGATGGTGAAATTTTTTATCAAATTCTTTATGATATAAATAAGTCAATGATTGAAAATGTAAAAGAATATAATTTAAGTATTACTGATTTCAAGGAATATGTAGAAATGTGGATTCATGAAGTAAAGATTCCAGTAGCAAGTTTAACTTTATTAATTCATAATAACAGAAATATGTTTGATAAAAGATATATAGAACAAATTAGAAAGTTAGATAACTATATAGATCAAATTTTATATTTCGTTCGAAGCGAAAATGCCGAAAAAGATTATCTTATCAAAGAAATTGAATTGCAGAAGATTATTAAAGATGTTGCTTTAAAAAATAAAGATGACTTATTAGAAAACAAAGTTAATCTTGAAGTTGATATTCATAATGAAAAAGTTTTAACAGATTCGAAATGGTTAGAGTTCGTATTAAATCAGATTATAAACAATAGTATTAAATATAAAAAAAATAATAACGATCCAATAATAAAAATCAGTGTAAAAGATGAAAAAGATAAAGTATATCTAACTATTTGGGATAATGGAATAGGAATACCTAAAAATGATATAAAAAGAGTATTTGATAAATCTTTCACTGGTGAAAACGGTAGAATAATGGCAAAATCAACAGGTATGGGACTTTATATTGTCAAGAAATTATGCGATAAATTAGGACATAAGATAATTATTGAATCTGAAATACATAAATATACAAAAATTACAATTATCTTTTATAAAAATGATTTTTATAAAGTTGATTAAAGTTTATGCAGATTTGGATACTAAAAATAAATATTACAAAATTGTAATATTCTGTAATATCAGAATAACGACTAATTCTATCTTTTATATTACAATGTAATCAGAAAGGAGAAAGATTATGGAAAATATCTTAAAAATTGATAAAATTGAAAAATATTATGGTAATAAATCTAGTCTTACAAAAGCAATTGGTAACCTATCATTTGATGTTGAAAAGGGAGAATTTGTTGCAATAATGGGAGCAAGTGGCTCTGGAAAGACTACTCTTTTAAATTGTATATCTACAATTGATAAAGTTACATCTGGACATATTTATGTAGCAGGTAATGATATCACAAAATTAAGAGGAAATAGTCTAAATAAGTTTAGAAGGGAAGAGTTAGGGTTTATATTTCAAGATTTTAATTTACTTGATACTTTAACTGCTTATGAAAATATTGCTTTGGCACTTTCTATTCAAAATGTGAATTCGAGAGAAATTGATACAAGAATTAAAAAAGTTGCAAAAGAACTGGATATTGTTAATGTACTTAATAAATATCCATATCAAATGAGTGGAGGTCAAAAGCAAAGAGTCGCTAGTGCAAGAGCAATAATTACTAATCCAAAGTTAATTCTTGCAGATGAACCAACAGGTGCATTAGATTCAAAGTCAGCTAAAATGCTTTTAGAAAAATTTGATTATTTGAATAAAGAATTACAAGCAACAATTCTTATGGTGACACATGATGCGTTTACTGCAAGTTATTCTTCAAGAGTCATATTTATCAAAGATGGCAAAATTTTTAATGAAATAATTAAAGGAACAAATTCTAGAAAAGAATTTTTTGATAAAATAATAGATGTTGTAACATTACTTGGTGGTGACTTAAACGATGCTCTTTAAGTTATCATTAAAAAATATTAGTAAGAGTATAAAGGATTATGCCATCTATTTCTTTACTCTGATACTAGGTGTTGCAATTTTTTATGTGTTCAATGCAATAGATGATCAGTCAGTTATGATGAAGGTATCATCAACAACAGCAGAAATAATAAAACTTATGACCAATGTTCTTTCTGGTGTTAGCGTGTTTGTATCTATAATATTAGCGTTTTTAATTGTTTATGCAAGTAGATTCTTAATAAAAAGAAGAAATAAAGAATTTGGAGTTTATTTAACGCTTGGAATGAGCAAAAAGAAAATATCCTTAATATTATTTATTGAAACATTAATAATAGGTATAGTTTCATTGGTAGTTGGTTTAGGAATAGGTTTTTTATTATCACAATTGATGAGTATTTTGGTTGCTAATATGTTTGAAGCAGATTTAACTAGATTTCAATTCGTATTTTCAACAAATGCTTGTATTAAAACTTTGATTTATTTTAGTATTATGTATTTTGTAGTTATGATATTTAATACAATAAATATTAGTAAATGTAAATTGATAGATTTAATGCATTCTAACAAAAAATCTGAAAAAATAAAATTAAAAAATCCATTGTTTTGTACAATAGTGTTTATTATTTCTTGTATAGCATTAGGATTTGCTTATTATCAGGTTACTGGTGGTATTTGGAAAATGACTAATGCAAATAGTATTTTTGTTCCTATAGGAGTAGGTGCTGTTTCAACTTTCTTTGTGTTTTGGTCTTTATCGGGATTGCTTTTAAAAATATTTATAAGTATGAAGAACACTTATTATAAAGGGTTAAATAGTTTCACCCTTAGACAGTTTTCAAGTAAAATAAATACTATGACTTTTTCGATGACAATAATATGTTTGATGTTATTTATAACGATTTGCGTGCTATCGAGTGCAATGTCTATGAAAATATCTATGACAAATAATTTGAAAAAATTGGCTCCAGCAGATGTTCAAATTGGCAAGTTTATAAATGTAACTGATTATGAGCATTATTCTGAAAAACAAATAGAAGATTCAAAAATTTCAATATATGATACACTTGAAAAATTAGGCTATGATGTAGATAACAAACTTAAAGATATAGTAAAACTTGATGTTTATAACTTTGATAATATTGACTTAAAAACCAGTATTGGCTCTTACTATGATATTGCAAAGGATAAATATCCTTTAATGCCATACAATAAGAAGGAAAGTATTGTAAAGATAAGTGATTACAACAAAATTGCAAAATTGTTTGGACTAAAAGAATATACATTAAATGATGATGAATATTTTATTGTTGCTAATTATTCAGAATATGTAGAATTCAGGAATGAGGGACTTAAGGTAGATACAATACTTAATATAAATGAAAAGGAATTAAAACCAAAATATGATAGTTGTGTAGAAGGTTTTATTGCAATGAATTCAACATATTCAAATATGGGAGTTTTTGTTGTTCCTGATAATGCAGTAAATGATTCAATGAAAAAATATGAATATTTAACTGCTAATTATAATGTTACAGATATAAATGAGAAAAATCTTTCGGAAAAAGAGTTAAGTGAAATTTGCAAAGAAAATTCTAATAATACTGTTATTGATTTTGATTCTAAAATGACAATTAAAGAAAATAGTATTGGACTAGGTGCAATGGTTACCTTTATAGGATTATACTTAGGTATTATATTCTTAATTTCTTGTGCTGCAATTCTAGCACTTAAAGAATTATCGGAATCAAGTGATAATGTAGAAAAGTTTAATATGCTAAGAAAAATAGGCGTAGATGAAAAAATGATTAATAAAGCATTGTTTAGACAAATTGGTATATTTTTTATGTTTCCGTTATTAGTTGCAATTATACATTCTATATTTGGAATTAAATTTTGTAATTATTTGTTAAGTGCCTTTGGAGCCGCTAATTTAGTATCATCAATAATTGGTGTTGCAATATTTATTGTTGCGATTTATGGAGGATACTTCTTAGTAACTTATATTTGCAGTAAAAATATAATCAAGGAAAAATAATATATCTGATAAAACGATATCTCAGTAGTTTGACTAATCTTAATATATAGTATAATAATTATGAACAGAAAAAACACAAATGTATGACTTTCCAATTCGCACAATTTATTGAACTTTGAAATATGGTATAATGTTAGCAGTGAACGGATGTGGACGGTGTCCACAATTTGTCCACAGTAGAGAAATATTTATACTATAAATAGTACAGATAATACAAATAATATAGATGTTACCTAGTCTGGAAAAGCCTGAAATACAGGTAATATTATAAATACAAATAATACAGATAATATGGGAGTACAAAGTTCTTGCGGCTCTGGTAAAAAGTACAAACAATGTTGTGGTAAATAACTTATTTTATAAGGGTTTACGAGGTTTTGAAATGACAAAAAATATGTAAAAATTAATGAATTTTGCTAAAATGTTTGCAAATTGTTTGCAAAAATTTAAAAATTATGCAAACAAATAAAAAATAGTAATAAGTCGGTCAATTTGACAGGCTTATTTTTCGTTAAAAATATATTAATTTATCTGTTTAAAAGGATATTAGAGATGTTTATGGTATAATATATGTAGGAGTTGATGAGAGTGTCTAATAAAGATAAATATATTAACAATGCCATTAACAGATTTAGCGGTAATGCAAGAGATATATTATTAAAACAAATTGAGCTGTTTTACGATGTTGATAATCAAGTTACAAAAAACAGGTACAATATAGGTGATGATGCTAAGTTAAAAAAGGGAACATTTATTCATGGTATTTTTGGAGAATTAGAAAATTTTGATTTTACAATAGAAAATGGATTTATATCAACTGATTTTACTTCTGAGGCTAGACCTAATAAAATAAATAATAGTGTGGGTATGTGGAATATACAAGATGATATGATGTTAAAAGAATATATTAATCAGTATAGTGGATTTACAATTTCATACTCCATTGGTAGAGGTCCGGGTTCTAAAACAATTAGTAAGTTGATTCCATATCATAAGTTTGATGAGATTACTGAAGAAATAAATAATAATGATGAAATATGGTCTTATTGGGGTGAACAAACAAAAGAAGTAAGGTTTATTCCTAGTTTAGTTTCCAATAAAAGGCAAATAGCTTTTATATTAAATATGGATTCAGATTATGCTAAAAAACTTGCATACAATGATGTATGGAACTTAGATTTTGACAAAGAAACTGTAAAATCATTTTTAGATTATAGATATATTGAGAAGTTTATTAATGAAGATAGAATAAAAAGGGATGTAGTTACTACTGATAGAGAATCTGCAATTATGTTTGGTTTGCCTATAAACTTGGTAGAAGGTGTTTTTGTAGGTAGAAAGATAGAAAAAGATAATAAAGCTTTAAATTATATAAAATCCAAATTGCCTGATTGTTATGTCTGTAATTTAGATGGTAAAGTAATTATTAGTAATAAATAGTTTATTAATAATTTAATTGTATGAAGGAGGTTTTAATGATAGAAGAATATAATGAAAAAGCATTTGAAAATATAAAACATTTTGATGAATTTGGGAATGAATATTGGGAAGCTAGAGAATTAATGCCATTATTAGAATATAGTAAATGGGAAAATTTTCATAAGGTTATTAAAAGAGCAATAATTGCTTGTGAAACTAGTAATAACAATATTAATGACCATTTTCCTGAATTCAGGAAAATGGTTGATATAGGTTCGAAAACAAAAAGAGAAACTATTGATTATCACTTATCAAGATATGCATGTTATTTAATTGTACAAAATGCAAATCCTAGAAAAAAATCAGTTGCTTTAGGACAAACTTACTTTGCTATTCAAACTAGAAAGCAAGAAATAACAGAATTGGAGTATTCAAAATTATCTGAAGATGAGAAAAGATTATATACTAGAATTCTTGTAAATAATAAAAACAAATATCTATTTAAGACTGCTAAAGAATCTGGTGTAGAAAATTTTGGCAAGTTTAATAACTTTGGATATAAAGGCTTATATAATGGAGAAACAGCTAAGCAAATTGCAAAAAGAAAAAATATAAAAGAAAATGAAGATATTCTTGATTATATGGGTAGTGAAGAATTGGGTGCTAATCTTTTCCGAATAACTCAGACAGAAGCAAAGTTAAAAAAAGATAATGTTGATAATGAGGAGGATGCTTGTATAACTCATTACAATGTAGGAAAAACAGTTAGAAAAGCAATTGAGGAATTAGGTGGAAATATGCCTGAAACATTACCAACACCAGAAAAATCTATAAAAGAGTTAGAAAGTGAAGAATTATTAAAAATTGGAAATAAATAATAATTGTAGAGTAAAATATGATATAATTTTTATGGAGAACGAATGCAAACAATGATAACATTGTTTGCAATTTGTTTGCAATAGAGAAATATTTATAATAACAAAAATACTATAAATATTATAAATATAGTAGATTACCAAGATGGTAAAGCCTTGAAATATCAATAATATTATAAATATTATAAGTATTATAAATATGGGAGTTCCTACAACATGCGGCTCTGGTAAGAAATACAAGAACTGTTGTGGTAAATAGTCAATAAAATAAGGGTTTGCGAGATTTTGAAAAGTTCAAAAAAGTGCTAAAAATAGCAAAATGTTAGCAATTTGTTTGTAAAAATTACAAATTGTTTGTAAAAATTGGCTGAAACCCTTATAAATAAATGGGAAAACATTTACAAACAAATCTATAAACATTAAAGATAGCATTCAATTTGCTGTCTTTTTTTCTCCGTTTAATAGAAAAGGAGGAAAAACAATGGGAAATGTTTATGTACAAAAAAGAGGTAATGTATATCAATATCAATTTCAAATTGCCTAAGTAGAAGGAAAGAGAAAATATCAAAACAAGAGTGGATTCTTAACAAGAAATGAAGATATGAAAGCAGGTATAAAAGCATATTCGGAATATATGAATACAGGTCATGCTTTTACACCAAATGAAATATCATTGTGAGGTAAATTTAAAATATCATACTATAGAATCATAAAAGAGTATAATTAGGATTCATGTGAAACCAAAATTAGGTCATTATAAGTTATCAACTATAACAACAGCAACCTTACAAGAATTTATAAATAAAGTTTATCTTGATGGTAGTTATTCTAAAAATTTCTTAAAGAATATATTAAAGGTTTTAAAAACATCTTTTGGTTATGCAAATGAAACAGTTAATTTTATAAAAACAAATCCAGCTGAAAAAGTAAGACTGCCAAGATATGATATTCCGGATAGTGATCCAGCTCATATATTTACTAAAGAAGAAATTGAAAGAATACTTAATCGTTTTACAAACAATCCATGTGCTTATTATGCTTTTTTAACTGCTTATCATACTGGACTTAGAGTGTCAGAAGTTTTTGGGTTATCATGGGAAGATATTGTTTTTAATTCGCTTTCTAAAAACAATTATCCCAATAAAACAAAAGTAAGAAATGCAGTTAAAAATTTAAATGATGAAATGGAAAGAGCATCAGAAGAATTTTCAAAACTATTTAATTATGGAAAAGAGAGGTGCGATTAATTATGATGAACTTTATATTTTTTATATTAGGTTTAATGATTGGTGGTCTAGCAGGTATAATAACTATGTGTTGCTGTATAATTGCCAAAAAATCAGATGAACACATAGGAGATTAATTAAATATATGTTATAATTATATATAGTAGAAGTTAGGTTGGTGATCAAACATGACTAATGAACAAAAAAATCAATATGTTGAGCAATATATTGGAGAACTTGCTAAAGGAATAAATGAACAATTTAACAAAGAACTAATAGATGAAGACAAAATCACAAGAGCAGTAACCATGATAAAAGATGGTGGCAGTAGCATAAATGAATATGAAGAATATACATCTTATGTAAAGCAAACAGCAAAACAATTAGCTCAAAAAGTTATAGATGATTATTTAGAATTACAAAGACAATTAGAAGAAATGATGAGAAGACATCAACAAGAACAGCTTGATGAACTTGCAACATTAAATGTAGATGTAGATACAAATGGTATATATTTAAGTCAACAACAAATTGATTTATTAATGATAACTGATATAAGTTCTAAAGAAGAAATGAAAAACTATATTGAAAATATATGTGGTCAATTTCCTAATATGAAAATTAAAGATGTTATTGCAAACTTTAATTCCATAACATCACAAGAACAATTAGAACAAGCAAAACAAGAATTATATCAAAAATATCAAGATGGATTAATCAGTTATTTAGATAATGCCCAAATGAGTGATGTAGAAAAAGCAAAAGTAAAATTAGAAAGACTTGGAATTAATGGACAAGAATTAGATTATTGTTTAGCACTAGTATCACAAAATAAAATTAATGAAACATTTAATTATTTAGGTCAAAAATATGGTAATGATTTTATTACAAAATTTAATAGAACTATGAATGATGATTTTGAAAATATTAAAGGTGTTTCATATGAAGAAATGAAAAGTTTATCAGAACTTATAAAAAGAGATTCTTCTATTGATACAATTATAATAGCGACAGGAAAATTTGATAATTCAGTATATTCTACTTTAAATGGAAAAACATTTGATCCTTATTTAACTAGTAAAGCATTACAATTTTGCTATGCGAATGGAAAACATATGAGATATCATGCCCTATTCGATCAATCTCATGTTGAAAATTTATTAAAGCAAGGAAAAGGAATACAAGATCATGATCAAATACTTGCTGAAATGAAAGCATATGTAAAAATGTCTATGGAATATATTCAAAAAAATAATAGACAATTACCAGATGGAAGTATGCTTATAAATGAAGTTGAAATATTTAATGAATTAGTAGAAAAAAATAAAAAAGATAAAGATTCAACTTATGAAATGGTATGGGAAAAGAATTTTGGAATTACTACTGAAGAAATAGTATCGTGTTTTGCAGAAATACAAAAACCAAATGGTGTTGAATTTATGTATAACGAGACAACATTGACTGAAAGTAAAAATAAAAGAGATAAAGTTGAACAAGTTTTATATAAAATTGAACAAGCAAATCCAAACTTAATTGATAGATTTGGAGATCAAATGCATTTATCTGATGAAGATGTAATGACACAACAAGGTAGAAAGAATTTAACTGAAACAGCTCAAATGATTAAAAGAATTCAAGATGGTAAAATAATCGTTAAAGGAGAAGAAAAAACAATTAAACCTAAAAAAACTGAATGCACTGAACATGATTTTCACTTTACTAGAGACTTTTTAAAAAAATCATCATTAATTGATAATGTTGATTTATGGAAAGTTAAAAGAAGTATGCAAGATGAAATAAGTAAAACTTATCAACAAAATGGTGTAAAATTTGAAAGAACTACATATTGGTCTTTATTTGGAAAGAATGATCATAATATAGCAAGGGCAAACATTAAAATACAAAAAGAAAATAAAGAACAAGGAAAAAATCAACCACTTATTGATACAATGTCAGCAGGTATGATAAGAGATGGACAAACATTTAGTAATGTTAAATCATTAAATGGAAATAAGAAAAAGAATCAAGTTGTTGAGCAATCACAAAATAACAATGAGAGAAAACCTTTAAAATGGAATTCTCCACAAGAAAAGACAAAATATGAATTAAAAAAACAAAAAAATTTAATAACAACTATTGCAAATCAACAACAATATCAAAACAGTAATCAATTATCCAATAATAAGGCAAAGGTCTTAACAAAAACAAATTCAAATAATAAATCATCAGCATTTGCAAATGTTTTAACACTAACTTTAATTACAGGATTTGTAGCAGGAATATTATCAATGATTGTTTATTTAATGATTAAGTAATGGAGGTAAGGTTATGAATATAGAACAATTACAAAGCGAAATGAAAGTTATTAGTGAAAATGCAAATTTAACTAATGAAGAAAAAATGGCAAGAATTAAAATTTACCAGACATATATTGAAGCATCAATACAAAACACTAAATATAATGAATTAATGTTAGATTATATAGGAAAAGCAAATGATTTTGTTGAAGTAACACAAGGTGCTTATCAAGTAGAAGAAACACTTGATGACAATAAGCTAGGATTTAAAGGTCATATATTAGATTCTGATTTAGTAAGAGAACTAGAATCACGAGGTATTACTGATTACACTATTGATGAATTAAGCCAACTTGCTAGTGAATATTCAGTAAACTTTAGTAAAGATATATCAGATATTAATATGGCAATAGATTTATACAAAAAAACTGCTGAATTAGAAGATATTGAAAAACATCAAATGGAAACTATATCAAGAAATTTAGGAGATATATTAGGAAAAGATATTGTTTCTAATACTACTGAAAAAGGAATTATTCAATTAAATGATAAAACACCTGAACAATTACAATCAGACTATCATAAAGCATTACAAAAAATTGATGAGTTATATGTTAATGAGGGAGTTCTAGATTTAAAAACTAAACATGCTACAACTCAAATGTTAAATGAATTATTTAGTTATTACACAAATGGAAACAAAAAAGTTCCTATGCAAGTTGTTGAACAAATGAAAATGCAAAATCAACAAGCATATGAAGAAAATGGAAAAACATTATAATTGGTGATTTTATGACATATAATGAAAATTTTGAAAAAATAAGATTAAATTTAGAAAATAATCTACAACAAAAAACAGAAAAATTAAAAGAAACTAAAGAATTATTATTACAAGCTAAAGATAACAACGATACTAGAAAAATGGAATTTTATACAAATAGAATCAATTCAATATTGCAAACAATAAATAATTTTAGATCAATTTTATCTTGTATGAGACCTCATAATGAAGAAGATTTACAAGAACGAGAAAATATTAGAAATAATTATGCAAAAATGGTTAATGAAGTGATTCCAGATAGTGAACCTGTTGTATTTCATGGGAATAATAATATAGAAGTTGTTGAGCAAATAATCAAATCAGGTGGTTTACTTACCCCAGAACAAAGAGGTATTGATTTTAAATCATTTGCCACACAAATTGATGTAACATCTAAAACTAATATAAGAGTTAGTCTAGAATTTGCTGATAGTAGTATAAATTCATTTATGCCTTATGGAGCATTATTTGTTTTTCTTCCAAAGGAAAATGAATATGAAAATGTTTTAAATACAGGAGAAAGTTCTGAAGTTTTTGGTGGAGTTGATGGAATAAATTTCAAAACTGAATCAGATAGATTTATAGGAATAATAACTACTGAAGAAAATTTAGGACGATTAAAAAAATGCTGTGATGAAAATGGTGTTGATTCAAATAAAATATTTAGTCATGAGCAATTTATTGAATTTTGTAAAAGTAAATTTATGTCAGATGCAAAAAAATAGGTAATAAAATAAAAAAATATATTATTCAGACTCTAAATTGTATTTTAGATTACTATATGTATGGATATAGAAAGTTTTTATTAGAAAATTAAATTAGGAAGCAAAATGAGTAAGTATGTAAGAGTAATGGATGGATTAAAATCCAATGCTAGTGGTGAAGAATTTAGATTAGATGAAGTAATTACATCTAAGATATGGAAGCCAAAGGAAATTGAAGCAGATAAAATGGGAGGATTTAATTTTTCTACTGAAGATAAAATATTAAGATATATTTTTAGAGGAGATACAATTTATGATGTAATTATTCCAGATAATTGTGATAAAACTTTAGCTGAGATGTCTGATGAAGAAAGAAGAAATAGAAATGATGGTCATACATCTGCAACTGAGTTATTTGCTGAATGGTACAAAAATACTTATTTAAAACAATGTGTAAAAAAATTATCGTTATCATAATGATAGTGATAATAAATTTATAATATTAACATTTATAAAAACGTGATATAATAATTATGTAATATTTAGAAAGGTAATTTTTTTTCTAAAGTCTTTTAAGAAAAGAGGTAATTTGCCTCACTTATTTCACATAAAAAGGAGAAACAAATGAGTAATGAAGAAATATTAGAAAGAGTAAGAAATCTAACTGTTCAAGAACAAAAAAATATTTCACATGAAGAATTAATAAAAATAATAGAACCATTATCTGCAGATGAAATTATGGAATTAAGTAATATCATTGGATATCCAGTATTTACAAGATTATGTATGGGAGTTCTTAAACATAGATTTGTATTATTACAAGATGGAGCTGCCGCTATTATTGTAAATGATAAAGGAGAAATATTACTCCAATCACGTGCTGATAGAGATAAATGGGGCCTACCAGGTGGATGTCAAGAATTAGGTGAGAGATTTCAGGATACTGTTATTAGAGAAATAAAAGAAGAAACAAACCTTGATGTTAATGAAAATGATCTAGAATTAATCGATATAGTATCTGGTTCATCTAGAAGAAATGATTATCCAAATGGAGATGTAGTAATAAATAATACAGCATTATACTGTGTTAGAAATTATTCTGGAGAATTAAAATGGGATAGTGAATCTAAAAATATGAAATTCTTTGACTTAGAACACTTACCAGAAAATCAAAATGATCCAGATTTAATTGAAATATATGTTAACAAATTGAATCATAAAAAAAGATAATAATAAGCATTTTAGTTATAAATAAAGGAATGTTAATAGTTAAAAATATGTTGACATTTCTTTTTTATTTAAATAATCATAAAAAATCATAAGCAAGAAATAAGTAAGATCTAAGTAAGATATATTGATAACTATTGTAAAAAAGATTAAACTTAATTACTAAATTAAAATCACATAAAAAAGGCGCTTAAAATTTAAGCGCCAAATCTATTTACAGAGGATCTCCACATTATATAGTGAACCTTCCTCAATAATATAATATGTAAACAAATAAAAAATATACACAAATAATTGTTAAAAAATAGAAATTTAGTTATAATAATAATGTAAAGTAAGGAGATTTGGTAACATGGATATAAATGAAATAAAGAGAACTCTTGAACAGGCTTTCGTAAAAATTAATGATTTATGGAGGTCACTTTGACATCGATTCCAAAAAGCTAGAATTAACAAAATTACAAGATAAAATGGCTCTGCCAAATTTTTGGAATAATAAAGAAGAATCAGATGATGTTTTAAAAAAAGTAAGCGAACTAAAAAGTATAGTAGAAGACATCGATAATTTAAAAAATAAAATAGTAGAAAATTTAGGTTTACTAGATTTATTAACAGAAGATGATAATGATTTGAAAAAATCTATAGAATCAGAATTAGTAACTATCAATAAAGAAATAGAATCTTTAAGTAATTTTCTTTTATTAAGTGGTCCTTATGATAAAAATGATTGTATTCTAGAAATTCATTCTGGAGCTGGAGGAACAGAAGCATGCGACTGGGCTATGATGCTTTATAGAATGTACACAAGATGGTGTGAAAAGAAAAATTATAAAATAGAAATATTAGATTATCAAGAAGGTGAAGAAGCTGGTATCAAAAGTGCCTCAATAAAAGTAAAAGGTTCATATGCCTACGGTTATCTAAAAAATGAAAAGGGAGTTCATAGATTAGTAAGACTATCTCCATTTGACTCTAATAATAGACGTCATACATCCTTTGCCTCAGTAGAAGCAACACCAGAAATAGAAAAAGATATCAATATAGATATAGATGAAAAAGACTTGAAAATAGACGTTTATCGCTCAAGTGGATGTGGAGGTCAAGGGGTAAATACAACAGATTCCGCTGTACGAATTACCCACCTACCTACTAAGATAGTAGTAACATGTCAAAATGAAAGAAGCCAAATTCAAAATAAAGAACAAGCACTAAAAGTTTTAAAAAGCAAATTACTTTTAAAGAAAATAGAAGAACAAGAGCAACAACTAAATAATATAAAAGGTACTCAACAAAATATAGAGTTTGGTAATCAAATAAGAAGTTATGTAATGCATCCTTATTCTATGGTAAAAGATCATAGAACTAATACTGAAACAAGTAATGTCCTAAAAGTTTTAGATGGTGATATAGATTCATTTATAGAAAGTAATTTAAAAAGGAGGTAACATGAAAATTTTCTCTCGCAAAAAAGATTTCAAAATACTAGAACAAATAAATAAAAAGTCAAATATCAAAAGATATATAGAATTTATAATTGGTTGTTTTATAGTAGCTACTGCTTTTAATTTGTTTTTTGCTCCTAATAATTTAGTACCAGGTGGAGTTAGCGGAGTAGCCATTATTCTAAATGCTTTATTTGGTTTTAATAATTCTATTGTAATCTTTATAGCTAATATCTTTCTTTTAATAGCTAGTTATTTTTTATTAGATAAAGAAAAAACTAAGTCTTCTATTTTAGGATCATTTCTTTTTCCTTTTTTCGTAAATATAACAAGTAATTTAGTAAAATACATAGATATAGATAATTCTCAAATATTGTTAACAGCAGTATTTGGTGGTGTATTAAATGGTTTTGGTGCTGGTATGATATTTAAGGCTGGTTTTACAACTGGAGGAACAGATATCATAAATCAAATTTTATCAAAATATTTAAAAATTAGTATTGGAAAAAGTATGTTATTATGTGATGGGTTAATAGTTCTATCATCATCATTTGTATTTGGACCAACAAAAATGATGTATGCAATTATAATATTATACCTTATAAGCCTAATGTCAGATAAAGTAATATTAGGAGTATCAGATAGTAAAGCCTTCTATATAATTACTGACGAAGATGAAAAAGTTAAACAATATATTCTGAAATATTTAAACCATGGTGTTACTGTCTTTAATGCTAGAGGTGGTTTTGCTAAAGAAAAACAAACTGTTCTTATGTGCGTATTACCAACAAAAGATTACTATAGATTAAAAGAAGGTTTACGTGAAATAGATAAGAATGCTTTCTTTGTAGTAACAGACGCATATGAAGTATTTGGAGGTGAATAAAATGGATACTTTTATAAACGATGTAATAAAAAAGATAAAAAGCAAAAAAATAGTATCAAGAATAATAATGATGATAATCTCTCTACTTATTTCATCAATAGTATTTAATTTACTACTATTACCAACAAATATAGTTTCAGGAGGAGTAAATGGTATATCTATAATTTTAGATTACTTATATGGATATAACCCCTCAACAGTTATTTTGCTAGTATCACTTGGTTGTGTTATCTTAAGCTTTATGTACTTAGGAATAGAAAGAACAACAGGAACTTTATTAGCAACTATTTTGTATCCGATATTTGTAGAACTGACATCTAATATAGGTAATTATATAACAATTGATACTAATGATTTATTTATAATTTCTATATATATAGGTATTATAGGAGGCTTTGCCAATGGACTAATGTATAAAACAGGTTTTAGTAGTGGCGGGCTTCCAATTATTAGTCAAATATTATATAAATATTTTAAAATTCCAATCAGTAAATCATCATTTATTATTAACTCAATAATAGTCTTTATTGGTGGCATATTTTTTGGAAGTACAAAAGTCATGTATGCAATAATTATATTATATATCAATAGTATTATTTTAAATAAAGTATTACTTGGTATATCAAATAATAAAGCTTTCTATATAATAACAACAGAAGACAAAAAAATAAAAGAATATATAATAAATGAACTAAAACATAGTGTTACAGTATTTGATGTAAAAGGCGGTTTTTTAGAAAAAAAGAGAAATGTTTTATTAACTGTTATTCCATCTAGAGAATACTTTAAGGTAACAGAAGGAATAAAATTAATAGATAAAGATGCTTTCTTTGTCGCAACAGATGCCTACGAAGTTGTCGGGGGTCGTTAAAATCAAGTCACTAAAGGTGACTTTTTTAGTATTTTTCATATAATTCTACTCTTTTGTTTTGCCGAAATATATGGTATAATGTTAGAGACTAAGGTGGTTGATATAATGGACTTAATTAGAATAAGAAACGTTGAAAAAAAATATAAAAATGGTGTAACAGCTATTTATGATTTAAATCTAGATATAGAAAAAGGATCATTTACTTTTGTAATAGGTGGATCTGGTAGTGGTAAATCAACTTTGATTAAAATGCTATATAGAGAAGAAAAACCAACAACAGGCCAAATAGTAGTTGGTGGATTAAATGTTGCTAAATTACGTAATAAAAAAGTTTATAAACTAAGAAGAAAATTAGGGATAGTTTTCCAAGATTATAGATTGTTACCAAAACTAACAGTCTATGAAAACGTTGCTTTTGCTATGGAAGTAATTGGTGCAAAAAAAGATGAAATAAGAGAAAAAGTTTTAAAAGCTCTAGAAGAAGTAGGACTAAAAAACAAAGTTCATAATTATCCAGATCAATTATCAGGAGGAGAACAGCAAAGAGTAGCTATAGCAAGAGCAATTGTAAATAATCCAAAACTACTTTTATGTGATGAACCAACAGGTAACTTAGATCCAGATATGAGTATGGAAATCATGAAAGTATTAGATAACATCAATAAAGTAAGAGGCACAACTATTATTATGGCAACACATGATAAAGACATTGTAAATAAAATGAAAAAACAAGTAATTACTTTAAAAGATGGAAGATTAATAAGCTTTAAAAAGAAAGGAACATATAATGATGAAGTTGTTAAGAATGTTAAGTAGAAGCATCCGTGATTCTATAAAAAGTGTCTTTAGAAATTTTAGTTTATCTTTAGCTTCAATATCATGTATTACTATTACCTTAATAATCGTAGCTATAGCAATCATAACATCATTCAACGTTCAAAACTTCACAAAAGAAATAGAAAAAGATTTAACAATAGTAGTATTCCTAGATAATGATACAACAGAAGAAGAAGTAGAAGATATAAAACATGAATTAAGTAAAACAGCTAATGTTGATTCCTATGTATTCCAATCAAAAGAAGAAGTAAAAGAACAAATGAAAAAAGAATCAGAAGTTCTAGACTCTGTTCTTGAAAATTGGGATGATAAAGAAAGTCCATTAAAATCAACATTTCAAGTAAAAGTAGAAGACGTAGCACTAATAGGAAAAACAGCTGATAAAATTAAAAAAATAGATAAAGTATCAGTAGTAAGATATGGAGAAGGAATGGTAGAAAAATTAGTTAACTCATTCTCATCTATTGAAAAAGTTACATATGGAGTAGTAATAGCCCTAATATTAGTAACAGTATTCTTAATTATAAATACTATTAAATTAACGATTTTCTCAAGAAAAAGAGAGATTAGTATTATGAGATTAGTAGGTGCTAGTAACTTTACTATTAAGACACCATTTATAATAGAAGGAATGATTCTAGGAGTAATTGGATCGATAATTCCAATAATATTAACTACATATGGATATTTAGCTTTTTATAATCATTTTAATGGGTATTTATATTCAGAGTTAATTAAGTTAATTAGGCCAGAACCATTTATTTATACAACATCTTTAATTATTGTTATTATAGGTATAATAGTCGGTATGATAGGTAGTGCTAGTGCCGTAAGAAAGTATTTAAAAGTATAATGAAAAAGACAAAAAAAATAATAACCTTATTAATTATAATATCTTTTATAGTATCGTATGCACTACCAATTGATACTAGAGCAAAAACAATGGCCGAATATGAAAAAGAAGTAGAAAAGACAATAGCAGAATTACAAGCAAAAAAAGACAAATTAGCGAAAAATGAAAAAGAGATTGCTCAAATAAAAGCTAAAATTGCATCTATAGAATCACAAATTAAAACAACCGAAAACGAGATAGACCAATTGCAACAAGAAATAGATCAAAGCAATAAAAAAATAGAAGAAAAAAGTGAAGAAAGTAAAAAGATAATAGAATATTATCAAATTGCTAATGGTAACAATGCCTATCTTGAATATGCATTTGGAGCTACAGATATAACAGATTTAGTATATAGAATGTCAGTAGTAGAACAGTTAACTGAATATAACAACAAAATTATGCAAGAATTAAAACAGTTAATCGCTGAAAATAATGCTAAAAAAGAACAATTATCAAATAAGAAAAAAGAATTGGCTTCACTAAAAATACAATTAGAATCTGAGAAAGAAAGAATTGAAGCAGATTCAGCAAATATACAAGCCGGAATGCCATCGCTAGAGCAACAATTAAAAAGTGCCCGCGATTCTTTAAAAACATTAAAAGATATGAACTGTAGAAGTAATGAAGATATCATAGCTTGTAGAGATCGTGTTTATGGAAGTAGCGGTTCTGGCGGTGTATCTATACCAAGTACTAATGGAGTATATAGACCAACTACCTTTGGAAAATTCAATCAAGCTTATTCAGGATGTGGATATTATAATCCAAGAACTAAAATATGCTCAGGACATACAGGAGTAGATCTTGGTAGTTATGGTCAAGAAATACCTATATATCCAATTGCCGATGGAGTAATTAGTTCGGTATATAAAGATCCAGCAGGAGCCCTAGTAGTAAGAATAAAACATAATATAAGAGGACAAATATTATATTCTACATATGCCCATTTAAGTAGATATGCAAGTGGTATTTATGCTGGAAAGCAAGTTAGTTATACAACAAGAATAGGAGACATGGGAAATACTGGATATTCATTTGGAATACATCTACATTTAGAAGTAAGTACATGTGACTGGAATAGTCAATTAAAAGGCGATTGGAAATGTTCATGGCAATATTATGCTGAGTCAAGTACAAAAAATCCAGCTAACTACTTCGCTATTCCATCAACTTGGAATAATAGATAAAGGAAATATATAAAATTATATTTCTTTTTCTTTATAAAAAAATCATTTTATAATATAATTAAAGTAAATTATAAGGAGGATATTATGAAAGAAGATTATAATGAAGAAGACTTACCAATCTTAATAGTAAATGAACAAAATTCTCCCCCTCCTAAGATAATTGATTATATGAATAATAATGATAATAACGAAACAAAAGAAAAAGCAACAATAAAATCAGCTAATAATAAATCCAACGGTAAAAAACCACAAAAAAAGAGATCTAAAAAAAATATTTTCTTAACAGTCACAATACTAATAAATATAGGAATATTAATAACCATGAGTCTTAATATATATAAATGGTACTCTGATAATGAACAAATCAAAAGAGAATTAAAAGATATAAATGATTTAATCGCTAAAACTAAAATTAAAGAACCATCCCTACCTACTACTACAGAGGTCGAAAAAGTAATACTTGTTAATGATGAATATCTTAGTCTAAGAGATGAATCAATAAATAATTTAGATTTTAACAAACTTATAGAAAAAAATAATGATACAAAAGGTTGGATAAAAGTAAATGGTACAGAGATTAATTACCCATTTGTTCAAACAACTAATAATGAATTTTATTTAACGCATTCATTTAGTAAAAATAAAAACTCTGCAGGTTGGGTATTTTTAGACTATAGAAATAATATAGAAAATCTATCAAAAAATACAATTATTTACGGTCACGGAAGATTAAATAATACAATGTTTGGAAGTTTAAAAAAGATTGTAAAAAAAGAATGGTTATCAAATAAAGATAATTTCTATGTTCAAATATCAACACCAAAAGGTTATAGCTTATGGCAAGTTTTCTCCACATATACAATAATGCCTGAAAGTTATTATATAAAAACAAAATTTAATGATAGTGAATATTTAAAATTTCTAAATACACTAAAAAGTAGAAGTGTACATGATTTTAATGTTTCTCTAACTGAAAATGATTATATATTAACACTATCTTCCTGTTATGATAATTCAAAAAGAGTAGTATTACACGCAAAGCTTATCGAAAAAAATAATCTTTGATGATATTTGACGTCTATTTATAATTATGATATATTATACGAATATTGGGGGGATACTTATGGCAAGTTACATAAATCAATGTGGTTCATGCATCAATTATGAATTTGAAGGAGATAATAGAAAAGGCTATTGTGAATGGTATAAAGCATATTACTATCCTACTGATAGCTGTAATCATCAAAAATCAAGAAATGAAGTATCAACATGTTATATAACAACTGTTATGTGTGACATATTAGAATATCCTGATGATTGCTATTATTTAAATCAATTAAGAGACTTTAGAAATAATGTTATGCAAAATGATAAAAAATACGCTGATATATTATATGAATATGATACAGTTGGACCTTTAATAGCTCAAAATCTAAAAAGAGATTTCACTGCTGAAAGTGATAAAGAATTCATTATTCAATTATTTAACTTTTATATTTTACCAACCGTTAGATATATCCAAGATAATAAATATGAAGAAGCTATTAGTAGATATCAAGAAATGACTAAAGGTTTAGAAGAATACTACAATATTAAACCAACTAATATAGTACCTGATAACTACGATTTCACAACTGGTGGACATGGAAAAGTAAATAAAAAAATAAAATAGTAAATAGTAGTTTACTATTTTTTTGTTATCATACGTGTTATAATTTAATAGGTGAATATTATGAACTTGTTATTTTCAATTTGTTTTTCATTAATATTTTGTCTCTTTGTAATTAAAGATTATATAAAGGATAAAAATAAAAATGATAAATATAAAAAAATTAAATATATATGCTATTTTATTCTTATATTCTCTGCCTGCTTTATAAGAAGCATTAATATTACTAAAGTACCAGCCAGTCTAAATTATGATGAAGCATCAATTGGTTATGAAGCTTATTCTCTTTTAAATTATGGAATAGATAGAAATGGCATTAGTTTACCTGTACATTTTATAAGTTGGGGAAGTGGCCAAAATGTTTTATACGCATACATATTAATACCATTCATAAAAATATTAGGATTAACAGCATTTTCAATCAGATTACCAATGCTTATTATAAGTTGTTTCTCAATTATTATTGCATACTATCTCTTTAAAAATTTATTTAAGAAGTATGACTTACTTGCTCTTTTTATCTTTTGCATTATACCATGGCATATTATGAAGTCAAGATGGGGACTTGAAAGTAATATATTTCCAGATATCATATTATTAACAATTTATTTTTATAATCAATTTTATAATACAAAAAGTAAAAAATATCTTTATATTAACGCAATATTACTAGGCATATCTATATACTCTTATGGAACATCCTATATGTTTGTACCAATTTATCTAATATTAAATCTAGTGTTTCTATTAAAGAAAAAAATGATTACTAAGAAAACATTAATATTAAATATTCTAATACCATTTATTATAGCGTTACCTATATTACTATTTATAATAATTAACTATTTTAATTTGGATTCTATAAAGATATTTAACATTACTATTCCTAAACTATATTTTAATAGATTTGAAGATGTTACTATTGTAAAAAATAAAAACTTCTATCAACAAGGAATTAGTAATTTTATTGGAAACTTAAAATTAATATTTAATATGTATGATAATAATAAATTAAACTCAATTAAAGGTATTGGTGTATATTATAGTTTATCAATTCCATTCTTATTATTTGGAATATATTCAGTATTTAAAAAGCTAAAACAAAATCCTAATTACTTTATTATATTATCAGGTATTATTTCTGGCCTTCTTATTTGTTTTTTAGTAACACCATCAATACATAGAATTAACTGCATTTGGTATTTTCTAATTATTACAATCATTATAGGTATTACTGAATCAATTAAATATAACAAATATTTCTTAACAATTATTATATTTGCTTATTCATTATTATTTTTATACTTTATAAAGACCTACTTTACTGATTTTAATAGAATTATATATCGCCATACAAATGAATCATATATTGAATCACTCAACTATATAAAAAATAAACATATAACTTATGATAAATTAATTATTTCAGATGAAATAAATTTACCATATATATATTATCTATTAGTATTCGAAGTAGATCCTAATACATATCTAAAAACAAGAAAGGTAAAAGATATGAATAAAGAATTTCAAGAAATAGAGCAAATAGGTAATGTCTATTTCAAACAAATTAATAAAATAGATCCTAAAAATGTCTATATATTATCAAAAATAAAAGCTAATAAACTAAATATTAAAAAAGAAAATTTAAAATGTTTTAAATATTACTGCGTTGTGCATTAATCCAACTAAAAATAGTAGAAAAAATATTCTACTATTTTCTAATTAACCATATTTATAAACTGATTTAATGAAGTGTTCTTATATATAGGATATCTAGGTATCTTAAACTTATTATCACTTCTACTTGCTTTTCTATTACCACCAACGAAAGCCATTTTAAAACCAGAATCTTTAACAGCTCTAATAGCCTCATCACTATAACTATAAAATGGAAAACAGAATGAATCATTATTATCTACTACTGTTAATGATTTAGCTAAATCTTCCATAACTTGATTATAAGAGTAGCAAACCATTTGACCTTTACCACAAGTACCATATTGATGCATATCATTAGTATGAGATTGAATATCTAGATTTTTAGATCTATAATTATCCGCTCCCCACCAACCTGTTATTAAAAACAAAGTAGCGTTCATATTATATTCCTCTAAAATAGGAATAAGCTTATTACCATTATGAGCTCCAGTACCGCATGCTCCATCATCAATTGTTAATAAAACACTTTTTTCAGGAAGTTCAATTTCACCATACATCCATTGCTTAAACTCAGACATTTTTAAAGTTTTATAACCATTATTTTTTAGATAATCAAGTTGTTGTCTGAAATTTTTAACATCTAAACAAATACTCTCATCACATGCCTCACCAAGACTAGAATCATAGAAGAAATGATAATTAATAACCGCTATTTTTTGTTGACTATTCTTAGGAGCAGGATCAGGATCTAACACATCCTCACCGTTAGTCATCTTTTTAAACGATTCAAGTGAAGTAGTCTTTTTTATAATATAGCGATTAATTCCATCGCTAGAAGGTACTGTTGATTTTTTATTAACATCATTAAATTTAAAAGTATTATTATCACTAAGTAATTGTATCTTCAAAGAAAACTCATTGTTAATAGTGTTAAAATTATCATTCATAGTGTTAGAAGTAAGCAAAATAGCTTTTTCTTTTAATCTAATCTTACCATCTAACCAATTTTTATATTCTTCTAAATCAATACTATAAAATCCATTATCTTTTAAATGATTAAATTGTGATCTAACATTATCTAAGCTAACACAATATTTATTAGAACAATTCCCAATTTCATTATAGTTTATTACACTAACATATTCACTTTGAGCTGAATTATCATTAATAGAATCTATTACTTTACCACTATCTTTTTTAATTTGTAACAGTCTATCTAAATAAACAACATAGTAATAATTATCATCCATATATTGTATAGGTAAATTAACATCCTTATTTATTTCTAATACTTTTTTACCATCTATAAAAAATATTGATTTCTTACTAGTTTTTATATTTTTATTAAAAACTAAATATTTGTTAACAAACTTATCATTTTCTTTTTTATTCTTAGTAACATTTTTATAATATATATAATAGTTAGTATTCTTAATTTTAAAATTAACATCCTTACTACTATTTATTTTGCTTTTATCTAATTCTAAAACAAAACCTTTATTTATTTTACCTACTTTATTATTATTCTTATCATAAATATCACTTTTTTTTGTGACCACCACATTCTTACTATAATGATTATTAATATCTTTTATTGTTTCGTTATTTTTATAATTGATATATAAAAATATAAAAAGTATTGTTAGTATTAATAAGGTTACTACTGTACTAATTAAAATAATCTTTTTTCTCTTACTTATTTTTTTCTTCTCTTTTTCCACCCATATCACCATACCTTAATCATAAGTATAATATAGCATAATAAAAAGACTTTTACTACTAAGAAATGTTTATTATTATATTTTTTTAGTTAAAGTCTTATCTTTCTTTTCTTTTATTAATGTACTATCTATTAAAACAACAAATAATCCACTATATAATCCAAATACAATAGGTGGTAAATAATTAAAATCTTTATTATGAACTTTAGTACCATCAATATCCTTATTGTAAATAGATACATTTTTATTAGGCTCTGTTAATATTGAATTTAAATCCTGATTAGGAAGATAATTTTCAATATATTCATCATCAATGTCATTTAAAACTAATCTTTGAATCTTACTTTTATAATAATCATCTTTATTATTCATATATTCATATAAGTAAAAACTAATATCATCGTCATTATCAATAGAAGTAGGATCAACATATTGATAAATATCATCAATATTAACTACATTCCACGCATGAGCATTTCTTAAATCAGTAGGAATAGAATCAAATGTGTATGCCTCAATCCCTGCTTTATAACAAAGAGCAGTAAGTAAATCTGCATAGTTAATACAAACACCATCTTGAGTACTATTAATCTTATCATTCACAACAGAAGATAAAGAATTAATGTTATAATCAACAACCTTATTATAATATGTACTACCCTTATCTAAACTTGCATTAACTTTAATAAAAAATTTTATCTCATTATCATATTTAATATGATCAGTAA
The DNA here is from genome assembly GCA_934162665.1 of uncultured Bacilli bacterium. Classification (GTDB taxonomy): domain Bacteria; phylum Bacillota_I; class Bacilli_A; order RF39; family UBA660; genus RUG14670. The sequence goes on from CAKPJN010000002.1 coordinate 104,689, forward strand.
CATAATATAATATCTTTAAAAACTTATCCAAGTCATCATCATTACTATTTATATCTAAAGAAACTAATATCTCATCAAGATTGTTATCTAACTGTTGATACTCTAAGAATTTAGAAGAATTATTATCAGGAATATTTTCTAAATAATTTAATAATATGACGTTATATAGTTCATCATAACTTTCTTGATTAATATATATGTTTTTATTTAAAAAGCATTCTAAATTAAAACTTTTTTTAGAACTTTTACGTATTTCATCATAATTAAAACTTAGATAGATATTTTTTAAAGAACTATTATTAATAAAAGAAATATCATCTATACTTAACCTCTGTGCATTAGATAAAAATAAAGTTTCTAACTTAGGATATTTTTCTAGTATAGATAAATCATGGTTATATAACATATTTAATTGTAATAGTTTAACATCCTTAAGTGTCTCTACAGTAATATATGGATCCGTATCTGATTGATCATTTTCAATATATTTATCAAAATCAATTACTAAATTATCCTTATATATTGACTTCCTTTCATCACTACTAACAGAAGCTACTGTTTCTAAATCTTTAGTATATGATATAGTTCCAAATGTCGCTCCAGAAAATATTGATACACCTAAAAAAAGACCACCAACCTTAATTGCTTTAATGGTCTTGTTTTGATTATTAAATATACATTTTTTATGGTCATTATTAACCTTTAACTTCATCTAAAACACCTCGTAATACTTCCTGACCGTATTCTATTTCTTCATCATTTAATTCTGTATCTAAAGATCCATCATCTAAATATTTAGCAATAAAATAATCACACTTATCTAAAGATCTATAAATTATATAATTGATCATATTAAATTTATATGTTAAAACAACTTCCATATTAACTTGATTATTATCATTATCAAATATAGTTATTATATCCATTGTTCTCACCACACTTTATGATTAAGTATCCTAACACATGAATTTATGTTTGTCAAACTATAATTATTAATAAAATAATAATAAGTTGCTTGTTATCTTCAAATGCATATGTTAGAATAAATTGTTAAGAAGTTGCGACTTTCTATATTAAGATAGATATAAAATCTAAAAGAAAAGAGGAAATAAAATGAAGGATGAAACAAATCTTTATTATGATATAACACCAGTTATGGATTTAAAACACTTTGCGGAGTTAATGTTAGTAAGTATTGCTGAACAAGATGAAAGTTATAACAAGGAAATTAGAATTGCTTTTTTACCAGCTGATTACAAGAAAAGAATTGAAAGTATTATGTACGATATAGATGGTTGGAAAATAAAGGCTTCAAAATTATTTGATGTTATAGAATATTATAAAGATCAAATGTTCTGGGAAACGAAGTTATCCCATGAATTAAGAAAATTAAATAAAAGTGTACAATATAATTGGGAACTTGATTCATTATGCATAAATTATAATAAACAAGAAATAGAAGATGTAAAAAAATTATATGACAATGAAACACTTGAGGCTATGAATGAGTTCACCTCAATACTCACTGACTATGCATTATCTAGAGACCGTGAACTAGATAGAAAAGACTTGATCAGAACGAGAAATGCTTCATTAAATAAAAATTAATAAATTGTTCAATACATATAGTTAAAATAACTATATATGAGGAGGTCTTATAATGAACAATAACTTTATAGAACCATCATTTGATGATTCCCCATCACTAGAAGAAATATATGAAAAGTTAAAAGAATTTAAAAAATTAGATGTATTAGCTAAATACAGTTATCATGGTATAACTTTATCAAACTATGATATGAAAATACTAAACGATAGAATAAGTATAATTAAAGAATTAATGAAAGAAAAAAAGTGTACTGATTTTCAAATGCTTCAAAAAGAGTGTAAGCAAAGATTTAATTTAATTGACTTAAAAGAATTAGCTCCTGATATAGTAAAATATTATGTTGAAAGAGGAAAAGAAGAAATAATACCAGAAAAACATAAATATTGGGAAGAATTCTGCTATAATTTATATTATGATAATAAAAAGAATCTCAAAGTCATTAAAGTTGCTGTTAAGTTTTTAGTAGCCATAAAAAAAGGAAATCAAAGAAACTTTATAGATGAAGCAATGAATATGATTTCAGTAGATGAAGATTATATTTTAGGATATATAGATACTTTGCTAACAAATATTTATAATTCTGAAAATTTATATAACAATTTAATTTATAAGAACAGAGTAAAGTCAGATATTAATGATTCACAAGAAGAAATAAAACATTTAATAAAAAAATTTGATGATAGACAAAAAGAAAATCATTAATATTTATAAAGAGGTAATCGTATGGGAAAATTTAAAAAACTAAAAATAATTGAATCAAAGATTTCATCAAATGATTGGCTTTTAAATGTTAAACTAACTGGTGAAAAAAGAAATAAATTAACAGATAAAATTATCCAGGAAATAGAACAATTTCCTTTATCTGATTATCAAGAAGTTTATACAGAAATAAATCAAAAATTAGAAGAAGTAAAAAAATATTTAAAATTACAGCATGGTAATAATATTACCTAATATATAGGAGCTATATAGTTCCTTGTTTTATTTATAAGAAAAGTGTGTTAAAATAAGTTGTTAGAAATCAGCCTTAATACATTGATTGTTGGTGATAATAATTATAATAACTAACAAAATAGTAAAGGAGGTAGCTATATGTTTAAATTAGTATCTAAATATACTCCAAATGGAGATCAGCCTGAAGCTATAGAAAAATTAGTAGAAGGAATAAAAAAAGGTAAAAAAGAACAAGTATTACTTGGGGCAACAGGTACAGGTAAAACTTTCACAATCGCAAATGTTATTGAAAGTGTTAATAAACCAACCCTTGTCCTTGCTCATAATAAAACTTTAGCAGGACAACTTTACTCAGAATTAAAAGAATTATTTCCAGAAAACAGAGTAGAGTACTTTGTTTCATATTATAGAAAAATCATAAAAACCCTTTTATTTCAATACTTTTAGTGTTATTTAGTCCCTCTAAAATACCATAAAAAGACTAAATAAAACTAGTTAATAAAATGTAATTTTGTGGCTGAAATTCGTATCCATTTGTGTCTCACAAAAATGTTATATATTATAATTACATTTGAATAATAATTAACATGATTATGTCATTTGATTGTTTACTAAAATATGATATTATATACTTAATAAAAGGAGATGATACTATGAAAATAGAATTAATACAGAAAGACGATCCAAGATTAAAAGTATCTTGTGAAGAAGTAGTAGACTTTGAAAATAAAGAATTTTATCAAAATTTAATTAATCAAATTACGTGCGCTAGTGTAGACCAGTATGCATTCGCAGCAGCTGCACCACAATTTGGAATAAATAAAAGATTTATTTTAATGATAAGTGCTGTAGAAAAGAAAGTAAAAAATAAAAAGGAGTTAGAACAATTCCGCGCTGATTATGAAGTTACACCATACTTTAATCCTAAAATCACACTTATGAAGGGTTTACAGTATTATTATGAAGCATGTATGAGTACAGGAGATATAATAGGTAAAGTTGCTAGACCATATTATATTGAACTTGATTATCAAGATATAGATGGTAATCATCTACATAGATCTGCGGAGGATTTTGAAGCTATAGTTTTCTGCCATGAAATTGATCATTTAGATGGTATAGAATTTATTGATAAAGCTGAAAATTTAATATATGATGCAGATTTAGAAAAAAGAATTGAAGTTAGAAATAAATTTCCTAAAGAAATAGTTTCAAAAGACATGGAATTTAATCAAGATAATATTAATGCCAAAGTTAAAACAAAGGTTTACGCTAAACGATAATAGATATGAATAAAGCATAATAGGAAGCATTAACATAGCTTCTTTGTTTTATTATAAAATAAGTGTTAAAATAGGTTACTAGAAAACATTTAGTTTTGTCTTGTGTTATTTAGTATTATTTAGTAAATTTGTGGCCGAGATGTGTGTCCTATGTGTATCCACCAAAAAAATTGATTTATTTTAGTAGTCTTAGGATACGAATTTTTAAAAGTTGGACACGAATTTGATGGTTAATATGAGTCATAATAAGGAGGACATTATGTTTAAATTAGAATCAAAATATACACCTAATGGTGATCAACCGGAAGCAATAGATAAGTTAGTTAAAGGAATAGAAAATGGTGACAAATACCAAGTTTTGCTAGGAGCAACGGGAACTGGAAAAACTTTTACAATCGCAAATGTTATTGCAAAAGTAAATAAACCAACGTTAGTTCTAGCTCATAACAAAACATTAGCTGGACAATTATACTCAGAATTAAAAGAGTTGTTTCCTGAAAACAAAGTTGAGTATTTTGTATCCTATTATGATTATTATCAACCAGAAGCCTATGTTCCATCAACTGATACATATATAGAAAAAGACTCATCTATAAATGATGAAATAGATGAACTTCGTCATGCCGCAACAAGCGGACTCTTATCTAGAGATGATGTAATAGTGGTTGCGAGTGTTTCTTGTATATATGGTATAGGTGAAGTAGAAGAATATAAAAATAAGATGTTAACTTTATCAGTTGGTGAAGAAATAGAACAGGAAAAAATATTAGTAAAATTAGTAGAAATGTTATATGAGAGAAATGATTATGATTTTAAAAGAGGAACATTCAGAGTAAGAGGGGATACAATTGAAATAATTCCAGCCTATCAAAAAGCAACAGGCTTTAGAATAGAATTTTTTGGTGATGAAATAGATAGAATCAGCGAAATAGATACCCTAACTGGAGTAGTATTAAGTAATAAGAAAAATATTAGTCTATTCCCAGCAAGCCATTTCGTAGTTAGCGATAATAAGTTACAAGAAGCAATTAAAAGGATAAAAATTGAACTGTCAGAACGATTAAAAGAACTTAAAGAGGATAATAAACTGCTTGCGGCAGAACGATTAGAACAAAGAACTAACTATGATATTGAAATGTTACAAGAAACAGGGTTTTGTTCTGGAATAGAAAATTACTCTGCACCCATGGCAGGAAGATTACCTGGTGAAACCCCAACAACATTGATGGACTTCTTTCCAAAAGATTATCTATTAATTGTTGATGAATCTCATGTTACACTTCCTCAAGTAAGAGGTATGTATAATGGTGATAGAGCTAGAAAAATGAATTTAGTAGAATATGGATTTAGACTTCCAAGTGCTCTTGATAATAGACCACTAAAATATGATGAATTTGAGAAAAAGATAAATCAAGCCATTTATGTATCCGCAACTCCAGGGGATTTGGAACTGGAACATACAAATGGTGAATATGTAGAACAAATAATTAGACCAACAGGACTTTTAGACCCAACAATAGAAGTTAGAAAAACAGAAGGACAAATTGATGATCTAGTTGGAGAAATAAAAGAAAGAATTGAGAAAAATGAACGTGTCTTAATCACAACTCTAACAATTAGAATGTCAGAAGAATTAACTAATTATTTAAAAGATATAGACATAAAAGTAGCCTATCTTCATTCGGAGATAAAAACCTTAGAGCGTCTTCAAATAATACATGATTTAAGAATTGGAAAATATGATGTTGTAGTAGGAATCAATCTCCTAAGAGAGGGAATTGATATCCCAGAAGTATCCCTAATCGCAATACTAGATGCTGATAAAGAAGGTTTCTTAAGAAGTACTAGAAGTCTAATTCAAACAATAGGAAGATGTGCAAGAAATTCTAATGGCCATGTAATAATGTACGCTGATAAAATAACAGATTCTATGAAAAATGCCATAGATGAAACTTCAAGAAGAAGAAAAATTCAAGAAGAATACAATCAAAAGCACAACATTACACCAACAACGATTCAAAAAGAAATAAGAGAAGTAATTAGTAATGTAGATACAAAAGAATCTAAACAGAAAAAACCTACTAAGAAAGAACTAGAAAAAACTATAGAAAATATTGAACAAGAAATGCGTGAAGCAGCTAAGAACTTAGATTTTGAAAGAGCTATGGAACTTAGAGATATATTATTTGAGATGAAATCAAAATAGTAATTTCAACAATTATTGTTAAAAGAGTAAAGTTATTATTTTTTTATTCACATAAATAGTGGAAAAAAACAAATAAAAAAATAAACAATTCACAATATTTGTGGACAAAAGTGTATATATTGTAAAAATATACACTTTTTTTGTTGAAAAAAATGTTAAAAGCATAAGAATATGATAAAATTAAAATAAAGAGGTGCCATATGAAAGATTATTATAAAATATTAAATATTGATAAAGATTCAACTTACTATGACATTCGAAAATCTTATATGTATAATAAAGTAAAATACCGCTCTAATCCAACAGAGTTAGAAGAAATTGAAGAAGCATACCAAACTTTATCAGATATGAGAAAAAGAAATAAATATGATGAAAGTCTAACTCAAGAAAATATCAATGATAATTTAAACGTTAATGAATTTGTTTTAGAGGATGGAACAAAAGTAACCCCAAAAGATATTGCTGATGCTTTTAATAGACTAGTAAAAACTACTAAAACTAAGCCATTAAGTGAAGAAAGAGAAATTTACTTAGAAGCATATTATAGAAGTCACTTAAAAGATGCAACAAAAGGAACAGATAAAACTCCTAGAAAACAAATGTCAACAGAAAGTGATGCAGAATATAAAATTTATTTAACAGAATACTATAATATACTAAAAGAAAATAATATAAAATACATCCAAAATAGTGATGTTCCTTTACCAAGGTACAGAAAACCATATGAAACTGATGAACATTATAATAAATATCTAGAAGTATATTATGGTATGGTATTAACTAACAAAAAAGAAATCTTTTTACTTGAAGATAAAAGCAAAACCACTTCACAATTATCAATTGAGAATAAAAAGGAAGTGCCTCTACTTTTAGAAGATAAAAGTAAGGATGTCTTATTGTTAGAACAAAAGCCTGATATAGAAAAGGAACAACCTCCGCTAACTCCACCCAAAAAAGAAGAAAGCCATCAAGTTATTAAAAGAAAACCTTCAAAGTTAAAAAGACTTGTAAAAACAGTTCTATTCGCAGGTGCATTATTATTCTCGGTTATGGGTACTAAATTAAATTTAAATAAAGGTGAACATATACCAAGTGACTTACTAGATCAAAATAAAATAACTCAAGATATCAACAATAATGAAAATAATAATTCAAATAAAAAAGCACAAGAAGATAAAATAATTGATCAAGATATAAATAATCAAATAGATCAAATGTTAAATCACAACGAAGAAAATAAAAATTCGACAGTAACAGTAGGAGATATAATCAATCTAAATTCCGGTGTAAATTATTATTATAATAGCCTAGGTGATACACCAATGGGAACAGTAGGAAATAGTTATACACAACCAGGAAATTATATAGTTGATGCCTTATCAATAGTAGATACAAATAATGAATTGGTAGCCGTAACTTATGATGGAGGTATATCACTAGAAAAATTAGCTGAACAATATGGAATAGACCTATCAAGCGGAAAATATAAAATAAATTATCATTTCAGTGATAATGAAAGCCTTGAATTACTAAATGGTACTGCTAACCAAAAAGGTTGGGTAACTTATGAAAAAGAAAATTATAATAAACAAGGAAATATCTTAGATAAAGGAACTATTAAATAGGAGGATAATTATGAATTTAGAATCAGGCGAATTAATAACATTAGAGAACAATGAAGAATATATTGTAATGAATAATATCAATTATAATGATAAAAACTATGTTTTATTAATAACAAGTAAAGCTCCTATTTCAATCAAAGTAGCCATAGAAAAGATTGAAGATAATAAAATAAATTTAAATATAGTAGAAAACTCTAAAGAAATAGAGGAATTGATAAAATATATATCTAAATAAGAAGAATATACCATTAATATTTTTCTTTTTTTATGCTATAATATGTGGCAGGTGATGAAGTATGGATAAAATTATAGTAAAAGGTGCACGAGAGAACAATTTAAAAAATATAAATATAGAATTACCAAAAAATAAGATGATAGTAATGACTGGTGTCTCAGGAAGTGGAAAAAGTTCCCTTGCTTTTGATACAATTTATGCTGAAGGACAAAGAAGATATGTAGAAAGTCTGTCAGCATATGCTAGACAATTTTTAGGTGGTAGTGAAAAACCAGATGTAGATAGTATAGAAGGATTATCTCCAGCTATTAGTATTGATCAAAAGACAACTAGTAATAATCCAAGATCAACAGTTGGTACTGTAACAGAAATATACGATTATTTTAGACTTTTATTTGCTCGTATTGGAGTACCTTATTGTCCAACACATAAGATTCCAATAACTTCTCAAAGTGTTGAAGAAATAGCTAATAAGATATTAGAATACAAAGAAGGAACAAAATTAATTATAATGGCCCCTGTTGTAAAAGGTGAAAAAGGCACTCATAAAGATTTATTAGAAGACTTAAGAAAAGAAGGATATGTTAGAGTAAGAATCAACGATGAAATGTATGATTTAAGTGAAGAAATAGAACTTGATAAAAATAAAAAAGATAACATTGATGTAGTAATAGATAGAATCATATTAAAAGATAATTCTAGAGCTAGACTAACAGAAGCAATAGAAATGGCAACTAAATTAGCTAATGGAAAAGTAACTGTTCAAATACTAGGAGACGAGAAAAAAGAAATAACCTTTTCTGAAAACTTTGCCTGTCCATATTGTGAGTTCTCACTACCAGAATTAGAACCTAGAATATTTAGTTTTAATGCCCCATATGGAGCTTGTCCGGATTGTAAAGGACTAGGAATAAAACTACAAATAGATGAAGATTTGGTAATACCAGATAAAAGTTTAAGTATCAATGAAGGATGTATTAAAACATTAAGTGATGATCAAGAAGGAATATATTATAAAAAACTTGAATGTGCATGTGATCACTATAAAATTGATATGAATAAGCCTTTTAACAAATTAACTAAGAAAGAACAAAAAATAATTTTACATGGATCAGATGAATTAATAACATTTAAATATAAAACTAAGAGTGGTAATATAATGAATTCAAAGGATTACTATGAGGGAATTATTGATAACCTTGAAAGACGTTATATGGAAACTAGTTCCACTTGGATAAGAGAATGGCTAGAAAATTATATGGTAGAACATACTTGTGAAACATGTCATGGAGCTAGACTTAAAGATGATGTTTTATCAGTAAAGATTGATGGTAAAAATATATATGAAGTGACTTGTATGAGTATAAAAGAATTAGTAACTTCATATAAAAACCTAAAACTAACTGATTCACAAAAAGAAATAGCTAATTTAATTTTAAAAGAAATAAATGAAAGACTTAGCTTTTTATCTAATGTAGGCTTAGAATATCTTACATTAAGTAGAAGTGCTGGCACATTATCAGGAGGAGAAGCACAACGTATTCGATTAGCGACTCAAATAGGTTCTCATTTAACAGGTGTGCTTTATGTTTTGGATGAACCAAGTATTGGACTTCATCAAAGAGATAATGAAAAATTAATAAACTCTATGTTAGAAATGAGAGATTTAGGAAATACTTTAATAGTAGTAGAACATGATACAGATACTATGCTAGCCTGTGACTATTTAGTAGATATAGGACCTGGTGCTGGAGAAAATGGTGGAAATGTAGTAGCTGAAGGAACTCCACAAGAAGTAATGAACAATAAAAACAGTTTAACAGGGCAATATTTAAGTGGTAAAAAATGCATTGAAGTTCCACAAACAAGAAGAAAAGGCAATAAAAAACATATTAAAGTAACAGGAGCATCAGAGAATAATTTAAAAAATATTGACGTAGATATTCCACTAGGAACATTTACTTGTATAACCGGAGTATCAGGAAGTGGAAAGAGTAGCTTAATAAACGAAATACTTTGTAAAGCAGTATCACTAAAATTATACAAATCGAAAGTAAAACCAGGTAAATATAAAAAGATAGTTGGGTTAGATAATATTGATAAATTAGTAGATATATCTCAAACACCAATCGGAAGAACCCCAAGATCAAATCCAGCAACATACACTGGTGTCTTTGATGATATCAGAACATTATATACAACAACTAAGGAAGCAAAAATGTATGGCTATGAAAAGAATCGTTTTTCATTTAACGTAAAAGGTGGAAGATGTGAGGCATGTCGAGGAGATGGAGTCAAAAAAATAGAAATGCATTTCTTACCTGATGTATATGTTCCATGTGAAGTGTGTCATGGTACAAGGTATAATAGAGAGACACTAAACATAAAATATAAAGATAAAAATATTGCTGAAGTATTAGACATGCGAGTAACTGAAGCGTTAAAATTCTTTGAAAATGTTCCAAAAATAAAGAATAAACTTCAAGTGCTAGAAGACGTTGGACTAGGATATATAAAACTAGGACAAAGCGCACCAACACTATCAGGAGGAGAAGCCGAACGTGTTAAACTCGCTAAAGAATTACAAAAGAAAGCAACAGGAAAAACACTTTTCGTTTTAGATGAACCAACAACTGGACTTCATACAGATGATATCAAACGATTACTTGCAATTTTACAAAAAATAGTAGATAATGGTGATACAGTAGTGGTAATAGAACATAACTTAGATGTAATTAAAGTAGCTGATTACATAATTGATTTAGGACCAGAAGGTGGAGATGGTGGTGGAGAAATAGTTGCAACCGGAACACCAGAAGAAGTAGCTAAAAATAGTAAATCATACACAGGTATGTTTCTTAAAAAAATATTATAGAGGTGATTTTAGTGCGATTAATTATAAAAGAGAAAAATAAAATAAGAATCAATAGAATAGTAGAATGGCTAATATACATGATACTTTACTTAGTAATATTTATGTTAGTAACTACTTGTTTTAAAAGTATTTATATTGATAAAGATAACTATATTTTATACTCAATCCTAATTGTACTAATAATATATTTACTAAATATTACTGTAAAACCAATACTCGTAAAATTAACCATACCAATAACAGGGATGACTTTAGGCCTTTTTTATCCATTTATAAACTTCTTTATATTAAAATTAGCTGATTGGATATTTAGAGGTCACTTTGAAGTTAATAGATTTTGGCCTGGGTTTTTAGTAGCTATCTTAATATCAGTAATTAACATAGTAATAGATGAAATAATTATTAAACCAATTATAAAGAAGGTTAAGAAAAATGGATAGTGTAGCACTAGATTTTGGAAAAATTCAAATATATTGGTATTCAATTTTTATATTTATAGCGGTAGTAACTGCATGTATAGTTATCTTTAAAGAAGCAAAAAAACAAGGAATAAATGAAGAATTTCTAATAAATTTATCATTTAATTCGATAATAATTGGATTAATAGGCGCAAGAATTTATTATGTTTTGTTCAACTTACCATATTATTTATCTAACCCAATAGAGATATTAGAAATATGGAAAGGTGGACTTGCAATCCATGGAGGACTTTTATTTGGTTTATTATTTGTTTTGATTTATTGTAAAAAGCACAATGCTGATGCCTTAAAAATGTTAGATATTATTGTAGTAGGATTAATTATAGCTCAGGCAATCGGTAGATGGGGAAACTTCTTCAATGGAGAAGCATATGGAAAAGTAACAAGTTATGCTACCCTAAAAGGCGCTGGAATTCCTAAATTTATTATTGATGGAATGTATATTTTGGGTAACTATCGCCAACCAACATTTCTTTATGAATCAGTATGGAACTTCTTTGGTTTCTTAATTCTTTTAGTGATAAGACAATTTAAAGATTTAAAAAAAGGACAACTAACTGGATTTTATTTAGTTTGGTATGGAATAGCTAGACTTATAATAGAGGGCTTAAGAACAGACAGTCTTATGTTAGGACCAATAAAAACAGCTCAACTTGTATCAATAATTTTCATTATAGTAGGAATAATAATATTCTTTTATAATCAAATGAAAAAAGACAAAGAAAAGTATTTATATAACATGAAACAGGTGAATATTAATGAATAAAAAAATAGTAGTATTGGGAGGCGGTACTGGCCTTTCTTATCTTTTAAAAGGTTTAAAAAAGTTTCCAGTAGATATAACTGCAGTAATAACAGTATCAGATAATGGAATGTCAACTGGAAAATTAAGAAAAGAATTCAAAACCCCTGCCGTAGGAGATATTAGAAAAGTAATCACCTCATTATCAGAAATAGATGAACCAATAAAAGAAATGATGAATTATCGATTTAAAACATCAAGTGACTTAAATGGTCACGCTGTAGGAAACCTAATCTTAACATCTATGTTAGATATTACGGGATCATTAAAAGAATCAATTGCTAGCCTAAGTAAATTATTAGATGTTAAACACACAGTTCTACCTATTTCTGAAGATAGTAATTTAACATTGATGGCAGAAGATAAAAATGGAAATATCATAGAAGGTGAGTCAGAGATAACTGCGGCTAATAGACAGTTTGAAAAAATCTTTTATAAAGAAGAACCAAAAGTATTAAAAGAAGTATTAACAGCTTTATCTGAGGCTGACTTAATAATCTTTAGTATGGGTAGTTTATATACCAGTATTCTACCTAATATTATTTGTAAAGATGTTAAAGAGACTCTTTCTAAAACATCTGTCCCAATTATTTATTTATGCAATGCTGTAACACAACCAGGTGAAACAGATAATTTTACAGTAGGAGATCACATAGAATTGCTTAATAAATATTTAACACCAAGAAAAATAGATACCGTAATCGCAAGCAATTCCAAAATAGATAAAGAAATATTAAAAAAATATGAAACAGAAGAACAAAAAGATTTAGTAAAAATAGACTATGCCAAAATAGAGAAATTAAATACAGAATTAATAGAAGATGATTTAGTTATTATTGAAGATAATATGTTGAGACATGATAGTATTAAATTAAGTTCTATTATATTCTCATATTTATTAAGGAAATAACATGTCATTTACTACTCAAATAAAAAATGAAATTTCTCAAATCGAAGGAACTAAATCTGAATCAATTGCTGAACTATCTGGTATTGTAAGAAACAACGGCTATATTAATAATGATACTCTATGTCTAACTACTGAAAATAATATCATTGCTACTAAAATAATAAAACTATTTAAAGATATATATGAAGTAGATATAAAAAAAGAAGTAAAAGAAAATCTAAACTTCAGTAAGAAGGAATTATATTTACTAACATTAAAAGAAAATCTAAACTTTATCTTAAAAGATTTAGGTTATTTAGATGAAAATAATAATTACTTAGAAACACCACCAACATATATAGTTGGCGCAAATGAAGAAATAAGAGCGTATTTACGAGGAGCATTTTTATGTATTGGCAGTATTAATGATCCAAAAACATCTAGATATCATATGGAATTATTAATATCAAAACCAAATGAAGCAGTATTTATTCAAAAATTATTAAATATATTTGACTTAAATGCTAAAATGTTAACTCGTGATAAAGGGTATATGATTTATATTAAAGAAGCAGAAAAAATTAGTGATTATTTAAAAATCCTTCATGCTAATAAAGCTGTATTATACTTTGAAAATGTACGTATTTATCATGAACAAAAAAATAAAGCCAATAGGCTTAATAATTGTGAACAAGCTAACACAGATAAAGTTGTATCATCTGCCTTAGCTCAACTTGATCAAATAAAAATCATCAAAGATAATCTAGGAGAAAGCTTACTTGATGACAAAACAAAAGAAGCATTAGAATATCGCTTAAAGTATCCTGAGTCATCATTAAAAGAACTAAGTGAAATAATTAGTATTGAAACAGGAAAAACTATAACTAAATCAGGGCTTAATCATAGATTTAGAAAAATAAAAGAATTAGCTGAAAAATTAAAGAATAACATATGATAAGCCTGAAAAAAACGACTTTTTGTGATATTATGAATATGTCAAGGAAACTGGCATAAAATAAAAAAGGGAAATACTTAACTTTCGCTTGTTGAGTACTTACCTTAAATAATTAAGTAGGTACTTAATTTACGCAAGTAAATTGAGTACTATTTTTTTATACATAGAATCATTAAAGAGACTATTAATAAAATGATAATTAGTATTAGAAATGAGATTAGTAAATCATTTTTCTTCATAAATATCAAGCCACTTTCTACAAGAAAGTTGGCAAGTACTCAACAGTTAGTATCTCCTAATAAAAGTATACTATAAATTATTATGCTAAACAATCGAACAAATTAAACTTATAATACTATCTTAGATATATTCAAATATATTAAATAAACACATTCATTATGAAGCTATTTTTTTTATAACTGAATCAACTAATCCATAACTAACAGCCTCATCTGCATTCATATAATTATCTCGTTCGGTATCTTTTTCTATTTTCTTTAAAGCCTTCCCAGTATTTTTAGCAAGTATTTTATTAAGTCTATGTCTAATATCAACTATTCTATCAGAAGCGATTTTTATATCAGTAGCTTGTCCCTCAGCTCCACCTAAAGGTTGATGAATCATAACATCAGCATTAGGTAAAACATAACGTTTACCAACTGTTCCACTAGAAAGTAGAAATGCAGCCATACTAGCAGCAATCCCACAACAAATAGTTGATACATCACTCTGTATAAAATTCATTGTATCATAAATGGCCATACCAGAAGTAACAGAACCACCAGGAGAATTTATATAGATAGAAATATCATCATGGTTAACAGAGTCTAAATATAAAAGTTCAGCTATTATACTATTAGCTAACGAATCATTTATCTCACCACTAATAAAAACAATTCTCTCTTTTAATAACCTAGAGAATATATCATAACTACGTTCACCGCCTGCTTCTTTTTCTATAATTACAGGAACTAAATTCATTTTTATCACCTATATATATTATAATGTAAAGTAAACCTACTTATACGTATACAAAGATAACAAAATGTGATAATATTTTACTATAAGGTAAGAAGGTTTATCTATTAATATTTGATTTAAAAAAATAATTAAATGGGAGGAAAATAAAATGAACGAGCAAATAAAGGAAAAATATTTACCAATAGGTACAGTAGTAATGTTAGAAGGAGGAGAAAAAAGAGTAATGATAACTGGATTTTGTATAGTACCAGAAGATGATCAAAATAAGATGTATGATTATCTAGGTTGTATATATCCAGAAGGAGCTCTTGACCCAAAACAAGGTTTAATGTTTAATCACGATCAAATAGAAAAAATTTATCATATGGGATTAATAGATGATGAAGAACAAGAATTCAAGAAGAAACTAAAAGAACTATTAGATAAGATGCAATCTGAATCCAATAGTAATCCTGAGTTAATTAAATTAGATGAAGAATAATAATAAAAATCAAAATAATAAGATATAAAATAATGGTTTATATATAATGAAATTTAAGCAATGAATCAAGCTCTAACTGTATAAATGAACTTATTAAAAGAATATCCTAAAAGCATAAATTATGATACAATTGTAATAATAGAATAAAAGGGTGATAATATGTTAGATAAAATAATTTTAAATATTAATGAAAAAGAGTATGAATATAGTAGAGGTATTACTTTAGAAGAAATATCGAAAGATTTTGAATCCAAATATAAGTATCCTATCTTACTAGCTAAAGTAAATAATAGAATTAAAGAATTAAATGAGATTGTTGATGAGGATAGTACTATAGAATTTCTTGACTTAACTACTCGTGAAGGAAATAGAACTCATATTAGTGGACTTACATATTTATTAGTTTATGCTGTAAGAAAGTTATATGGACAATCGGCAAACATAATAGTTAAACATTCCTTAGATAAAGGAATCTATATAGAAACTAATTTTAAATTAACAGAAGGAAAATTAGATACTATAAAAAAAGAAATGACAGGTATCGCCAAAGCTGATATCCCAATTACAAAAGTTACTGTTGATAGATTAGAATCAATGGGATATTTTGAAGATATTGAAGATTTTGTAAAAGCTGGTGTAATGAAATACAACACTAATACTTATGTTACATTATATAGATTAGGAAATATGTATAATTACTTTTATAACTACATGCCTATTTCTACTAGTTATTTAAAAGACTTTGATTTGACTTACATAAAAGATAATGGATTTGTTCTACGTTTTCCAACACCATACATAAAAAATAAGATACAAGAATATGTTCATCATCCCCATATGTTTGAAACATTCAAAGAATATCATGATTGGGCTAAAATTATGAAAATAGAAAATTCCGTAGACCTAAATCAAGTAGTATCACGTGGTAAAATCAATGAATTAATAAGAATAGATGAAACACTTCAAAGTAATAAATTACTAAACTTAGCTAAAAATATCAATGATAAAAGAAAAAGCTTAAAAATAGTTCTAATCGCTGGGCCATCATCATCGGGAAAAACAACAACATCAAGAAAACTATGTATGTATTTAAGAAGTTTTGGTCTAAATCCTAAAGTTCTTTCTATGGATGATTATTTTGTAGAAAGAGACAAAAATCCAGTTGATGAAAATGGAAATCCTGACTATGAATGTTTAGAGGCTCTAGACTTAAAACTATTTGATAAACAAATAGAGGAATTATTAAATAATAAGAAAGTTAAAATTCCAACGTATAATTTTTCTCTAGGTGAAAAAGAATATAAAAAGGAATTACAGTTAGAAGATGAAGATATCTTAGTTATAGAAGGAATTCATGCCCTAGATAAAAAAATATTAACTAATATTCCAAGAGATAAAAAATATAAAATATATATTTGCCCACTAACTGAATTAAATGTTGATGATCATAATAGAATTTCAACAACAGATAATAGATTATTAAGAAGAATAATAAGAGATAATAGAACTAGAAATTATGATGTAGAACACACTTTAAAGATTTGGCCAAGTGTAAGAGTTGGTGAAGAAAAATATATTTTCCCATTTCAAGATGAAGCTGATTATACTTTTAATTCAGCATTAATATATGAAATAGGAGTATTAAAGACATATGTAGAGCCACTTTTATACTCAGTACCAAGTGATTCAGAGTATTATGAAGAAGCAAAACGATTAATTAATTTTTTAAGATTGTTTTTGCCAATACCTGCAGACGCTATTCCAAAAGATTCTATATTAAGAGAATTTGTTGGAGATAGTTGCTTCAGCGATTAGAAAGGAAGATTTAAAATGATAAAAGTTGCGATTAATGGATTTGGAAGAATAGGAAGATTAGTATTTAGATTAATGGAAGAAGATCCTAATTTTGAAGTAGTTGCGATTAATGACTTAACAGATGCTGAACAATTGGCTTATCTACTAAAATATGATACTAATCATAGAAACTATCGGATAGATGAAATAACATATGAAGGAAATGATATTGTAGTAGGTACTAGACATATAAAAGTTTATGCTGAAAAAGAACCTATAAATTTACCATGGAAAGAACTAGAAATAGATGTAGTTATGGAATGTACTGGTCTATTTACAGACAAAGAAAAATCAATGGCTCATATAGAAGCCGGAGCAAAAAAAGTAATAATCTCAGCACCTGCTAAAGGAGATTTAAAAACAATAGTTTATAATGTTAATCATAAAACACTAACTGGCGAAGAACAAATTATTTCTGCTGCTAGTTGTACTACTAACTGTCTAGCTCCAGTTGTAGATGTATTAGATAAAAAGTTTGGAATCATAAAAGGTTACATGACAACAGTACATGCCTATACAAATGATCAAGCAACGTTAGATATTGCTCATAAAAAAGGTATAAATGCACGTCGTGGTAGAGCTTGTGCAGCAAATATAGTACCAGCATCAACTGGAGCTGCATCAGCTATTGGAAAAGTTTGTCCTAACTTAGATGGCAAACTAGAAGGAATGGCTATGAGAGTTCCTGTACCAACAGGATCAGTTGTTGATTTAGTTTTAGAATTAAAAGAAGAAACAACAGTAGAAGAAATTAATAACGCTTTTAAAGAAGCCCAAAACGAAACATTACAATACACAATGGATCCGATAGTATCAAGTGATGTAATAGATAGACGCTGTGGTTCACTAGTTGATGGACTTTCTACTAATATACTAAATGTAGATGGAAAACAATTAGTAAAGGTTGTATCTTGGTATGATAACGAAATGGGTTATACTGCTCAAATGGTAAGAACCGCTAAATATCTAATAGAAAAATAATTTTTAAAATAAAAGATAAAAACATCTAT
Organism: uncultured Bacilli bacterium; assembly: GCA_934162665.1. Lineage (GTDB taxonomy): Bacteria > Bacillota_I > Bacilli_A > RF39 > UBA660 > RUG14670. The sequence goes on from CAKPJN010000002.1 coordinate 122,927, forward strand.
AATCAATAACCATTGAGAAAAGATGTTTTTATTTACTTTAAAATATCAGTATATCCCTATTAATTTAATATTTAAATATAACCTAAATATGTTATAATCATTATATAAGGAGAATGACTATGAAGACAATAAAAGATATAGATATTAAAGAAAAAAAAGTATTAATTAGATGTGACTTTAATGTTCCCTTAGAAAATGGAAAAATTTTAGATGATACAAGAATTAAAGAAAGTCTAGAAACTATTAAGTATTGCCTAGACAAAAACTGTAAAATCATTTTACTATCACACCTAGGTAGAATCAAAGAAGAAAGTGATAAAGAGAAAAACAATTTAAAACCTATAGCTAAAAGATTAGAAAAACTACTAGATAAAAAAGTAAAATTTATTGACGAAACAAGAGGTAAAAAATTAGAAACAGCTATAAATAAAATGGTAAATGGGGATATTATTTTAATTCAAAATACTAGATATGAAGATTTAGATGGAAAAAAAGAAAGTACTAATGATGAAGAATTAGGTAAATATTGGGCATCCTTAGGTGAAGTGTTTATCAATGATGCATTTGGTACCCTACATAGAGCTCACGCCTCTAATGTTGGTATTGCGACTTATCTTCCTTCAGCAATTGGTCTATTAATTGAAAAAGAATTAAATGCTTTAAGTGAACTAAATTGTCCTGAAAATCCATTTATAGTAATATTAGGCGGTTCAAAAGTAGAAGACAAAATAGGAGTAATTAAAGAATTAGTTACTAAAGCTGATAAAATCTTAATAGGTGGTGGCATGGCCTTTACTTTTCTAGAAGCAGAAGGATTTGAAGTGGGAAATTCAATTGTTGATAAAGATAATTTAGATTTCTGCATCAAACTAATAGAAAAGTATCCAGAAAAAATAATATTGCCAGTTGATGTTATGACATCTAAAGAATATTCAAATACTATTCCAATCGAAAAAGATATCACTGACCTAGAATATGATGATATGGGATTAGATATTGGAACAAAAAGCACTAAAATATTTAAAAAATATTTAAAAGATGCTAAAATGGTACTATGGAACGGTCCATTAGGCGTATATGAATTTTCTAATTATAAAAAAGCAACTACGAATATTTTAAAATATTTAGCTAAAAATAATATTAAAACCATCTTAGGTGGTGGAGATATTGTTGCGGCTGCATCTATCAGTAAAACAAAAGATAAACTTTATCATGCATCAACTGGAGGTGGCGCAACACTTGAATATTTAGAAGGAAAAGAGTTACCTGGACTAAAAATAATTAAGTAGGTGGTAAAATTGTTAAAGACTGATGTTTTTATTGCAGATCCATATAATGAAAATCACATAACACTTTATAAAGAATTTGAACAAAAAAATAATCTTTTAAATACCACATCAAAGTATTTAGAAGATGTAAAAGAAAAATATACAAAAAAAGAATATAATAATAGATTAACAACTTCAAATGAAAATACCATATCTTTATTTCTTACAAAGAATAATAAAATATCAGATTTTTGTCTAATAAAGTATGAAAAAGATAGAAAGATAGCCAATGTCACCTATCCAAAAATAGAAAAATCAAAAAGAAAAATAATTGCTGCTTCTAGCGTATATATATTTAATGTGTTATCCTTAGAAGAAATGTTTGTATCAATAGATAGTAGCGATGATAATCTAATAGCTAATTTAATTGAAAACGGTTTCGAATCACTAGGAAAAGGCACAGATACTATAGAATTTATTAAAGAGAAACCTCTAGAAAATGAAATAGAAAGGACAAGAAAATGGAAATAATAAAAAATATAAAAAAGAATACTATTATTTTATTATTAATCACTTTTTTAATTCTTTATTTTATTTTAAAAGATAACCTACATTCTGTAATTATGGCACTAAAAACAATGGATTATAAATTTATAGTTTTAGCTATTGTTATCTTTTTTCTGTCAATTTCAATTAAAGCATATGTTATCTATAGAACTGTAAATAACAAGAAAAAATTCACCCTAATGGAATCAATAAAACACAATATTATCGTTCAGTTTTTCAATGGTATAACACCATTTTCATCAGGCGGACAACCAATGGAAATATATATGTTAACTGAACATGATATACCTACGACAAGTGCAACAAACATTATAATTCAAAACTTCATTTTTTATCAAACTTCATTAGTATTATACGGAATAATTGCTGTAGGATATAACTCAATATTTCATATATTTCCTAAAGTACCAATTTTACAAGAACTAATTCTAATCGGTTTTGCAATTAATGTTTTAGTTGCAATAGGATTATTTATAATAACTTTTTCTAAAAAACTAACTAGATTTTTTACAGTTTTAATTATAAATATTTTAAGTAAATTTCATATCATAAAAGATAAGTCATTAGCTACAGAAAATTGGCGTATTAAATTAGAAAAATTTCATGAAAGTGCAAAGAGACTTAGAAAAAGAAAAAGATTATTTATAGGCGGTGTATTATTAAATTTTATTAGCTTAACCTTATTGTACAGCATTCCACTTTTTATTGTGTATGCATTACATGATTATACTAGTATTAATTTAATGGAAACATTAACTTCATCTGCTTATGTTTTAATAATGGGGGCTTTTGTTCCTATACCTGGCGCTAGTGGCGGGATTGAATATGGATTTTTACAATTCTTCGGTAATTTCTTAAATAAAAATATCATTTCAACCTGTTTATTGATCTGGAGATTCATAACATATTATTTAGGAATGATAGTAGGAGCTCTTGCATTAAGTTTAGAAAAGAAAGGTGATTAGTAATGAGAGTAGGTCTATTTACAGATTCTTATCCTCCATATATAAATGGAGTTTCTACAAGTGTAGAAACCTTGAAAACTTCTTTAGAAAAATTAGGTCATACAGTTTATGTCGTAACACTAGGACAAGATGCTACAACATATGATTATGATGAGGAAAATAAAATACTAAAAATCCCTGGAATTCCTTTAGGGATATATGACTATAGAGCCGCTAGTATTTATCCATTACGAGTAGTAAATAAAATTAAATCATGGAAACTAGATGTTATTCATTCACATACAGAATTAAGTGTAGGTATCTTTGCGAGATTATTAGCTAAACAATTTGGAATTCCTCTAGTACATACATATCATACTATGTATAAAGATTATACTTATTATGTTTCAAGAAATCATAAATACTTTGACCTAGGTATTAAAAAAGCTGTTGAATATTTATCAAAATTTTACTGTGATACAACTGCCAATGCCTTTATAGTACCAACAATAAAAACTTATCATATGTTTAGAAAAGAATATCATTATGATAAAGATATATATATAGTACCAACAGGAATAGATTCAAAAAGATTTTATAAAAAAAACTTAGATGTGCCTAAGTTAGAAAAAATAAAAAAATCTCTCAGCTACAAGAAAAGTGATTTTGTAGTTATATTTGTAGGAAGAATGGCACAAGAAAAAAATATTGAGTTCCTACTAAGAAGTATGCTATATGTTAAAAATAAAAATATTAAATTAATGCTTGTTGGCGATGGCCCTGATAAAGATACTTATGAAGAACTGGCAGCTTCATTAAAATTGAAAAATTCTGTGAAATTTGTTGGTAGAGTGCCTTGGGAAGATATGCCGTATTATTATCACTCAGCCAATGTAGCTATAACAGCTTCCTTAACAGAAACGCAAGGATTAACTGTTATTGAAGCAATGGCAGCATCATTACCAGCAGTATGCATAGAAGATGAAGCTTTTCAAACAATGGTAATAGATAGACTAAATGGAAGATTTTTTAAAACAGAAGAAGAATGTGCTAAATTACTAGATGAAATATCAAAAGATAAAAGACAAGTAGATAGCCTATCAAATCAGGCAATACTAACTGCTAAAAAATACTCTATAGAAGAATTTGGTAAAAATGTTTTAGTTGTCTATAATAAAGCTATAGAAAACTTTGACAATAAAAAAGATATTCCTTCAGTAATAATGAGATTATTCAAAAAGAAAAAAACAAAGGATGAAAAAAATGAAGATAGTATTAAATAATAAATGTAATTTTACAAAAGAAGAATTTAAGGACTATATAAACAAGTTAGAAAAATTAAATAGTAGTAATAACTTAATTATTTGTCCAAGTTCTATTTATTTATCAAGTATTTCTACAAATAAAATCATACTTGGAAGCCAAAATGTTAGTAAATATGAAATGGGACCCCATACCGGAGAAGTATCAGCTAAGCAATTAAAATCATTAGGAGTAAAATATGTCTTAGTTGGTCATCATGAAAGAATAAAAGAATGTAATGAAACTATAGAAGATATAAAACAAAAAATAAAACTTCTTCTAAATGAAAACATTACCCCAATTCTATGTGTTGGTGAGACAAAAGAAGAACGCCAAAATAACTCTAACGATAAACTTTTAAAAATAGCTCAATTAATATTAAGCGATTTAACAACAAAAGATATCAAAAAAATTATAATTGCTTATGAACCTATTTGGTGCATTGGAACCGGATTAACTCCAACTTGGGAAGAAATAGAAAAAACTGCAAATTTATTAAAAAACAATCTTGAAATTAACGAAGTTCTATATGGCGGAAGTGTTAATGAAGAAACTATAAAAGCACTAAAAACATCTTCTAAAATAGATGGCTATCTTCTAGGTGAGTTAAGTCTTATACCAGAAAAATTAGAAAAATTTATCAATATACTAGAAAATTAGACAATTCGACAAAAGTTGTCTTTTTTTTCTCTACCAATTTTTTAAATAATGTTATATAATTATACTTGCGTGGCAGTTGTAGTACATGAGAGGAGAACAAATGGAAAGAACAAGAGTTTTAATAGTTGATGATAATAAAGAACTAGTAAAAATGATTAAAGAATATTTTAGTGATCACGCAGACATTAAAATTGTAATGGAGGCAAATGACGGAGCCGAAGGAATGAGATTAATCGATAAAAGAAAAGATGAATTTGATCTTATTATATTAGACTTAATCATGCCTAATAAAGATGGAATTAGTGTCTTAGAATTCATGAAGAAGAAAGGCATAGATAAAAAGGTAATAGTATTAACATCCTATAATACTCAAGATATGATCAGAAAAGTATCTGAATTAGGTGTTAGTTACTTCATATTAAAACCGTTTGAATTAGAAGATTTAGAAAGAAGAATTGTAGAAGTTGTAGAAGGTGTTAAACTAGCTGGTAAAACAATAGATGTTTATCATAACAACTTACAAATATCAATTACAAAAACTCTACATGAACTTGGTGTACCATCACATATAAAAGGTTATCAATATATAAGAGAAGGAGTTACATTGGTATATGAAAACCCTGATGTAGTAGGAGGAATAACAAAAGAATTATATCCTGAAGTTGCGAAAAAATATAACACAACAGTTTCTAGAGTAGAAAGAGCTATAAGACATGCAATTGAAGTAAGTTGGAATAGAGGTAATTGGCAACTTATGGAAGATATATTTGGACATAGTGTTGATATTGATAAAGCCAAACCAACTAACTCTGAATTTATTGTTACAGTAGCTGATAAATTAAGATTAGAATTTAATAAACCATCAATGAACTAGACTAGTACTAAATGAATAAAATCATTTTAAAAGTATGGTCTTTTTTTTAATAAATTTCATAAGCAGTAATATTGACTATTTTATAAAATGAAAGTATACTTAATTTGTAAAATATGATTGGAGGATACACTTTATGGAACGAAAGATAGAAGTATTCTTGCAAAAATGGCAAAAAGATATTCTTAGAAAGCCGCTTCTTATATATGGACCAAAACAAATAGGAAAAACATTTACAGCTTTAGAATTCGGTAAAAAGGAATATAAAAACACAGTTTATTTCAATACTGATAATAATAAACAACTCTTAGAACTATTCCAAAAGGAAAAATCTACCGAAAAAATAATTTTAAACTTATCTTTAATATCTGGAGAAACTGTTCTAAAAGAAGATACATTAATCATATTAGATAATGTTAATGATCTAGATATCGTTAAAGGAGTAAAACTATTTGGCAGTGAACGTAGTAAATATCATATTATCTTAATTACATCAAAAAGAGATAATCTTACCTTATTTAAAGGAGAAGAATTACAATTTAAAAGTATGAATGAAATGGATTTTGAAGAATATCTATGGGCTAGAGATGAGAAAAGTTTAGCTGAATTAATTAAAGAATCATACAAAAAACATAAGACTTGTCCGTTTCATAAAGTGGCTATTGAACTATTTCAAGAGTATCTAATCACTGGTGGATTCCCAGAAGTTATTAAAGAATATATAAAAGGAGCTAGTGAATACGAAATAGATGCTATAAAACAAAAAATCCTAGATTGTTATAAAAAAGAGTTAGTTACTTTAAAAAATTTAATTGATATACCAAGAGGGTTAGAAGTTTTAACGTCTATTCCAAATCAACTTTTAAAAGAAAACAAGAAATTTCAATATGGATTAATCGGTGATGGAAAAAGAGCTAAAGAATATGAAAGTGCTATCAACTATTTAGTCAATAATCAATTGGCATATCGCAGCTATAAAGTAAAAGATATCAGATCTCCATTAAGTAGCTGTAGAGAAATAGATAGTTTTAAACTATATTTACCAGATGATGGCCTACTATTTTCAATGCTAAACCTAAATAGTAAAAAATTAATAACTGATGAAAATATTAAAGAAATATTATATGAAAATCATGTGGCTAAATCCTTAATAGAATCAGGTTACTCATTATATTATTATCAATCAGCAGGAAAAGCCGAAGTGAATTTTGTAATTCAAAATAGAATGGGAAAGATAATTCCTATTGAGATTGCGACAAAAACAATGTCAAAAGCAAAGTCACTTTCCGTATTCATGAAAAAATACACAACACTTCAAGCATATAGAATTACAGAAAATAATTTTTCTACAAAAAAAGATGTCAGATATATACCGGTATATGCTGCATTCTGTTTAGAAAATATCGAAATATAAAGGAGAATTTATGAAACCAGTTGTTTTAGCTATATTAGATGGATATGGTATAAGAGAAGAAAAATATGGAAATGCCATAAAACAAGCCAACAATAAAATCTTTAATGAATTATGGGAAAACTATCCTCATACTACTTTAAGTGCTTCGGGACAAGAAGTGGGACTACCTAATGGCCAAATGGGAAATAGTGAAGTTGGTCATATGAATATAGGTGCTGGAAGAATAGTGTATCAGCCATTAGAGTTAATAAATAAAAAGATAGAAGATAAAGAATTTTTCCAAAATAAACAAATATTAAATGTAATGGATCACGTTAAAGAAAATAATTCAACATTACATATATTTGGCCTATTAAGTGATGGCGGAGTTCATTCACATATTAATCACTTATTTGCTTTAATTGATATGTGCAAACAACAAAATATTACTAATGTATGTTATCACGTATTCCTAGACGGCAGGGATACACTTCCTAATCTAAAAGAAAAATATCTAAAAATGTTAGATGATAAGATTAAAGAAACAAATATTGGTACTATTGCCACTATCTCGGGAAGATACTATGCTATGGATAGAGATAATAGATGGGATAGAATTGAACTTGCCTATAATGCCATAGTTAATGGAGAAGGAGAAAAGTTCTCAACCTATCAGGATTTAATAATAAGTACAAATGAAAGAAATATAACAGATGAATTTGTTATACCTGCTGTTTTAGGTAAAGAAAAGCCTCTAAAAGATAATGACGGCCTAATTGTTTTTAACTTCAGACCGGATAGACTTAGAGAATTGTTTTCTGCAATTACTAATGATAGCTTTAACGATTTTCCTGTTAAGAGATTTTCAAACTTAAAGTTAGCGACAATGATGAAAGTTAGTGATGAAGTAATTTGTACTAATGCATTTGAATTAGAAAAATTAAATAATACATTAGGAGAATATCTTTCTAGTTTAGGAAAAACACAACTTAGAATTGCTGAAACAGAAAAGTATGCACATGTTACTTACTTCTTTGATGGTGGTATAGAAAAGAAATTGAATGGTTGCGAAAAAATATTGATACCATCACCTAAAGTGGCGACCTATGATTTAAAACCATCAATGAGTGTCGATGAAGTAACAGAAAAACTATTAACTGAACTTGATAACTTTGATTTTATAGTATTAAATTTTGCAAATGGTGATATGGTAGGACATACAGGCTCTCTTAAAGCAGCTATTTTAGCGATAGAGGCAATGGACTATAATCTAGGAAAAATCTATAACAAAGTAAAAGAATTAGATGGTGTATTATTAGTAACTGCCGATCATGGTAATTGTGAAGAAATGTTAGATAAATCTGGAAATGTTTTAACTGCACATACGACAAATCCCGTTCCATTTATAGTTACTATGAATAATATAATACTGAAACCTGGCAAATTAGGAGATATAGCTCCAACTATACTAGAAATTATGAATATCAAAAAACCAATCGAAATGACAGGTCAGAGTTTAATAATAAAATAGAGGAGAAGTAGTATGACAAATGACGAAATTCGTGAATACATAAATATTAGAAATGGTTATTTAGGAGGAGATGAAATAACTAAAATTGTTACAACTTATGATAAACCTCAAATAGATCATGTTATATATGTGGGACATGAAAATAAAATTCATTTATGGTCAAGAGATGGAGAACATTTTGAATTTACTCCTATTCCGTATGAAGAATATATGAAAAACAAAGTTAAGAAAAAATAAAACTTACAATAAAAAAAGAATTAAATATAAGTATTTCTCTATATTTAATTCTTATTATTATTATTATTAAGTTCATCAATATCAATTTCAAATAACTTACCTACATCAATATTTTCTGCCAACGATATTTTCCAAATTGTATCTATAGAAAAAGTTTTTGCACCTTTTTTTGATTCTATTCTTCTAATAAATTCATGTGAAACGCCAACACGTTCAGCTAGTACTGCTTGTGTGATGCCAGCTTCTTTTCTATACTTCTTAATGTTTTTAGCGATTTGGTCATAAATATTAACTTCATATTTATTCATAATAACACCACCAATATTATTATGTTCTATTTCTTTAAAAATATATGTAAACCATGAATTTACTAATTTTGGACTATGTTCGATTGAAGTTAAAATAAAAAAATAATATAATTATATTAACAGGAGGAAGTTATGGAGAGGATAATTTTTCATATTGATGTTAATAATGCTTTTTTATCATGGACAGCTGTATATCTTTTAAAAAATGGCTATAAACAAGATATAAGAAAAATTCCATCCATAATAGGTGGAGATGAATCTAAAAGACATGGAATTGTATTAGCGAAATCTCCAATTGCTAAAAAGATGGGAGTAGTGACAGCTGAGACTATTTACTCTGCAAAAAGAAAATGTCGAAACCTCCAAGTCTTTGAACCGAATCATAAATGGTACCATGAACAATCTGATTTAATGTATAACTACTTAACTCAGTACACCCCAAATATAGAAAGATATTCTATTGACGAGTGCTTTTTAGATATGACAGGTACTAACTTTCTTTACAAAGATTATTTAGAGCTAGCAAAACATGTTAAAGATGAAATAAGAGAAAAATATGGTTTTACGGTTAATATTGGCATAGGAAATAATAAATTATGCGCTAAGATGGCTTCTGATTTTGAAAAACCAGATAAAGTTCATACCTTGTTTAAAAATGAGATAGAAGAAAAACTGTGGCCATTACCAGTGGGTGATTTATTTATGGTTGGCAAAAAGACAACACAAGAGTTAAATAAATATAAAATTATTACTATAAAGGATTTAGCAACAGTCGATATATCCATTTTAAAAAAATATTTTAAAAATCAAGCAGAGTTTCTTAAAAATTCCGCTAATGGAATAGATGAAAGTGTGGTTGCTCCAAGAAGTGCTAAAACTAGAAGTATTAGTACAACAAAAACATTACCCTATGATTATAAAGAAATAGAAAAATTAAAAGAAGAATTATTTATTCAATCACAAGAAGTAACTCGTGAATTAAGAAAACAAAATGAGTATGCAACAACTGTTACTATAATATATAGAAACAATATATTTCAAAATTATACAAGACAAATGAAATTATCATCCCCCACTAATATAGCAACTGATGTATATAAAGCTGTAGTAGATCTACTAGAAAACACTTGGCGAGGTGAGGCTATCAGGTTAATAGGTATAAGACTTAGTGGATTCAAAAAACAAAAAGAAAAACAAATCACATTATTTGATGAAGCGGATTCAGAAGAAGATGATAAATTTCAACAGATACTAGATGAGATAAATAATAAATTTGGTAAAAACTGTGTAATGCCAGCCTCTATAAAGAAGATTGGTCTTAAAGAAAATAAAAAACCATAAGATTAAGTTCATAAAAGGACTTATTTTTTTATTTAATTAAGTATAGTAAAAAAATCAAAAAAATAATTAAAAAAATTGTTGCATTTATTGATATTACTGTGTTATAATTAAATACGTGTGACTGCGTAGATGTGTGAGGTTGTCGATACACCAGGTTAAGTTGTTAATTTGGAATCGGGTTATTTGCACGGAGCGAGTCTATACCAGATATAGGCGAAGGGAGGATTTTAAAATGTCAACAGAAAAAGTTCGTATTAGATTAAAAGCATATGATCACAGAATACTTGATAATGCTGCTACTAAAATTGTTGAAACTATTAAAAGATCAGGTGGTAAAATCTCAGGACCAGTTCCACTACCAACTGAAATTGAAAAATTCACAATTCTAAGAGCTGTTCATAAATACAAAGATTCACGTGAACAATTTGAAATGCGTACACACAAAAGACTTATTGATATCAAGAATCCTAGCAAGGAAACTATTGATGCGTTAGCTCATTTAGATTTACCAAGCGGAGTAGATATTGAAATCAAGACAAATTAATTAGGAGGAAATAATAATGAAAGGAATCTTAGGTAAAAAAATTGGAATGACTCAAGTTTTTACAAAAAATGGTAAGTTAATTCCAGTTACTGTTATTGAAGTAGAACCAAATGTTGTTACTCAAATCAAAACAGTAGAAAAAGATGGATATGACGCTATTCAATTAGGAACTCAAACAATTAGAGAAAACCTAAGCAATAAACCACAAATAGGTCATACAAAGAAAGCTAACACTGAACCTAAGCGCTTCTTAAGAGAAATTAGAGGAGTAAATGTTAATGATTATACTTTAGGTCAAACACTTACTTCAGAGGTTTTCAGTGAAGGAGAAATAGTTGATGTAAGCGGAATCAGTAAAGGTAAAGGTTTCCAAGGCGTTATTAAACGTCATAATCAATCAACTGGTCCAATGGGACATGGTTCACAATACCATAGAGGTGTTGGTTCATTAGGTACTATGTTACCAATGCACGTATTAAAAGGTAAGAAAATGCCAGGTCAAATGGGTAATGTTGCAAGAACAGTTCAAAATCTTGAAATTATCTCAATTGATACAGAAAATAATGTCATTTTAGTTAAAGGAAATGTTCCAGGTCCAAAGAAATCATTAGTTATGATTCGTACTGCAGTAAAAAAGCCTAATCAAAAAAATGAACCTGCTGATTTAATTACTTACATAGAGACTAAGGAAGAACCTGCAGAAGAAACTGTAACACCAACTGAAGAAACAACAGTTGAAGAATAATCATCACAAATTTAAAAACTTATAATTTATATGAAATAAAAAATGTGATGAAAGGAGGAATCGTAGATGAAAAAAGTAGAACTTTTAAATCTAAAAGGTGAAAAAGTAAATGACATTAACTTAAATGAAGAAATATTTGGAATTACCCCAAATGACAAAGTTTTGTATGATGCAGTAATTTTAACAAGAGCATCATTAAGACAAGGAACACATAAAACAAAAAATCGCTCTGAAGTAAGCGGTGGTGGAAGAAAGCCATGGAGACAAAAAGGAACAGGACGTGCTCGTCAAGGTTCAATTAGAGCTGTTCAATGGGTAGGCGGAGGAAATTATGGAACTCCAGTACCAAGAGATTACAGTAAAAAACAAAATCGTAAAGAAAGAAGATTAGCTTTAAAATCAGCTTTAGCACATAAAGCAAATGAAAAAGCAATTATTGTTTTAGATGAAATTACATTAAAAACACCAAAGACTAAAGATTTTGTTAACGTTTTAGAAACATTAAAACTTACAGATAAGAAAGTATTATTAGTAGCAAAAGAACTTGATGAAAATTTAATCTTAGCATCAAGAAACATTCCTACAATAGTATTAATTACTGCAAATGAAATTAATGCTTTAGATATTGTAGCAACTGATGTATTAGTAGTAACAAAAGATGCATTACAAGAAATTGAGGAGGTGCTTAGATAATGAAAGATACAAAATACTTAGAGATTTTAAAAGCACCAGTTATAACTGAAAAATCACAAACTGAAAAAGCTAATGGTAAATACACTTTTAAAGTAGATCCAAGAGCTAATAAAATAGAAATAAAAAATGCTATTGAAAAAATATTTAATGTAAAAGTAACATCAATAAGAACATTAAATGTAAAACCTAAAAAAAGAAGAGTTGGTCGTTACACAGGATTAACAAACCGTTCAAAGAAAGTTATTGTTACTCTTGCTGAAGGACAAACAATTGAACTTGGTTAGAAGGAGGAGAATAAATTATGGCAATTAGAAACTATAAACCTACTACACCAGGTCGTAGAAAAATGAGTACATTAATTAATACTGATATTACAAAGACTACGCCAGAAAAAAGCCTTGTAGTAACTATTAAGAAAAATGGTGGACGTAATAATACAGGAAAAATAACTGTTCGTCATCAAGGTGGAGGAGCAAAAAGAAAATATCGTATTATTGATTTCAAAAGAAATAAATTAAACGTACCTGGTACTGTAGCAAGTATCGAATATGATCCAAATAGAACAGCAAATATTGCATTAATCAATTATGTAGATGGAGAAAAAAGATATATTATTGCTCCAAAAACATTAGAAGTTGGAATGCAAGTAGTTGCTGGAGAAAATGCAGATATTAAAGTTGGTAATGCATTACCAATCATGAATATACCAGTTGGTACAATGATTCATAATATTGAATTAAGACCAGGTAAAGGTGGAGAATTAGCAAGATCAGCTGGAAGCTCTGCACAAATCCTTGGTAGAGAAGGAAATTATGTAATGATTCGTCTATCAAGTGGTGAACAAAGAAAAGTGTTAGGAACATGTATGGCAACAATTGGAGAAGTTGGTAATGAAGATTCTTCACTTGTAAAAGTAGGAAAAGCCGGACGCAGTCGTCATATGGGAATAAGACCTACAGTACGTGGTTCTGTTATGAACCCTAATGACCATCCACATGGTGGTGGTGAAGGACGTGCACCAGTTGGACGTAAAGCACCTATGACACCTTGGGGTAAACCAGCACTTGGTTTAAAGACACGTAAGAAAAAACAATCCGACAAGTTCATCGTACGTCGTCGTAATAGTAAATAGGAAAGGATGATTAAAAAATGGCAAGAAGTTTAAAAAAAGGACCTTATGTATTTGAAAGATTACTAAAAAAGGTTCAAAAGTTAAATGAGTCTGGAAAAAAAGAAGTCATTAAAACTTGGTCACGCCGTTCCACAATCTATCCTGATTTTATAGGACACACATTTGCAGTTCATAATGGAAAGGAATTTATTCCTGTTTATGTTACTGAAGATATGGTTGGACATAAATTAGGTGAATTTGCCTTGACACGTAAATTTGGTGGACACGGTTCAGACAAGAAATAATCTAAATAATGACTAGGAGGGAAATATATGGAAGCAAAAGCAATTGCTAGAGGACTTAGAGTATCACCTATTAGAGCTCGTTTAGTAGCAGATCTAATCCGTGGTAAAAATGTTGGTGAAGCATTAACCATATTAAATAATGTCAATAACAAGTCAGCTAGACTTACAAAAAAAGTATTAGATTCTGCTATTGCTAACGCTGTTAATAATGAAGGAGCAGATGCTGCTACACTTTATGTTAAAGAAGCAAGAGTAGATGCTGGTCCAGTTATGAAACGTCATTTCTTCGATTCACGTTCTCATATCGGACATAGAGATCATAGAACTAGTCACATAGTTATAGTAGTGGCTACAAAAAACTAATTAGGAGGTTACAATATGGGACAAAAGGTTAGTCCTAATGGACTTAGAATTGGTATTAATAAAGACTGGGAAGCAAAATGGTATGCTAATAAAAAAGACTTTTCTAAGATGTTAGATAAAGATGTTAAAATCCGTAAATACTTAGAAGAAAATTTAAATAATGCCGGAATTGCAAAAGTTGAAATAGAAAGAAATGCCAAAAGATGTGAAGTAGTTATTCATACTTCAAAACCTGGTGTTATGATAGGACACGGTGGAGAAGAAATTGAAAAACTAAAGAAACAATTATCAAAGATTGCTGATGAAAATGTTCAAATCTCAATCGTTGATATTAAAAAAGCAGATTTAAATGCACAATTAGTTGCTGATTCCATTGCAAATCAAATTTCAAATAGAGCATCATTCCGTATGGCTCAAAAACGTGCAATTAGAAATGCAATGAAAGCAGGAGCAAAAGGAATCAAAACACTAGTATCTGGACGTTTAGGTGGAGCTGATATGGCTCGTAGTGAAGGATACACTGAAGGTACCATTCCTCTACATACATTAAGAGCAGATGTTGATTATGCAACAGCTGAAGCTGATACAACATTTGGGAAAATTGGTGTAAAGGTATGGATCTACAAAGGAGAAATCCTAAACAAGAAGACTAAGGGAGGTAATTAATATGTTAATACCATCAAGAACAAAATATCGTCGTGTACATAGATTACCTTACGAAGGAAGATCACGTGGAAATAGAGAATTACATTTTGGAGAATACGGTCTACAAGCAAAAGAAGGAGCTTGGATTACAGCAAATCAAATCGAAGCTGCTCGTATAGCAATGACTCGTTACATGAAACGTGGTGGTAAAGTATGGATTAATATATTCCCACACTTACCATTAACTAAAAAACCTATTGGTACAAGACAAGGTAAAGGTAAAGGTAATGTAGAAGGATGGGTTGCAGTTGTTAAAGAAGGTAAAATCATGTTTGAAATTGCCGGAGTTGATGAAGCAACAGCTCGTGAAGCACTACGTCTTGCCTCTCATAAATTACCAATAGCTACAAAATTTGTAATGAAAGAAAATGGTGGTGAAAAAAATGAAGGTTAAAGAAATAAGAGAATTATCAACTGAAGAAATAAATACTAAATTAGTTGAAACAAAACAAGAATTATTTAATTTACGTTTCCAACAAGCAACAGGAAACCTAGAAAAGCCTTCTAGAATAAGAGATTTAAGACACACCGTTGCAAGATTAAAGACAGTTCTTAAAGAACGTGAAAGTAGCAATTAGGAGGGTATATAATGGAAAAGAAAATTAGAAAAGAATTCGTTGGAAAAGTAGTTAGTGCTACTAATGACAAAACAATTAGCGTTTTAGTTGAAAGTTATAAAAACCATCCGTTATATCATAAAAGAGTAAAAAGCTCTAAGAAATATAGTGTACATGATGAAAAGAATATCGCAAAAGTTGGAGACACAGTTCGTATAGTTGAAACTAGACCAATGTCAAAGACTAAACATTTCTATTTAAAAGAAATCGTAAAAGAAGCAGTTATTATTTAACGCTTAGATGAAATGAAGGAGGAAAATCTATGTTACAACAAGAAAGCCGTATGAAAGTTGCTGACAACTCAGGAGCACGTGAACTTTTAGTAATTCGTGTTTTAGGCGGAAGCAAGGTTAAAACAGGTAACATTGGTGATGTAGTAGTTGGAACAGTTAAAAATGCTATTCCAAATTCAGCAGTACCAAATGGAAAAGTTGTAAAAGCAGTTATCGTTCGAACTCGTCAAGGCGTTCGTCGTGAAGATGGAAGTTATATTAAGTTTGATGATAATGCTTGTGTTATCATTCGTGATGACAAGAGTCCAGTAGGAACTCGTATTTTTGGACCAGTTGCAAGAGAACTTCGTGATAAAGATTATATGAAAATTGTTTCTTTAGCAAAAGAAGTACTATAAGGAGGATAATATGAACTTAAAAGTTGGAGATAAAGTTATAGTTACTACTGGTTCTGATAAAGGAAAAGAAGGAAAAATCATTAAAACATTAAAAGCTGAAAATAAAGTTATTGTTGAAGGTGTACATGTTGTTAAAAAACATCAAAAACCTAATGGACAAGAAACTGGTGGTATTTTAGAAATAGAAAGACCAATTCATGCATCAAATGTTATGATAATTGATCCTAAAACTAAAAAAAGAACTAGAGTAGGACATACTATAGACGAAAAAACAGGTAAAAAAATAAGAATTACAAAGAAATCAAATGAAAAGATTGATTAGTTGGAAGGAGGGTAACTTATGAACCGCCTAAAAGAAAAATACTTAAATGAAGTAGTTCCAAGTTTAATGAGTAAATATAATTATAAATCAGTTATGGAAGTTCCAAAACTAGAAAAAATAGTTATTAATATGGGAGTAGGAGACGCTACTAGTAATTCAAAATTATTAGAAGCTGCAGTTGCAGATTTAGCAAAGATCTCTGGACAACAACCAGTTGTTACAAAAGCAAAGAAATCAATTGCTAGTTTCAAGGTAAGAGAAGGACAATCGATTGGATGTAAAGTTACATTACGTGGTGATAACATGTATAACTTTATGGATAAATTAATATCTATCTCATTACCAGTTGTTAGAGATTTCCGTGGAGTTAGTCCAAAATCTTTCGATGGTAGAGGAAACTACACAATGGGAATTAAAGAACAATTAATTTTCCCTGAAATAGATTTCGATGATGTTGTTAAAGTTCGTGGTATGGATATCGTATTTGTAACAACAGCAAAAACAAATGAGGAATCATTCGACTTATTAAATGGACTTGGAATTCCTTTTAGAAAGTAATGGAGGAATATTATGGCAAAGAAAAGTATGAAAATTAAAGCTAGTAGACCACAAAAATTTAAAGTACGTGAATATACAAGATGTTCTCGTTGTGGTAGACCTCACGCAGTTATGAGTAAATTCGGTATATGCCGTATTTGCTTCCGTGAATTAGCTTATAAAGGACAAATACCAGGAATTAAAAAATCAAGCTGGTAATTGGAAAGGAGGAATTTATTATGGCAGTAGTAACAGATACAATTGCAGATATGTTAACACGTATTCGTAATGCAAATCAAATGCGTTATGAAGAAGTTAAAGTCCCATCTTCTAATATGAAAAAAGAAATCGCAAGAATTTTAAAAGAAGAAGGATTTATTAAAGATTACAAAATAGTTGATGAAAATGTTCAAGGAACAATTATATTAACTTTAAAATATACTGATAAGAAAGAAAGAGTTATCACTGGACTAAAGAGAATTTCCAAACCAGGACTTCGCGTATATGCAAAGAATGACGAAATTCCTAAAGTGTTAAATGGATTAGGAATAGCAATTATTTCTACATCTAAAGGAATAATGACAGATAAAGAAGCTCGTAAACAAAATATAGGTGGAGAAGTTCTAGCTTATATTTGGTAATATAAAAATATAAGGAGGTGTCAAAATGAGCCGTATTGGAAATCGTGTAATTATCGTTCCAGAAGGAGTTACTGTTGAAAACAATGATGGAATTGTAACAGTAAAAGGACCTAAAGGAACTCTATCACAAAAAATGTTAAAAGATATTACAATGAAACAAGAAGAAAATAAATTAACTTTTGAACGTCTAAACGAAGCAGCAAAAGCAATGCATGGTACAATGAATTCTCTAGTAGAAAACATGATCATTGGTGTTACAAAAGGTTATGAAAAAGGTCTTGAAATAGTTGGTGTAGGATATCGTTTTAATGTTCAAGGTAAAAAATTAGTAATAAGTGCTGGTTACTCTCATCCAGTAGAAATGGAAGTACCAGAAGGCTTAACAGTAGAATCTGTAAGTAATACTGAAATAACTGTTAAAGGAATTGACAAAGTATTAGTTGGAGAATTTTCTGCTAATGTAAGAAAAGTAAGAAAACCAGAACCTTATAAAGGTAAAGGAATTCGTTATAAAGATGAACATATTCGTCGTAAAGAAGGAAAGAAAGCTGCTTAATCAGTAGGAAGGGAGAAAGTAAAAAATGATAAAAAAAGAATCTCGTAATAGTATGCGTCTTGTACGTCATGAAAGAATTCGTAAGACAATCATGGGAACAAGTGCTATACCTAGATTATGTGTTTTCCGTTCTAATACAGGAATTTATGCACAAATCATCGATGATGAAACAAAAACTACTCTTGTATCTGCTTCCTCATTAGATAAAGATCTAAAACTTACAAATGGAAGTAATGTTGAAGCAGCAAAGGTTGTAGGAGCTGCAATCGCTAAGAAAGCAACAAAAGCAAAAATTACAAAAGTAGTATTTGATAGAGGAGGATACCTTTATCATGGACGTGTAAAAGCTTTAGCTGAAGCTGCACGTGAAAATGGATTAGAATTCTAATAGGAGGGTATTATGCAAAGAAAGACTCAAGAAACTAAAGACAAGATGTTTGAAGAATTAGTAATTGAAGTCAAAAGCGTTGTTAAAGTTAACAAAGGTGGACGTCAAAGAAGATTCTCTGCAACAGTTGTCGTAGGTGACCGTAAAGGTAAAGTTGGATTAGGAACTGGAAAAGCAAATGAAGTACCTGATGCAATCAAAAAAGCAATTCAAGATGCTAATAAACATATGATTACAATACCTCTAATTGATGGAAGAACAGTTGCTCATGAAGCAATCGGAACTGCTGGAGCTGCAAGAGTTATTATTAAACCTGCTGCTGCAGGTACTGGTGTTATTGCTGGTGGATCAGTTCGTGCAATTCTAGAATTAGCAGGAATTCGTGATGTTGTTTCTAAATCATTAGGAGCAAGAACTAAATTAAATATGGCCACAGCTGCACTAAATGCATTAAAGTCAATTAAGACTCCAGAGCAAGTAGCTGCACTTCGTGGAAAAACAGTAGAGGAGATATTAGGATAATGAAGTTACATGAATTAGAAAAAAATATCGGTGCTACTAGTGCAAAGAAACGTCTAGGACGTGGTCCTGGTAGCGGACTTGGTAAAACAAGTGGAAAAGGACAAAAAGGACAAAAAGCTCGTAGTGGTGCTAGCATCAACCCAGTATTTGAAGGTGGACAATTACCACTATATAGAAGAATTCCAAAAAGAGGATTCACAAATCATATGTTCAAAACAGAATATGCTGTTATCAATTTAGAAGAATTAAATATCTTTGAAGATGGAACAGTAGTTACACCTGCATTATTAAAAGAAGCAGGAATTGTAAAAAAACAATTAGATGGAATCAAAATTTTAGGAAATGGAAAACTTGAACATAAATTAACAATTCAAGCTAATAAATTTTCAAAAAGTGCTTTAGAAAAGATCAAAGAATCAGGAAGTAAAGCTGAGGTGATCTAATATGTTTAAGACCATGAAGCAATTATTTACTCCAACAAATAAAGACTTGAGACATAGAATTTATTTCACACTTGGAGCGCTTATAATCTTTATATTAGGTACATCTATTAGAGTACCAGGTACAAAAGATTTAACAAGTAACTTAGGTTTTTTAGAGCTAATTAACACTATGGGTGGAGGAGCTTTAAAGAATTTCTCAATATTTGCTTTAGGTGTTATGCCGTATATCACAGCATCAATTATTATTCAATTATTACAAATGGATATTATTCCTTATTTTACTGATTTAAGTAAACAGGGACCAACCGGTCGCCAAAAAATAAATCAAATAACTAGATATATGGGTATTGCTTTTGCATTCATTGAAGGTTATGCATTTGCGTTTGCTTTCATTGGAAAAAGTGGTGATCCAATGCAATACTTGTATATAGCAACCATTCTTACTGCAGGAACAGCTTTCCTTCTTTGGTTAGGAGATCAAATAACTCAAAAAGGAATAGGAAATGGTATTAGTTTAATTATTATGGCAGGTATTATCGCAACACTTCCACAAATGTTTATTGATGCATTCATTGGATTAATTCCATTTGATGGAGCTGCCCAAGCAATTACATTGGGGATAATTAAATTTATACTATTTGTAATAGTTTATTTTGCGATAGTCGTAAGTGTAATCTTTGTTCAGGAATCTGAAAGAAGAATTCCAATCCAATATGCTAACAAATCAACTAGTGCATATGGAAGCAAAGCACAAAGCTTTATGCCTATTAAAATAAACTCAGCAAATGTTGTACCAGTAATATTTGCATCAAGTCTATTATCTATACCAAGTATAATAGCACAAGTAGTAAAAAATGATACATTTACCTTAATTGTTCAAAAGTATTTAAACTATACAACACCAGTTGGTTTTATAATATATGTAATATTAATTTTCTTATTTGCATACTTTTATACATTTATTCAATTAAAACCAGAAGAATTTGCAAAGAATCTACAAGAAAATGGTGGTTACATTCCAGGAATAAGACCAGGGGAAGAAACTAAAAAGTATATTAGTAAGATTCTTTCAAGACTTACAATTTTAGGAGCAGCATTCCTAGTAGTAATTGCAGGTTTACCGATAGTATTCTCAAAAATGACTAGCCTATCAACTAACGTATCAATTGGTGGTACAGGGTTATTAATCGTAGTTGGTGTAGCCTTAGAGACATATAAACAACTAGAAGGTAGCATTTTAGCAAGAAGTTACAAAAAAGGATATAGTAGAAGGTAATTAAATGAAAAATATAATGTTGATTGCGCCACCTGCTGCAGGTAAGGGCACACAAGCTGAACTAATTGTTGAAAAACATCATATTCCCCATATATCAACTGGTGATATCCTAAGAGATATTGCCAAAGAAGATAGTGAAGTAGGACAATATGTATTTGAAACAGTAGCGAGTGGCAAATTAGTAAAAGATGAAATTACTTACAAACTAATTGAAGATAGACTAAAACATGATGATTGTAAGAATGGTTTTATCATAGATGGCTTCCCAAGAAATATTGATCAAGCCATAGAATATGATAAAATCTTAGAAAGATTAGGATATCATGTTGGTAATGTAATTTTAATCAATATCAATAAACAAACATTAGAAAAAAGAATAACTGGTAGAAGAATTTGTGAAGACTGTAACTCAGTATTTAATATAAATACTCCTGAGACTGCTCCACAAATAGAATCTATATGTGATAATTGTGGTGGTAGATTATATCAAAGAAATGACGATAACATTGAATCATTTCAAACTAGATATGAAATGTATTTAGAAAAGACTGCCCCAATTATTGAACATTATAAAAAACAAAATGTTCTATACGAAGTAGACGGAGAAAATTCTGTTGAAAAAGTATTTGAGCAAATAGAAAAAATTATCAGCGGAGATGATAAAAGTGATAACTATTAAAAGTCAAAGAGAAATAGATCTTTTAAAAATAGCTGGTAATATAGTGTATAAAACACATCAGTATCTAAAACCATTCGTAAAAGAAGGAATTACTACAAAAGAATTAGATCGCCTTGCAGAAGATTTTATTAGATCACAAGGTGCAACACCTTCTTTTAAAGGTTATGAAGGATTTCCATCAACATTATGCACAAGTATAAATTCAGAAGTTGTTCATGGTATTCCAAGTGATAGAGCATTAAAAAATGGAGATATTATCTCTATTGATATAGGAGCTTGTTACAAAGGATACCATGGAGATTCAGCTTGGACTTATGCTGTAGGTGAAATAGATGATGAAAAGAAATATTTAATGGAACATACAGAAAAATCACTATTTATAGGACTTGAACAAATAAAACCAGGTGCTAGAGTTGGTGATATAGGCGCTGCAATAGAAGAATATGCAAAAGCGCATAACTTAGGTGTAGTTAAAGAACTTTGTGGACATGGAGTAGGAACTACAGTTCATGAAGATCCAGATGTTCCAAATTACGGATTAAAAAATACCGGACCTAAATTAAGAGAAGGAATGGTAATTGCCGTAGAACCAATGTTAACATCAGGAAGTCCAAGAATATATATCTATGATAATGATTGGACTATAGATACTGAAGACGGTCGTCCATCAGCTCATTTTGAACATACAATAGCAGTAACTGCAGATGGATATCAAATATTAACAGGAGAGTGAAGAGATGGCTAAAGAAGATACAATCGAGATAGAAGGAAAAGTTCTAGAAATTATCCCAGGAGGGAAATTTAAAGTCCAATTAGCAAACGGACACATTGTAGAAGCCCACGTTTCTGGTAAAATACGAATGCACTATATTCGTATCTTAGCAGGGGATACTGTAATGATAGAACTATCGCCATATGATTTAACACGTGGGCGTATTACCTATCGTAAATAATAGGAGGGATTTATAATGAAAGTAAAACCATCAGTAAAACCAATTTGCGAAAAATGTAAAGTCATTAAACGCAAAGGAAAAGTAAGAGTAATTTGTGAAAATCCAAAACATAAACAAGTACAAGGATAATTAATAGGAGGTGTAGAAAATGGCACGTATTAAAGGTGTAGATATTCCAAATGATAAACATATCTGTATATCATTAACTTATATCTATGGTATAGGAAGAAGTCTTGCAAATACAATTTGTAAAAATGTAAATATTGCTCCAGAAACAAAAACTGGATCACTAGATCAAGAAGATTTAATAAAAATCCGTGATGAGATTAATAAATATTTAACAGAAGGTGACTTACGTCGTGATGTTAATATGAATATTAAAACTAAAATGGAAATTAATTCATATGAAGGAACTCGTCATAAAAAAGGATTACCTGTAAGAGGACAAAGAACAAATCGTAATGCTCGTACTCGTAAAGGAAAAGGAAAGACAGTAGCAAACAAAAAGAAAGTTTAATTAATAGAAACTGAAAGGTAAGGAGGTAAGAATTATGGCTTATAAAACTAGAAAGAAAAAAGTAAAAAAGAATGTTCCAGAAGGAATGGCACATGTTCATTCAACATTTAATAATACAATCACAACAATAACAGATAAAGATGGTAATGTAATTAGTTGGGCATCATCTGGAGCAATAGGATTTAAAGGAAGTAAAAAATCTACTCCATTCGCTGCTGGAATGGCTGCAGAATCTGCAGGAAAAGCTGCATACGATATGGGTATGCGTAAAGTAGAGGTTAGAGTTAAAGGTTTAGGACCAGGACGTGAAACTGCTATACGTTCATTACAAACAGCAGGTCTAGAAGTAACAGCTATTTCAGATGTTACACCAATTCCACATAATGGATGTCGTCCACCAAAACGTCCACGTGGATAATTCAATGAGTGTGAAAAATAAAGGGAGGTTAGTTTCATGTTACAATTTGAAAAACCAATATATAAAATAACTGATTCTGTAGAAAGTAATTTTTATGGAAGATTTGAACTTGAACCATTAGAAAGAGGATTTGGTACTACTATTGGAAACGCATTAAGAAGAGTAATGTTATCATCATTACCTGGTAGTGCAATTAGTAGTATAAAAATCGATGGAATTCTTCACGAATTTCAAACAATCGATGGAGTTTATGAGGATGTAACTACTATTATCTTAAATTTAAAGGGAGTAGTATTTAAAAATCATTCAAATGAACCAAAAACTGTACGTATTAACGCTACAAAAGAAGGAGAAATAACAGCAGGAGATATTGAACACGATGCAGATATTGAAGTGATCAATCCTGACAAAGTAATCGCAACTTTATCAAAAGGAGCATCATTTAATATGGAAATGACTGTTACAAATGGTCGTGGATATGTAAGAAGTGAAGATAATAAGAAGATTCATGATATTAAGAAAAATGGAGTTATCGCTATTGACTCATTATATTCTCCTATAGAAAGAGTATCTTATGAAGTGGAAAGTGCTCGTGTTGGTCAAGATGAAAGTTATGATAAATTAATACTAGATGTTTGGACTAATGGATCTATGAAACCAGAAGAAGCAATCGCTTTAGCATCTCGTATTTTAATTGAACATTTTAATATATTAACTGACTTATCATCTATCGCAGATGTAAGTGGAATGATGATTGAAAAAACAGAAGATCCAAAAGTAAAAGCCCTTGAAACATCAATTGAAGATTTAGACTTCTCTGTAAGAGCTTATAACTGTTTAAAAAGAGCAGGAATTCACACTTTACAAGACCTTGTAAATAAGAGTGAAAATGATATGATGAAAATCCGTAACTTAGGTAAAAAATCTCTAAAAGAAGTATTAGATAAAATTAGAGATATGGGACTAGTTCTACGTGATGATGACTAATATAAGGAGGAATAACTATGGCATATAGAAAATTAGGTAGAGATAATAAACATAGAAGAAGCATGCTTGCAACATTAACTAAACAAGTAGTTACAAATGAAAGTATCACTACTACTGAAACTAGAGCTAAAGAAGTACGTAAGTTCGTTGATAAGATGATTACTTACGGAAAAAAAGGAGACTTAGTTTCTTATCGTAAAGCATTAGCTTTTTTACACAATGACACAACAGTTGTTGATAAAATTTTCCATGATTTAGCTAAACGTTATGAAAACCGTAACGGTGGTTATACTCAAATTTTAAAATTAACTGAAAGACGTGGAGATGACGCTTTAATGGTTATTTTAAAATTAGTAGACGAAGCTAAACCTGAAGTAAAAGAAGAAAAGAAAACAGCTAAGAAAGCAACAAAAAAGGTAGAAAAAGAAGAAAAAGTAGTTGAAGAAACTGAAACTTCTGATGCAGAATAAGACTTATTTTAAGTCTTTTTTCTATGGAAAATAAAACATATATCTGCTATAATATCCTTAACAAGTGGGGTGTATTTATGAAAGCATTAATAACAGGAGCATCATCAGGTATAGGACTTGATATGGCAAAGTATCTTGCCAGTCAAAAATGTGAACTTATATTAGTATCTAGAGAAAGAGAAAAACTTGAACAAATTCAAGAACAATTACCTACTAAAGTAACTATAATAGTTGCGGACTTATCAATAGAGCAGAAAGTAAAAGAGTTATATGTACTAACTAAAAAAGAAAATATTGATATATTAATTAATAATGCCGGATTTGGAGATTTTGGTAATTTTACAGAGACTGATTTAAATAAAGAATTAAATATGATAGATACTAACATTAAAGCTGTTCATATATTAACTAAGTCATTTTTAAAAGACATGGAAACTAGGAATTCCGGTTATATTCTAAATGTCGCATCATCTGCTGCTTTTCAACCAGGTCCACTAATGGCCACTTATTATGCCACAAAATCATATGTATATCAACTATCAGAAGCCTTGTACTATGAAGAAAAAAAGAAAAAGAAAAATATTCATATCTCTGTATTATGCCCAGGTCCTGTTGATACTAACTTTAACAATGTAGCTGGTGTTAAATTTGGAGTAAAACCATTAAAAAGTAGTTATGTAGCTAAATATGCAATAGATGAAATGCTAAAGAATAAAATGCTAATTATCCCAGGATTTAAAATGAAATGTGCAAAGTTTTTCTCCAGGTTTGTATCAGATAAATTCTTATTAAAAATAACATATAGAATTCAAAAGAAAAAGACATCATAACTAACTATTATATAGTTGGTTTTTTTTTATTTTTGTATTATAATATAAAGGCATATGGAGGTAGTAAAATGAATGACATAATAAGAATTGAAAATCTAAATTACAAAGATATTTTTAAAAATTTCAATCTAAATATAGAAAAAAATTCATTTATAACTATCTCAGGTAGTAATAAATGTGGCAAAACTACATTATCAAGAATATTAAGTGGAAATATTGAAACTAACAATCAAATCATTTTAGAAAGAGCCTATTTAAATTCATACACGTTTAGTGAATTATACAAAGAAATAGGGGCTGTTATCCCATCAGATAATATTAACTTTATATTTAATACCGTAGAAGAAGAATTAATATTTATACTAGACAACCTAGGATTTGATAAAGAAAGTAAGAAAAAAAGATATAAAGAGATAGTAAAATTATTAAAGTTAAATAAATATTTATTTAATAATCCAAATAATTTATATAGAAATATAAGAATAAAAGTTGAATTAGCTATCGCTACTATTTCAAGCCCTAAAATATTAATATTAGATGATATATGTTCCATGATGACAAAAGAAGAAACAAAAGAGATAATGGATTTACTAAAATATTTTAAAGAAGAAGAAAATATGACAATTATAATGACTACTGATAATTTAGAAGAAACTCTTTACAGTGATTATTTATATATATTAAATGATGGAAAAATTTTATTACAAGGAAAACCACTAGATGTATTAAAAGAAGATAACACATTAAATAAATTAGGACTTAATATTCCATTTATGATTGATTTATCAGTAAAACTAAAAGATTATGATTTAATAGATAGTATAGAATTAGATATGGATAAGTTGGTGAATAAATTATGGAAATAAAATTTAAAGATGTAGAATATAATGATTTTCATGATTTGAATTTTACTATATCAAATAGTGATATAACTGGAATATTTGGAAGGGGTAAAACACAACTTTTAAGATTAATAGACGCAATAGATATCGCAACAGGAAAAATAACTTATGATGATATAGAACTAAATAAGAATAATTTAAATGAAATAAGAAGAAAAATAAGCATAGTAGAGCAAGAGTTTCAAAAACAATTATTTCTAAATACAGTAAAAGAACATATGGAATTTATTATTAAATATTATAAATTAACCATAAAAGACCCTAATAAAAAAATATTAGATTCCTTAAAAATTGTAGGATTAAGTAATGACTATCTAGAAAAAAACATAACCTCTTTATCAAATTCAGAATTAAAATTAATTCAACTTGCGATAAGTCTTTTATCAAATCCAGATATTATTCTTTTAGATGAACCATTTATTAATCTCGACACAAAAAATGAAAAAAAGATTTTAGTTCTTCTAAACAAATTAAAAGATCACTATAAAAAGACAATAGTAATTGCGAGTCATGACAGTAATATGCTTTATAAATATACTAGTAAAATAATAATCATCAAAAATAATAAAATTCTAATAGAAGGTAAAACAAAAGAGGTATATGAAAAAGTAGCATATCTTATAAGAAATAAAATAGAAATACCAGATATTGTAATGTTTACTTATAAGGCAAAACATGATAAAAATATTCATATTGATTATCATAGAGATATAAGAGATTTGATAAAGGACATATATAAACATGTATAAAAGAAACCCTTATATCGAAGTAATAAATTGTACTATCTTCATAGTAGTAAATATCATATTAAAAAATAGTATCATAGAGTTTATTCTATTATATATATTATTAAAAACCTTAAAATTAAAGAAAAGAATACTTAGTATAATCTTATTACTTCTAGGTTTAATTAATATCCTATTTTCCAACCTGACTATTTATATAAATCTTTTAAATGTCATCTTATACTTATATACTCTAATATCTAAATATAATAAAAAAGATATACTAAATATTTATATATATCTATTTGGAACTAATCCACAAAAACTGTGGATAAAAAGTCTATACTTTAAAGACTATTACAAAAGAAATTATGAACAAATTAAATATATTACAAAAGAATTAGGTTATGAAAATAAATTTATATTAAACTATTACAATATAAAAAAATCATATCTAAAAACAAAAAATGATTTAGAAGAATTAATAATACTATTTGAAAAAAGACAATTTTTCAATAAATATAAGACTATTGATATTATAGATATAGATAAAAATGATATCAAAACATTACTAAGTTATTTACTATTATTGATATTAACAATTATATTTTGGAGGAGTAAATATGCGCTATTTATTTAAAATGTCATATGATGGCAGTAATTATTTTGGTTATCAAAGACAAAATGGATTAGAAACAATTCAAGAAAAATTAGAAGATGCACTACAAATAATAAATGATGGCAAAAAAACAGCAATCGTATCAACAGGAAGAACAGATAAAGGAGTTCATGCCTTATCACAATATGCTCATGCTGATATAGATGTAGCGATTACAGAACATAAATTAAAGAGAGCTATGAATAGTAATTTACCAAATGATATTCATATAATTTCCGTTAAAGAAGTATCAGATAATTTTCATGCTAGATATAATGTAAAAAGTAAAGAATATAGATACTATATAAATTTAGGAGAATATAATCCTATTGAAAGAAATTATGTATTTCAATATAATTATAAACTAAATATTGAAAAAATGAATGAAGCCATAAAGTACTTAGAAGGAGAACATGATTTTAGAGCATTCGTTACTGAAAACAAAGATAAAGATAACTGTATTAGAAAAATAGAGAAAGCAACAATTAAAAAACTAAATAATGATAAAATTGTTTTCATCTTTAAAGGCAACGGATTTTTAAGATATCAAGTAAGAAATATGATAGGAATTTTAATAAGAGTAGGCGA
This sequence comes from uncultured Bacilli bacterium, assembly GCA_934162665.1. Classification (GTDB taxonomy): domain Bacteria; phylum Bacillota_I; class Bacilli_A; order RF39; family UBA660; genus RUG14670. The sequence goes on from CAKPJN010000002.1 coordinate 151,475, forward strand.
AGAAAAAATAGAACCAATTATGGTTAAAGAGATATTAGATAGCAAGGATAGAACAAAAAATGGCAAGACTGCCCCAGCAGAAGGTCTTTATTTAACAAAAGTTACATATAAATAGTAAAAACACTTGATTTTTAATGCGATCTTTAGTATAATTTCAATTGGTACATTCAAATATCCCCACATAAATTAAGTCCTGGGAAAACTTAATTTAAGTAAAAGGAGAAGAAAATTATGACAAGTTTTATGCAAAAAAAAGAAACTGTAGAACGCAAATGGTATGTTATTGATGCCGAAGGAAAACCTCTAGGTAGAGTTGCTTCTTTAGCAGCAGTATACTTACGTGGTAAACACAAACCAACTTATACACCACATATTGATTGTGGAGATAACATTATAATCATCAATGCAGACAAAGTTAAATTAACAGGAAACAAATTAGAAAATAAGATGTATTATAATCACTCCATGTATACTGGTGGTTTAAGAGAAAGATCAGCAAAAGTAATGATTGAAAAATATCCAGTTGAAATGATGGAAAGAGCTGTAAAAGGTATGCTTCCTCATAATAGACTTGGAAGACAAATGGCTAAGAAGTTATTTGTATATGCTGAAAGTGAACACAAACATATAGCACAAAAACCAGAAGTGCTAGAAATGAAGTAGGAGGATTAGGTTATGGCAAAAGAAAAGAAGAATATATATACTGGAACTGGACATAGAAAAAGTAGTGTAGCACGTGTTACATTAACACCAGGAACAGGAAAAATCACAGTTAATGGTCATGATGTTAATGAATACCTACCATATGAAGTATTAGTTATGGATTTATGTCAACCGCTTGATATAACAAACACAAGAGAAATGTTTGATGTAGACGCAAAAGTAAAAGGCGGAGGATTCTCTGGTCAAACAGGAGCTATCCGTTTAGGAATTACTAGAGCACTATTACAATATGATTCAACAACACCAGCTGACTCTGAAAATAGTTTCAGAAAAGTATTAAAAGTTGCTGGATTCATTACAAGAGATTCTCGTAAGAAGGAACGTAAAAAACCAGGTTTAAAGAAAGCACGTCGTGCACCACAATTCTCAAAACGTTAATTATATATACAGTTTCAAAAGAACACTTCAAGGTGTTCTTTTATTTTATCTAAAATCAAAAATAATGGGACAACTTCCCTTCTAATAAATAAAATGAGCATATAATATTATAAGGAGGTTAAAATGCTAAAAATAGAATATCTACAGCAACTTTTAATTATTTCCGTTGCACTTAGTACTATTACCTGTACATTCATTCAAAAAACTAAAAAGTATTTTAAAAGCAGTAAATATTTAGTTCCATATAGTTTAATAGTAAACATAACATTTGGTATAATATTTTCTATTACTTTCACAAATATCAAATTTCCAAATAGTATATGGCTTGGCATGTTTTCATTTTTAGGAGCAGATGCCTTATATAGGACTTTAGAAGGAAAAATTTTATCTTATACTGACATAATGAAGAAAAAGGAGCTAGAAGAACAAGAAAAGCCTATTACTGAGGAAGATAATTCTAATAAAAAGTAATCTTTTAAACCTATTATAAATTACATGTAGAAAACAGTCTAAATATATGTTAAAATTTATACATGAAGTGAGTGGTAATATGGTAAAAGAAACTAATGCAGACCTTAAATCAACAAAACAAGAAAAAATAGATTTAATTTATAAAATTGTAATGCTTTTTACAGTAGGGTGTTTTGTAGGAGTAGTGTTTGAAACGATACTTTGTTATTTTCAAAGAGGATATTTTGAAAGTAGAAAAGGCTTAATATATGGTCCTTTTAACGTAATATATGGTTTTGGAATAGTAGTTATAGCGTTAATCTTAGAAAGATATAAAAAGGCTCCATCAATATTAGTAGTTGGTAGTATACTTGGAGGAATAATAGAATATCTTTGTTCCTGGTGTCAAGAAACCATATTTGGTACTACCTCATGGGATTATAGTAATTACTTCTTAAACTTTGATGGAAGAACCAGCCTATATCATATGATTTGGTGGGGAATATTATCTCTTTTATTTATGAAATTGATTTATTCACCTATAAAAAAGTTGATATATAAGGTTAAAGAAGAAAAAAGACTAGTAATAAGTATTATTCTTATCATCTTCTTTATTATCGACATATTGATATCAAGCTATGCAAATATTAGACAAACTGAAAGAATAGAAGGAATAAAAGCAACAACACCAATCCAAAAATTTTTTGATAAGCATTATCCTGATGAGTATATAAATAAAATATATCCTCATAGAAGGAATGCCAAAACAAAAGTCAAAATAAGTACAATAAAAGTGAAATGATATAAAATCATTTCCTTTTTTTATCCTAAAGCAACATCTAAAATCATCATAACTGAAAATCCTATCAAGGTAAATAAAGCCATAAGATCTTTTTTCTTGTTAGTTTGACTCTCAGGTATTAATTCTTCAACAACCACATATATCATAGCCCCAGCCGCAAAAGCTAGAAGAAATGGAAGAATAGTTTTAATCTTTAATACTAATACAGCGCCTATAACTGCTGAGATAGGTTCTACAATTCCGCTTAACTGTCCATAGAAAAATGCTTTTTTTCTAGATAAACCTTCACGTCTTAAAGGTAAACTGATAGCGCTTCCCTCTGGAAAATTTTGAATACCAATTCCAATTGCCAATGTTATAGCGGCCGCTAAATTAGATCCATTTATAGCGTAAGCTAAAGAGCCAAATGCAACTCCAACAACTAATCCCTCTGGAATATTATGAAGTGTAATAGAAAACATTAACATTAGACATCTTTTAAACTTATCATTACCAACTTTTTTATTCCTAGTAAAAATAGTATAAAATTTATCACCTAAATATAAAAGTAGACCCCCACTAAAAAATCCTAGAAAAACGACTAACCAACTATTCATCTTTAGACTATCAGCCATAGAAATAGCCGGACTAAGTAAAGACCAAAAAGATGCCGCAATCATAACTCCTGCAGAGAAACCAAGCAAAGCGTCCATAATACTTTTATTTACTTTCTTAAAGAAGAATACAATACTAGCACCTAAACATGTTACTCCCCAAGTAAACATGGTTGCGATTAAAGATTGCCATATAGGGGATAAATTCATTAAAAAATCACTCATATAATCACCTCACTATCATAAAATATGAGAAAATAAAAAAAGGGTATAGGTAAATTAACTATATATATGAACATTTGTCCATGAATTAAATATATATAATTTAAGAATAAGTAAATAAAACTAGTAAAGATTACTATAAAATTATTTAGTGATATAGAACTATTAAAAATAGAAAATTAAAATCATCTATCAAGACATATAATAAGATAGGTGATTTTATGCTTTTAAAGAAATATAAAACTATGATTATTGTATTACTATTGATCACAATATTTTCCATACAAACAATAAACGCTAATAATCTTCCTCTACTAGGAGTAGTTATTACTGTAGATGCTGGACATGGCGGTCGTGATCCGGGTACTAGTTACTACAATTTAAAAGAAAAAGATATTAACTTAAAGATATCAAAAAAATTAGAAACTGAACTATCGAAAAAAGGCGCTATTGTATATATGATAAGAGATTCGGACATAGATTTATCTTCTATTTATGACTCTAGAAAAAAAAGAGGAGACTTGTATCGCAGAATAAAACTGATAGAAAAAAATAAAAGTGATTTATACCTATCAATTCACTTAAATTGGTATAAAAATGAAGGCCATCGCGGTGCAGAAATACTATATAATAATATCAATAAAAATAATAAGATATTAGCTGAGTCTATTATGAATGAATTTAAAACCACAATTGGTACTAATAGGAGAATAAAAACTACAGACTTATATCTATATAGAAACACAAGAACACCAGGTGTACTTATAGAATGCGCATTTCTTTCCAATTATAAAGATAGACGGTTTGTTACCAACGATAAGGGTCAAGAAAAAATAGCTAAAACAATTACCTCAGGAGTTATAAACTATTTAGAAAGGATAAATAAAGAAAAAATTGTATTGTAAATTATAGTAAAAAAAGTTATAATTATTATAGAATAAAAAAGTATAAGAATATAATTGGGGTGATTTCTAGTGATAGTTAGATTAATAAAGAAAACAAAAATCTACAACTTTACTTTACCTAACAAAATATCAGGAAATTATTGGATTACAGATAATGATTATTTAGGAAATACTAGAAATCTTATTAATGTAGAAGAATCAGATGGAAGATGGAAAATAAAGAGTGACTTTGAAACAAAAATAATGTCTGGAGATCAAGAATTAGCTTCAGCTTTTTTAAGTGACTATAGTATTTACTTTTTGAAAATAAGTACTGAAAATGAATATGTAATATTATATTGTTCACCAACAATTGACCCACAAATAAGTAAATTAAGACTAAAAAATCCCGGTGAAATTTTAATTGGAAATAATAGTAATGCTCAAATAAATTATGGTTATCCACTAGTTTCTAAAGATCACGCTAAATTAATATTTACAAATAATACATGGTATATTCAAGATTTAAATAGTAAGTATGGAACTTATGTTAATAATATAGCGGTAACTACTAAAAAACTAGAATATGGAGATATTATTTTTATTCTAGGACTAAAAATAATTGTTCTAAATGGATCAATTGTAGTAAATAATATTTCAAACTTAGTACGCTTTGACAGTAATACTTTTACTATTGAAAATCCAATTGTTCAGACTCAAACAGAAATAGATAATCCTGATGAAGAAGGAAAAGAATTCTTTAAAGAAGATGATTACTTTTTCAGATCACCTAGATTTAAAACTAAAATTGAACCTGTCGATATAAGAATAGATGAACCACCTGCAAAGCAAGAGCAAGAAAAAGTTCCATTAATATATACAATAGGTCCAATGTTAACAATGTCAATGGTTTCAGTTAGTATGGGGTATACCGCATTAAGTGGTGTAATAGATGGTACTAAATCACTATCATCTGCTATGCCATCATTAATTATGTGTGGTGCAATGGTCTTATCAATGCTACTATGGCCATTACTATCTAAACTATATCAAAGAAAACAACAAAAAAAGCGTGAAGAATTAAGACAAACCAAATATAAAGAATATATAGAAACAAAACGTCAAAAAATAATATCTGAAATGCAAATACAAAGACAAATATTAATAGATAATTATTTGCCGTTAAATGAAACAAAAGATATTATTATGAATAAAAAAAGAAATCTTTGGGAGAGAGAAATTGACCAAGATGATTTCCTTGATCTAAGATTAGGTGTAGGTTCTACTGAATTACAAGGTATGATAAAATTTCCTGAAGAAAGGTTTATGTTAGATGATGATAACCTTCTTCAATTAGTATATAAATTAGGCGCAGAATCAAGAATCCTAGAAAATGTACCCATCTCTATGTCATTTGTAAAAAGTAATGTATCCGCAATTATCGGAACAGGTATTAATAAACAACCTTTTATAGAAGGACTATTACTACAAATGATGGCTTATCATAGTTATGAGGACTTAAAAATTGTTATTCTAACAAATGAAAAGAATGAATCAAATTGGTCTTTCTTGAAAGTCTTACCACACTGTTTTAGTAATGATAAATCTATACGTTACTTCGCAACTAATTTAGATGAAGCAAAAGAAATATCTCTAAATCTAGAACAAGTAATTCAAACAAGAAAATATAGAGATATAAATGGTAAAATGGAACTCGCAACAGATGATTATAAAAAATATTCTCCATACTATGTAATCATAACAGACGATTATAAATTAGTAAGAGATGTTGAATTAGTAAAAGATGTAGCTGGTTTAGAATTAAATATTGGCTTCAGTCTAATAGTTGTAAGTCCAAGATTAATTAACTTACCAAATGAATGTAAAACATTTATTAGTATAGGAGATAAAAAAGCCGGAGTATTTGAAAATGAATTAGTATCAAATAAACAAAAAGAGTTTACTCCAGATGTTGATCCTAATCTAAATATTTACTCTTGTTGTAAGAGGTTATCTAATATTCCAATTGATATAGCTAAAGAAAACAGAAATTTACCAAATGCTCTTTCATTCCTTGAAATGTATAACGTTGGTACTATCGATCAATTGAATATATTAAATAGATGGAAAACAAATGATCCTACGAAGTCATTACAAGCTCCAGTTGGTGTAGATAAATCACATGAATTATTTAAATTAGATCTTCATGAAAAATTCTATGGTCCACATGGATTAATAGCTGGTATGACCGGTAGTGGTAAATCAGAATTTATAATTACTTATATATTATCAATGGCTCTAAATTATCATCCATATGAAGTATCGTTTGTTTTAATTGATTATAAAGGTGGAGGATTAACAGGTGCTTTTGAAAATAAAGAAACTGGAATGAAACTACCACACTTAGCTGGTACTATCACTAACTTAGATACAGTTGAAATGAATAGAGCTTTAGCGTCAATCCAAAGTGAATTAAGAAGACGTCAAAAGATGTTTAATATCGCTAGAGATACACTAAACGAAAGTACAATAGATATATATAAATATCAAAGTCTATATAGAAAAGGCTTAGTAAAAGAACCAATCTCACACTTATTTATAATCAGTGATGAGTTTGCAGAATTAAAAAGTCAAAGACCAGAATTTATGGATCAATTAATTTCAACATCCCGTATAGGACGTAGCTTAGGTGTCCATTTAATCCTTGCTACTCAAAAACCTGCTGGTGTTGTTAATGATCAAATTTGGTCAAACTCAAAATTTAGAGTATGTCTAAAGGTTCAAGATAAGTCAGATAGTATGGATATGATTAAGTGTCCAGACGCAGCTGAATTAAAAAATCCAGGAAGATTTTATCTCCAAGTTGGTTATAATGAACTATTCGCACTAGGTCAAGCAGCATGGGCAGGAGCTCAATACTATCCAACTGAAAAAAGAAAGAAAAAAGTAGACTCATCTATAAACTTCTTAGATAATGTTGGTAACTATATAAAGTCATTAGATACAAAACAAGATAATGTTATAGTAGAATCTAAAGGTGAAGAATTAACTAATATTGTAAGATATATTGTAGAAGAAGCAAAAGAAGAAAATATATCTATAAATCAATTATGGTTAGATAGAATTCCAGATCTTATATATATTAAGGATTTAAAAGAAAAATATTCATATCAAAATCAACGAAATGTAATTAATCCAGTTATTGGAGAATATGATGACCCTGATAATCAAAGACAAGAAGCTCTAACATTACCACTATCACAAGATGGAAATACTATCATATATGGATCAGCTGGTTCAGGAAAAGAATTAATGCTTACTAGTATAATGTATTCTACAATAATATCTCATAAACCTGATGAAGTAAATTTCTATGCTATAGACTTTGGAGCAGAAACATTAAAAGTATTTAATAATGCTCCACAAGTTGGAGATATATTATTATCAACAGATGAAGAAAAAATAAGCAATCTATTTAAAATGATTTCATCAATAATCGAAGAAAGAAAGAAAATCTTTGTAGAATATAATGGTTCATATGACTTTTATATAAATCATAGTGGTAAACAAATTCCTATGATTGTAGTAGTTATAAATAATATTGAAGCCTTTATAGATAGCTATCCAACTTATGAGGAAATGTTAGTACAATTAACTAGAGATTGTCTAAAATATGGAGTTATATTTATCCTATCTACTAGTGGACCAAATACTATTAGATATAAATTAAAACAAAACTTTAAACAAAGTCTAGTACTACAATTTAATGATCAATCTGATTATATGTCAGTATTATCTGGTGTAAGAAAAAAAGAACCATCAAAAGTATATGGTAGAGGATTAGTAGACTTAGATGGTATTTACGAATTCCAAACAGCGTACCCATATAAAGAAGAAAAAATGACAGAATATTTAAAAATAATATGTAAGAGATTATCTGAAATATTACCAGATAAAGCTCCAAAAATACCTATATTACCAGAAAAAGTAACTATTGAATTCGTAGAAGATAAATTAGGTAATTTATCAGAAACTCCTATAGGTATCGAAAAAGAATCGTTAGGTATTTCTACTTATAACTTTAAAGATAATTATACAACCTTAATATCTGGAGAAGATATCAATGAAAGTAAGAGCTTCTTAAATTCATTAGTAAAAGTAATATCAAAATCAAATACAAACATGATTGTTATGGATGCTTTGAAATTATTAGAAGAAGACTCTGTTAATACTGATAATATAATATATGATTCTAATAATTGTACTAATGGGATTAACAAATTAAAAGAAATTATTTCTAAACTTGAAAACAGTAATCAACAAAATAAATTAGTATGTATGATTGTTGGAATAGCTAAATTACTATCAAAAGTATCTCCTACTGAAAAAGAGGAATTAACAAATATTATTAATAGTTCTAAAGATAAAGCCATAAATTTTATATTAATAGATAATATTACAGAAATAAAAAATGTTATATATGATGAATGGTTTAAAAATAGCGTAGCTTTAACTGAATGCATTTGGATAGGAAATGGTATAACAAACCAATTTACTATTAAAGTTACAAATAATCAACGTGAACTAAGAGATGAATTAACTAATGAATTTGGTTATAATATCAAAAAAGGAAAAGCTACTTTAATTAAATTTATATCTAATGATTGATTGGAGGTATATAAATGAATAAAAATAAAATATTAATTGAATTATTTATTCCATTAATTGAAAAAAGTTATGATATATATATACCAGTAAATAAAAAGATTGGAACTATTAAAAAACTAATAGAAGATGGATTAGTAGAGTTAACAGATAATGCATATATCATAAAAGAAGATACAAATTTTTACAGTAAAGAAACAGGACAAGTTTATAATGTAAATCATACTGTAAGAGAAACAGATATAAAAAATGGTTCTAGAATAATATTAATATAAAGGAGATTAACATGACTGAATATGATATATATGCTCAAGCGATAAATAAAATATTTGAATATCTTGATCTAATGAAACAAAAATGGGATAATCAGGATAACCTAAACTATATAGAAGAAATTGAAAAATATAAAGAAACTATAGTTGAATCTTCTAAACTAGTCGAAGAAAAGCATAATACAGTTCCTACCGAAATGGAGGCATTAGGTGAATGATAGATAATATTACATATGAAGAAATGGAAAATATTTCAAGGGAATTATCAAATAATATTGATATAATTAGAACTATTATCAAAGATGACGATTTTAAAGAAATTAACGATTTCATCGCAACTGTAGATGGTTATGCAAAATACTTAAATAGTACTGTTAAACTTTATCAAGATGCAGATAGTGCCATAATTGATTTAAAATAAATAAGAACTTTCATAATTACTATGAAAGTTCTTTTATATATTTATTAAAAGTAATTTTAGGATAATAATACTTAATAATATTTAAATAATCACATCCATTTTTACTTACTTCATTTGCCCCATATAAACTAAGTCCATAAAATTCACCAAATCCTTTAGTAATAAACCTAATAGATTCCTTATTTATAATTATTATAATATCATTAGATTTTAGATTTAATAATTTTTTAATAGTATCTACATTGTAAACAATATGATTTATATCTATAGATACAATCTGTTTATCTACTATATTTATTTTCATATTGAATATATCTTCTTTACTACATTTAAAAATAGTTGCGAATAAAGAATATGAGTAATCTTTAACATCGATATAATAAGGCGAAGCAAAATCCCATAAACTAGAAATATTTTCTAAGTAAGAATAACCTTTTTTTGCTTTAGTAGATCCATTATTAGATACATGAAAGAATGGTAATATATATTGATTATTATAAGTAGCGAATATGCAATCAGTTGAATCTATTGCTTTATCAATCATTTCAATATTTTTATCATAGTCGTTATACCAAAGTAATTTATAATATGAAATATGTTTATACATAACAAATGAATTATGAATATTAATAAATTTTTTCTCATTCATCTCTTTATAAGCATAAGTTCTGAATAATACAGCCATTGCTTTTAAAACTTCAATATTCAAATTTGGTACTAAGTTATTAGCGATTGCGCCCTCCAAATACTCTTTTAAAGTTATTTCTATAAATGAATCATCTTCAAGTTTTAATGTAACTAAAAAATCCTTATTAGAGTAATATAAACTGTCCTTTAAAACTTCAATATCTTCTTTACTTGGAGAAATATCAATACTTTTAACAATAATATCATCAACTACTAAATAAACTTTAGTCCCATTATAATTAATACCTTTATTGTTGATAAAATTTTTTGCTCTCCTTGTGATATCTTTATCAGAAGAATTGTTAGTAAGTTCACGAGAAAATTCATAAGACATCGTTAAGTATAAATATAATACATCTTCTTTACCATTGTTTTTTATTTCATATCGATAAAACATAATATCACCTAAGATTATTATGTTTATAAATAAAAAAAATATACTAAAAGTTAAAATTCAAAATATCTAATTTCCTTATTGAGATCACAATCAAGTCCAGTTAGATAATTTAGATTAAGAAAAATGTTATTAAGATCCACTTTTTCGCCTCTTATATATTTATCAACTTCGACAATAATTTTCTTAGCGAGTTTAATAGATTTTAAGTATAATTCAATAAAAGATTCACTACTAACAAGATCATATTTTACTGGATTATGCCATAAAGAGTGATTAGAATTTAAAAAATTATGTTTATCATCAAGTGGATAATGATAACTTATTGCTTCTAACCTAAACATCCTTTTACTAGTAAAAGTATCAACTGTTTTATAAATGTTTTTCTTAATACCATGAGGATCTCTCCTAAATAAATTTAAAAAAGTCTTCATGTGTTTAAGAGAAGTATAGTATAATTTAGCTCCATTATTCATATCAAATGTAGTATTAAAACTATAATCGATTGTTTTGTTTAGACTAGTAGAAAATGGCTTTAAATTAAAACAAAATTCATCAAATCTAAAATAATAAGGATTAACTTTTTCACGCCTTTTAACCATATCATTATCAATAAATGCTTCCATAAAACTATGAATATTATTATAAATATAGGTTTCTTTTTTCTTTTTATCAAAATAACCTGTTTTATATATAACATAAGGATGAACTGTAGAATCTAATACGTAATGACAAATGAATCCATATAAAAAACTAGAAACATCTATATCATTATAAAGATTATTATCTCTGATATAATTTATTAAATTAATAAAATATAATCTAGATTTAGTAGTATGAAATTCTTTTTGAAATTCTCTAACTTTTTTTCCTTTTTTTAAATTCATAATATTATAAAACATAAAAGGATCAGTTGATTGACCAAACATTCTAATTCTATTCAACTTAATTTTACTTTTAATACCATTAGGTAGAATTTCAAAAACATCTTGAGCAAAATAAGCATGTGTTATAGTAGCTGGCATAAGAATCCTCCTTATTAATTTATAATAGACTAGTATATCATAAAAATTCAAAAAGTTTTCATACTTTTTATAGTATAAATATGATATAATCAATAATAGGTGAGAATATGATAGAAAAACAATTTAAAAACTTAGATGAACAAATTGAAATATTAAAATTCAAGGGATTAGTAATAGCTGACGAAAAGTACGCTAAAGAAGTATTACTACGTGAAAATTACTTTTTCTTAAATGGATATAGACATTTATTCTATAAATCACCAACTGATAAAATATTTATAAAAGGAACTAGATTTGAAGAACTTTATAGCATGTTTTTGTTTGACAGATCATTTAGAAATGTAATTTTTAAATATTTATTAGTAATAGAAAATAATATCAAATCTATAAGTTCTTATCAGTTATCTAAAAAATATGGATATAGAGAAAGAGATTACTTAAAAACAAAAAACTTTACTCATGATCCAGAAAAGCAAAGACAAGTAAATGATTTAATGAAAAAAATGAGAAGGCAAATAAGAGTAAATGGTAGAGAACATACCGCAACAGAACACTATGCCTTAAACTATGGATATATACCATTATGGATTTTAGTAAAAGTATTATCATTTGGAATAGTAAGCGAAATGTATAGTATATTAAAATATGAAGATCAAAAAGCCATAAGTGAAATATATAATATTAATGTAGATGATTTTAAAACATATTTACCAATGCTAGCAAATTATAGAAATCTATGTGCTCATGAAGATATTTTATTTGAAAATAAAACACAAAAGAGTATAGATGATACAGTTTATCATAAATTACTAAGTATAGAAAAAAAGAATAATGAATATATCTATGGAAAAAATGATTTATTTGCATTATTAATAATAATGAAACAAATGTTAAGGAAAGAAGAATTTCATAATATGACATTAGAATTAGATAATGTGGTTCAAACCCTAAATTATAATTTAATGTCAATAAAAATAGAAAAAGTTTTAGATAAAATGGGATTCCCTAATAACTGGAAAGAACTATCTAAAATTGAAAGGAGTCTAGATAAAGATTATGAATAATAAAGACAACAAGAATGAAAAAGTAATTAAAACAGAGATTTTAAATAGTAAACATAATAGTAACAAGAAAAATAATAATAATTCTTGTAATTTCTTTTTAATAGTATTTGCGTTTATAGTAGGTAGTATAAGTACTATTGCGTTATTAAAATGGACACCATTATTAACTGAGATAATAGGAAGTGTTACAACTACTACAACAATAAAACAAAATGGTACAAAAGTTTATGAAAAATCATCTTTATCATCATCAGTCGAAAAAATATATGACGCTGTGGTAATGGTTAAATCGTATCAAAATACCCAACAAATATCAACAGGTACAGGTTTTGTTTATAAGATAGATAATAATTATGGTTATATATTAACTAATCAACACGTTGTATCATCTGCCAATAAAATAACTTTAGTAATGTCAAATGATGAAGAAGTAGAAGGTGTTGTTTTAGGTGGAGATGAATATCTTGATTTAGCTGTAATTCGTATTGATAAATCAAAAGTAACTCAAGTCGCAACTATAGGAAAAAGTGAAAAAGTAAGTTTAGGAGATACTGTATTCACAGTTGGATCTCCATTAGGTGAGGATTACAGAGGTAGTGTAACATCTGGTATATTATCAGGAAAAGATAGAATGGTATCAGTTAGTGTTTCAAATTCTAATAATAGTGACTGGGTAATGAAGGTTTTACAAATTGATGCCTCAATCAACCCTGGAAATAGTGGTGGACCACTTTTAAATGTAAATGGTGAAGTAATAGGAATTTGTTCTATGAAATTAGTAGATGATGATATAGAAGGAATGGGATTTGCTATACCTATAGAATACGCTATGAGTCATATTAATTCACTAGAAAAAGGTAAGAAAATAGAATGGCCGTTATTAGGAATTAGTATGGCTAATGTAATAGATTCACAAGTTCTAAGAAGAAATGGGATAGCTATAGATAGTAGTATTACTAAAGGTGTAGTAGTAGTAAATGTTGTAGAAAATACAGGAGCCGCAAGTTCTAACTTAAAAGCCGGAGATGTTATCACAAAGATAAATGGTAATGAAGTAAAAAATTACGCATACTTAAGATATGAACTTTATCAACATCAAGCCGGAGATGTTATAGAAGTTACATACATAAGAAATGGGAAGGAATCAACTACAAAAATAAAACTAAGTAAATCAGAGTAGCGTGTAACTACTCTTTTTTGTTGAAAAAAATTACAATTTGTGATATAATACCAGCAATTAAAGAGGGGGGATCTTTATGCAAGAGTTTAGAAACTGTGATCAATTTAAATCTTTCATGAAAAAAGAAGCAAAAAGATTAAATATAAATATATCAAATGTATATAGTACTTTTATTTCGAGATGCTTTTTACAAAGAATCAGTAAAGAGAATACTAAAGAGATTATAATTAAGGGAAGTTCCGCAGAAATAGCTTATCTCGGTAGATTAGTGCGAGCAATTACTGATGTAGATATCGCAACATTTAAGAACTTTGAAGTAAATAAAGAACTATTAAATAAAATTATGAATAATAATGATAATGACATATTTAATTTTAAATTAGTTAAGGATATTAGTAGAACTCAAACAGGTATATATAAAATATCACTTGAAGGAAATTATGAAAAAATAAGTCAACCATTAGGAATCGATTTGCAAGAAAATTATTCTAGATTAATAGAACCATCAGTAAAAATTATGCCTCCAATATTTGAAGGTGATGAACCATTTGAAATGTATGTACCATCATTTGAAGAATATTTGGCAGAAAAATTATGTATTATTGTAGAAAGTAACAAACAAGATGTTTTAAATACTCGAGTAAAAGATTTCTATGATATTTATGAATTGCATGGAGGAAAGTATGACTCGGATAAACTAACAGAATATTTTAAAAAAATGTTAAGACTAAGAAATAAAATAAGAATAGAAAATGCCGAGACAATCAATCTTAATAAAGACTTTATAAATAACCATCTTGATATTTGGGAAAAGACAAAAATAAAATATGATTTCTTAGATAAGGAAATTGACTTAGAGGGAGCAGTTTACTATACACGAGCAGTCCTAAGAGAACAATTACAAAAAAATGGACAGGAAATGAGTGACATTATAGCTACACAATATGAAGATAAAGCATATCAAAAACAACAAAAGTAAGAACGTTAAGTTCTTTTTTTCATAAATTAATATAGGTGATTAAAATGTATGAAAGAATACCAAGAAGAATTATTGTAGATGCCGGACATGGCGGAGAAGATCCAGGATCAATAGAAAATGGATTACAGGAGAAAGATTTGAATTTACAAGCAGCACAATATATGTATAAAAGATTACAAGAGTTAGGAATACCAGCGACTATTGTAAGAGATAGTGATGAAACACTTCCAAAGGACGCAAGAATAAGGAGAATATTACAAGAAATAGGTAATGATAATGTAATTTTAGTATCTAACCACATGAATGCAGGAGGTGGCGATAGTCAAAGTGTAACGAATGTATAACAATTAAAGCTAAATAAATTTAGAAAGAAATGGAGACCTGTTATGAATATTAGTTACACTAAGAAAGGTGATTATTTATTGCCAGATTTAATATTAGAAAATAAAAAACAATATAATATAGGAAAATATGGATTATTAAGATTAAATTATATTAAGAAAGAAAAGTTAGGATTATATTTTGATTTACTGGTTAATGATAAATTAAATGAATATCTTCATAATATCGATACTATTGTTATGGAGATGGTGCAGAAGTTAATTAAAGAACTAGCTGAAAAAGAAAATATTACTGAAGAATTTAAAAGTAGTAATCAAATGTTATGGATAGGTAAAATGAATAATATAAAAGATATAGCAGAAGAAGCAATTTTAAAGGAATATATCTATGCGTGATATAACTGATAAAGAATTTGAAGAAAAATATTTACATTTCTATAACAATGTAAATGATTATTTAAATAATTATGTTATACCTGATTTAGTGTCATTTTATTTAGCAAATGGATATAGTAGACATTGTTTATCAGATTGTCCTTTAAGAAATCATATTAACTCTGCAATAGATGTATTTAATTGTAGATGTGATATGAATAAACTTATACCTAAGGTAAAAGAAATATTAAAAATTAAATATAATTTAGCAGTAAAAAATACAAGTCCTTTAAGATTAAAAAGATATTATTAAAGAAATTAACACTATCAGAAATGGTAGTGTTTTTAGTTGGTAGGAGTATGTTTATTGTCTAGCCAGCACTGAATTTGTACTCCCGTACGAAATTCGTATGTGGGAAATGTCCCAAACCCTATAAAAAATTATATAAATTTCGCCCGAAGTCTGGTAAAAAAAAAACAAGTCTGTTATAATATTTATAGGAGTGATATTTCATGTTAAAATTGGCAACTTTATTTAGTGGAATAGGCGCAATTGAACAGGCTTTAAAAAATATGAAAATTGATTATAAAATAGAGTTTGCTTGTGATAATGGAGAAAGAGAATTACCTATTGATAAAAAAGAAATTGAAAAAAAATTAAAGAAATTAAATGAGAGTGAGAAGAAAAAATATATAGATAAATTATATGAAGAAACTGCTAAAGAAAATTTAATGGAAAAGTCCTATATGTTGAATTATAAAATAGATAAATCTAATTTTTATCAAGATGTAAGATTTCTTGATGGAAGAAAATATAAAAATGAGATTGATTTATTAGTTGGTGGAAGTCCTTGTCAATCCTTTTCGGTTAATGGTAAAAGAGGTGGATTTGAGGATACTAGAGGTACTTTGTTTTATGAATACGCTAGAATAGTTAAGGAATCTCAACCTAAGGTTTTTATATTCGAAAATGTACGAGGAATGTTAACTCATGATAAAGGTGCAACTTGGGATACTATAAAAAATACATTTGAACAACTAAATTATGATATATATATAAAACATAATGAGTTTGGGAAAGAAGATCCAATTTTAAATGCAATGGATTATGGTATACCACAAAATAGACAAAGAATATTTGTTGTAGGTTTTAGAAAAAATATTAAATTAAAAAAAGAATTTAAGTTTCCTAAAAAAATTAAGTTAACAACAACTATAAAAGATTATTTAGATGAAAATGTAGATGCAAAGTATTATTTGGGCCAAAAAGGATTTGATTTTGTTACCACTCATCCTAGTAGAGCACAAGTTGGGTGTGATGTAATGAGATGTCAAAAGGCTAATCAACAATTTAATTGGAACGGTGATTTTGTTTTTGAAGATTATGAAAAAATAAAAAGCAATAAAGAAATATTAGATAAAGCATATGTTGGTATGTGGAATAATAAAAAAGGCGTTGTAAGAAAAATAACCCCAAGAGAATGCTTGAGATTGATGGGATTTAATGATGATTTTATAATTAGTATTAATGATCAAAATATGTATAGACAATCAGGTAATTCAATTGTTGTGAATGTACTAAAAGCTCTAGTTGAAGAAATAATTGCTACAGGAGTATGGGAGGAATAAAATGTTAAGATTAGGTACGCTTTTTAGTGGAATTGGAGCTGTAGAACAGGCTTTAATAAGAATGAATATAAAACATGAAATTGTATTTGCTTGTGATAATGGAGATATAGACATAGACATTGACCTTGATGAAGAAAAGAAAAAAATATTTAAAATGACTTCAAAAAAAGAAAAAAAAGAATATGTTGATAAATTATATTCAAGCAAAAGTAGAAAGCAAAATTATGTTAAACAAAGTTATATTGCTAATTATAAAATTAAAGAGGAAGACTTTCATTTAGATATTAGATTATTAGATGGTAGAGATTATAAAAATAAGATAGATTTGTTGGTCGGTGGAAGTCCTTGTCAATCTTTTTCTTCGGTAGGATTTAGAGGTGGACTTGAGGATGTAAGAGGAACTTTATTTTATGAATATGCTAGAATCATTCAAGAAGTTCAACCAAAAGTTTTTATTTATGAAAATGTTCGTGGTTTAACAACACATGATAATGGAAATACTTGGAAAAAAATGAAAAAAGTTTTTACAAACACATTACATTACAATATAAGTGAACCACAAGTGTTAAATGCTGCTGACTATGGTATACCGCAAAATAGAAGAAGATTATTTGTAATTGGAATTAGAAAAGATTTAACTGCAAAAGAATTTGTTTATCCTAAAGAATTAGGTATAGAAAATTTGAAATTTTATATGCAGGATATATTAGAAGATAATTGTAAATATGAAGAAAACGGTAAAAATTTTACATATTCTAAAAAAAATGGTAATATAATATTGAAAAAAGTTCCTGGTGAAGTAGATAAAAAATATACATTGACTCCAAAAGTTAGGGATTATGTGTTGAAATCAGGAACAAAAGGATTTAAAACATCTACTCAAATAGACATGAAAATTGCTAGAACTTTGTTAAGAACAATGACTCAACATCATAGAGCTGGAGTTGATAATTATATAACTATATCTGAAACTGATAAAGAAAAAGAAATACGTTCCTTAACAGAAAGAGAGTGTTTAAGATTAATGGGATTTCCAGATTCGTTTAAAATTGTTGTTTCAACACAACAAATGATGAAACAGGCAGGAAATTCGATTGTGGTAGATGTTATGATGGCAATAATAAGAGAAATATATGAAACTGGTGTTTTTGATGAAGTTTAGTAGAGGTAATAGTTATGAATTTAGAACGTATAGATGCATTTGATATTAATTTTGTAGATTCAGCTGCAAGGAGGGAATTTAAATTAAATTCTTCGACTGGTATGGGTGAATCTAGAATATATATAGGAAATGATGAAG
Source organism: uncultured Bacilli bacterium (assembly GCA_934162665.1). Taxonomy (GTDB): domain Bacteria; phylum Bacillota_I; class Bacilli_A; order RF39; family UBA660; genus RUG14670. Next base: position 169,859 of record CAKPJN010000002.1, read on the forward strand.
CAAAATATGATGAATTTTTTGAATTTGATAATGTAGAATATTTTGTTACTGAAAAGAAAGATTTATTAAAGTACATTGATGATGCCTACCAAGAATATATGTTTCCTTCGCAAGATTATCGTTCCGATGTTACGTCTATGTATAATGAATTAAAGAAGGAAACCGAAAATATACAAGAAGAATTACTTAAATATAAATTTAGAAAAACCTTTGATTCTCAAAATAGATATTATCTTGTATTAGTTGATGGTGGCGATAATAGAAAAAATTATAATTATATTAGAAATATTGCGCTACCTCGTGTAACTAAATATTGCTTTATTAAATTTAAAGACAAAAATACAAATAAAATGTATATATATATGAGACCAATCCTATTTAATGATTTAAAAGTTAAAGAGGAAATTGATGAAATTTTAATTGAAACAAATTCAGAGAATTCAGCAGAGAAAAAACAAATCAGAAGATTAAAACAAGGAAAGTATAGACAAGCTTTATTAGAAAATATGCCATTTTGTCCTTTTACACATGTGGCAGATGATAGGATTTTAGTTGCATGTCATATAAAACCATTTTCTGCATGTAATAACGATGAAGAAAGATATGACTGTAAAAATGGTATTACAATGACTCCGACATATCATACTTTATTTGATTTAGGTTTTATTTCATTTGAAGATGATGGAAAATTATTAGTATCTCCATTTTTGTCTAATATTACAAAACAAAGATTGAATTTAAAAGATGGGCAAAATATTAGATTACAAACTGGTTCTGCTAAGTATTTAGAATATCATCGAAATAATATATTTTGTAAAATGCCTTCTTTGGATTTAAATAATATAGATATTGAGGATTAACGATGCTAATTAGTGTAAATGATAAAATTAATTTTAATGATTTTAATGATGAAGAATTAATATCAGTATATGCGGAATGGATAAAAGAATTAAAGATACGTAATATAATAAGAACAAGTAACATAGTGGGTGAAATTGGTGAATATTTAGCAATTAATTATTATAATAAAACTGCAGGTTTACCTAAGTTGGTTCCAGCAGCAATTTCAACAAAAAGCGTAGATGCGATTAGCAGTAATGGTGAAAGATATACAATTAAAACTGTTACAACTAATACAACAGGAGTATTTTACGGTGTTGATAGTTTTGAAAATAAATTGTTTGAAAAAGTAATAATTATTCAATTAGATAAAAAATTTGAACTAAAAAGAATTATTGAAATTGATTGGAAGATTTTTTATCAATTCAAACATTGGCATAGTAGAATGCAGGCATATAATATAAATATTACTAAAGACTTAATTAATAATTCAAAAATAATTTTTTCAAAAGAAGTAGTTAGAGATTAAAAATATAATATTTTTCTTAAAAAGAAAAGATTCAGATTGTTACTGAATCTTTTTCTAATTCATCGATAAGATTATTAATATCTATTTCTGGTATTTGTGTAGTATGGCATTGTTTTAATAAATTACAGGCATCAATTGCATTTTTGCAAGAAATAATATTATTATCTTTCATTAATTTGATTATTTTTAATGTTCTCAATACTTCGACGCCATTGTTTTCAGAATAATTTTTTAATCTATTATCACCAGTGGCAAGTATGCAATTATTATCTCTAGCTATAACAAAATTAAGTAAATCGTATGTAGATAATTTTTTCTCTATATAACTCAGATTGTTTACCTCCATTAATTGAGTTGCGGTTGCTGATATTACTTTAAATTTATTAATTAGTTTAACATTACCAGTTTTTGAATTTATCTCGTCATTTTTAACCATATCACTTATAAATACATTATCAATATCAATAAATTTTTCTAATATATTAGCATTATTTAAGTCTGTTATTATATTGGTATCAGTAATTATTATCCTCGTTGTTATATTCATCTACTGTAACCCCTAATAGCTCACAAGCTTTATTTACTGAAATTATTTCATCGGCTTCCAACTTATATACTATTTTTTTAAATTGAAATGATGTTTCTGGTTGAATAGGTTTTGGATCGTTTTTTCCTATTCGTTGACTTAAAAATATGCTTAATTTTTTATATAAATATTCTGATATAATATTTAAATCTTTTAATCTATATACAATAGCAGTATAACTAACTTTAAATTCATTTTTGAATGCTGTTAATTCAAAAAAGTTTATATTTCCTCTAGAATATCCAAATTCATTTATTATTGCTTCTTTTGGCATTAGTAATGCACTTGCAAATCTATTACATAGTCTTTCTTCATCTAATTCGTCATTATTAATATTTAGAATTAAATGTCCTAATTCATGAGCAATAGTAAATCTTTGTCTAGCTCCATCTTTTATACCATCCAATAAAACAATAACTGGAATATTGTTTACTATTTCACTTAATCCGTCAAAATCATCAAAACGATTATCGGGATTTTTAATTTGGATTATAATAATTCCTAAATTTTCAAGAATATTAATTAAATCTGATATTGGTTGTTTGTTAGATATTTTTATATAATTTCTAAAATCATTCGCCGCTTTTTCAGCATCTTCTGAATTATTACATGAATATTTTTTCAATTTGATATTATCAGTATCTATATTATTCATATTTATAATTTCTAAATATTTAGCAACTTCATCTTGAATTAATTCTTCTAAAAGTTCTAGATTTTGACCAGTTAATCTTTTTTTCTTCCTAAATGAAGTAAATTTCATTTTTGGAGTATTATAAACTTTTAATAATTCAATAGATTTAACATTGTATGCATTAGCAAAATCAATTAATTTTTTTGAATCTAGTAATATTTCTCCTTTTTCATATTTAGAAATGGCAGTAGCAGTCATATTAAGAAGATTACCTGCATCTTTAAGTGATAGATTTTTTAATAATCTAATTCTTTTTAAATTCTTTCCAATCCCATCCATATTACCCTCACTCCTTACAGTTTATATTTTATCATGAAAAAGTAGAAATGTAAACTTAAATACTTGATATTTACTAAATTATATGTTATTATTTCATTGTGAAGGTACAAAAAAACAGTTTGCTCGCAACAAACTGTACCTCTCAAACCACATTGAGAATATTAGAAGTATATAACTCCTAAATTAATCATATCATTTTTAATGATTAAAAACAATGAAATTTTAGAGGTTTAGTAATGCTTTACAGTATTTTCAAGAGTAAACAATGAAAGGAGGAAATACTTATGGCAAATAAAATAAGAACTTCTAAAAGTGTTGCTAGTAAAGCAAGTAGTCAATTAAGAAGTAAAGTTACTTCATCTAGAACAAAGTCTGTAGCTGCTAGTGCTTTAAGGAATAGAAGCAAGTAATGAGTAAAAGGGCTATTAGTGAATTAATAGAGTTAACTTTTACCTTTGTAATATTAAGTAGTTTTCTTGGAATCAAGGAAACTCTTAATATTATTAAACAAATATTATCTATGTTCAACTCTATTTTGGTATCATTTTATGATACTACTATTTTAAATGTAATGTTTAAATATTTTATTACTTTTCCAATAGTAGGTATAATATTAATGCATTTTGGTTCACCAAGAGGAAAAGAAGGGCATTGGATTGGTAAAATTTTATATTTTATAGTTGGATATGGAATAGGGTTTATTTTAGATTTTATTTCAAGATTAATATTTTAGTAATGTTTGTTAAATTGGGAGTACAGAAATGTACTCCTTTTGCATGTTTTGTACAATTTCTTTTTATTTTAATTTATTATAAGATGAAAGCACCTAGGAAAAATAATATTTAAAAGTGCACTTTTATTATCTCAAGATATATCTTATATATTGATTATTATGGATAAAGAAGAATTCATAAATGTATTTATTTTAAAATCCGTATTAAGAGATAATAGATTAACTTTTTTAGAAAGATTATTATTAATTCATATAATAAGTCTTTGTAAGAAAAATGGTTATTGTTGGGCTACTAATAGATATTTTTGTGATATTTATAATGTAACACAAGTAACTATATCAAAAAGTATAAGTAATTTAGCCACCTTTAGTTATATTAAGGCTGAATATGATAATAAAGGTACAAATAATTCTAAGCGTATAATTAAATTATCAGAGGTCTTAAATTTAAAAATAAAAAGTATTAAAGATAATTTTAATATAGGCTATAAACAAAACTTTAAACAATATAATAATAAATTAAATAAAAAAGAAGATAGTATTTATTATAAAGATGAAGATGGTAATGAATACTGGCATGGTAAGTCAATACCTAAAAATGAGGCAACTAGTGAAGAACAAGAAGAATTAAAAAAACTATTAAGTGATATATACGAGGAGGAATAAGAAATAAAATGAAAAAGACACTCATAAAATTTTATGAGGTGGCTTATGTTTAAAATTACGGAGACTTTTAAAAAGGATGACAATGCTCTTAATTTGGTGGATTTGTTAAATAAATATATAAAAAGTGTACTAATTAAAAATTAGCACATTCGCGAGTTTGAATATAAAGTATTATACTTTAAATGGCTTTGATTGTTATACAAAAAAGAAAGGAGTAGTAAATGTATAACGGATTGATACAAATGCCAAATAATATTTATAGAGCTGTCATATATATAAGATTATCTGAAGCAGATGAAGGAAAATCTTATGAATCAGAAAGTGAAAGTATTACTAATCAAAGAAATTTATTAATGAATTTTGTAAAAGAAAAAGGATTTATATTTGTTGGAGAATATGTTGATGACGGATATTCTGGTACTAATTTTGAAAGACCTGGGTTTACTAAAATGATCGAAGATATCAAAAATAAAATGGCAAATTTAGTTATAGTAAAAGATTTATCAAGATTAGGTAGAGATCATGTTATGACAGGATATTATATCGAAAACTTTTTCCCAGAAAATAATATAAGATTTATATCATTACAAGAAAATTATGATAGTGCAATTAATCAAGCAAGTAATGATTCATCAACATTTATAATTGCTTGTAATGATTATTATAGTAGACAAAATTCTATTAAAATTAGAAGTGTTTTAAATGATAAAAGAAAGAAAGGTAAGTTTATTGGAAGTAATCCAAGTTATGGTTATATGAAAGATCCAGAAGAAAAAGGTCATTTAATACCAGATCCTGAATATGCACCAGTGGTTAAAAAAATATTTGAAATGGCTGCTAATGGTGTAGGATTATCTGATATAACTTCATATTTAAATGATAATAAAATTAAAACACCAAGTAGTTTAAAACGAAAAAATCCTAATTCTAAAATGAGATA
>CAKPJN010000003.1 GCA_934162665.1 uncultured Bacilli bacterium
TCCTGGCTGGGTGGGCTCTTTTATTGTATCAAAAAACCACACCTTTGTGGTGCGGTTCAAATTTCAATTTAGGAAAAAAAGACATTGTTAATGCCTTTATTTTATATATGTTTTTGATGTTTCTTCTTGATTACTATTTGCCATACTTTCTATTATTAAATTTGCTAATTCTTCATTTGAGATTGTTTCTTCACTCTCAATTATATTTTGATCAGAACTACTTTCATCTGGATAACCATTTTCTGCACCATCATCACTTGGATCTGGCAATGGTTTTGTAGGGTTTTTTGGAGGATTAGTTGTGATATCTTTGATACTATCATCTATATTTCCTTTATCATCGATATGATCTTTATCTATATCAACTATATTTTCTCCGTTATTTGTTTTTCCAAAATCATCTTCATTAACTAGTTTATCATTATCGATATCTTTATTAATATCATCTAACTTATCCTGAAAATCGTTATTTTCTTTTTCAACTTCTTGTTCTAATTGAGCTTTTTTCTCATCTTCTTGCTGTTGTAGTTTTTTTCTTTCTTCTTCAGCTTTTCTTTCTGCTTCTTGTTTTGTTTGTTCATTCTGTTTATTTATTTCTTCGTTTACCTTTTGTTCTGCTTCATTTACTTTATCTTCGCCTACTTCTTTTATTGCTTCTTCTCTACTTGATGTAGAATTTGTTGTACTATCTGTTTTTGTAGATGTAGTTGTACTATATGATGTAGACTCTGATTCTTCAGTTTTATTTATCATTGAGTGATTTGAAATGATATTTTTAAAAGCGGTTAATTGACTTAAGTCTCTTTCATTATCTCTAATATTATATTGGTTTTTCTCAGTTAATTCATCAATCTTTTTAACTTTAAATGTTTCATAGTATGGATCAAATTCATTTGTAGATGCTGTTAATGATACTGCTTCATATTGAGTATACTTATCACTTACATAATTACATAGCCCTAAGTCATTAAAATATGCGGTTGCTTGATCTGATAATGTATTATCTATTTCTAAGTTTTGGAATATCATTTCAGATGCTGCTACCATTGGAATTATAGATAATTTATATGATTCTATTTCATTCATACTATCTGCATGTTGCATTCCTATTTCTCTAGAATTTGTATCTATTGGAAAATCCTTGGCTAATTCTTTGTAAAAATTGTTTACATAATTAATTTGATTTTGACCAGTTGAATTTTTTGCTTTTTTAAATAATTCGTGATACTTTTCGTAAAAAGCTTTCCCTTTTTGATCATTTATTAAATTATCAAGTGAAATTGACACCTCATTATTTTCTAATATAAAAGCAGCTGTTAATTCTGATGTTGCTGATTTATATGCATTAGTTAAAGTTTGGGAATCAATATCACTTCCATTAAAGATACTAGCTATTGTGCCATTTTTATAATCATTATAGGCAATATCTAAGGCAACTGCCTCATCCCATGTTAGTGTTGCTTTAATATTTTTATCTTGTTCAATATGTTTATCAGCAAATTTACCATTAAAAGTATCAAGTAATTGCCCTATTTTTGTCATTTCTAATCTTTGAGTTGAATCTCCTGTTGCAGTTAATAATTCTTCATAATTCATTTTTTCAAACTTTTTTTGACTATGGTTGATAAGTGCTTCAGTTGCATCTTCATTATCTTTATTTTTAGATTTGATTTTTTTAATTAGAGTGCATCCCACCATGCTTACTGCTAATACAGTACTAAGTGCTAATGAGGTCACTACAATTTTAAATTTTTTTGATTTTTTTAGAAATTTATCAATTAATGATTCATCTATATCGGAGTTATCTACGTCTAGGTCATCTTCAATATCTTCATCATTTTTTGGAGGATTTTCTTGATCTAATGAATCTTCTGTTTCATGTATTATCTTGTTTTCTAAATCATTAATAATTGATTCTTCTTTTAGTCTATTACATATTTCTTCTTCATTTGCATTGTTATCCATGTGAATAATATGTTTATTATTATATAATAATTCTTTTGTTTCACTTATGTTTTCTTGGTGTGCATAGATAGTTAAGTACTTAATTAGGTCTTCTCTAGAAACTTTTATAAAAGTTCCGTCTTCAAAAAAGACAAAACCTTCTTGACTGTTACTTGATTTATCATAATCCTTAAATGTTATATATGTTATTTTCTTATTTTCCATTTTTATTCCTCCTATTATTTATCACTTGGTCTACTTTCTCCGGTATATTTCCAACCATTTTCTAAAAGCGATTTATCATTATATTTACTCCATTTAGTATATGTTTTAGATGGGATTTTTATTTTTCTTGTTTTTATACTTTGATAGCATACTGTACCATATAATGGTTCTGTTCTATATGCTTTATCATAAGTAGTTATAGTACTATATATTGGAATTGTTTTTGTGACATATGAACCACAACTTGCTGATATGCTTGATGATGTTGTTGTAATTGGTGTTGTAGTTGATGATACACTTTTAATACTGCCAGATAATTCGTATTTATCATAATAATAATTTGGTAATGTTGTACATGTCTCTTTACAATAACTGTAATTAGCTCCAACAAATTCATAATGTACAGTAGCACTATCACGTGGTGGATTACTAAATTCATATCTTCCTATATATTTCCAATTTCCAATAGAAGATTGAGTGTTTGATGTAATATTATTTACGGTTGTATAATTTGTTTTTGTTGCATAAGTAGTATTATTAATAATTATATAATTATAATTTGAACACGACAATTGATTATATGATCCAGTTTGAACAATTGAACTTTTTGATTTTACATATGCTTTTTGATATGTTCCTATTTGTTCTACATTATCAAAACGTTGTAGCTTTTTTAAACATGTTTCATCAGAATCATTACAATTAATTGCTTGAGTAGAACAACTTGTTTTAGCCCAATTAGACCATCCTGTCCAACTTGTAAATGCTGCTTTTGTTGTTTTTTGATATTTATATACATAGTTTGGTTTATTTGTAGGAGTTGGTGTTGGTGTTGGAGTATCGGTAGGAGTTGGTGACGGTGTTGGTTTATTTGTAGGTTCTGGAGTGTCAGTTGGTGTTGGTGTCTCAGATGGTGTAGATGTTGGTGTTGGTGATACATCAGGTGTTTTGGTTGGTGTTGGAGTATTTATTACAACTGTTGAAGAAGGCTTTGATTCTTTTATACTAACATTTGTTTCGTTTTTTTCACAAATATATGAATCACAGTAATTATAGCATCCTAAATGAACTAGTATATAATCTTCTTCAGTACTAGTTTTTAAATTTACTTTTAGTAAAAATTCATTATCCATCTTGGTAATCTTTACATAACTTTTTTCTACATTACATGCTTTACCATTTTTATCTATAAGTGGTACTAATAGTTTTTTGCCAATCATTTCACTAAGAGTCATTTTTTCAGATTCCCCTACTTCTTTAGGCAATCTTTCTTCAGTGTAATAACTTATAGCAGCTTCTTTCATTTTGTTGATATTTTCTGCAAATATCTGTGATGATAATGCTTTGTTTTCTATAGTTTTGTCACTATTTTTATTAACTACTTTTGGTGATATAAATTTTGGTAATAACCATACTAGTAAAAAAATAAATATTATTATTAATATTAGTTTTAAAAGAAAATCTCTAAATGGAAATCCTCTTTGTTCATATTCTTCTGTATACATAAAAAGCCCCCTACATAGCAAACATTTTGTTCACTATACTAACATAATCAGGGCTTTTTGTCAATATTATCAATGAGTTTAACTATAGTTTGTCCAACATTAAAATTATCTATTTTATATTCAGCTACATATTTATTTTCTTTTAAAATCTTTTGTGTTTCTTTACGTAAGATTCCTGTTCCTACACCATGAATAATAATTACAGTTTTGCTTTTTAATTTACAATTATCTAATATAAACTCGTTTATTTTTATTCTTGCATAATCTCTATCAAAACCATGTAGATCTATGGTTGGTAAATTGTTATATAAATTAATCATTTGTGCATCACCTCTTTTAGAAAATCCAACTACTTAATAGTTTTAGGCTATTAATATAGTTTGGATTAATAGCTGTTCCTGATACAACTGGATAATATGCTATAAATGTTATGGTGAATAAAATGATGTAACTTACTAGAAAGAAATCTGTCTTTAGTCTTTCGGTTAAATCCTTTATTAAATAAACAATCGCCAGCATTACAAATGGTAATACTGGGAAGTAGTGATATAAGAACATAACCCTTCCTATGAATAAATATGGTAACCACATTGATAGTATTGATATTAAAAGAATATATGCTTTTTTGCTATGATCTTTTAATAATTTTATGACTATATATATTAATGAAATTATGCCTAACCACCAGATTACTATATTTCCAATACCAGTTATAGTTTCTTTTTTATTAGTATCAATTTCATTTACATAATACCAAACCGGTTTATATGATAATGGCCATGTATACCAATTAGATGAAAATGGATGATCCTCTGTTAGGCTTGAATGATAGTTATACATATCTTTTGTTTGCGTTAGTATATTGGGTATACTATTAGTATAGTTAACTTGAATATTTGGATATACAAGGTAAGATGATATATATATTGTAATTGGTGTTATTATAAAAAATAGTATTGATTTTAAAATTAATTTTATATCTATTAAGTGATTTTTAATTACATGGGTTAAGAACATGATTGCTAGACCAAGGCCTGCATAAAGTCCTGTCCATTTTACAGCTATTGCACAACCGATAAATAGTCCTGACAAAAATAGATTTTTATGTTTATTGAAGATAATATATCTATACATAAATAAATATGATAGCATTATGAATAAAACTAAAAAGCTATCTACTGTACCTATTCTTGTTTGAGCAAAATGAAATGTATCGAATGTCATTAGTAAAGATCCTAGGATAGCGTATTTTCTAGTTTCAAACATATTTTTAGAAAATATATACATTACTATGATCATTATTATTCCTGCTATATTTCCCATTAATCGATAATAAAATGGAGCCATCTTATGAAACATTTTAATTGGTACTGCTTGAATTAATTTTCCAAGTGGTGGGTGAACCCATTCATATGCTTGTTTATTATTTGCATACTCATATGCTGTCCTAGCAAAGTATATCTCATCAAAATAAGTTGTATTCATGAAATTGATATTTGATGGTGTTTCTTTTAATTCGTCTATTAAACATATTGTTTTTTTATCTTTGTTTACAACACTTGATTTAGAATTAATAACCTCTATAGGTTTTTTATTATTATCATAAAATGAGATGTTTCCTATATTGCTGTCTTCTGTTTTAGCTGTTATTTTTATATATTTTGCTTTAACTAGAATTCTTTCATTATTCCATGAGAAGCTACCATTACCATCTATATCTTTTATATATGTATAGGTCTTATCGTCGGTTGATGCATAAAGATAATATTTCCCACTAATTTCTCCATTATATAGTTTCAATTTTATGACATCTGTTAGTTCATTAAATTCCAAAATAATGCTTTCATTTTTATTGAATTCATAAAATGTTTGTGGATTTTTAGTAGAGCCTAAATTAATAAATGATAAAATGGTATAACCTAATACAATTATACCCAGTATGATATAATCCGCCAATTTTAAGTGTTTACTTTTTTGATTTAAGATTTGTTTTATCATAGTTATCCCTCTTTTAGTATTATAGCATAGAAAAAAAATAAGCTCTATATTTCGAACTTATTTTGCAAAATAATAGCAGTTAGTACCACTGTCAAGTTTGGGATGCGATTTTTATATATAAATTTAAGTTAGATGACTTTTTCAATACCTAAATATTAATCACTAATTCTTACATTAACACCATCTATATTTTTATATACACGTTTTTCATTTTTAGAAACTTTTTTTTCAATTTCATCTGCCAAATCAAAACCCAACATTTCTGACAATCCCATTAAGTAAATAGCAATGTCAGCTAATTCTTCATTCAAATCATCTTTTTTCTTTTTCCAAGCATCATATGCCTCAGCTACTTCTCCATATAGTAAACAAAATTCTTTATTCACATCTGTTGTATTAAATCCTTTGTTAATTTTATTTTGCCAAATATCTTTCTGAATCTTTTTTAATTCCACGTTTTTTTCTCCTTATTTATTAATATTATATAATAATCTATTTCCTATGTTTTTTCACGGATTGACGCTTGTACAATCGTTGAGTTAGATAGGCAACTTATTTTTAAAACATACCTATTTAAAACCATAATTAAAAATTAGGTTACAACTTACTACATATTAATTATATCACAATTTAGGTAATATCCCGACATTTTTTAAATATTTCTATTTTAAATGGGAAAATATTATTAAGAGGTGTTTATATAATGATGTGTGAAAGAATGAAAGACATAAGAGAATATTTTGATAAGACACAAAATGAAATGGCAAATATTTTAGATACAAGCAGATTCACTTATGCAGGTTGGGAAAATGGCATTGACACAATACATCTTCCTAAATTAAATGATTTTTGTAATTATTATGGTGTAAGTTTAGATTACATTTGTGGACTTACTACTATTAAAAAGTATGACATCAGTAATGATAAAATTGATAAAAATATTCTTGGTAGTAACTTAAAAGAAATAAGATTAAAAAATAATGATACATAAGAATTCATATCAGATACTATTAAAGTTGATCAATCTAATTACTCTAAATGTGAATTAGGTAAAATTCTAATTCACACTTATCCTTTAATAGAATTTGCAAAACATTATAAAATATCTATTGACTGGATTTGTGGTAAAACAAAGGACTCAGAAATTAAATAACTGAATCCTTTTATTATATTTAAACTTTAATAAAATCAATAAGATTTCCTAATGAATATTTTATAACAATTTCCCCAATTGCTTTGTATTTTTTAATTGAAAATAGTATATTTTTACCACCTAAATTATATTACAACCTATATCTTTATGATTTAAGTCTCCATACAATGCATAAGTCAAGCACTTTAAACCTCCATGACACATTTCAGAATGTTCACAATCTTTGCAATCATCTGGAACTTTTTTATTTCTTAATTCTTTTAAAATATTGTTGTTTTTATATAAATCATACATATTATCATTTAATAAATTGCCAACAACAATAGGCATCCTTCTACACGGAACTAAATTTCCATTTTCCATTACTGTCAATAAAGTATCTCCTGCTGTACAACCATATTCAAATTCATTTGTCATTTGAAATTGTAAGGCTCTATACATAGAAATAGTTGTAATATTATTTTTTTTATCTCTTAACTTATTTCTTTCATCATTCATTATTTGTAAGTATTCTCTAGTTTGTTCGAAATTTAATGCTAAATTTTTATCTTCAGAATTGCCTAAAGGAATATATCTATCCGACCAAACATTATTTACTTTATATTTTCTTGCATATTTTATTACTTTTGGAAATTCTTTATAATTTAAATTTGTAGCAGTAAAGGAAATAGAAGTAAATATATCATAATATTTTAAATTTCTAATTCCCTCTGCTATTTTTTTATAAGTTCCCTTTCCTCGTATATAATCATTTGTTTTTTTTCCACCTTCTAAACTAACTTGAACATAATATGGATTATAATTTTTAATCTTTTTAGCTATATCGTTTGTTATTAATGTTCCATTTGTTAATATAGAAAATGATATTAAGCCTGAATCATTTTTAATTAATTCTAATATTTTAAATAAATGAGGATTACATAACGGTTCTCCACCAGTTATATTAATATGTCCTTTCATCTTTAATTTTTTTAATAAATCTTTATACTGATTATATATATCAACTAATTGTTCATATTTTAATTGAACTGGCTTGTGATTTTCTTGATAACAATGTAAACATTTTAAATTACATGCCTCTCCAAGATGCCATTGCAATACGAATCTTTTTACCAAGATCCTCCTCCTCCACAGGAAGAACATCCACCACCACATGATGAACAACCTCCACCACAAGATGAGCAACCACTAGAGCTACCGCTAGAGCTTCTAACAGGCTCTGGATAATAAACATTATCATACAAATTATGGAATGAATCAATTCTATTAAAATCATAATTTCCCATATCAACTTCTGGAGTTGGTATATTTTCAAATTTGTTAATCCATTTTTTAGATATTCCTAAAACATAAGTATATGGAAGTATATTATAAAAGTAATTTGGATTTTCATTAACTAATGATTCTAATTTTTCTTTTTCTACCGTAATTAAGAAATTTCTAAATCCTTTAACTTGTGCTGTTATTTTTTCGCCATACTCTGTCTTTCTTTTCATTATAATTGTAAAATAAACATTTATAAATATGCAAATAAATGATAAAGTGTAAACTATTTTCCAACTAGGATCCATGTCTTCAACTAAACAATATGATACTAAATATAGAATTAATATTAAGATAGAAATGAATATAGATTGAATCATTTTCTTTGTAGCAATTTTATCATCAATCATATCTTTCAATTTGGTCTTTAATTTTTCTTCAACATCATCAAATGCTTTATAAAATGTTTTATGTTCGCTTAAAATTACAACATCCTTATTTTCAAACAATCTATTATATACTGTTCTTTCTAAATCAGTTAATGCAGATAATTTTGATACTGCATCATAATATTTCTCTGAATCGATTTTATATTGAGTTTGACTCTTTTCGTATTCTTCTTTTCTCTTATTTAATTCATCAAATCTACTTTCTTCATTATCGCTAATTATTTCGATAAATCCTTTTTCAACCAAACTATCCTTTACTGCAAGAAATTTCTCCATATTAGATTTTACTACTTTTTGATCGCCTTTTTTAAATAAATATGTCATCATAGTTAATTCTTTTTTATCTAATATTGTTGGATCTGCTAATTTAAGTTTTTTAACATTAATAACTCTATCTGGTACTAAATCATCAAATGATAATTGTTCAACTGGTTTAATCATCAAATTTGTTATTTGTATATTTTTATCTTTATCTTTCAAATCTTCAATTTTAATATATCCTTTACTTGCTAGTTGGATAATTAATGAAATAGTAAGTTTTTTATTTGTTTGTTTTCCATAAATATACCCAATTTCAGCAGAACTATAATTCTCTGGTGGATAGAATTCAACAGTTTGTGGTTGTTTTGGAAAATCCTTACCATGTTTCCTCCATCTAATAAAATTCCATATTGTAATACCAAAAATTATTAAACATAAAATAAATGAGCCAAAACCATAATTCCAACTTCCTCCAACAAAATATCCCTCAGGAAGTTCAATGTCAATTGTCAATGATTTTTCTAATACCTCATCTCCATAATAAGAAGGCATTTCACAATTTCCATATTCATCTATATTCCATTCTTGACTACAATACTCTTTTTCTTGATAATCATAATACTTTTCTTGATTAAATTCCGCATAAATAGTATTACCACTTATACGATAATCAACAAATTCATTTGCATTAGTTTCTCTATATTTATCTAAAAAGAAATTAACTTTTGTACCACTTATATTTTTAGGCATATTTACTTGTATTGAAGCATTCTTTATTTCTGTCCCCCAATAATCTCCATAAGCATGGAATATTAACTCATCGAATCCTTTATATGGATCTTTACCCATATCATAAGTATATTTAATTACATAATTTTTTTCGCCTGAACCAACATATTCATCAGCACTACCTATTTTAATTCTTTTTTTCTTTTTTACTGTATCAATAGTATATTCATCACCAACTGCTCTATAATTGCTTATCGTTGATTTTCTTTTAATTGTTTTTCCATCTTTAGCTGTGTATTCAAGCCATTGTGGTGTAAATTTATAAATTCCATGTTTGTAACTTGAAGTAAAATTAACTGTTAAATTCTCAGTTACATCAATTGTATTATCTTCATTTACATCTAATACCACATTATAAGCAGATATATCAAAACCGTCTGCCAAGTGCATATTTTCATCATCACTGTCATCAAATATAGAAAAAATTCCACTAAATATAGTACCGATTATTATTATTCCTAAATAACCAAACCAAATCCATTTAAAGAAGGAACCTATACAACTAAGACACCCTTTCTTTTTCTTAGCCATTATAATTTCACCTTCTTGATTGCGGCTTGAGCTGCAGCAAGTCTTGCGATTGGGACTCTATATGGAGAGCATGATACATAAGTTAGTCCAATTTTGTTAAAGAATTCTATACTCTTTGGATCTCCTCCGTGTTCTCCACATATTCCTAGCTCTATATTTTCATTTGTACTTTTTGCTAATTTTGTTGATATGTCTACTAATGTACCAACACCTTCTTGATCGATTGTCTGAAATGGATCAAAGGCAAATATTTTTTTATTATAATAGTCTTTTAAGAACTTCTCTGAATCGTCTCTAGAAAAACCATAAGTTAGTTGTGTTAAGTCGTTTGTTCCAAATGAGAAGAAATCAGCTTCTTTTGCAATTTCATCAGCTAATATAGCACTCCTTGGTAATTCAATCATCGTACCTAGTTTATAGTTAATTGTAGTATTATTTAATCGCATTACTTCATTAGCTGTTTTTGTGACAATATTTTTTACAAACTTAAATTCATTAATATCACTTATTAAAGGTATCATTATTTCCGGAGTTACTTCTATATTTTCTCGTTTTACATTTATGGCTGCTTCTATAATAGCTTGAGTTTGCATAATAGCTATTTCTGGATAGGTTATATCTAGACGACAACCGCGGTGTCCCATCATTGGATTAAATTCTTTTAAAGAGTTTATTCTTTTTTCTAGATTTTCAAATGATATATTAAGGCTTACTGCTAATTCACTAATTTCTTCTTTTGTTTTTGGTAGAAACTCATGTAATGGTGGATCTAAGAATCTAATTATTACACTATACCCTTCCATAGCTCTAAATAAACTTTCAAAATCATTTCTTTGATATGACAAGATCTTTTCTAAGGCTTTAATTCTTTCTTCTTTTGTACTTGCACAAATCATTTGACGGAAGTAAAAAATTCTTTCTTTTTCAAAAAACATGTGTTCAGTACGACAAAGACCTATTCCTTCTGCTCCGAATTTCTTAGCAATCATTGCATCTTCTTTAGTATCGGCATTAGTTCTTATATGTAATTTCTTAACGTCATCTGCCCAATTCATAAATGTTTTGAAATCACCAGTTATTTCTTTTTCAGTTGTTTTTATCTGTTCTCCATATACATTACCTTCTGTTCCATCTAAACTTAGCCAATCTCCTTCATGATAAATAGAACCATCTTTAATTGTTAATGTTTTGTTTACCTCATCAATTAATAATTCTTCACAACCGGATATACAACATGTACCCATTCCACGAGCTACAACAGCGGCATGAGATGTCATTCCTCCACGAATAGTTAAAACACCTTTTGCGATATGCATTCCTTCTATATCTTCTGGAGAGGTTTCTAATCTTACTAAAATAATATCTTTTATACCGTTTTCAAAAGCGTTCTTTACATCTGTTGCACTAAAATATATTTTACCAGTTGCGGCTCCTGGAGATGCTGGCAACCCTTTAGCTATTACTCTGGCACTTTTTAGACTTTCTTCTTCAAATACTTTATGAAGCAATTGTTCTAAGTCTTTAGGATTTACTCTAAGTAGTGCTTCTTCTTTTGAAATCATTCCTTCATTTACTAAATCTACAGCTATTTTAATCGCAGCTTGAGTTGTTCTTTTACCATTTCTAGTTTGAAGCATATATAACTTGGAATCTTCTATTGTAAATTCCATATCTTGCATATCTTTATAATGATTTTCTAATATATTGCAGATTCTTGTAAATTCTTCATAGCAATTTGGCATTACATCTTTTAGTGTATCAATTGGTTGTGGTGTACGAATACCTGCCACTACGTCTTCTCCTTGAGCATTCATTAGATATTCTCCGAATAATTCTTTTTCGCCTGTTGCGGGATTTCTTGTAAATGCTACTCCTGTTCCACAGCTTTCTCCTTTATTACCATAAACCATTTCTTGAATATTTACGGCTGTTCCTAGTTCAGAAGATATATTATTTAATTTTCGATAAGTTATTGCTCTTTCATTATTCCAACTTCTAAACACAGCTTTTACAGTTTCTATTAACTGAATATATGGATCGGTTGGAAATGGTTCTTTAGCATAATTAAAATATTCGTGCTTATATACCTCTATCACTTCTTTTAAATCTAATGATGTAAGTTCTGTATCATTAGAAATTCCTTTTAATTTTTTTACCTCATCAAATTTTCTTTCAAAAGATGATTTAGGAAAACCTTTTACGACATCGGCAAACATTTGAATTAGTCTTCTATATGAATCATAAATAAACCTTTTGCTTTCTTCGTTTGATGAGAATTCATTAACTATATCTTCATTAAGTCCTAGATTTAGGACTGTATCCATCATTCCAGGCATACTAATTGGTGAACCACTTCTTACTGATACTAATAAAGGATTTTTACTGTCTCCAAATTTTTTACCTGTTTCTGTTTCTAACTGTTTGATGTGATCTATTATTTCTGAAGTAATACTTTCGTCTAAAACTTCGTTATCATTATAATATTTTTTACAAGCATCCGTTGTAACCGTAAAACCTTTTGGAACAGGAAGTCCAAGATTTGTCATTTCGGCAAGATTTGCTCCTTTTCCTCCTAAAGTGTCACGCATTTCTTTATTACCTTCATGAAATGAATATACATATTTCATAATACAACCTCCTTATTATCTACTTTATTAGTATAACATAATATTAACTTTACTAGTAATTTAATTTAAAAAAAAGAAGATTAAATGTTTTTTATTATTCTCATTAAATCTTCTTTTGACAAGTATCCTGTCATTTGTCTTATAAGCACTTTATCTTTATATATTTGAATTGTTGGGACTGACATGATTGAAAATGATCTAGTTAATTCTTCAAATTTGTCTATGTCCACTTTTATTACTTCAATATTTTCTTTAGCAACTTCTTCTAATACAGGTGATAACATTCTACATGGACCACACCATGTTGCAAAAAAGTCCACTATACCTATTCCTTCTTGAGGAAGCATTTCTTCTAGGCTTTTATCGTTTGTTAAATAGTTTACCATTTTATCCTCCTTTTAATATTTTTCAAGTACAGTTTCAATATTTTTTACTGTATCTAGTTTATCTAGAGCATCTAATTTTTTTATTTCTTTTACTGATACCACTTTATATTTTAACATTATATCTAAGCATTCTAGATTAATTTCATTAGTAGTTTGTGTATTATTATTGATATTATCCACCAATTCATAAATATCAGATATTGCATTTCCAATATTTCCTATACTACTAGATAGTATTGGGGTATTATGAATTATCTTGTTTGAAAGACTGCTTTCTTCATAACCTGGTATTTGTTTTAATGGAATAGCTAGTGCTACTAAGATGACGAACATTATTATATATCCTTCTATTAATCCTATTATTAAACCCAATAATTTAGAAGGTAAAGCTAAAATTATAGTAGCGTTTACTATTTTTTGCATAATGCCAGTTACGGCCATTATATAACTAAATATTCCATATAATACAGATGCTATAAAGGCAAATGCTATTACTTGATAGATTAAAATATTTAATGTAACTACTCCTTCTAGATTACCGCTAAATGTAAAGAAAGGTAAATATTTACATAGAATGTCACCTACTACATTTTTTAAGTTAAAAGCTATTATAAATATTAAAACTGTTCCAATTAAAAATACTACTTCTTTTAATACTCCTCTTTTCCAACCGACTAACCCTGTCATTAGAATCATTAATATAATAATTACATTAAATAGATTCATATCATCAACTCCTTGTATTTTTATTATAAACTATTTTTATAAATTATGCTATAATATTTTTAGATGTTAAATTCATAAAAAGAGGTGTCAAAAATGAATGTTGTTATTAAAGTAAATGATGAAATTAAACAAAAGATGATTGAATATTATAAGGATAAATGTCGTGATAAAGTAATTCCTTATGTTGTTTTTCAAGCAGAAGATGAAGATACTGTAATTACTATGTATGAATCTGGTAAAGTAATGTTTCAAGGAGTAAGTGCTGATGTTGATGCATCTATGTGGGGAGTAGCTTTAGAAAATACAAAAGAAAAAAAAGATGCTAAAAAAGAAGAAGATAAAAAATATTATTATTGTTCTTCTATAGGATCTGATGAAGTTGGTACTGGGGATTATTTCGGACCTATTGTCGTTACTGCTTGTTATGTTTCTAAAGATGATATTCCTTTCTTAGAAGAATTAGGTGTTGGAGACTCTAAAAAAATTGATGATGGAAAGATATTAAAAATTGCTCCAAAGATTGCTAAAAAAATTAAATATCGAAGTATAATTTTAAGTAATAAAGAGTATAACGAAAAATATCAAAAAGATGTTAATATGAATAAAATAAAAGCTATTATGCATAATAAGGTTTTGTATCAATTAAATAATGAAGAAAGACCGAAATACGATTATATTATTGTTGATGAGTTTGCTCGTGAAGCTAGATATTATGAATATATAAAAGATATGAATGAAATTCAAAGAAATATTACATTTATGACTAAAGCTGAAGATAAAAATATGGCAGTTGGTTGTGCTTCTATTATTAGCCGTTATATTTTTTTAAAGGAATTTGATAAGTTAAGTGATTCACTTCATATTCCACTTCCTAAAGGTGCTGGAAAAAATGTTGATGAAATTGGTGAAGAAATAGTTGAGAAATACGGAGAAGATAAGCTTAGTGAAGTTGCGAAACTTAACTTTGCTAATACTCAAAGAATATTAAAGACGATTATATTTTAATCGTTTTTTCTTTCCTTATAAATAAAAAAATGGCTTATTCGCCATTTTTTTCTGTAAATTTATTAAATTTTGATAAGATGTTATCTTCTAATAATGTTTCATTTAATTTATCAATTAACTTCTTTTGATCTCTTGATAGTTTTTTAGGTGTAATTACTTTCATTATTAAGTACATATCACCTTTGGAATGGTTAGATTTATTATCAATACCCTTTCCTTTTATTCGTTGTTTGTCCCCACTATCAGTACCGGCTGGAATATTTATTTTTACATTTCCATATATAGTTGGAATTTCTTTTTTGCAACCTAGGATTGCTTCTGTTATAGTTAATGGAACTTCTAAATAGATATCGTCGTTATCTCTTATAAAGAAGTCGTGTTTTTCAACAGTAAATTCTATATAAAGATTTCCATTTGGTCCGCCATTAGTACCAGGATTTCCTTTACCGCTTACCCTTAATCTATTTCCTGTATCAATTCCAGCTGGGATATTTACAGTTATTTTTTTATTTTTAGTAACTTTTCCAGTACCATGACATTCCTTACATTTTCTTTTAAATGTTTTGCCAAGTCCTCCACAATCTGGACAAGTACTTTTAGATAAGAATGAACCTAATATAGAGTGTTGCTCTCTTGTTACAGTACCACTACCATGACAGGTTTTACATTCTTCCTCATCAAAGCCACCTTTTCCATAACATTCATCGCATTCTTCAACTACATCCAAATTGAATTTTTTCTCAGTTCCATATATAGCTTCTTCGAATGTTAAGTTCATATGCATTAATACATCAGAACCACGAGTTGCTCTAGATCTAGTAGATCCTCCTCCACCGAAACCAGAGAATCCTGAGAAACCAGCTCCTCCTCCAAATATAGAATCAAAAATGTCTCCAAAATCAAAGTCTGCTCCTTGGAATCCTCCACCGAATCCATTAAATCCAGATGCTCCATTATTTACTCCAGCATGTCCATATTGATCATACATTTTTCTTTTTGATTCATCAGATAAAACTTCATAAGCCTCTTGTGCTTCTTTAAATTTTTCTGCAGCCTCCGGATTATCTTTATTTAAATCCGGATGATATTGTTTAGCTTTTTTACGAAAGGCACTTTTAATTTCTGCTTCTGTTGCACTTTTAGATACACCTAGGACGTCATAATAATCTCTTTTATCTGCCATTTACTTCACCTTCTTTATTCATTATATAGTTTTTCAAATTGTTTTGTAAGTTCTTCAAACTTATTTATAGCCTCATCCACTACTTTACTTTTTGTCATATCTATACCCAATGTTTTTAATTCATCAATTGGATACTCTCTACATCCCATTTTTAAGAATTCTATGTATTTATCTCTGAATTCTTTATCTCCATTATATATTTTTTCTGCAATATATGTAGATGCTGACATACTTGTTGCATATTTATATACATAAAATGCATTATAGAAATGCGGAATTCTTTCCCATTCATATCTTATGTTATCATCAATTACTACATCTTCTCCAAAATATTTTTTGTTTAGATCATAATAATAATCACATATGATATCATTTGTTAATGGTTCGTTAGCTTCACGTCTTTTATACATTTCACGTTCAAATTCGGCAAACATAGTTTGACGATAGATTGTTGCTTTATAGTTATCTAGAAGTTCATTTAATATTAATAACTTTTCATCTTTATCTTTACTATTTTCTAACATATAGAATGAAAGTAATAATTCATTTACTGTTGATGCTACTTCGGCTACAAATATTTTATAATCTGCATATTGCCTTAGATTGTTTTTAGTTGAGTATAAAGTATGCATTGAGTGACCTAATTCGTGTGCTAAGGTTGATACATCTTTATATTTATTCTCATAGTTTGTTAAAATAAATGGATCTGTATCATATGTTCCACTAGAAAATGCTCCGGTTGTTTTTCCGACATTATTATAAACATCAACTAAGTTATTATTAAAAATTTCTTTAGCTTGATTTATATAATCTTCTCCTAGGGGAGCTAAGGCCTCTAGTATTAGTCCTTTTGCTTCTTCATAAGTATATTCTTTTTCTTTTTTATCTACTACTTTTGCGTATAAATCATATATATGAATTTCGTCTAAATTCATAATATCTTTTTTTATTTTAAAATAGTTATATAGTTTATCTAGGTTTTTATGAACACTTTCTATTAAGTTATCATATACACCTATTTCAATATTATCACTAAATAGTGATGCTTCAATTGATGAGGCAAAATTATAAACTTTATTTAGGGCAATAGTTGCGTCAATATCACCTGTATATGTCAAAGTTATTGTATTCTTGTAATTTGATAAAGTTTCATATAATTTATTGAATGCGTCTTTTCTTACCCTTCTATCTTTTGATGATATAAATTTTGAATAATTACTTTCTGTTAGTTCTACTTCTTTTCCATCTTCATCTTTAATTATTCCATATTTTATCTCAGCGTCTACTAACATTGAATATACTTCTCCGGCAGTATACATAGGTTTTAATAATTTACTTACTAATTCTTCTTTTTCTTTTGATAAATAGTGTTCTTTATATCTTAAGTCTCTTTTAAATACTTCTAAGTAGCTATTTAAGAAATCACTTGATTTGGCATATTCTTCTATCTTCTTAAAATCTGTAGTATAGAATAGTTCGCTATAGAATGATTCATATTCATTTTGTTTAATACCAATATCCGAAATTAAACTTCCCATTTTTTGATATTCTACATTAGTAGAATCTTCACTTTGATGAAGACTTGAATAACTTTGTAATTTATTTTGAAGTTTATCTATTTCTTCTTTTAATTTTAAAAAGTTAGTAAGATTTTCGGCAGTATCAAATAAATTTTTTTCATAATTTTTTATTTGTTCTACTTTTTCATTTAATAAGTTATAATCCTTATACCAATCTTCATTAGTCTTATAAATTCTTGTTAAATCCCATTTATACTTATCTTCTATTTCACTTCTAGTTTTTTGTTTTTCCATAAAATCTCCTTTGAAATGTATTTAAAACAACAAGTTCTAGTTACCTAGAACTTATTGTACTACTATTCTTCTTCTACATCTGCTTCTTTTATATCGTCATTTTTTTCATTTTTATCTTCTCTAGCATCAGTTTGTTCTTCACTTTGTCTTTCTTTTGCTGCTTGTTCATAAACTTTTGTTGCTAAAGCCATTGCTTTTTCTTGTAATTTTTCTTTCTTAGATTTTATGTCTTCGATATCATTTTTATCTAAAGCATCTTTTAAATCTTTAATTAAATCTTCTGCTTCTTCTTTTTCTTTTTTATCTACTTTATCTCCAAGGTCTTTAAGTGATTTTTCTGTTTGGAAAACTAGTTGTTCAGCTTCGTTTTTAACTTCTGCTTCTTCTTTACGTTTTTCATCTGCTTCTTTATTTTCTTCTGCTTCTTTTCTCATCTTTTCTACTTCTTCGTCTGATAAGTTAGTAGATGAAGTTATGGTGATTGATTGTTCTTTATTTGTGCCTAAATCTTTAGCTGTAACATTTACGATACCATTTGCATCTATATCGAATTTAACTTCAATTTGAGGTACTCCACGTGGTGCTGGTGGAATGTTTCCTAATTGGAATCTTCCTAGTGTTTTATTGTCAGCAGCCATTGGTCTTTCACCTTGTAATACATGTATATCTACAGCAGGTTGATTATCTGCAGCTGTTGAGAATACTTCGGATTTTGAAGTTGGTATTGTTGTATTTCTAGGGATTAATGTTGTCATTACTCCACCCATTGTTTCAATACCAAGTGATAACGGTGTAACATCTAGTAATACTATGTCATTAACATCTCCAGTTAATACTCCACCTTGAATAGCTGCTCCCATTGATACAACTTCATCTGGGTTAACTTCACGAGATGGTTCTTTGCCTAATTCTTTTTTGATTAAGTCATATACCATTGGTATACGAGTTGAACCTCCAACAAAGATAACTTTGTCAATATCTTCTTTCTTCATTTTAGCATCTTTTAATGCTTTTCTTACTGGTTCTAGAGTTGATTCTACTAAATCAGAAATTAAATCTTCGAATTTAGCACGAGTTAATGTCATATCTAAGTGAAGTGGTTCTCCATTTTCTCCTTGAGCAATAAATGGTGCTGAAATTTGAGTAGATACTACACCACTTAAATCTTTCTTTGCTTTTTCTGCTACTTCTTTTAGACGTTGCATAGCCATTTTATCTTTAGATAAATCAATACCATTTTCTTTCTTAAATTCTTTAATTAAATAGTCGATAATTCTTTCATCGAAATCATCTCCACCTAGACGATTATTACCATGTGTAGATTTAACTTCGAATACTCCATCTCCTAATTCTAGGATAGATACATCGAAAGTACCTCCACCTAAGTCATATACTAAGATAGTTTGCCCTTCATCTTTTTCAAGACCATATGCAAGAGCTGCTGCAGTTGGTTCATTGATAATTCTTTCAACATCAAGTCCAGCAATCTTTCCAGCATTCTTAGTAGCTTGACGCTGAGAATCGTTAAAGTATGCAGGAACAGTAATTACTGCCTTTGTTACTTTTTCTCCTAAATAACTTTCTGCATAATCTTTCATATAACTTAAAATCATTGCTGAAATTTCTTCTGGAGTATATTTCTTACCATCTATTTCTACTTTTTTATCAGTACCCATTAATCTTTTGATACTTGAAATTGTATTTGGATTAGTTATTGCTTGACGTTTTGCTGCATCACCTACTATTTTTTCTCCATTTTTAAATGCTACTACTGATGGTGTAGTTCTTCCACCTTCTGGATTTGGAATTACTTTTGGTACTCCTGCTTCCATGATTGATACACATGAATTTGTTGTACCTAAATCGATACCTATAATTTTACTCATATTAACACTCTCCTTTAATTAATTTATTTTATTTATTTTTACTGAGGCAGGTCTTATAACTCTGTCTTTTAGTTTATAACCTTTTAATAATACTTCAACAACAATATCATCTTTTATTTCAGGATTACAATCTGTCATTAAAGCTTGTTCTTCTTTTGGATTAAATTCTTCACCAACACGATTTATTTCCTCTATACCAAATTTTTTTAAAATATCAGTTAGACTTGCATACATCATTTTAAATCCGGCTAAGAATTTTGATACTTCATCAGTTAGATCATCATCATCTAATTTTATTGCTCGTTCAAAATTATCAACAATTGGAATTAACTCCATTACTAAATCTTGATTAGCATATTTTAGACTATTAGCTGTTTCTTCGTCTTTTCTTTTACGATAATTAACTAATTCAGCTTGAGAAAGTTTTATTTTTTCTATTAAATTTTTATTTTCTTCTTCAAGTTTTTTTAATTCTTCTTTTAATTTTTTATCATGATCTTTATGATGTCCTTTTTTGCAATTATGATGATGTTCTTCTAAATCATTAGATTTATTTTGACATCCACAATCGCATGATTCCTCACAACAACATTCTTCGTTATTGTTTTCACATTTACAATTGGTATTTTCTTTTTCTTCTTGTAATTGTTCTATATCTTCTTTTGTTTTCATACATTACCTACCTTTCTATGTTTTCCTTCATGTATTCTAGCATTGATACAACTCTATCATATTCCATTCTTTTAGGACCAATTATCGCGATTGTGCCAAATTCATTTCCACTATGAAATTTAGTTTTAATTACGGTAACATCATCGTCGATGTTATTTTCTTTTCCTATATAAACTTTAATGTTATTATCATTGTCTTCTTCTATTGATCTTAAAACTTCTTTGTCATCAAGTTTATTATAGATTGTTCTTATCTTATCAACGTTATTAAACTCTGGTTGCTCTAAAATCTTATTTCTTCCAACAATATTTACATCATTACTTGTAAAATCTGTGAATACATGATAGAAAGCATTGTATAGTTGCTCATGCTGTTTTACATACTTACCTATAATTGGTTTGATTTCGTATTCTAGCTTTTTGCTAACTTCATCAATAGGGGTTCCTGATATCAAATTGTTAATTAAGTTAACTGTTTTTTCTATATCGTCACTAACCACATTATCTAATTTTATGTTTTTGTGTTCTACATGACCTTTATCGGTTACTACAATTACTATCATACTATTTTCATCAATTGGAACTACTTCTATTTTTTTAAGAAGATTATCATGAGAAGTACTACCAAGTACTACTGTAGCGTAACTGGTCATATCAGAAATAATTTGTAGGCTTTCAGTAATTACATCTGAAAGTGCCAGCTGTTGATTATGAAAAACAATTTGTAGTTTTAACATATCTTCTGCTTTCATCTTTTTTAATTCCATAAGATTATCTACATAATATCTATAACCTTTTTCACTAGGTATTCTTCCTGATGATGTATGTGTTTTTTCTAGTAGACCAAATTCTTCTAATGTAACCATCTCATTCCTTATTGTTGCACTAGAACATTTAAGTTTATTGCTGATTAACTTAGAGCCAACTGGTTTGGCATCTTTTATATATCTTTCAACAATTAATTTTAAGATTTTGTTTTGCCTGTCAGTTAACATATCATAACCTCCTAGCACTACTATTATACAAGTGCTAAATATATTATATGACAAAAAATTAGCACTTGTCAATATTTTGTGCTAATTTTATTTAATTATTTATTTTGTAGAAATTATTGTAGCTCTAGTACTGACTTCACCATTTGTACCACCATCTCTATTTAAGTAGCTAAATATGCCTGCTTCTTTTAGACTGTTATAAGCCCCACCTCGCGTATACCATGGTGCAGCAATAGTTATAGGATTTTTTGCGTCTTGATACATACCGCTTGTTTCTTCTGTGGCATCACCTAATATTGATACAAATTCCATTCTTGCTGTTACTGTATTATACGTATATGAATTATAATATTTTTTACTTGGAAATGGAATTCCCCTTGTATTTCCTGCTAAGGTAATACCAGAAAAACCTGAAGTTCCACCGCTTGGAGACCCCACATAGTTTTTACCTTTTTCATTTACTACATTACCCATTACATATTCAAAACTACCACCAGACATGTCATATATACCATAAATATTGCCGGTCGTCGATGATGACTGGCCTATTTTTGTTTCATATGAGTTAGTACAATATTCATCTATTACATTTGTGGCACTACCTATTCCTGTATAATATAGTGAACAATTATTTATTGTTACCTCTTTCTTAGTTTCGGTATAATTGTTATTACCAAATTTTCCATATATTGATTGGGAAAGATATGCTGCAGCTCCCCATTCGATATTTTTTATCATATGAGCATCATAATTTGTTTGTAACCCGTACTTTGTTGCTCCGTTTGTTCCATTCATTTGAGTATTTATACTTGTATAAAATGATGATATTGTTGCATTTCTCCAACTTATTTCATTAGGTTTTATTTTTGGCGGTATATTTGTCTTATTACAATTTGCTTCTTCATCATTATTTTGACAGTTACTATTATCTGGGGATACTTCAAATTTTGCTATCCATATTCCTGTTAGTTCCTTGTTTGTAGGATCTTCTCTTGATGTATCGCAAGTATCTCCAAAACAAAAGGCACTAGATGTATAATATGATGATATATCTTTATCTATAGATGAATATTTTATCCATTTTATATCAAAATTATCACCATTTTTTTTATATGAATACCTTGGTATCCAAACCCACATTGTATTAATATCATTCATTGAAACCACTTCTCCAGCTGGCGCGGTTAGATATTTACTTCTATTTGTACTTGTTACAGTCACTGCATTAGCCCATTTTTGTTCATTATAATTATACCAACTACCATCTTCTGTATTTGCCTTAACCCATGCTGATTTAGCATCGTCATAAGTAACAGCTATCATTCCGGTTACTAATTCAGGAGGATTTGGTGTTCCATGTTTTACTCTTTTTTTTGAATAACTATTTAATTCTTCTTCTATTTGTTCTGATAATTTAACGGTAGATTTTCTATTTGTAGAAATGATACTCATTAAAAGAGTTATAACTAAAAAAAACACTATTAATAATCCATATAAAACAGTAGAAACAGCAAACCCTTTGTTATTTATTCTTTTCAAAATATCACCAACTATTCTAATGATATTTTAGCATATTCTCTTAATTATTACTACCCATTTATCTCCATATTTTTTAGATTTAATTTCTTGATAATTATTATTGTATATAATTTTGTTTAAAAAGCTACTTTCACAGATTATTAGGCCTTCATCTTGTAATAGATTATACTCTGTAATTAAATTAATGCTTTCTTCTATATAATTTGTATCGTATGGTGGATCTAGAAAAATAAGATTAAATTTTATGTTATTTTCTCTATAATATTGTAGGGCTTTTTTATAATCTAAGTTTAAAACATGAGCATTATTAATTCCTAAATTCGAAAGATTTTTATTTATGGTTAAGTAAGCTTTTTTATTTTTATCTGCAAAGTAGGTATAACTTGCTTCTTGACTTAATGATTCTATTCCTAAGTTTCCACTACCTGAAAAAAGATCCAAGACAATACTTCCTTTTATATATTCTTGAATCATCGCAAACATACTTTCTTTTACTCTATCCATTGTAGGTCTTGTCCCATTAATATCAAAGCCTAATATATTTCTTCCTTTATATAGTCCACTTACTACTTTCATTTCTTACACTTACCTTTACTAGTTATATTTTTTAACTTGCTATTGATTTCTAATATCATAATATTTATATCATTTTCTAATCTTTTAAATTCGCAAAATTCCTTATTTTGATATATTTGTCGTTTTATATCTTCCTTTTTTGATAATTTATATTCTTCTATTAATAAAAGCAAATTTTTATCAGCATATATTTTACTTTGTAACTCTTTTATTTTTATTATAGTAGAATCTTTTTCTAAGCTATATTCTAATTTTTCTATTAATTCTAATAATCTTTCCATATATCTATTTTAACATATTTTTTAATTTAATACATTCATAAATGTAGAAATAAGATTAATACTATTAGATATTTTTTCAATTCTATCTTTTGGAGTTAATTTATAATTTGTTTTCATTTCTTCTTCTAGCTTTTTAATAGATGCTGGATCTCTATTTAGATATTTATACCAATATGAATTTTCTCTTAAATATCTATAAATATTTGGATTAGTCCTTATATAATTAATTGTATATAGATTCATAATTAATCCTCGAAATATTTATACATTGGCCTTGATTCATATGGAGGGGTTGATGCTGATTTAGTAGATCCTACACCAATATCTTGTAACATCCCAATTGTTTTTTGAAGATTAGTAACTCCTTTTTGGACAGAATCTAAATCTATTTTTTTTATTGTATTAAACAAATCATGAATTGGAGTTTCTGATATTTTTGAAGTTGCTGTTGCTATATCTTTTTGAAAATAATTATTCCAGATACTACTGCTATCTCCATATATTTCGTATAATTCATATAGTTTTTGCCAACTGGCATTATTATTCATTACATAATTTCCTAATTCAGGATGAAGCCTTGCAAAAGATTTGAATGTTTCTTTAGACATATTAATCACCAATAAATTATATGTCGAAAATTAAGAAAAGAAGACATTATTTTTGATTTTTTTGGCTTCTTTTTAATATTTCAAAATTATTATTTAAATTAGTTACGGTTGCATTAATAGCTTTTTCACTAATATCAGGATCATCTATAGGAAAACCTATATATTTAAGGCATTCAAAAATGTTAGGATTATTTATTATCAATTGGTTTAGTTTCATCACTTTATCAGTTGTATCTTCTTTTTTATTTAATCTCAAATAGTTTACTATATTATCACAAAATAGATACCTGGACATATATACTAAATCGGGCTTATTTTTAGATTTTATTTTATCGTATAAGTTGTTTATTAATTTTATATAATAAGTTTTATCAAAAGGAAAGTATTCTTTATATTTTTCTTTTAAATCATACGTATTTTCATTTAAATTACCAAAATTTTCATATATTATAAATAAATCCGATAGTTCTCTTATATCAATTGAACAGTTATATGTATCATACATTCTACCTATTCTAGCTTTTGTTATTTCTTTACTGTCATATCCTAATCTTTCCATATAATCTAGGCATTCGTTTTCAAAATAAATAGAAATTAGTTCTGTTAATGTATTTCTAGAATCTCCTTTATAATTATCTTTTAAATTAAGTATATGAAAAAACTCATGAATTATTGTTTTTGGATCAACATATGTATGTTCTAATGCAATGTTTATGGTATTTTGACCACTTTCTTTTAGTTTACCTGTATATGAATTTTTGTCATCATATAGATTATTATCATCTAAGTCAGTAAAATTTATAGTACCATTTTTTAGATATGTATCAAATAATATTACGTAATTGTTATCAAGTGTTTTTAAATAATTTCTAACTATTTCAATTGAAGTAAAACCATCTAGAAAGGTGTTACATTTAAATGATATATTAGTTTTTGTATCTAATTTCTCATTTTTTAATATTAACATATTAGCAAGTTCATTAATTTGAATAAGATTATTATAAAAGAACGTATTATTTTTAGCTAAGGCATAATTATTTAAATATTCATTTATTACTTTATATTTATCTTCCATACTAATCCTAATTTAGAAAGTCATCAATAGTCATAAGCCTATCGTCAATTTCTTTTAATGAGATAGTTTCTTTTTTTGTTGGAATAGGCCTTGATGATTCTTTTTCTTCCAATACTTTTTCTTCTTTAACTTCTTCACTAATTATGTCGTTTGATTTAACTAATGATACAACTAAATAAGCATCTAGAAGTTCGTGTTTTGATATTTGAGTACCTGTTGAATATCTATCAGCTATTGATAATTCTGTTAATTTAATCTCATTTATAGCACTATTTTTTATTCCTATATAATTTTTAGATTCTGTTATAAACGTTTTTATAACTTTATATGGATTGGTTTTTACTTCACGAATTATTTGTAATCCTCTACGTGCACGAGTAGAAATTTCAAATTCAGTTAATCTTACTCTTTTACCAGTTCCTTTATCTGTAACAATTGATATAAATTCATCATTTTCATCATAGTTATTTATAGATATAACGTTGTCATCTTTTAATTTAATTCCTTTTACTCCTGATGCTTTTACTCCGACTATTGGTACTTCATCAATTTTAAAGCTTAAACCGATACCAGAGTCTGTTGCTAAAAAGATATATGGTTTATTTTCGATAAAGGCATCTATTACAGCGTCATCATCTTTTAGTTTCATGCAACTTGTTGGTTTAGAATATCTAAGTAGTTTAAAGTCTTTTAATTTACTTCTTTTTATCATACCGTTTTTAGTGGCTATTATTACATTGTTTTCATTTTCAAAAGATGGAACTGGAATAGTAGATACAACCATCTCATCTGGAGATATTTCGATAATATTGCTTACATGTTTAGGCATATCTTTCCATTTTAAATCTGGAATCATATGAACTGGAATGTGTAAGTAGTTTCCTGATGTTGTGAAGATTAATAAGGTGTCTGTTGTATTCATTTCGTATAAACCTATTATGTAATCATTTTCTTTTATTGTTAGATCTTCTTTATTTGATGATGTATAACTTCTGAATGATGTTCTTTTTAGGTAACCATCTTTTGTTACTAAAACTACGACATCTTCTTTTGGAATCATTTCAGCCATGTCAATTTTAATTTCTGTTATTTCATCTTTGATATCTGTTAATCGTGGTGTTGGGTATTCTTTCTTTACTTTTCTTAATTCATCTTTCATAACTGATTTTAAAACATCTTCATTTCCTAGTATAGCTGTTAGACCTCCAATGATTTTATTTAGTTTGTCCATTTCTTCTTCTAAGGCAACAACATCGGTATTAGTTAAGCGATATAATTGCAATATAACAATAGCTTCTGCTTGTTCTAGAGAAAATTCATATTTTTTAACTAAATTTTCTTTGGCATCTTGTTTATTTTTAGATTCACGGATTGTCTTTATTACTTCATCTAAAATGGATAAACATCTAATTAGTCCTTCAACTATGTGTAGTCTTGCTTTAGCATGTGCAAGATCAAATTCGGTTCTTCTTCTTACAACTATTTTTTGATGAGAGATAAATGCATCTAATGAAGCTGTTAGTCCTA
The DNA here is from genome assembly GCA_934162665.1 of uncultured Bacilli bacterium. Taxonomy (GTDB): domain Bacteria; phylum Bacillota_I; class Bacilli_A; order RF39; family UBA660; genus RUG14670. Next base: position 27,018 of record CAKPJN010000003.1, read on the forward strand.
ATAATTTTGGACATTTATTAACAATTGCGACTACATTAAAGTTATAACTGATTTGCATATCAGTATTTTTTAGTAAATAATTAATTATTAAATCTTTATTAGCGTTTTTCTTAAGTTCGATAACTACTCTAACATCTTTTGCTGATTCGTCACGGACTTCTACTATTCCGTCAACTTTTTTATCTATACGGATATCATCCATTTTTTTAACCATTAAAGCTTTATTAACTTCAAAAGGTATTTCAGTAATTATAATTGAATTTGTTTTTTCATCATATGTATATCTACTTTTAATAATTATTTTTCCACGACCTGTTTCATATGCTTCTTTAATTCCCTTAATTCCTTCTATAATACCACCAGTTGGAAAGTCAGGTCCTTTTACATATTTCATTAAGGTATCTAGACTACAGTTTGGGTTATCAATTCTATGGATAGTTGCGTCTATTACTTCCTCTAGATTATGTGGAGGAATATTAGTTGCATAACCTGCTGATATACCTTGTGATCCATATACTAAAAGAGCGGGAAATCTTGCTGGTAAAACTGTTGGTTCTACTTCTGTATCATCAAAGTTTGGAGCGTATTCAATCGTATCTTTGTCAATATCTCGTAACATTTCATTTGATATTTTTGAAAGACGAGCTTCTGTGTAACGATAAGCAGCGGGAGAATCGCCGTCAATTGATCCATTATTTCCATGCATATCAATATATGGTAATCTTGTTTTCCAAGATTGTGACATTCTAACCATTGCGTCATAGATTGATGAGTCACCATGTGGATGATACTTACCAATAACATCTCCAACGGTTTTTGCACTTTTACGATATCCATGATCAAAAGTATTTCTCTCACGATACATTGAATATAAAATACGTCTTTGTACTGGTTTTAGTCCATCTCTTGCATCTGGTATAGCACGTTCTTGAATAATGTATTTTGAGTAACTTCCAAAACGTTCTCCCATAATATCTTCTAGAGTATAATCTTTGATTTTTTCTATAATTTCTTCTATTTCTGTTTGCTTTCTTGGCATTGTCATCACCTAACTTCTGTTATTTTTGTTCTACTTTATATGCATCTTCCATTGTAAATTCTACATTTTCTTCTATCCATTCTTTACGAGGAGCAACTTCATCACCCATTAAAACTGATACACGTTTTTCTGCTAATTGAGCGTCTTCTATATTTACTCTAATTAATGTTCTGGTACCTGGTTTCATAGTTGTTTCACAAAGCTGATCGGCATTCATTTCACCAAGTCCTTTATATCTTTGAATTTCACATTTTTTACCTTTTGACTTTTCTTTCATTTCTTCAATTGTATATGCATATTCTATATTTTTACCACTTTGAATTTTAAATAATGGTGGAAGTGCAACAAATAGTCTTCCATCTTCTATTAATGGCTTCATATAACGATAAAAGAATGTTAATAATAGACATTGAATATGACCACCATCTTCATCAGCATCGCTCATGATAATAACTTTTTTATATTCGCAATCTTTAATATCAAAATTAGAACCATATCCGGCACCAATTGTATATATAATCGTATTTATTTCTTCATTTTTTAATATATCTTCAGTTTTAGTTTTTTCTGTATTTAAAACTTTACCGCGTAATGGCAAAATAGCTTGATATTTTCTATCTCGTCCCTGTTTTGCAGAACCACCTGCTGAATCTCCTTCGACTAAGAATAATTCTTTTTTTGTTTTATCCTTGCTTTGAGCTGGCGCAAGTTTTCCAGATAGTGCTCTTTCTTTAGAACCTTTCTTAGTTCCTTTTCTAGCTTCTTCTCTGGCTTTTCTTGCAGCTTCTCTGGCTATTTTACTACGAAGGCTTTTATTAATAATTTCTGTTGCGATAGCTTTATTTTCTTCTAAGAAGACTTTCATCTGTTCAGTCACAATTGTATCAACAGCAACCCTTGCTTGTGGTGTTCCTAATTTTCCTTTTGTTTGACCTTCAAATTGAAGTATTGCTTCCGGGATTTTTAATGATATTACAGTAGTTAACCCTTCACGTACATCGCTACCTTCTAAGGCTTTATCTTTTCCTTTAATAAAACCATTTGATTTAGCATAGTCATTAAAAACTCTAGTTAAGGCAGTTTTAAATCCTACTTCGTGAGAACCACCATCTATTGTTTTAACATTATTTACAAAACTAACAATATTTTCTGTATAGCTATCTGTATATTGAATTGAAACATCAACTTCAATATTATCTTTTACACCGTTTATTGATAAAACTTTATGTAAAACATTTTTTCCTTTGTTTAAATCTTCAACAAATTCTTCAATTCCTCTTTCGTAACAAAATTTAGCGTCTCTATTATCTTCTTCATCAATAACTTCTATGGTTATTCCTTTTAATAAGAAAGCTGATTCTTGCATTCTTTCACATATTGTAGTATATGAAAAGTTTGTTGTAGTAAATATTTCATCATCAGGTAGGAATCTAACAATTGTACCTGTTTTATTAGTAGTTCCAACCTTTTTTAAAGGCACTGCGACATGACCGCCATTTTCAAAGCGAATATAATATTCTCCTTTATCTCTTTTAATGGTTACTTCCATCCACTTAGATAGAGCATTAACTACACTTGAACCTACACCATGTAGTCCACCTGATACTTTATAACCATCTGTTTCAAATTTTCCTCCAGCATGAAGAATTGTAAATATTACTTCTGGAGTTGATTTTCCTGATGAGTGCATACCAATTGGTACTCCACGTCCATGATCTTCTATACTAACACTTTTATCTTTATGTAGGGTAATTTTAATGTAATCACCAAAACCATTGATTGCTTCATCTACAGAATTATCTACTATTTCCCATACTAAATGATGCAGACCTCTTTTATCAGTTGAACCTATATACATACCAGGTCTTTTTCTAACTGCGTCAAGTCCTTCTAATATTTTTATTGATGAATCATCATATTTTAATGCCATTATTATCACTCCTAATATTCAACTATTAATTATTATAGCGGATATTTAGAAGATTTTCAAATTAACTTTACTAATTTTTACAATAAATCAGTATATAATAAAAAAGTTATCATATTATTATGGATAATATGTAACTTTCTCTTTTTATTTTTGTTTAGTTAATTTGAGTTTATTTTCATTTATAAAACTTTCATAGGCATATTCATAACTTATATATGGATATGTAATGGCTTTTATAATTGGAAACCTATCAACTACTTGATAAGCAATTTCACCATGATTATAGTATACTGGTTCCATATCTTGTGATATATAACTAATATTAGTGATAATTTTAGGACTTTCTTGTTCTAAATATCTTATAGTAGCTATTGTTTTATTATAATGATCACTTAGGAAATCAGTGTAAATTTTTTCTAATTTATAAACATCTCCGACAAATGAATCTTCATATATATTATTATATTTAATATTGGTGTTATTATCCCCCTCTATTACCTCTTTTGTTACTGTGGAAGCATTTGATGTTATTAGATTTTTTACTATGTCAAATAATACTACATTTTCTTCTAATGAAAAATCAGGATTATTAACTGTATAATTAGCCATGTTTTTTAATACTTTTTTAGTATATCTATTCTATATCCATATCCCACTAAATATTCTAAGCTCATTTCAGAGGAATTTTTAGATATTTCTTTTTGTAAATTAAGACCTAGTTCATTATTTAATGAAGCAGCATCTATGGAATAGATTATTTTATATAAATCATATATTTCTTCTTTGGTATTAGCTCCAAAAAAATTATAAAAACTAGATAAATTGCTATCATAAATAGCATTATAATAATCTTTTAATGAAACATTATCTCTACATATTCCAAGTAATAGAATAAGGGACTCTTTTTCTCTTTCTTTTGAGTAACTGAAATCCTTTTTACTAACAAGTTCTTCACTATATTTTTTCTTATTATATATTTCTGATTCAGCAACTGACTCTAACAAGGTTGAAAAATATCCTTTTTCGTATTCTAGCACTTGATCTATATCGTTTTTTTGTTGTCTACAGGTACATGAATGTTCTCTTGTATGATTTGTTTCATGAAGTAGGATATCTTTTAATAAGTCTGTATAATTTCTACTTGTATATAATTCTTTTCCTTTATCTATTAAACTTTTATTTATAACTATTAAGTTTTCTCTTGATCTATAGTAAGTTAGCGAAAGGGATGTATCATCATTTTCAATAACAACTTTTAAGTCTTTAATATTACAAAGATCTTCATTAATGTCATTAGTTGCTTTTGATATAACGATTTCTAACGTTTCTTTTAAGATGGTATTAAAGTCTATGTCATTTTCTGTTTGATAGGCTTCATAACATGATTGATATTCTTTATTATTTTTTATATAATTATCAGAACTTTTTTAATATTTTTTACAATAGAATCTAACTCGCAATTATAAATATAATCACATTTCTTAATTTCTTTTGATTTTCTTATTAACTTATTTACTTCCATTTGTGTTAAATAAAATGATTCATGCTTATATTTGGGAATTATTTCATCAATATAATTATCTAATTCTATTAATTCTATATTATAATTGCTATTTTCTGTGTTTTCGGTATATCTTTTAGGTGATGTGTTACATCCATTCATAGTAAATGACATAGTAGTTGCGATAGATATGGCTACTAGTTTTTTTCTCAATGATATCAATTCTTTAATATTCAAGTATACCCCTTCTTTCAAATGGATATATTATAAAAGTTGCTATTTGGCAATTGATGCTGTTTTTATCTACTAGTTTTTCGGTGGTTTATGTACTTTTTTATAAATAAAAGCACATGTAATTATCTATTATAAGCAATTACATGTGTTATATATTGTTTAGTTTAGTTTATGAATATTAAAATTATTCAACATCTTCTAATTTTTCATAAGCTGATTTAGCTATATTTTTAGCAGTTTTTTTCATATCAGATATTGCATTTGGGTTTTTTTTAACATACATATAACCAGCAGCTCCCATTCCTCCTAATATAGCAACTCTCATCATGTTTTTCATTGTTTTCTTTTCCATTAATTATCACCTCTAATTTTATTATGATAATTAAAAATTATTTTATACCATTAATTAAAAAATATTTTATTGTTGTTCGTCTTATATCACTTGAAGTGTTATCTATCGCTTGTTTTAATGCGGATATATCACCTATTAAATATAGTTTCTTTTTGCTTCTAGTTATTCCTGTATAAATTAATTTTCTATATAACATTTTATTAAAACTTTTAACTATTGGTATAATTACTATATCAAATTCACTTCCTTGAGCTTTATGAATAGAAATAGCATACGCTAGTCGAAATTTATTAAAGTTAGCAGGAGTATATTTTACAATGTTATTATCAAAATCAATATGAATTTCTTTTTTAGGAGTGGTTATTATCTTTTTTATTATTCCTATATCACCATTATAGACGTTTTCTTCTGGCATATTAGTAAGTTCGATAACTTTATCTTGTTCTCTAAAGATAGTATCGCCTATTAAAATTTCTTTTTTATTTTTATTTTTTTCGTTAAATATAGTTTGAAGATTAGTATTAATTTCATCTATACCATATAGTGTTTTATACATAGGCGCTAAAACCTGAAAGTTTTTATATGATAAATCTTTATATGTAGTTGCGATTTCTTTCAAATTATTAATTACCTCATTTGGAGGACATTCTATAAATGTTAGATCGTCTTCTTTATTAAATACATCTTTTTCTAAATTACCATTTCTAATATCGTAAGCTAAAGTAATTATATTAGATTCTTTTCCTTGACGATATAGTTCTTTTAACTTAATAACATTTAATTTTTCACTTACTATTAAGTCATGTAGAACTTGTCCTGGACCAACACTTGGTAATTGTTCTTCATCGCCTACTATTACGATCTTACAGTTAGTACTAATTCCTTTTAATAAGTTAGCCATTAGATATGTATCAATCATACTAGCTTCATCTATAACAATAAATTCAACTTTACTTTTATTATACTCATTTATCTGAAATTTATTGGTTTCTTTTTGCCATTTTAAAAATCTATGAATAGTAGATGCTTTTTGAAGGGTTGATTCACTAATACGTTTTGCCGCTCTACCAGTTGGAGCAACTAAAGCGACTTTTTCTTGTAACATTTCATATGAGAGATGGTTTACTTCTTTATATAATTCTATAATACCTTTCATTATTGTCGTTTTTCCAGTACCTGGTCCGCCGGTTATTATTAATAAATGTTTTGTAACACTATTTATTATAGCTTCTTTTTGTTCTTGATTATATTCTATTCCAAGATTTTTTTCAATTAAATTGAATATTGATTCTATATTATTTATTTCTATATCTTTTCTTCTTGATAATAAGTTACAGCGTTTTACGATAAGGCATTCTGATTCATACATTTCTTTTAAGTAATATCTATCATCAACTTTTACTATTTTTAAATCTACTTCTAATTCTTCTAGAGCTTTTTCATATGAAGTATGATCAATATCTACTGTTAAGACTCTCTTTAAGTACGTATATATTTCATCTATATAGAAAAAACTATGTCCATATAAATTACTAACTTCATCCATAACATATAAAATAGCTGCTTTTACTCTAATTAGATCATCTTTTTTTATTCCACTTTTTAAGGCAATATAGTCCACTTTTTTAAAAGTTAAATCATTAATATCATTAATAACTTCATACATGTCTGATTCAATTACTTTAATAGTTTTATCTTTATAATAGTTATATATTAGCATTGAGTCTTTAGTGGTAAAACCAACTTCATTTAAGTAAATAATCACCTCATAACTTTTTTCATATTCTTTTAATTTGTTATGTAAGGTATCAGCATTTTGTTTAGTAATAGTTGGTATTAAAATTAAGTTGTTAGGTTGTTCTAAAATTATTTTTAAAGTATCTTTTCCAAGAACATCAACTATTTTTTTAGCTTTTTTCTCACCTATTCCTTTAAATAGTCCACTAGTTAAAAATTCTATAATAGAGTCTTTTTCTTCTGGCATACAACGTTCATAACTTTCTACTTGAAATTGTTCACCATATCTTTCGTGTTCAACTAGTTTTCCGTAAAATTTGTAAGTGTCCATTTCATTTAATTCATGAAAATATCCAGTAAAAGTAATAGTTCTATCAACATATATATCTAAGTCATCTGAATTAGTTTCTTTTACTTTGAATATACCAATATGATACCCTGCTTCAGATTTAAAAATACTTTTTCGATAATTTCCTTTTATATATGTTGACATATTTGCACCTCTATTCCGCTATTAAATATGGATAATCTGATTTTGCTATTTTTACTTTTACTAAAGTGTTTGATGGTAATTGTTTGTTTATTTTTACATTTAGATAATTAGTTGTGTGTCCTAAGGTATTACCATCTTTATAATTTTCTGTTAATACTTCTACTTCATTACCAACAAACTTAGTTAGATAGTTATTTTCTAACTCTTTAGATACTGCTAAAAGTTTTCTAGCTCGTTCTTTTTTGATTTCGTTCGAAAGGTGATTTTCTAACTCCATTGCTTTTGTACCAGTTCTTTCTGAAAATGGAAAGACATGAATTTTACTAAATTCTAATTCTTTAGAAGTTTCGATAGTCTTTTGGAACATTTCTTCAGTCTCACCAGGAAAGCCTACAATTATATCTGTTGTTATTGAAATGTCTTTTTTAATTTCCCTTAGTTTTTTTATTTTACTTTTAAAGTAATCTAAATCATATTTTCTATTCATTGATTTTAATATTTCATCACTACCTGCTTGAAGTGGTATATGTAAGTGATTTACTATTATATTGGAATCTTTAATAATATCTAAAACCTCATCAGTTAATTCAGTTATTTCTATAGATGAAATTCTTAATCTTTTTAAGCCTTCAATTTTTACTATTTCTCTTAATAAAGAAGCAAATGATGTATCTATATCAACACCATAATTTCCTGTATGAATACCTGTTAATACTATTTCTTTATAACCATTTTTTACTAAAGCAGTAATTTCTTCTATAACTAAGGCTTTATCCTTACTGCGACATTTACCTCTGACATATGGTATTATGCAGTAACTACAAAAGTTTTCACAACCATCTTGAATTTTTACGAAGGCTCTTGTTCTTCCTGGAAAAGAGTCAATGTACATATTTTCAAATTCGGTAATTTCTTCTTTATATAGTTTTACTAGCTGTTCTTTCTTTGTAAAATATTCATCTAAAAGTTCTACTATTTTTGATTTATCTTTATTGCCGATTATGATATCTAATCCTTCTATATTATAATCTTTATGTGACTCTATAAAACATCCCATCGCAACAACACATGCATTTTTATTTCTTTTAATAGCTGATCTTATCATCTTTTTAGATTTAATATCACTGGTGTTAGTTACTGAACATGTATTTATTATATATACATCACAAACATCGTTGAAATCTTTAATAATGTAATTGTTTTCTTTTAATTTATTTATTACAAATTCACTTTCATAGGCATTAACTTTACAGCCTAAACTTAAAACTCCGACACTTCTCATTTTAATCACTACTTTCTTTATATTTCTTATATTAACTATCTTTTTTTCTTTTTATACTATTTTGGCACACTTCCATTACTAGCAGATTATATCATATTGTTAATTTTTAAGCAATAAGGGATAATGATAGAAATATATAAATTAACTATTAAAAACTATATCAAAAAGAAAAATATATTCAAGTGTTGCTTTAGTAAAATCCACAAAAAAATACTAAGTAAAATCGTAATATTTACCTAGCATTTTAACATTTTGGAATTGATATCTCCATTAATTTACAAATTTATTAGTTTTGTGTATATTATTGAAGATTTTTTTGTAATTCTTTTAATGTCATTAAGAATTCGTTTGTTTTTCTTATTTCTTCATCTAACTTCTCATAATTAGCAGTGTTTTCTAATTCCATATCATTGTTTGAAGCTTCTTTTACCTCAATTCCATATACTGGAGATATTACAGGACTGCTCTTAAATTTTTTAGTTTCATTATATGGAGTCCTAGTTTCACTATCTTCTAATTTTATATTATTAAACTCATCTAAAACTAATTTTTCTTGGTGAATTGTTATTTCTTCCTTGTTATCATTGATGATTTCAATTGGTGATGGTTCTTCAATATCTATATCAGATGATTGGTTTATATTGTTTCTTAATTTTTCTAATTCAGCAATACTGATTGGTTTATTTTCATCATCTTCTTCATATTTTTCTACAGAGTTTTCATAATGCATTTCTTTACTTTTTTTCATTAGCTCATCTAAGCTTATAATCGCATTTGCCTCTTGTTCTTCTTCTAGTGATGTTAAAGAGATGCTTTTAGATACTTCTTGTGCTTTTTGTAATTCTTCAGTTAATCTTTTTAATTCTGCTTGTGCTTCTTCTTTTTTAGGCTCGATTTCTGTATATTGTAATTCATCTTCTACTTTGACATCTGTCTCCATAGTATCTAGTATTAAATCTTCAACTTTTGCTGTTTCAATAGTTTCTTCCTTTATAAGTTCTTTTTCGTCTAAAATTGGTTCAATTGTAATAGACTCATCTAATGCTTGATTTAAGGCACTTGGTGTTTCTGTAACATTTGTTTTTTCAATTTTTTCAACCAATTCAGTTTTTGACGCCAAATCTTCTTTTTTCTCTACTTCTTCTACATATAAAACTTGAGTTGGTTTTTCTTCTACTAATTCTTTATTTGATTCAACTATTTTTGGTTCTTTTGATAATTCTTCATTAACGTTATCTACTAACTTATTTAATTCCTTTGTATTTTGTTTTTGTTTTCTTTTGTAGTAATTCTTATCTATTAAATATATAATAAAGCATAAAAAACATGCTACTGCGACAACTATATATACTACTATTACTTCTTTTGATGTTAAAAACTCCATTACATCATTCATTTTGTTCACCTCTAATTATAAGTTTAGCATAAACTATTTTTAATGAAAAGAAGCTATCGTTATTAATATAAACCATTTACATAATTGTTTACGTTTTTTTACAATTGTTCGATTTACATTAATTGACTTTTACCCTCTATCTAATTGATATATTATATCATATCATATATTTAATAAAATGAATATATTTTTTATAAATTTTCATATATTTTAATATGAAAGAAAAATTTATAAAATCTACAATTATTCTATTAGTTGGTGGCTTTTTAACTAAAATTCTTGGAATGATTATTAAAATTGTGATGAGCAGAATGATAGGAACAGAAGGTCTTGGACTTTATATGTTAATATTGCCATCATTTTCTCTATTTATTGGAATAGCGCAATTTGGTATGCCTATTGCTTTTTCTAAATTAGTAGCTGAAGATACAAAGAATAATAAAAAGCTATTTTCTTCAATTCTACCAATTACATTATCTATTAATATTCTTCTTATCATCTTAATTATTCTTATTGCGCCTATTCTTGCTAAAACACTTCTACATGAGGAACGTGTTTATCTAGCTATTTTAGCAATGGCTTTAGTTATACCATTTACTAGTATATCTAGTATTTGTAGAAGTTATTTTTTCGGTGTTGAAAGAATGTTTCCTCATGTCTTGTCTAATTTGGTAGAAGATGTTGTAAGGCTTACATTAATGGTTATTGGTATTCCTTTTTTCTTAGATAAAGGCTTAGAATATGCCGTTTGTTTTATTATACTTTCAAACGTTATTAGTGAGGGAGTATCTATTCTTATTTTGTTATTCTTTTTGCCTAAAAAGATTCACTTTAAAAAGGCTGACTTTTTACCTGATAAGTCTTACATGAGAGATTTACTTTCAATTGGAATTCCTAATACTACTGGTAGATTAATTGGTAGTGTTGGATATTTTTTAGAGCCTATAATTCTTACTAGTACTTTACTTTTTGTTGGATATTCTAATAACTATATTACAATGCAGTATGGTGTTATATCAGGTTATGTAATTCCAATCTTATTGCTTCCATCATTTTTTACAATGGCAATTTCACAAGCCCTGCTTCCTATTGTTACTAAGGAATATTCATCAGGTCATATAGATAGTGCGAAAAGAAAAATTAAACAAGCTATAACTATATCTCTTTCTATCGGTATACCGACTACTATTTTACTTGTTATATTTCCGGATTTGTTTTTAAAGCTTATTTATAATACTAAGCAAGGCACTACTTATATGCGTGTTTTAGCACCTATTTGCTTATTTCAATATGTTCAATCTCCTCTTTCTTCTTCGTTAGATGCCATGGGAAAAAGCAATGATAATATGGTAGCGATAACATTAGGTGTCATTATTAGAACTGTTCTTTTATTTTTATTATCTCTTTTAAAGATTGGTATATGGGGATTGATTATAGCAACCAGCGTTAATATATTAGTAGTTACTTTTTATAGCATCAAAAAAGTAAGAGGTGCTCTTACTTAATTCTTTTCATATACTATTTTTCCATTTTTTGTACATTTAATATAAACTTTATATGTATATTTATTTCCAAGTTTTTTTACCATAACATATGTATTATTATTGTTACATGTTGTATTGTCATTTTTATAATCTTTTATAAGATAATCTTTTTTTAAGTCATCATAGGTAATCTTTTTTTCACTAGACTCATTTTGATCCCACATATCTTTATTATGGGAATCTACATATAACTTGGCTCCTTTTTTTATTGAATCAGCATAATATTCAAACTTTTTTTCTTTATTAGTAGAAATTAATCTATTTAAAGATGGGAACGCTAAAACACTGATAATCCCCATAATAGTTATTGTCGCTAATAACTCTATTAGAGTAAAACCTTTTTTATTTATCATAACTTGGCCTTTTAGAAGTGGCCTCCACCTCCTCCGCCACCGAATGATCCACCACCTGATGATGCGCCACCGCCAAATCCACCTGATGATGAACTGCTAGATGCTACTATCGATGAGGTTGATGAAGCTACTGCTGATGAGATTGAACTATTTATTGATGAAGATAATGAATTTGTGATAGAAAGATTATCTGTATAATTGTTAAATATATAATATGTAGCTAAATCATTTTCGGTTAAGTTCATGTTTTGAATCTTAATTCTCATTGTTTTTTCTAATTTATCAGCAATTCCTAGTGCTGTAGCATATACTAAATATTTTTCCCAAAGTTTTATTTCTGGTAATTCTTTTTCATCCATTAGACCAAAATCAATCATAAAGTTTTTTAATGCCATCCATTTCTTATAATGTTCTGTACCTTTTTTAGTTTTAAGTTTTGTGGACATTATAATAATCAATGTAACAATTGATACTAGTGCCGCTAAGTAACCAATACCAAATCTTGTTTCATTAGAAGCATTTAAAAATGATATATAAAATCCTATAAAAGAAATTATAAATAAAAATAATTTTTCTTTTACAAATGGCATAAAGAATTCTTCTTGCTTTGCTTCTTTTAAAGTTTCACTTTGCCAATCATTATATTCTTTGATGAATTTTCTGGCATTTTTTGTTGTTTTTCCATATTTTTTAATTTCTGATAATTTAACTTTTGTACCATCACCAATAATATCAATCAACATTTCCATAACCCTTTGTTCTAAGTTAGTTAAACTATTAATATTTTCTTCTTGTTTAATTAACTCATAGTCATCTTTTTGATTTGGTATACGATTAACATTTAAAGCTTTTTTAGAAATTATCATTAGAATAGATGCACTTAAAGCATTTTCATCAATTTTATTTCTTAATAGATAACTAACAATTTCTGGACCATAATCTGCAGGAAAATCTCGTAAATATTTTTGGTTAAAGTCTACTTTACTTGATTTTTTCTTTTTGATATAAAAGGCAATGAGTGTAATGATTAGCGCTATATACCAAATTATTGTTATTACTTTAACTGTAGCAACTTTTTTTCTTAACCTACTTCTTTCAGCATTTGCTAAATCGGTAGCTTTTTTCTCTACTGTTAATATTTTCTCTTTAGCATCTACCCCACTGAATTTTTGACTATATGGAACTAGATTTTTATCAAACATAATTCTAAATGATACAGGATTTCTTGCTCCTATAAAATTATAATTAATAATAGCGCCATCATGGTTTTCTTTTCTCTTTATTTCTCCATTTAACGGTCCATGTAACCAAATTCTCTCATCATCATCTTTTCCAGGTAAATTAACATGAACTTCCATGTAATAAATATTATCATTATATTCTTCACCTAAAATATTCCAAGCTATTTCTGCAGTATCGTTATGTACTACTACAACATTAGGAATTTTATATTCCATATAAAACATTTTCTTTGATGTAGAAGGATTAAAAATTTTTAAATCGACTCCATTATATAATGTTGTTTTATTATATATACCTATATCTCCGTTCTCTCCTAATGACGTTTCTTGGTATTCAGCACCTCTTTTTGATATATCAAATATGTCGTTAAAGGTTGGGTTGGTACTATTTATATCATAGATTTTTAAGTCAGTAATATCTGAGCCATTATATATATCACTACCATTAAAGTCGCTTTCCTTGCCTATAAAAGTTGGTGTATTTAAATTTTGATATATTATAGATCTTAGTCTTCCATTGTATGTTCCTTGTAGTTTAGCTAATTCTTTAACATAGATTGAGCCATCTTCTAATACATCAATATTTATATATAACTTAGATGTTTCTCCATCTCTTGCAAAAACATTGATAGGGATTAAAATGAGTAATATTATTAAGAATAAAACTTTTTTTATTTTCATACTAGACCTTCTTTCTAGAAAAAAACTTGCTTTATGCAAGTTTATTCAAATGATACTTTTGGTGCATTTCTTTCTTCGCCAGTAGCTTCAAAATATGCTTCACTTTTAAAATTACATATATTAGCAACTATATTTGAAGGTATTGTTTGTATTTTTGTGTTGTATATCATAACTGTATCATTATAAAATTGACGCATTGTACTAATTTTATCTTCGCAATCTTTTAAGTCATTTTGTAAACTTAAGAAATTTTCATTTGCTTTTAAATCTGGATAAGATTCAGTAAGCATCATCAATTTTGATAAACACTTTGTAAGTTCACCGCTTGATTTTATTTCTTCCTCTGGTGTTGTAGCAGCTACATAAGTATTTCTAGCTTGAATTACAGCTTCTAGAGTTCCCTTCTCATGTTTAGCATAACCTTTAATTGTTTCTACCAAATTTGGTATTAAATCAGATCTTCTTTTTAATTGTACATCAATTTGAGCCCATTGATCCTTAACTCTATTTCTTAATGAAACAAGAGAATTATATGTACCAATAAACCATAAAATTAGAATAACAACAATTACAATTACTATAATTAACCATGTTGGCATCTTCATTCCTCCTTTTATTTTAAGTATACTATATTTAATAATTTTAGAAAAGGTTTTTTTATATTTTATTTATAGTGTATATTTTTGCCAATTTTGACCAAGATAAGCTTAGGAGGAATTAATTATGAATATTAGTATAAGAGAACATATTATTAATAATTTTAAAGGAGATGACTATGATAGTCTCCGTAAAGCAATTGAAGAATCTATTGAAGAAAAAGATGAAGTAACATTACCTGGTATGGGGGTCTTTTTTGAAATAGTATGGGAGAATTCTGATCAAGAGTTAAAAAATCAAATACTTGATATTATTAAAAAGCGTGTAGAACAAGGAAACACTGATAATTAGTATAAAAAAAGATAGAGGCTTGATATTAGTCTCTATCTTTATTATTACGATTTCTTTTTTGAGAATTTTTGATTCCTTCTTTTTTAGCTGCCCTTCTTCTAACTCCTGGTTTGTCATATGCTTCTCTTTTTTTGCATTCAGAAGGGACACCGTCTCTCGCTACTTTTTGTTTAAACTTTCTTAGAGCCATATCTAAGTTTCCATTTCTAACAGTTACTTGAGTTGCCATTTCAATCCCTCCCTTCGCTTTAACTACAATGAATTATATCAAATGATATGTTTTTTTTCAACATTTTTTGCTATTTTTTTAATATTTTTAGGTTAAAAACTCTATGATTTATATATTTTTATCTTATTTTTGATATTTTTCTTTAAATTATATGTATATATTAATTATTTAAGTAGAAAAAAATGATTAATATAATAAATATTATTTTAAAGGACATATATTATCTTCATTTATTCTTCTTATTGCCGAACCAAAATCATGTCCTGCATCCATTAAAATTTTTATGATATTAGTAAATGCGTTTATTATTGCGCTGCTTACTGTTGTACCTCCATAAATATTTTCTAGTTTTTCATTAGTATTTTTTTTCATTATTCACATTTATTTGGGTGCACTATTCCATCAACTACACCAACAATAAATACAACAACTGCCGCTATACCTATTGCTGCCCATGTAGAAAAGCCACCGGTTATCCTTTCTAAAGTACTTTCACTTAATTTTTTCATTCTTTCTCCTTCCAAAGTGTTTTAAATATTGAAATTATTTTTTCTTTTTTATCATATATAGTAATAGGGATAATATCATTTACTTTGTATTTCTTTCCTATATTTATTTTTAATGATATATAATGATAATATTTGTCCTTACGCTTTAATACATTTCTTGTAATATTTAATTCTTCCTTTTTGTATTTTTTATTATTAATGTAGATACATTTATTGCTATATAATATTTTTAATTCATTACTATCTACTAATAGTTGTACAATATTATCCGCTATTACTACTCCATTTATTTGTTTATATATTTTTATATTATTAGTAATACAATAACTAATAAGGTATATCTCCATCATTAATAGTAGTATAATACTACTAATTATTAATTGGCTGCTTTTATATTTTAACTTCATTTATTTTTCCTTTATTAATCTCTATTATTCTATCAAACAGCTCCTGATTATTAAAGCGATGACTTATAACAATAATTGTTTTATTTTTTAAATATTTAAACATGTTATTTAAAATTATTTTCTCGTTTTCGATATCTATTTGATTTAGGGCTTCATCAAATATATAAATATCACTTTCTTTTAATAATGATCTTGCCAGAATTATTCTTTGTCTTTCTCCTCCACTAAAATTAAATCCATTTTCTTCAACTATTTTTTGATACTTTAAATTATCCTTTTCTATAATTTTGTTAACTAAAGTTACTTTGGTAACTTTCTCTAATTCATTATCTTTTATCTCTCTATTCATAACTATATTATTATATATTGAATTGGAAAATAAAAATTCTTGTTGAGATATATAAGTAATTCTATTTCTCAAATTATTTAAATGATAATGATTAATATCAATATTATTGATACTTATATTTCCAAAAGGAATTTCAATATATCTCATTAGTAATTTTACTAGAGTTGATTTTCCCGATCCACTAGGACCACATAATAGTATTTTTTCTCCTTGTTTTATTGTTAGATTTAGGTTATTAAATATTTTGTGACTATTATAAGAATATGTTAGATCTTCATATCTAATATCACCTTTTAATGTGCACATATCATAATAACCTGAGCCTTCAAAGTTTTCTTTAGATATAGTAAATAAATCTTCTATCCGATTTAGCGAAATCCTAAAATTATGAAAATCTTTTTGTAATGTGACTATGTTTACCACTGAATAAAAGTAATAATTTAAAATGCTTTGATAAATAATTAATTCCCCTATAGATAGTTCATTATTTATTACTAATTTAGTTCCAATTCCAAGGATTATAACCATAATAATATTAGTAATAGTATTTTTTAATGATATTGTTAATGATTCCGTTGTTGAAACGTTATAGATAGATTCTAAATATTTTTTGTATTTAATATTAAAATTATTTATAATATCATTTTCTATATGAATACCTTTTACTGCATCAACGCTCGCTAATGTCTCAATTAAATAACTATTAATTTTATCCTCATATTTATAATATTTTGTCATTTTCTTATCTTTAATATTTGTTAATATTAAGTTAATTATAAAAAGTATTATACTCACCACGATGGACAAAAAGGTTAATGTTTTATTTATAGAAAACATTATAATTATGAAAATTATAACTGTTAGGATATCAGTTGTTATTGTTGCTATTAATTTGGATAAAAATTCTTTAATAATTGACAAATCTTTAATTCTTGAGATAACTTCACCAGTTGTTCTATTCTTATAATATAAATATGGAAGCAGGATTATTTGTTCATAAGTTATTTTTGTTATTTCTTCATCAAACATTTCACTCCATTTTATTAATAGAACATTTCTTAAAAAGGTAGTTATTTCTTTAAATATATAAATAAATAGTATAACAATACTGATTGTTAAAATATTATTATCTACATTGTAATTTACTGCATATTCTATTAAATATTTAAAATGAAATGCTGAGGTTATATTAAATATAAAATAAGTAAATGTTAGTATAGAAATATAAGGTATAAACTTTTTATTGGTTTTCAAAAACTTTTTTATAGTACTTTTTAAGATATGTTTATTAGAAATAGTTGGGAGAGTTTTAGTACAATGGAAAAATATATAATTATTGCTAGACATTAATTTAAATTCTGAAAAGGTAAGAGTTTTTTTACCTTTAGCGGGATCCATAATTATTAATTTTTCCTTTTTGGAATCTATATCATAAATTACTATAAAGTGTTGATATTTTTTATTGATAATAACATGGGCAATACATGGTAAGTTATTTATGTCTATTTTTTCTAGTTCGCCTGTCATTCCAATTGCGTCTATACCAATTTCTTTTGCAGCTTCTATTAGCTTATATGCTGAAACACCTGACTTAGTGGTGTTAGTTAGTTCTCTTAAAAATTCCTTTGATACATCACCTCCATAAAACCTGATAATAGATAATAATGAACAAACACCACAATCTTTTATACCATCTTGTAGAACTACCTTCATGATTTTCCTACCTCCTATTTTAATTATTGGAAGTATTTTTATATAAACCCTAGAACAAAATAAAAAATAATCATTTTAATAATGATTATCTTTATTTATATTATAAAATTGCCATTTTTGAATATTAGTTTCTTACCATCGCTTGTTTCTGCTTCAATATTTAAATCTTTTGTACCAATCATAAAATCAACATGTGTAGTTGATTGATTTATACCTAATTGTAATAATTCGTCTTTTGTTTTTTTTATTCCATCTTTTATACAATCCGAGAAACCATCACCTAATGCTAAGTGGCATGATGCATTTTCATCGAATAAGGTAGTACCAAATACTAGACCTGTATTAGAAATTGGAGAATCATAATTTACTAAAGCTACTTCGCCTAAATAACATGAATTTGCATCGCTTTCTATAATTCCTTTTAATATATCTTTTCCTTTTTTAGCATCAAAGTCTATTACTTTTCCATTTTTGAATTTTAAATAGAATTCATCAATTTCTCCACCATTATATACTAATGGTCTTGAGCTGTATACTATTCCTTCTGTTTTTCTGTAGTCGGGACTTGAAAATATTTCGTAACTAGGCATATTAACAAACATGTCTTCATCTTCTGCCGCGCTAGTCCAGATAGCATCTTCTGGTATATATATTTTAAGGTTTGTTCCAATATTATTTTTGTATGTTAAACTTTTAATTTTTAAATCGTTTAATTTTTTTGTATTTTCGTCTGTCTTTTTTAAATAATTATCCCAGCTTTTAATTGGATCTTTTTCATCTACCATACACATTTGACATATTACTTTAAATAGTTTTTCATATGCGTTTTTATTATTTTTAAAAATATTAGCGGCCCACATCTCATTAGGAAGTGCAGCAATACACCATGGAATTTGATAAGTTATTTCTTTTTCTCTAAATAATTTTCTAGTTTCACGATTTATATAACCTGCTTTAGCAATTTTTTCAGGTTCTATATCATCATATAGACCTGGAAATTCTGTATCTAATATAAGAAAGCTAGCATCTTTTTTTGCATATTCATTCCATTTGTTTTTATCAAAATATGGATCTTTTTCTATTTCCTCGTTAGTTTCTTCTTTTAATTTCTGATGCTTTACTTCATTATCTTCTTCATCTATTCCGATATCTTCTACTCCTAATTTTTTAGCGTACATTATGACTTTTTCTACAAAATCTTTATTTACTTTATTGTAACTTATGAATAATGATTTGCTTTTCTTAAAATTTAGACATTTTTTTAATAATAATTCAATATACTTATTTTCTAATTCTTCCATTTTACACCTCTCATATGATTTATTATATGATTATTTGTTTTCTAATGCAATGTTTAAATAAATTTGTAAATAGAAAAAACATACTTCTATAAAGTATGTCTTCTTTAACCTCGAAGAACTCGAGTTTATTATTAATATGGTGTCCGCGAGGCGACTCGAACGCCTGACCGATCGCTTAGAAGGCGATTGCTCTATCCAGCTGAGCTACGCAGACATAACTCATTGACTTTTTAATTATACAATAAAAAAAATATACTTTCAAGTATATTTTTATATTTTTTGTTGTTTTATGGTAAGTCATTAATAGTTATTTGTCCTACTTCTTTATTATCAACTTCAAAAAACACTACATTTACATCATAATTATCAAATACTGAATACGCAATAGTATAAGCTACTTCTTCTAATAATTTATCATTATCGCCAAATAAATATTTGTTAAAGTTTAGAAACATAACATTTTCTTTTTCTTCATAACTTAATAACTTAGTATTATTATTTAAAAAGCTCATTAAATTTGGTTCATAAATATAGCTACTTGATAATTCATCTACTATTATTTCTACCTTTTCTCTAGAATCATTTAAGTACTTAGTTACTGGTACATAATAAATACTATTATCTATTTTTTCTAAATAATAAATAACAACTTTTTCAATATTTTCTCTTGATTTAATATTATATTCTTTATTTATACCAATTTTTTTATCTAAAATGGTATCTAATTTTTCATGAGAATTTGGATATTCAGTTAAACTTTCTCCTTCTACTAAGATACTAACTCCATCTATTTCTTTTAGATCTATTATGCTATAGACAATTGATGAAATCATTTGCTTTTCTTTTTCTTTTTCTACTTTTAATATTTGTTTAGAAAAATTTATAGTTACTATTTTATTATTATATATTATTTCTCTTACTATAGTATTTTCTGGTATAGTTGATTTTAAATTACTTGGAAATTTTTGATTATCACTTTTAATTAGATTAGTAAGTATTTCCTTAATTTGTTCTTCTTTTTTAGTACTTGATAATAAAATTTTAGTTTTGACTAAATAATTATTATCGTTTAATAAATAAATTATATTAGTTCCTATATTTGTGTTGTTAGCCATCTCTAAATTAGTTTTTAATACATTTTCACTTTCTGTTTTTGGAATTAAATATACAGTTAATAATATAAATAAAGTTAGTGTGGTTATAAACATCTTTCTTATTGCTTTTGTTCTAATCATTATTCTCACCTATAACAGCATATGAAAAATCGTACTATTTTAGTACGATTATAAAGATAATTCTTTAAGTTTTAATAACTCTACTACAGCTCCAGCTCTACCATTTACTCCTAGTTTTTGCATAACATTAGAAATATGATTTCTAACTGTTTTTTCACTAATAGATAGCTTTTTAGCAATCTCTTTTGTACTATTATTTAATATTAAAAGTTCAAAGACATCTTTCTCTCTAGCTGTCAATATTGTTTTTGACATTTTAACTTCACCTATGGTATTGTATGAAAGTTAAAAATATAGTTGTGGTTTTTTTGCCTATTAACTCTTTTGAAACTTTATAGTTATATACATTTTATCAGTATAGTTTTCTTGTATTAAGCGCATGATGTTGTTAGCTAATTCATTATTATGTTTATTAGATACACAAACTGTTTCAACATTAGTATTATCTATCTTTACAAAGCAATTTAATTTATATTCCTTTTTTATCTTCTTCTCTATTTCTTCTTCTTTTACTTCTAGGCCATTTAAATATTTTAATTTTTCATATGCACTATTTTTTTCTTCCGATGATGTTTCTTCACTAGTTAGTTGTTTTTGTAAATCGGTCATTTGTGTTTGTCTTTCTTCTTGTAAGCTTACTCTCATAGCAGTTAGAGCACTCTCACTTTCGATAGTTTCTTTTGTTTTTGTTTTATCAGATGATTCTTTTTTTGTAGTCTCTGTAGCTGTTACTTTTGATTTTAGTAAATCATTAGGCATTGTAATATAATATACACTAAGTACTAGTATTAAACTAAACAACGTTAAAAACCATAAATTTTGTTTATTTATCATACGACTTCCTCCTTGTTCTAATCTAATATATGAAAAATAAAAAAAGAATATTCGAAAATATTCTTTTAAATAATTATTATAAATTGATAATCTTTTCTACGGCTTTCATTAGACCTAGTTTTCCGTAGTGATATGTTAGTGAGCCTTGCATATAGGCAATATATGGTTTACGGATTGGCCCATCGCATGATAATTCTATTGAAGATCCTTGAGTAAATGAGCCACTAGCCATAATAATTTGATCGTCATAGCCTGGCATATCGGATGGTTCTACTAAAGCGTTAGAATCTATAGCTGATGCTTGTTGAATTCCTCGTGTAAATTCAATTAATTTTAGCGGATCGTTAAAGATAATATTTTGAACTATATCAACACGTTCAGCATTATATTTTGGTTCTACCTGATAACCTAGTTCTTCCATAACTTTACTTGTTAAAATCGCTGTTTTTAGGGATGATGCTACTACACTTGGAGCCATATATATTCCTTGAAGAATTTGTTTGTTAATTCCAAGTGATGGACCAACTTCCCTCCCTTCTCCGGGTAATGTTAGTCTTTCTGCACATAATTCAATCAAGTCATGTCTTCCAGCAATATATGCACCATTAGGAGCGATTCCACCACCAAGGTTTTTAATTAATGAACCTACAATAATGTCTGCGCCAACACTTAATGGTTCTTTTATCGATACAAATTCGCAATAGCAATTGTCTATCATAATAATAATATCTTTGTCTATTTCTTTAATTAGTTTTACTACTTTTTCTATTTTTTCAATACTAATACTTTTTCTTGTTGAATACCCCTTACTTCGTTGAATTTCTACTACTTTTACTTTATGATTTGATAAATACTCTTTTATTTTATCGTAGTCAAAATCATCATTAACTAAATCTATTTGTGAATAAACTACTCCAAAACTTTTTAGAGAACTTTTATTTTCTTTGATTCCAATTACTTCATCCAAAGTATCATAAGGTTTTCCTGATATACTTAGTAAAATGTCGTTTGGTCTAAGTAATGCGAAAAAACAAACATTAAGAGCATGACTTCCAGATATAAATTGATTACGAACTAGGGCATCTTCTGCTTCTAATACATCTTTAAATATGTTTTCTATAGTAGTTCTACCTGAGTCATTATATCCATATCCTGTTGTTGCGTTAAAGTCTGACTCAGATACTTCATTTTTATGAAAACTACTTAATACCTTTAAACTGTTTTTGAAAGATAATTCATCTATCTTTTCAAATTCATTAAGACATGACTTTTCGCATCTATTAACAAGTTCAACAACTTTATCACTAATTTCTAATTCTTGATACATCTTATCACCTACATTTTATTAATTATTATAATTTCCACCATCAACTCTAATTATTTCATTATTTATATAATTTGCTTTGGAACCCGCTAAGAAAATTACTACTTTAGCAATTTCTTCTGGTGTTGCGAATCTCTTTAATAATATTTTTTCTTCATATTCTTTTATTTGTTCTATTGATAAATCTTTATTCATATCTGTTTTTACCCATCCTGGACATACACAATTTACATTTATATATGGAGCAAACTCAACTGCCATATTATGTGTTAGCGATATAACACCGGCTTTTGATGCGTCATAATCACAGCTTTCTGGATAATAAGTATCGATTGCGTTTGTTGATGCAATATTTATTATCTTACCTTGTTTATTTTCTAACATTATTTTAGCGGCGTATTTTGAACATAAATAAGTTCCTATTAAATTTACATCTAATATATGTCTAAAGTCTCTTATTGATTTATCCATAAATAGTGTATCTTTACAAATACTTGCGTTATTTACTAATATATCTACTCTACCAAAATTATCAGTAACCTGATTAAACATATCTTCTACTTCTTCTTCTTTAGAAACATCACATTTTATACACATAACATCTACATCATAATTTTCTTTAATATATGTTTCTAATTCATGTGCTTTATCATAATTATTTTTATAGTTTATAACTACGTTAACTCCAAGACGCGCAAATTCTATAATTATACTTCTACCAATACCACGACTACTTCCAGTAACAAGTGCTACTAAACTACTCATTTTACCAACTCCAAATTTATTTAAAGCCATTAACTTTTAGTTAATAGCTTATTTATTGTAATTTATTCTTTATTAATTCACTAACTGCTTTCATATCAGTTCTACCTTTAAGACTTGGAGTAACTTCTTTCATTACTTTTCCCATATCTTTTTGTGTAGTTGCTTCTACTTTTTTTATGGCTTCTTCAATAATTTTTTCTACATCTTCAGCTGATAGTTGCTCAGGTAGATAATTTTTAAGTATTTCTATTTCAGAAGTTGTTTTATCAACTAAATCTTGTCTATTTGCCTTTTTAAATTCTTCTATTCCGTCATTACGCATTTTTATTTGTTTATTTACTACATCAATTAATAAGTCATCAGTAATTTCTACCTTCTTATCAATTCTAGCTTGATCTAAAGCTGCCTTAACCATTCTAATTACAGTTAGGCGATCCTTGTCTTTTGCTTTCATAGCTTCAATCATATCTTTTTTTAATTTTTCTACCATTTTCTCATCTCCTATATAGATTATATCATAAACATTATATTTTTTCTACTACTTATACTTTACATTATTTCTTTGTAAAGCAAGGGTATAAGATAAAAATTTTCATATTATATATTTGGATACATTTGAAATATATCAGATGTTTTCCCTTTCAAATATCAGGGTGATAAATGAAAGGTGGTGATATTATGACAAAAAGAGAAATCTCTTTATTTATCATTATATTACTGTTATTCTTTATAGTAATTACTTTACTTTATAAATAATAAAAACATCTGATTTCAACATTAGTTGACTTCAGATGACATCCAATAAGGAATTACATCTGATTCAAGCAATCAAATGTATCCTTTTTTATTTTATGCAAGTTTCCTTGACATATTTATAATAACATTAATTTATACTTTTTACAATATATATTAATTATAAATATATAGTTCATGTTGTGCTCTTGTACAAGCTACATATAATAAGTTTCTTTCGTTTTTTCTATAACTATTTAATCTATCATTATAAACTATTACACTATCAAATTCTAATCCTTTAGCTAAGTACGCTGGAATTATTACCAAGTCCTTTTGAAATTTTTTAACACCATCATCTACTAAAGAAATATTTATATCATTTTTAATTAAATTATATAATTTTTTAGCTCCTTTTAAATCCTTTGTAATTATTGCAGTACTTATATAAGTATCTTGTAAAACAGTTATATCCTCTAATAAACTGGTTTTTAAATCATTAATTTTATTTTTAATAACAACCGGTTTATTATTATCTTTTCTAATTGCGTTTACATGATTTAAATTTAATATCTTGTTTGTATAATTAATTATTTCAGGTGATGAACGATATGTTTTTAATAATTCTAAATATACAGTAGAACCTTTAAATAAATCTTTTAAATCCTCTAATGAATTATATTTATAATATGGATTTATATTTTGATTAATATCTCCTAAAATAGTAAAATCCGCCTTTTGAAATATCTTAGATATTATAATATATTGGAGTCTATTATAGTCTTGTGCTTCATCTATTACTACTTGTTTAATATTTGCTTCATAATTAAATCCTTTAAGATTTCCTTTTAGGTAAGCAAATAATAAGGCATCTTCATAATTAATTATATCTTTATCAGTGAAGTATTTTATTTCTTTTTCAGTTAGTTTTATTTTACAGTATTCTGATTTATAAAAATCTTTGTAAATATCTTTATAATCTTCTTTAAAGTTAATACTCTTTTTTATTAATTTTTTGAAAGTTGCTACTTTTTTTGAAGATCCTTTATAAAAATCAGATGATAGTTTTTCTGATATTTCATCTAATCTTTCAAATAATGGTAGTCTATCATATTTATAATGTAATAATTCATTTAAATCTTTTTTTGATATTTTATGTAATTCAGTTTCATTAATATCTTCTATGAATTTAGCTTTATTAATATAATCATTTAAATATTTATCCATATCAATTATTATTTCATCACTTTGTTTGTATTTTACTAATTCTTTATTTTCTTCTTGATATGAATAATATCTAGAAACGAAATTAGTAAATGTCTCTACATCTTTATATTCCTCTATGAAATAGGATAAGTAATCATTAAATGTTGTTTGTAAAGTATTTGTTTCTCCTAATGAAGGTAATACATCAGATATATAGTCAGTAAAAATACTATTTGGTGAGAATATTAAGATATTATTACTTGATAAATTTTTAAGACGATATAGTAAGAACGCAATTCTATGTAGGGCAACAGAAGTTTTACCACTACCAGCTATTCCTTGGACAATTAGATTATTGTCTTCTAAGTTACGTATTACCTTATTTTGTTCTTTTTGAATAGTGTTGACAACATTTTTCATTTTTTCACTTGATTCTTCAGCTAAAACATCTTGAAGCATTTCATCATCTATACTTAGTGAATTATCAAAAACGCTTATTAAAGTATTATCTTCTATTTTATATTGTCTTTTTCTTAGTAATGTGCCTTTATTTATACCACCTGGCGCAGTATATTTACATGGACCAGTTTCAAAATCATAAAATAGGCTACATATAGGGCTTCTCCAATCATATAAAATATTATTTAATTTTTTATCTTTTAAATAAGTTAGGGCTATATAAATATTAAATATTGAATTATCTTCTTGATCTTTATATACAATTGAGGCAAAATATGGTTTCTTTTTTATTTGGGATAATTTTTTAAAATATTTTTGTTTTTGGATTAATTTATTTTCCTCATCATTAGTTGCTATTTTTGTTTGAAGTATTTCAGCTTCATCAAATGATGATGAGTCTTGCCACATTAACTTTTTAAAATCGACTAGATTTTCTTCTTTAATATGAACTTCTTTTCCTAATTCTTCTAAATTATCATTAAGTAATTTGGAGATTTTTTTTAATATTAACTTTTCTTTTTGGTATTCTTCTTTTGTGATAGGCATAACTTCCTCCTGTAGATCTTATCCTATTTAATAGTATCATAGACAATTTTTAATTTCAATTAGTGGAGATGATAGTTAACATTTTTTGACAAAAAAAGAGTTAATGTATTCAAACATTATACTCTATTTTAATTTTCATAAATATATAATTCATGTTGAGCTCTAGTACAGGTTACATATAGTAAATTTTTTTCATTTTCATGATAATCGTTATTTTTCTCAGTATAAGATATTACACTATCAAATTCTAATCCTTTAGCTAGATAAGCAGAGATTATTATTAAATCTTTTTTTAAATTCTTTGTATCAGTATTTATTTTCGTAATTTTTAAATCATTTTTTAATAATTCAAATAACCTATCTTTAGTATCATCATCTTTAGTGATAATAGCGATACTTTTATATTTTTCTTGTAAATTGTTAATATCAATAAGTAAGCTTTCTTTTAAATTATTAATATTTTTTCTTAAAATAACTGGTTTATTGTTTGTTTTTCTGATTGCGTTTACATGATTTAAGTTTAGTATTTTATTTGTATAATTAATAATTTCTGGTGATGATCTATAAGTTTTTAATAATTCAATATAAGTTGAATTTTCTTTAAATATATCTTTTAAGATATTTAATGATTTGTACTTATAATATGGATTTATATTTTGATTAACGTCTCCTAGAATGGTAAAATCTGCTTTTTTAAATATCTTAGAAATAATTATATATTGGAGCAAATTATAATCTTGAGCTTCATCAATTACTACTTGCTTAACATTTGCTTCATATGGAAAGCCTTCTAATATACCTTTTATATATGATAGTAATAAAGCATCTTCATAGTAAATTGTTTTACTTTTTATAAAACTATTTATTTCTGTATCACTTAGTTTAAATTTACAATATTTTGATTTGTAAAAATTTTTATATATTTCTTTGATATCTTTTTTTATATTCAATGAATCCTTTATTAATTTTTTGAAAGTTGCTTTTTTATTTAATTTTCCTTCATAAAAGTCAAATGATAATTTCTTAGATATTTCATCAATTCTTTCGAATAATGGTAATCTATTATATTTATTGAAGATGTAATTATTAATCTGTTCTTTAGTTACAGTATGAAATTCAGTTTCTATGATATCTTTTATACATTTTGTATTATTTATAAAGTCGTTTAAATATGAGTCTATATCTTTAATTATTTCGTCACTTTGTTTATATTTTATTAATTCATAATTAGGGGTATCTTTTTTATAGTATCTTGCGATAAAATCTGTGAAGCTTTCTACTTCTTTATATTCTTTAATATAATAAGAGAGATAATCATTAAATGTTGTTTGAAGGGTATTTTCTTCTCCTAATGATGGTAAGACATCTTTTATATAGTCAGTAAATATATTATTAGGTGAGAATATTAAAATGTTATTACTTGTTAATGATTTTATTTGATATAAAAGATAAGCAATTCTATGTAGGGCAACTGTTGTTTTACCACTACCAGCTATTCCTTGAACTATTAGATTGTTATCTTCTAAGTTTCTAATTACTTTATTTTGTTCTTGTTGAATAGTATTAACTACATTTTTCATCGTCTCATTTGAATCATTTGACAATACTTCTTGTAGAACTTCATCATCTATATTCAAAGAGTTATCAAATACACCTAATAATTTTTGATTTTCAATTTTATATTGTCTTTTTCTTAAAAGTTCACCTTCATAAATACCACCTGGTGCAGTATATTGATATGGTCCTATTTCATTATCATAATATAGACTACATATTGGGCTTCTCCAATCATAGATAATATTATTTAAATCATTGTCTTTTAAATATGTTAATGAGATATAGATAGTCTTTAATTTTTCTTCTTCATCTTTAACAACAATAGACGCAAAGTAAGGTTTACTTTTTATTTTTAATAGTTTATGAAAGTATTTTTGTTTTCGATAAAATTTTTCAAATTCTTGTTCTGTTGATAAGGTTACTTGATTTATTTCTGTTTTGTCAAAACTTGATGAATCTTCCCACATCATTTTTTTAAATTCTACTAGTGCATTTTCATCTTCATATACATCATCAGCAAGCACTTTTAGTGTCTCATTTAAAATTTTGCTGGTTTCTTTTAACTTTTTTCGCTCCTTTATTATGTCTTGTTCTGTTATTTTCATAAATCCTCCCTTTCATTTGATCTAATACTAAGCACTAACGCAAAAAACCACATTTTTCTATGTAGTATCTGTTCAATTTATAAAGTTTTTCGCAAACGTCAAATAAAGATTAACATAATTTTAAAAATGTGGCAAGATTTTCTTTATTTTTTAATATTAATTTTAACATTATTATATTGATTGATTAACTTTTCAGCATTGTTTTTTATAGATAAAAAGTTTCTTTTTGTTGATTTGTTTGTTCCATAAATAAATGTCTTTTCTTTTTGATTTTTATCAACAAATCGTGCATCACAAAAATAGTTGGTCTCAGAATATCTAATATCACTATCTCTATCACTTATATATGCAGTTTCAGAGTCATATTTTCCATCAGGT
Source organism: uncultured Bacilli bacterium (assembly GCA_934162665.1). Classification (GTDB taxonomy): domain Bacteria; phylum Bacillota_I; class Bacilli_A; order RF39; family UBA660; genus RUG14670. Next base: position 55,898 of record CAKPJN010000003.1, read on the forward strand.
AAAATATATGCTTCATACTTTTTTACTATAGATGATCTATTCATATTTTGATTTATTTCTATCTCTACTTTTTTTGAATGTATAATATTATTTTTAAGGTATACTTTCTTTTCAAAATTACTTGTATTAGAAACAATATCTTTACTATTATTATAGTAATTTATACTATTTTCTTTTGTTTCTACAGTTATTAATTTATCATCAAAATGAATAGTTTCTTTAACAAAATGCCTGCCATTAAATTGATGATACATAATAATTATATCTGAACAATTCTCAATAGATGGAGAAAATACCACTTTAAAGTCTCCATCAATTTTTTTATTTGTGGCTTTAAAACTATTTTCATCAACTTCAATTTTGCTTTACCTATCATTAGCATAATGATAAATATTATCGATTATTAAACTACTTATTTCACTGTTTCTTATTAAAATATTAACTTTTTTTATTAGATCTCTACTCTTTTCTAAATCTACTTTTTTCGTTACCAAAATCCTCCAAAATATTAATATGGTTATTATGTCACACTTATTACTATCAACAAATATCTATTTAGTGTAAATTACAAAATCCTTAAATAAAATAATAACTATATAATAATGAAAAGAACTACATTTTATTATGCAGTCCTTACATTTTGTACATCATCATATATTCATAGTAATATTTTCTACTTATTATATTCTTCTATTAGTTTTGTATACTCTTTTTCTATTTCTTCTAATCTTTCTTTTGTTTTAGCTTCAAATCTAGCAGTCAGATTTGGACCAGTATTACTAGCTCTAACAAGTGCCCAACCATCACTAAATTCTACTCTTACTCCATCAATGTCATTATACTTGTAGCCTTTTTCTATAACGTAGTCTTTTACTTTCTCTACTATTTCAAACTTTTTATCATCTGTTGTTTTAAATTTTAATTCTTCTGTTGAATAATATTCGTTAATTCCTTCTAGTAATTCATCTACTGTTTTATCAGTATTTGATAATATTTCTAATAATCTAAGACCAGCATATAGTCCTGAATCAAACCCTAACCATCTATCTCTAAAATATACATGTCCTGATAGTTCACCACCAAATGGTAAGTCTTCTTCTTTGACTTTTGCTTTAGTATAAGAATTACCAGATCTATAACAAATGCTTTTTCCTCCTAATTTTTCTATCTCATCACTAAGAGACTTAGAACATTTAACATCATATAAGAATGTTTTATTAGATACTTTGCTTATTATATCTCTTATTATTATAATCATAAATTTATCAGTTGGAATAAACTTAGCTGTATTAGTAACAAAGCCCATTCTATCTCCATCACCATCAAATGATAAACCAATATCCGCCTTTTCTTCTAAAACTTTCTTCTTTAATTGTTCTAGATTTTCTTCAACGCATGGATCTGGGTGGTGATTTGGAAAGTTCCCATCACTTATATCATTAATAGTAATTAAATCAATTGGAAACATTTCGTACAATTCTTTTGCGATAATACTTGTTGTTCCATTACCTGGATCTATAACTGCTTTAATTTTTCTATTTCCAAAATGAAGATTTTCTTTAAATAGATTTAGGTAATCATCTTTAATACTATATTCTTCTAAAATACCATATCCGTGACTAAAATCTCTTTTAATAATATATGCTAGAAAATCTTGAATTTCTTGACCTTTACAATTTCCTCTTTCATCAAAAGCAAATTTAAATCCATTATCGTCTTTTGGATTATGTGAAGCAGTTACCATTACTCCACTATATACTTTTAGTTTAATACATGCATAGTAATACATTGGAGTAGTACAGATGCCTAAACTGATAATATCAATACCTGTTTCTAAAATACCATTTATTAAAGCATTAAATAATATAGGACTACTAAGTCTATTATCATGACCTACTACGCATTGTGTTTTACCAATACTTTTAATATAACTACCAAATCCTAGTCCTATTGTATATGCAGTATCTTCATCTAATTCTTGTGGATACATACCTCTTATATCATATCCTCTAAAGATATTTTTATTAATATTTTCTTTATACTTCATTAGTTTTTTTCCCTCTTTCTATATTTAAATTATTGAACGCTTTTTCTATATAATTGTTAAAATTCGTTTGTAATATTTCTTGCTTATCTACATCTAGTTTTCCACTAATTATTTCTTGATGAACTTTTCTAGTGTAATAAGAGTTTATTTTTATAAATATATTTTTCAGTAATTTTTTATCAATTTCTGTTTTCTTTATTATTTGTTCATGAATCTTATCTATATCTTTATATAAATTATAACAAGCATAATTGTCGTTAAATAGTTGATTAAACTCTTTTTCGAATGAGAAATCGTTATTAAGGCAAGAGTTTAAGTATGTTGATGATTCTTTATCAGCTATTTTTTGATTTTTAATGATTGTTGCAAAATAAGATGTTGAATTTTCATTACATGGAAGTGACGCTATTGTAAGTAGTCTAGCAATTTCTTCTAGCGGTCTATAACTACTTATCTTAAAACAGCATATTCCCTTTTTTATATAGTCTTCTAAGAATTGTGGACAATCAGCTTTTAATATTGAGATATTGGCTAGCATATTGATAGTCCCTTCATCTATGCCTAGTCCATAAAATTCATGTAAATAAGTATCATATTTGCAAGGTCCTTGAGATGGCATTGCATTTTGATATCTGCAATTATTATCTTTTGATGGAGTTAATAAAACATGACCCAACTCATGAAGGGCCGCAAATTTATCTGCATCCCTTCCTTCTCCTGATACATATCTTATTCTGAATTTATTATTTTCCTTTTTTATGGCATCTCCATAAAAGTTATCTTCAAGATATACCGAATCGGTTTTAACGTATATTTCATCTATAAAATTATAGATATGTCTTTCTATTTCCACTTGTCTTTCTTGTTCAAATAAGTTTGGATAATATCCTAGATAGTTTATATATTTTTCAATTTCTTTATCTCTTTTACTAGGATTACTTGTTTCAAAATTCATATAATCACTTTCCTATTCTTCTTAATTTTATCATAGTAATTGCTTATATCTAAGTGTTTTTTATATGAGTTTACATTTTTTCACATATTTGTCAGTTAAATGTATTAAAAATTATAGAACAAATGAATTAAAACAAGTTTTAATTCGTCTCAGTCGTTGCCTCCTAAGTTTCCTACTTCACAGATAAGGTAACCCTTATTCTCCATAGGCTTAAATTCCGATAGTCGCTACCGTACTCTTTTTTATTCCTTACTAACTTTGATAATGTATTTTAATTATTCATACACGGTATTTATAATTACATTGATATCTTATTTGTTTATATTCATACAATATTGGTATTATCTTGCTATTATACTTAAATCACCTCCATCTTTACAATAACAATTTTATTATATTACTAAAACAATTGTTCGTCAATAGTGTATGTTGCTTTTTATAAAAACAGAGAGAACTTTCCTTATAAATAAAAAAAGAAAATTAACTTTTCTTTTTCTTCTTCTTTAAATTTTTCTTTTCTTCTTTTAGCTCTTGTTTTAATTTTTTTCTTTTGTTTTCTTTCTTTATTTTTTTAATTTCTTCTCTAGCTTTAAATACTAATTTATTAAACTCGGAGAATTCCTTTTTCTGAGTATTATTAACATTTGGGAATGATTTTAGTAAGCGAGCGGTTAAAGTATTATGTTTGTATAACTCTTTTTTTATCTTTTGTCTTATTTCATGGGTTGCGTCTTTATTTAAAAATTTAGAAGAATTGATTTTTAATTTAGACATTATATATAATGTTTCAACTAAGTCAGAGAAGAAGATAACAGAGAAAGCAATTCCTAAAATTATTATAGTTAAACTTGACATTTTATCACCAATCGAATATACAACTGGATTTAATAATTTAATAACTAAGACTCCACCTAGCCCAAATAAGAATCCGTTTTCTAGGCAAATTCTACCATTAACATTATATTTTTTATTGGAGTAATCCCACCATCTGACATTAAATATTTTTTCTAATATATAACTTGTTATGTATTCTAGTATTGAGCAAATTACCATTCCCATAACAAATAAGACAATAACATCATTTTTATATTTTTCTAAAAAGAAAGTCATAGCAAGAGACCCTATTCCATATATTGGTAGATAAGGTCCAATTAAAAATCCTCTACTTAAGTTTAATTTTTTATTAATTATACTTACATTAAATACTTCTACTAAGTATCCTATTATAGAAAAAACAAAAAAATATAAAAAAACTTGACAATAATTATATAGCATATATCTACACCTCTTTTTTATTATATGTTACTTTGTGTGTTTTTACAAGTTGATACAAATAAAATACTAAGTAGTAATTGTCTACTTAGTATTTGTAAAAAGCATAGTTATTAAACTATAATATAACCGCAACCGCTATTATAATTACTCCTAGTGTTAATCCTATATAAGAAGTTTTTTTGTTTTTAGATGTTTTAATTCTTGGTAATAGTTCATCAAAACAAATAAATATAAGCATTCCTAAAGTTAATGATAAAAGTATTCCTAAAACTAAGTCAGTAATTGTTGTTAATCCTAAGAAGAACATGATTAAACCACCAATAAATGTAGAAATAGATACAAGAATAATCGTTAATACTGTTTTGCTCATATTCTGATTACTTTGATAGAAAGTGGAAGCAATTACCATACCTAATGGTATATTATGAAGACCAACTCCTAATGTAAGCATTAATCCTAACTCTGTTTCTGTAATAATAGTTGAATAGATTGCCATCCCTTCAATTATATTATGAAGAATTAACGCAATTGATGTAACTATTCCTATATGAACTAAATTATTAGTTAAATCTTCATTAGTCATTTTCTTATCTTCATGATCTGGTATAAAATTATCAAGTAATTTTAAAAGAAAAAAACCAATTGTTGTGAAAATTATAAATATATAAATATATTTTATTGATAGCTTTTCAATTACTTCTGGTAATAGGTCTGTAGCCATAAGCATTCCTAAAATTCCAAATGCTAATCCTACTACGAAATCTACTATTTTTTGTTTTTTATTTACTATTAAAGCAACTAGTGCTCCTATTAAGATAAATATACCTAATAATAGTGTTGTTAGTAGTGCAATTTTTACTTTGTCCATATACTCTCTCTCCTAAAATATAATACATGCTATTACAATAGCTGCTAAAATTAAACGATAAATCATAAATACTTTAAAGTTATGATTATGTAAATACTTTAATAAATATTTAATACAAACTAGTCCAATTACAAAGGAAATTAAAATTCCTATTATAAATGTTGATAGATTAGAAATGATTAAAGTCCAGGTTGCTTTTTTTAATAATTGTAGTGTTACTGCTCCTAAAACAACTGGTGCACTTAAGAAAAATGAAAATTTAGCAGCATCTTCTCTTTTGATTTTTAATAATCTTCCTGCAGCAATAGTTGTTCCACTACGAGAAAAACCTGGAATCAAGGCAAATATTTGACTACATCCAATTATAACCGCATCTTTTAGAGTTATATCATTTAGTTCTTTTTCATTTTTACTACATTTGTCTGCTAAATAAATAATTATACCCATAATTGCTAGAGCTAAGGCTATTAATAAATAATTACTTCTGATAGCTTCTTCGATGATATCTTCGAATAATACTCCAACAATAGCAGCTGGAATTGTTGCGACAATTAAATACCACATTATTTTTCCATCTTTATCTTTTGCACCTTTTGTGAAACCTTTAGTTATTATTTTTATGAAATCTTTGAAGAAGAAAACACATATAGCAAGTAGTGTACCTAAGTGTAGAGCAACGTCAAAGGATAATTCCATATTCTTACTCATATTTGCACCGATACCAAATATATCTCTAAAGATGATTAGATGTGCGGATGATGATATTGGTAAAAATTCAGCGATCCCCTGAATAAATCCTAGAACTAGTATAGAAATAATACTCATTTTACTCATCTCCTAACTTATTACCAACAAACATGCCTATTACTAACATAATAATTCCTATTATAACTTGTGGAATAGAAAAGATTAAATTTGAAACATTATTCATAGTGGCAATTGGGATTGCTATAATAGATGCTAAAATGAAACCAATTACTCCGAAATAAGTTTTTGTCTCAAACTTTTCTAGTAGGTATTCTATTAACTTAGAAATAGCTACAATTCCTACTAATATACCTGCACCAAATATTAAGGCAACTACAATGTTTGATCCTAAATCTTGGAATTTTGTTAGACTTTTAATTACTTTTAATATTGGGTAATAGTATCCTAAAAGCATTAAAACTAATGAACCACTTACACCTGGTATTACCATAGTAGCAGCAGCTACTACTCCTACTAAAAATAGTGTGATATAACCTAAAACATTCATATTAGTTAAATTTGCTTTTAGTGAAACATCAAATAATTGTTCTGAAAAAGCTAGTAATAAGACAATTGAGAATGTGATAGCAACAATTACATAACTCGATATCTTTTTACATTCTTTCTTTCCTTTAATCTTTTTTAGTAATAATGGTACTCCTCCAATTACAAGTCCCATGAAAAACATGGTTGTTGGGGTTGGAAAGTGTTCATAGGAATAATCAATTACTCTACTCATAGATAATATTGCTAGGCCAATTCCTATTACAATTGGTAAAAGAAACTTTATATTCTCTTTTATTTTACTGAAAAAATGGCTTATTGCTTGAATAAAATTTTCATAAATACCTAGTGTTAAAGCTAGTGTACCTCCACTTACTCCTGGAATAATATTCGCTATTCCCATGATGAACCCCTTGATCATTAAAATTATTGTATCTTTCATTCTATTCTCCTTAATTTTCGAATATGTCCATTATTAGTGGCACAACATTCTTTTTACGGGAAACACAATTTTCTATGAAATGTCCTTCCTTAATATCATCGTTTTGATATGCAATATCAATGATATCTTTTCCTTTTGTATTATATATGACATAACTACCATTTTTTATGATATCAGTTACATATAATGCTACTAAACTGTAACTATTAGCTTCAGCTGTTTCATCTAAAACATGAATATATTCATCTAATTCTTTTTCTATTTCTTCAAAATTCATAGTAAAGAATTGTGCAATAGCGAATATTTTTTCATTAACTGTATATAATTTAAAGTCATTATATAAGACATCTTCTTTTGTCATTCCTTCTAATGAAGTACCAGCTTTTAATAAGTTCATTCCATATTCGTTATAATCTAATTCAGCTAACTTAGCTAAATTCTCAACTGCTTCTTTATCTTTAGCAGTTGTAGTTGGGCTTTTTAAAATTAAAGTATCTGATAATATTCCAGATAATAATACACCAGCAATATTTTTAGGAATTGTAACATTTCTTTCTTTATATAAGTTATATACAATGGTACATGTAGAGCCTACTGCCATATTTCTAAAATTAATTGGTTGATTAGTAGTTATACTGCCTAAATTATGATGATCAATTATTTCTAATATATTAGCTTCTTCAATTCCTTCAGCTGTTTGTAGTTTTTCATTGTGATCTACTAAAATAACTTTTTTAGGATTTTTTTCGTTTAAGTCAGTTATTCTTAATAAACCTAGACATTTATTATTTTTATTTACAATTGGGTAATTAGTATGTTTTAGTTTATTATTTATATCTAATACATTATCTACATATTCTGTATCTTCAAATTTAGTTGGATTATAACTTCTAATCATTGTTTTTATATAGTTTGATAAAGTGATTAATCTTGATACGTGATAAGAATCATATGTTGTTTTAATAATATTTACTTTATTTTCTCTAGCAATATCAAGATGTTCTTTTTTGATTTCTCCATTACCTACAACTATGATTAGTTTTACACCAGAGTTTACAGCATATTCAATAATACTATGTCTATCTCCTACTATTAAAATAGTATTTTTATCTAAATTTACTGTATCCATGAATGTTGTACTTCTATATGCCGCAACTAATAATTGCCCTTTTATTTCCTCATCAAATTTTAGTACTTCATTACCTTGTATTACATTTAAAATGTTAAGATAAGATGTATCTACTGTTTCAATGTCTTCATTTATTACCATACGTGATAAATCTTTCATAGTTATAAGACCTACAAAGTCATTTTCATCTTTTACAATTGGTAGACCAGTTAATCCTTCTTTTAACATTAATTGATAACCATTATAAATAGAATCATTTTCTTTAATAAGAAAATCTTTATGATAATTTACATCTTTTATTTGTAATTTTACATCATTTAAATATAGAGGTTCTTTAATATCAAAATAATCTAGGGCATATTTTGTTTCTTTATTTATACTTCCTAATACTCTTGGAGTTGTATTTTCTCCTAATTGATTTTTTAAGTATGAAAGTCCAATTGCTGACATAACTGAATCAGAATCAGGTTTTTTATGTCCAAAAATATATGTTTTTTCCATTTGTCTCACTTCTTTCCTTGGTAAATTATAACATATATTTTCAATAAAAAAAAGGTATATTATTCACTAATATCCCTCTTTTACAACATTTAACGAATTTTAAAAATATTTATCATTAATATAAAGAAAAATGTTCCAACAGTTGTTAGTTCTTCTCTAACACTATATGTTTTTTCATAAATTGCTGCAATATCATCAACTATATCTACGATCCAACTTTCTAGATACTTAGGTGGAGTAAAAGTAATTGGAAACATATGTGTCTTAATAATATCTTTTTGTCTTTCTGTTAAGTCTATATATTTATTAGCATTTTCTACAGCGTAAGTTGGATGATGAATTAATTTTTTTAATTTTGTTTCGTTTGCCTCATCATCTAAAAAGAAATCATGTAGCATAGCGGCTTCTGTTGTTTCTTTATAATTAAGTCGTAAAAATTTAGTTATTTTATATGAAAAATATGCAACTCTTATTGAGTGTTCAAATCTAGTTATTCCGTGGTGAGAAATATCTTTTGTTTTTTGAAATTCTTTTATTTGTAATGATCTTTCAATTAACGAAATAAACTCATCATCTTCAAATTTATCTATCATTTTTAACATTCCTTTATTCTATTTATTAATACTTTTGTATCATAACACAATATCTATTTCTTTTCAAGAATTTAATTTTCTTTTATATATGCTTTACAATATATTATATTCCTTAAAAACTTTGCATATTATATCATAAAACTATATTTTATACAAGTTCTTTTAAAATTTTATCTAATTCTTCACTTTCTTCTTTTGACACTTCTGTTTTATCTAATTTTTGATTGAACCAAACTGGTAGATTATCATCAGTCTTTTTAGTTTTTGGAGTATCTTTCTTAGTAGTTACTATCTTTCTTAGTTTTTTATGCTCTTTCTCAGTTATTTTCATAGCATCTTCTACTGTTTCAATATTTAATCTTTTCCATTGCCCAGCAATTGTTTCTACATAACTTTTTTTAAGTTGTTCATGATTGATTTTTAATACATATGATATTAAAACATTAACAACCCCTGGATTTAATTTTTGATCTATTAAAAGACTTTCTATTAGTCGTTTATCTCTATCAGTTGGTTCTGCACCTTTATATTTAGCTTTTAATAATTGATATGGAGTAATATTTTCAAAAGTATAGACCATTTTAGCCCATTTAGATGTATCTCCGGTTGGCTTTTTTAGATAATCTGGTTGTTTATTATAAATTAGAGTTGGAAGTGAACCGCCTTGTTCAAATTGATAATAGTCTCTAGCTGATTTTCTTAAATGGGTTTTATCGATAAGACCTTTTTCATTTATTGAATCCCTTACTAAATTTTTCATATCTAATGTTTCTAGATTATAGATGAAACTTAATGAGTTTATTAACTCTTTAATTTCTTTTGAAAAACACTTTTCGTTATACATATCACTAGGAATACTAGATATTAGTAAATTAAAGTCTATCCCATTATTTATTTTTATATTATTACTATCTCTTTTAGTTATATCATTTTTTAATTCTTCTGGTGTTTTAACAACAGCTGTAAACACTTCATCAAAGCTATTAGTAATTTCTTCATAATCTCTTAAATTTAGTCTAGGAACTTTATAATAATTAATAATCTTATCATATTCTTTTTTCCCTAAATTATTGTATAAGACTACATTTAATATGGGATGATTAAAAAATTCATTTGGAGTAATTGGTGAATATAGTAAATAAACATAATTATTAATATTTCCCTTTTTTAGATAACTTTTAATAAGTCCTACTGCTTCTAGTTTCTCTCTAGCAATAACAATATCTTCTAACTTCAATTGCATAGTAGCCATTAAATGATGGTGAGTTAAATCATTACTCATGACTTGCATTTTATCTAAGTCATCAAGTAGCGTAAAATATAATGATACAGCTGTATAACCGATTATTGGTTGATATAACATACTAATTAATTTCTTATCACTATCATTAATAATAGTTTTATTTATAACTGTGTATGTATCAGCTGGCAATATAGTTATATTTTTCATTTTCTCACCTACCTGCTTTTTTATTATATATGATTTTTTATATTTTTACTATAATATTTTAAATTTAATAAAAAATAAATACAATCTAAAAATCCTAATCTTTAAAAGACTAGGATTTAAATATTAATTAGTAAATAATATTTGATTTTGAAACTTCAATTGCTGGACGTACACCATGTTTTCCACCTGGTCCATTACTACAATCGCTACCTTCACAAATAGTACCAGACCAAGCATTAATCTGATATGAACCATCTAATGCATAAAATAGATAATCAGTACTATTACTACTATCAAATAAATATAAGTTTTCAAATAGATAGTGATAATCAACTAATAAATCTTTATTTGCAGATTGTCCCAATGATGTATCTATTGATACACCAGTTGCGGTTTCTATTTCAGATTTAGTTAAATTTCTAACTTGCTTTATATTTTTCCAATCAGTAGGTTGTGAAGCTAACACAGTATAATAAGACATCGCAGCTTTTTCTTCATTTCCTGTTATATAATAAAACCTTTCTGTATTTTCATCATATGTTCTATCACCATTAATATCACAATTGAAAATGTCTCCTGCTGTTAGAACTCCTGCTGTTCCTAAATTGCCATAATATCCTACGGGCACACCACCTTCACCAGGTTTGTGAAAAAAATTACTACTAGAACCAAACTCAGCATGTCTAAATGTACCTCTTTGGCACGCTACAACTGGCTCTTTAACTTGAGTTGCTTCTACTCTAAGTTTTTCTCTAAATGTTGTTCCCATAACTCCATTATCTGCATCTTGATCAATCCATAATCTTAATGTATATGTATGCGTTGTATCTTTTTCTATTACTCCACTATCAAGTATTCTATTTGGATTTTCTCCTATTTTTGTTAATAATTGAGTAGTTGCTACTCCATTCTTACTATCATATCATAAACAAATTATACCGCTATTAAAATAATAATCAAAAGAAATAGCTTTATATTACATTTTAAATTAAAATAATACACAATTAGACACTTTATCTAAGTTTTTTATTTATTAAATAAATTTAATCTTATATAATATTAAAACTTCAAAAGATTTCTCCTTTGAAGTTATTCTTTGATTGTCATGATGGCATCTTAAATTAAAGTCCTAAAAACTTTATTATCATGTTAGGCGTTATTTTAGTAAAATATATAATCGCAAATGCAATTAACAAGAAAGGTCCAAATGGTATTACTTTTTCTTTTTGTTTAATTAAAAGAAGAAATGAGATTGGTAAAGCGATTAAACTTCCTAAAAATATTGATAATGTTCCTAGAAGTGGATCTAAGACAAGGCCAAATAAAAACATCATCTTTATATCTCCTCCACCGAGAGATTCTCTTTTAAACATTTTATTTCCTATTAACATAATTAAATACATTAAGGTAAATAGAAAAAAACCTATTAATATTTGAGTGAGACAACCTTTTAGTCCTAAATTAAAAATTTGAATAATTATAAAATAGATACTAAAGAAGATTAAGACTTCATCTGGTATTACTAAATAATTTAAATCACTTACGCTTACAATTATTAGTAATGAGATAATTCCTAATGCAATTAATAATTCATATGAAAGACCAAAACTATAATATGATACAGAAAATAAAACGCCAGTAAAAAACTCCATTAATGGTAACATGATATCTATTTTTTTATGGCAATATCTGCATTTTCCTCTTTGAATTATATATGAAAGTATTGGTATCATTTCATATAACTTTAATTGATTATCACAACTATCACATTTTGAATGACTAGTTGTGAAATTTTCACCTTTAGGTAATCTTAGACCAACTACTGTATAAAAGGAACCAAATATTGTTCCTAAAATAAAGAAGATAACTAAATATATTGTATTCATAATTATCCTCCTTATTTTATTTGCCCATAGATATCAAACATTGGTGTAATTATTGATAATAGAATAACACCAACTATAAAGGCTAATACACAAATTAGTAGTGGTTCTAATAAGCTTTTTAATTGATCTATAATATTTTTATGTAGCATTTGAAAGTGATCAGCTACTTTTTCCATCATTTGACCAAGTTGACCAGTATTTTCACCTGTTACTAACATTTCATATGCAACAATTGGAAATGCCCATTCTCCTCTAAATGAGGCTGATATTGATTCACCTTTTCCAAGACTTTTTAAACTGTTATTAATGATTCGTTTATATACTTCATTATTGGTAACTTTTGATAAGATTTCCATACTATCAGTTATATATACACCATGATTTATTAAAGAAGCAAAAGTTTTAGTAAAATTAGCTACTTCATTATAAATTATTATATTTTTAATAACTGGTATATGCATTAAAATTGTTTGGATTAATGTTCTAAAACTTTTAATATTTTTATAAAGATATCTAAATACTAATACTAAGATTAATACAGCTAATATTATATATATATAGTTTGCTCTTACGAAATTACTAGCCCCCATAATCATTAAGGTTATTCCAGGTAGCTCGGCATCTTCTTCAGCATAGATACCAACAAATTGTGGTACTAAATATACTAACATAAATGCTAAAACGCCAATGGCTATTGTTAATACAACGGCGGGATAAGTCATTGCACTAACCATTTGTTTTCTAGTTTTATCCATTGATGTATAATAATCTGCCATATCATCTAGTACAGTTGGTAAATCTCCTGTCATCTCAGCTGTTTCAACCATATTTATTAATAGTTTTGGGAAGATATTACCTTGATTTATCATAGCTTCTGATAAGTCCTCTCCCTTTAATAATTCATATACTAATTTTTCAAATGCTTTTTTTTCTTGTGGTTTTGTACTTTGTTTAGCTAATATTCTTACCGAATCTACTAATGGTATACCTGCCTTTATATAAGTTGATAACTGAGTTAAGAAGAAAGCTAGGGTCGCTGGTTTTAACTTATTACTTACAAATAAATCAATATCATATGATTTTCTTAATTCAACACTAACTATTTTATAATCCTGAGAAATCAAAAAATTCTTAACGTCACTTTCACTTTCAGCATCAAAGGTACCTTTTTCTTTTTTACCTATTGAGTTAATAACTACATAACGATATGCTTTTAACTTCTTTTTTGGTGCTTTTTCTACTTGAGATTTCTTTAATCCTGTAAAATTATCTTCTAAGTTTTCTGCTTGACTGTTTGTAACATTTGAATCTCTTTTTGATTCTGCAAGTTCTTTTTGATCTATATTTTCTAAGATTTTATCACTTGTTTTACTAATTAATTTACGAGGTATATTTAAGACATAACTGACCATATGATATATACCAATAAATGGCTTTAAAACATATTCCATATATACCTCACATCCTATTCTTAATTTAGTATAGCATAAACACTATGTTTTTGAAATATTAAAATTAACTTTTTTAAGTTTGTTGTCATATACTATTACTAGAGGTGGAAAGATGTATAACAACTATCCAATGATGAGACCAGGTCTTTTTGCTAGAGGATTAAACTTAACACGTAGCCTTAATTGGGGAAGTTTACTAGATGGTACACAAAAAACTTTAGGTGTTATTAATCAAGCAATTCCTATTTTTCATCAATTACAACCTATGATACATAATGCAAGAACACTATTTAAAATCGCGGATGTTATTAGGACACCTGATGAGGTGAATACAAGATCTTCTAGTAAAAGTACTAGTGAGTCGGTTAAAAGTACTTCGGTTAATACGAATAAACCAATTTTTTACATTTAAAAAGAATAACAGGTAATTTTATTTGTTATTCTTTTCATATTCTTTTAAAAATTTTTCTCTATATTCTAAAATAGTATCATTTTTTATTGCTTCTCTTAATTCTTCAGTAAGTCTTATTAAGAAACGGATGTTATGGATAGATAATAGAGTTCCTCCTAACATTTCTTTAGTAGTGATTAAATGTCTTAAGTAACTTTTTGTATAATTTTTGCAAGTGTAACAATCACAATTATCATCGATTGGAGTCAAATCTAAAGTAAATTTTTGATTATGAAGATTTATCTTACCATTTTTTGTGAATGCTTGTCCATGTCTTGCAATACGAGTTGGTAATACACAATCAAAGATATCGATTCCACGGATTACCCCTTCTATAATATCAACTGGTTCCCCTACACCCATCAAGTATCTTGTTTTATCTTTAGGTAAGTATGGAACAGAATAATCGATTGCTTTATACATATCTTCTTTACATTCTCCATCATTCGCTACTCCACCGACACTATAACCATCAAAATCTAACTTAACAGTTTCTATAGCGGAATATTTTCGTAAGTCTTCATAAGCTCCTCCTTGAACAATTCCAAATAAAGCTTGATTAGGATTACTATGAACATCTTTTCCTCTTTTAGCCCAACGAATAGTTCTTTCAACGCTATTTTTTAGATAATCATAGCTAGCACTAGCGGGTGGACATTCATCAAAACTCATAGCGATATCACTATCTAATTTATTTTGGATTTCAATTGATTTTTCGGGAGTTAGAAATAAGTTTTTTCCATCGATATGACTCTTAAAATGTACTCCATCTTCGGTGATATCCTTTTTCTTATTTTTAGCAAGAGAGAAAACTTGAAATCCTCCACTATCTGTTAAAATAGGTCTATCATAATTCATAAAACGATGTAATCCTCCAGCATTCGCAATAACATCCTCTCCGGGTCTTAACCATAAATGATATGTATTAGACAAACATATTCCTGCATTTGCTTCTTTTACTTGTTCTGGTGTTAGGCCTTTAACAGTCGCTCTTGTACCTACTGGCATAAACATTGGTGTCTCATACGTTCCATAGTTTGTTTCAATTTGTCCTAGTCTTGCTTTAGTATTTTTTTCTTCTTTTAATAGATTATATTTTATTTTCATAGTAATTACTTCACCTCAATATCATGATAATTATAATAGTTATTTTCTTAATTGGCAAGTATTGATATTCTCTTTTTCATTTATTATAGATTTCATATCTTGATACCTAAGAGAAATGGTTTTATTCAAGTAGTACTTTACTTCCCAAGGAACTTCAATTTTATTTTCTAACTCAACTTTTGAGATAGCTTTATTTATATCTATAGATTCAAAACCTTGAAAAATATTTCTTGTTATATCTGGATATTTTTTTACAAATTCTCTTAGAGATATTAGAAAGTTATCACTGCTATTTTTCGATGGCTTTAGTGATTGCTTTATACTATCTGTTATCTTATATACATCTGATTCATTATGGATATTTGATATTAAGTTATTTATATTTTCATTTAGTCGTGCCATAGTTGAATTATCATAGTCTGGAGATAATTTTAGTCTAGTTTTCATTCTAATAAAACTAACATTTGTAGCATTTTTATCGCTTTCCATGATAAGTCCATAAAACATCCATCTTTTTACTAGTTCTAAAAATAATTTATCTGTATTTATACTAGAATCATAAGTAAATGCTGCCTCAATTAAATTACTAATTGTATTATCTTTTAAATTTCCATGTAAGTTATTTTCTTCATAAATTGCCTCAACTGCGTTTTTTAATTTATCTGATGAATATATTAGTTCACCAGGTTTTATAAAATTTTTACTAAGAACTCCGATTGTATCTTTGTAACTAGCCAACTTATAATTTGCCATAGAAATACCAAGTTGTCTTCCTAATTGTTCTGCGATAAGTTCTGCATAAATTTCATAGTTACTTGCACCATACTTATATAGATATTTTTCATTATCTTTTATAAACCAGATTTTTTCTTTTCTTCCTCTAATATATGCATTAACTTCTTGATATCCATGATTTAAATTTATCATTTTATCACGTCCTTTGTTTGATGCATATTATATCATAAATTGCTAAAAAATCATATTATTAATGAAAAAGACATCATGTCTAATGTCTTTTATTTTATGTACATTGCATCGCCGAATGAAAAAAAACGATATTTTTCTTCTACTGCGGTGTTATAGGCGTTTAAAATATTTTCTCTACCAGCTAATGCTGATACTAACATAACTAATGTTGATTTAGGTAAATGGAAGTTTGTGATTAAGTTATCTACTGCCTTAAATTCATAGCCTGGATAAATAAATATATCTGTCCAACCACTACATTCACAAAATTTATTATATTTATTCATAATAGTTTCAAGTGTTCTAGTGCTTGTTGTACCAACGCTTATTATTTTATGATTTTCTTCTTTTGTTTTAGTTAATAGTTCAGCTGTTTTCTTATCCATATGATAATATTCACTATGCATCTTATGTTCTTCAACTTTTTCTACTTTAACTGGTCTAAAGGTACCTATTCCTACGTGTAATGTTACGTACGCGATATTTATACCTTTACTTTTTATTTCTTCTAATAGTTCATTTGTAAAGTGAAGTCCTGCAGTTGGAGCTGCGGCACTACCTAGTTCTTTGGCATATACAGTTTGGTACATGGATTGATCTTTTAATTTTTCATGGATATATGGAGGAAGTGGCATTGTTCCTAACTTATCTAATATTTCTACAAAGATACCTTCATATATCATTTCAAAATTTCTTATACCTTCATCTGATACTTTTATACATTTTGCTTTTAATAGTCCATCTCCAAAACTTACAATGGTACCAACTTTTATTCTTCTTGCTGGTTTACATAAACATTCCCAAGTATCATTTTCTATATTTTTTAATAATAATACTTCAATAGCTGCTTTTGTATCTATTTTTTCTCCAATAAGTCTTGCTGGTAAAACCTTAGTGTCATTTAATACTAAAGTATCTCCAGGTGTTAAGTAATCAATAATGTTGTAAAACTTTTTATGTTCTATATTTCCAGTTTTTCTATCAAGAACAAGAAGTCTTGCTTCATCTCTTTTTAATGTTGGTGTTTGAGCTATTAATTCTTCAGGTAAATTATAATCAAAATCTTCTACTGTCATATCCATACTTCCTCTGCTTCTAATTTTTTATATTCCTTATTGAATTCTTGTTCTGTTATTTTTATAACATATTCAATCATTTCTTCATTAAATTTATTTATATCATAATCTTTTACATATTTATTATCTATCAATCTAAGTAGTTTTTCTTTCTTCTCATAATTAGTTGTTTTATGATGAACATAATTTAGTAATTTTCTTCCAAATAATTTTCTATAAAAATCCATACTTTTTAAATCTTTATTACTAACATAATCACTTAATAGGATTAATTCTGTATTTGTTAAAAGCTTTACTTCTTCATAAAATCTATCTAAATATAAAATGCTAATTAATAATACAGGAATCTTTTTTTCTTTATTATTTGTAAGATTATTTTTATCTATATATATCTTATCTAATAAATGAGCAATGGCTACAAGTCTTCTTTCTTGTCTATTTGTAGGTTTAAGAATAATTTTTAATCCTAGTTCTAATAATTTTTGATTTGAAATTTCATGATAAAGAGTTATGATATTTTCTTCTATTATATTTTTTACATCTTTATAGGTTTTTACTTCTTCAAACATATTAAGATTTTCCATTTTATCTCCTATTTTTCTTTTCTAGGGGTTAATCCTAAAACTTCATAAGCTTTTTCTGTTACTACTCTACCTCTACTTGTTCTTTTTAAAAGTCCTGTTTGAAGGAGATAGGGTTCATAAACATCTTCTAACGTTGTTACTTCTTCTCCAATAGAACTACTTAGGGCTTCTATACCTACAGGTCCACCATTAAATTTATTAATGATTGCTAGTAAAATTTGATGGTCTGTATCATCTAATCCCATCTTATCTACTTTAAGACGTTCCAGAGCTTCTTCTGTTATTTCTTTATTAATTATATCTATATTTTTTACTAAGGCAAAGTCTCTTACACGTTTAAATAATCTATTAGCAATTCTTGGAGTTCCCCTACTTCTTTTGGCAAGTTCTATTGCAGCGGATTCTTCTATTTCACTATTTAATACACGTGAAGTTCTTTTAATTATCTCACTTAGTTCTTCTACTGTATAAAATTGTAATTTAGAAACAATACCGAAACGATCTCTTAGTGGAGCTGATAAATCTCCAGCACGAGTTGTTGCTCCTACTAATGTAAATGGTGGTAAATCTATTTTTATATTTCTACTGTTTCCTTCACTTCCAACAATAATATCTAATGAGAAGTCTTCCATAGCGGGATACAAAATTTCTTCAATAAACCTTGGCATACGATGAATCTCATCAATAAATAAGACATCACCTGGTTCTAGTGAAGAAAGAATAGCTGCTAAGTCTCCTGATTTTTCAATACTTGGACCACTAGCTGTTTTTATATTGCTACCAAGTTCATGAGCTATAATAAAAGCAAGTGTTGTTTTACCAAGTCCAGGAGGACCATATAATAAAACGTGATCAAGTGGTTCATTTCTTATTTTAGCAGCTTCTACAAACACTTTAATATTTTCTTTTACATCACTTTGACCGATATATTCATTTATAGTTTCTGGTCGTATAGTGTTATCAATTTCATTATCATTTATAAGTTCATAATTTTTTATTATATTTTCTTCCATTATTTCCATTCCTTTTTATTGTTGTTTCTGATTTTTCTTTGCTTTCTTCAACTCTTCTCGTATATAAATCGCATACTAAACTATCTAGTAATGATGTTTTAGTTACCGCTTTTTCTTTTTTATATCTAACTTTATTAATGGTATCATTTATATATACTTTTATATCACTTTGATAGTATTTTATTATCCCCTTTTCCATATAGAGATTATAAACTGATTCTAAAAATGATTTTAATGATTTGGAGGTTAAATCAATTGTTATATTTGATCTAAATTTTTCCTCACCAAATATATCAATAGCTTCACTATAGGCAAACTTTATATTTTTCTCTTTGTAATCTTCTTTTACTTTTTTAAAATCAATTATACTCATACTTCAATCTCCTAAGACTATTTTAACAATAGCTTTAATGCTTCTTTAACTTGGTCTTCTATACTTAAATTATTATCTATTTTTGAAATTATACCTTTAATTTCTTTTTCTTTATAACCAAGACCTAGTAATACTTCTTTTAATTCATCAGTATTAGTTTCATTCTCAGAAATACCAGTGCCAATAAATTCTAATTTTCCTTTTAAATCTAAAATAATTTGTCTAGCTAATTTATCACCAATCTTAGGAAACTTTTTTAAATAAATAATATTTTCTCGTTCTATAGCATCCATTATTCCTTCAATAGAGCCTGTTGCGATAATTGGTAGTGCCATTTTACACCCTAGTCCTTTTACATCAATTAGTTTTAAGAAAAGATTTTTCTCAGCTTCAGTTTTAAAACCAAATAGTGAGTTGTCATCTTCTTTTATCTGTTGATAGATATAAACTTTATATTCTTTTTCTTCATCAAATGAATAAGGATTTGGTACATTTACTAGATATCCTATACCATTATTATCAAGCACTATAGCATTATTTTTTAATTCGACAACCGTTCCTTTTATATAATCATACATGTAATTCAACTCCAACAATATTATAAACTAATTACTAACTATTTACAACTCTTTTGACCTTTTTTAAAAATGCTTTTCGAATAAATGTTTGTGAATATCTATATAGAAAAAGAAAAGTTATAAACTTTTCTTAAATAATTAAATTTATTTTAATTTTCTATATAGACTTTATTTAATTTTTCTTCACTAAATGACTTAGCACTATCTATAAAAGCATCTATTATCTTTTTAGAGTCTTCATCAAAATTATAACTTATCTCTGGGTGCCATTGTACTCCTATATTAAAAAAGTTACTAGGATATTCTATCGCTTCAATAACACCATCTTCACTGGTTGCACTAACTTCATAAATATGATTTTTAGTAGCATGATAGTTATGAAAACTATTTACCATTAGTTCTTCTTTTTCTAAAATTTTAAATAGTTTACTATTTTTATTGACATATACTTTATGTGTTAACTTTAAATCATCTTCTTGTTTATGATTTATGGTTGTCTCATTTTTTTCTAACACAACATCTTCTTGATAACAACTCATCATTTGCATACTTAAACATACAGCTAGAGTTGGGATTTTATGTTCAATAGCGTAATCTAGGATATATCTATCATATGGAGTAAATTTCATACCACCAGGTAAGAACAAGCCATCACATTTATCTAGATTCTTGTTAATTATTAACTTTTCTTCTGCTGTTAATTCACTAAATTCATTACCTTTTGTATT
Source organism: uncultured Bacilli bacterium (assembly GCA_934162665.1). Classification (GTDB taxonomy): domain Bacteria; phylum Bacillota_I; class Bacilli_A; order RF39; family UBA660; genus RUG14670. Next base: position 76,622 of record CAKPJN010000003.1, read on the forward strand.
AATATATTCTACATCTTGGACGGGAGTAAGTGTAAAAACTTCTCCACCAGCTCTTTGAATAGTTCTTCTTACTGTTTCTCCTATATATAGAATTGGTCTTTCATCTTTTAAATGATCATATCTAAGTGGTATTCCAATAATTGGTTTCAATATATCATCTCCGTTAATTTAATAAATTAGAATTTAATTTTTTCACTTATGTAGTTTATAGCTTCATCTAAGTTTAGAGTAATTTGTTCCATAGTATCTCTATCTCTTATAGTTACAGTATTATTTTCTAGAGTATCATTATCGATTGTTATACAGAATGGTGTTCCTATCGCGTCTTGTCTTCTATAACGTTTACCAATTGATCCAGCCTCATCATAGCTAGTCATAAAATATTTAGATAACATATTGTATACTTCTTCTGACTTTTCTTGATGATATTTTTTAGCAAGTGGTAATACAGCTACTTTGTATGGTGCAAGAGCAGGATGCAATTTCATAACTTCTCTTGTGTCACCATTTTCTAATTCTTCTATATTATAAGCATTATCTAATATAGCTAAAGTAAGACGATCAGCTCCTACAGTTGATTCAATAATATAAGGAATATATTTTTCATTTGTTTCGGGATCTAAATATTCTTGAGATACTCCTGAATATTCTTGATGACGAGACAAATCATAGTTAGTACGATTATGTGTTCCATTTACTTCTCCCCATCCAAAAGAATATTTATATTCTATATCACATGCTTCTTTTGCATAATGAGCTAATTTTTCGTGATCATGGAAACGTAATTTTTCTTCTTTAAGTCCTAAATCCATAAAGTATTTTTTGGCATAGTCTTTAAAATATTGATAAATTTCCGAATCATTTCCTTCTTTACAAAATGTTTGGTATTCCATTTGTTCAAATTCAATTGTCCTAAAAGTAAAGTTTCCTGGAGTGATTTCATTTCTAAATGCCTTACCTATTTGTCCTATACTAAATGGTAATTTTGATCTTGTAGTCCTTTGAACATTTAAAAAATTAACATACTCACCTTGAGCATTTTCTGGTCTTAAATAAACTTTATTCTTACCATCTTCTGTTACTCCTCTATGGGTTTCAAACATCAAATTAAATTGTCTTATGTCTGTAAAGTTTGATGATTTACAATTTGGACATGGAACTTTATTTTTTCTTATGTAGTCTAACATTTCTTCTTGTGTCATTCCATCAGCATTTGCATTTTCATCATAATCATCTATTAAATTATCAGCACGATGACGCATTTTACATTCTTTACAATCAATTAACGGATCAGAAAAGTTTGAAACATGACCGCTTGCTTCCCATACTCTAGGATGCATTAAAATAGCGGCATCCACTTCAAAAGCTCTTTGTCTTTCTTGAATGAATCTTTTTCTCCAAGTATCTTTTATATTATTTTTAAGTCTTGAGCCTAATGGCCCATAATCCCAAGTATTAGCTAAGCCTCCATATATTTCACTTCCTTGAAATATAAATCCATATTGCTTACAATAAGCAACTAATTTTTCCATTGTTAATTTATCATTCATATTTATTTATCTCCTCTTTTATTAATTTTATTACATTATCTAGATTACTTTCTATAATTATATATTTAGAAAGTTCTAAATCGATAAACTTTTCTTTATACATATTATATAATTCTTTTATAATTGGTGTATAGAAAAAGTCTTTGTTATATAATATTATTTTCTTGTCGATGCCATTTGTTCTGTTTTCTTCCATAGCATTAAAAAGTTCTGCTAATGTTCCTATACCGCCAGGTAGAAATAAGAATATATCACTTTTTTTATATATTTCATTAAATCTTTCCATAGTAGTTTCTGTAATAATTTCTTCATCACAAGACATTTCATTAAGTGCATCTTTGTATATCTCAGGGGTTACCCCAATTACTTTTTTGTTATTTTGTTTAAAGCAGTCATAACATATAGCCATCAATCCTTTATAGTATGCACCAAATACTAGATTTAGATTTTTAATTTGCGCTACTTTTTCTACTAAGTCTTTACTACTTTTTTTATACTTAGTATCAATATTTTCTCTTGCAGAGCAACCAATAAATATATTCATTATTATTCCTCCTAAAAATAAAAATCTCCTAGACTATGTAAGGACGAATTAATATCCGCGGTTCCACCTTACTTATTCTAGAAGAATCATCTCTTAATATACTGCTCTTGGTTTCCACACCAGTCATCGCACTTATAACTATATATTACTCGAATTTATTATATTTGTCAATTAAAGTTTTACTAATTATCATTTTTTAAATTTTAAATTTTCTCTAAATTCATAAATTTTAATCATTTTACTACAATTGTACCGAAATTATACATATTGAAACTCGGATTTTTTGAATTTCCTTCAATATAAATTTGATATGTTCCAGTAGTGTCAAAAATATGCTCTATTGTTCCTGCATGAGTTGAACTACCTTCCCAATTAGCTTCACGTTCTTCTTTTAACCTCACCGAACGGATTGTGGTATTACTACTGTTTTTAATTACAAAGTCCACATAATACGTTGTATTTATGTAAGTCTTTTTTCCTTGTCGTATTTCCCAATTAAATGTTACTTTATTACCAACACTTGTTGCGCTTACTTTTCCCATTACATTTCCATAATAATTGTTGCCATCTTCTGATTTGATACAATTACCCGAAGCATCAAGAGCTCTCCAATTTTCACAGCTTGTTCTATTAGTATTACAACTACTTGCACATACCCACTTTCCTATATTTTGATTGGCTATTGAATCTGAATAGTCAACTGTTGGTGCACAAGATTGAGTATTGCAGGCTGAACCATTCCAGTCGTCTTGATTAGAACATCTTGAACCATTATATGATGAATACGCATATCTTTTTAGTCTTCCTCCACCACATGGTAAACTACATGTTGGACTTTCTTTGTAATATACACTGCTACAGCAAGACTGAGTATTACAATTAACTGTTCTTTTAGATGTACTACATGTAAAGTTTGAACCTCTAGTACTTGTCCTAACTATTGTTTGTTCTTTTTTTCCTCCACCACATTTTGCATTACAAGCTCCGTATGTTATTGTTGTGGTTACTGATCTACAATCATCAACCTTTACGTTAGCTGTACAATTAGCTTTATTTCCAGCTTTATCAGATACAGTGGTAAATTTATAATTACTATCATTTACATATGAACTAATTATTGTTTCCACTTCTTTTTTCTTACAACCACTTCCGCCTCTATCACTACATTCACCCTTAAGAGTTATAGGAGCTTTTTTCCAATTAGAACTTACTTCTTCACTTTTACATGTTGGAGCAATCTTATCAATATAAACATTTACATTACAATCTGTCTTGTTTCCTGCTTTATCCTCTATTGTTATATAGCCTTTCTTCATTGTCTCAGTAAATGTTTTTGTATATTTTGTTTCTTTGCATCCTGATATACTATCATTACAAGCTATACTTATTGTTCTATCTTGATTTGTCCAGGTTGTACTTTGACCTGTTATGCTTCCACAACTAGGTCCTGTTTTATCTATTTTTATTTCATCTGTTTTATTACTACTTATTGTTGTATAATTATCATACGCTATTACTTTTACAGTGTATTTTCCTGTTTGTAATTTATCTAAGTCTACTGTAAACGTTACTATATCTCCACTACTTTTTATATTTCCACTATTTTTTATTTCTTTATTATCTTTATATACAATATAGTTATAACTTCCTACTTTAATTCCTGCTTGACTTGATTTTATAGTTACATTTACTTGTTGATGATACTCTTTTCCTGATATTGTAAAATCTATATCTAAACTTCCTGTTTTATATGTTTTTTCTGTTTCATAGTCTGGGCAATTTAAATTCACATGATATTCGTATTTTGTTTTAGATATTTTTCTTACTAAAACATAGCTTTTAGCTTTATCACATGTTTTTTTCTTATAGTCTACTACTTCGTCTATATAGTTTTTATTTTTTAAATCTTTTAAAGTTATTTTGCTTATTTGACCTACTTCGCGTGGTAAACTACTTCTATAATCCTGAGCATAATTTCTTCCGGCTAAAGTAATCATATTTTCTTGTGATATATAATAATTTTTTCTATTTTTTTCAAATACTTTATTTAATGATATTATAGTTATTCCAGATATAATACCTATAATAGCTATAACAGCTAATAACTCTATTAAAGTGAATCCTTTTTTACTCATATACTATCACCATCTTTATGATTATTATTATATTATAATTTTTAAATTATGTAAAATAAAAAGTAGACTTGATAGTGTAAAATATTGTAGACTTCTACTTTTTTATAGTTGTCTACTTTTATTGTATTACTTCATCTGTCTAACTACTATTTTCTATATATTAGTACTCCACTATCACTATTTTCAAACTGTTCAAAATGAAGATTATTATTTTGAAAATTTTCTTTCTTTGAAACTGATAATTTGTAAATATAGGTTAATATCAATCCATTATCCTGTAAATTTATATTTTTTAATAATTCATAATATTCTTTTAAGTCTTTATAATAAATAATATTTGATAAATTAACTAAATCATATTTTTTAGATAAAGTTTTTATTAAATTACTTATATCATTTATATAAATATTTAAATTAAGTTTATTTAGTTTATCTCTTAATTTTAAATAATTATCAGTTTGAAGATAGGGATTATTTTCTATAACTTTTTGCTTATTATATGGTTCAGTTGAAAATAAATTTGAATTATAAATATCAGTCCAATCATAAAAATTAAATAGATAATTCCAAAATAATTTGTCTTTTTCATCTAATTCTTTTTTTATTAAATCATATAAATCATCATAATAATCATTATCAGAGTTATTATCTTCTATAAAAAGATTAGTATAATCATCTTTAGATATAGTTTTAATGGCTGCGATTTTTAAACTTAGGAAATATCTAGGAAATCTACTAATATCAAAACCATCTATATTAAAGCTATTTCCTAAAACACTATTTAATATCTGATCACCTGATGATATTACTTCTAATATATTTTGTTTATTTAATAGATATTTAAAATAATTACTTATATTCTCATTTGAAAATTTATAAATAAAAGAATCGTTATGGAATGATTTGTTTTTATTAATATTTAGTTTAGAACCTTCTATTATTCTTTGTGCTGTTTTAATATCTTCATTTGTATTGTCCATCTAAATCACTCCCAAAACGAGTATTATTGTAACATATTTTTAACTATTAGTTAAGTGATTTATTCTTTTTATGAAGCTTTTACTTTTTAAATATAGACCTGTATATCTATCATAATAGTCATCTAAGAATTTATTTATTTCTTTTATTACATCGTTAGATACTTCTAATTTGGTTATATTTTTTATATCAACATAATAAAACATTCTAATTAATTTTATTGTTTTTTCTGAGACAAGGGGTTCATTGTTGTAGCAATTTCTACAAATATATCCTCCACTTGATTCATCAATAGTAACTATATTTTTACTACTTCCACAGATACTACAAGAATCAATATTAGGTCTAACACCTAGATAATCCAATAGCTTTAACTCTATAATATTAGTTAAAACTAAAGAATCAAAACCTTCTTCTATTTTATTTAGAGTATCTTTTAATAATTCATATATATTATCATCATTATTTTGTTTTATAACTTGATTTGTTAATTCTATAATAAATGAGGCATAACTTACTTTCTCTAAGTCCATAATAGTTTTAGAGTATGAGTTAATAACATCAACATTTATTAATGTAGAAAGACCATTTTCTTTGTAATAGATATTAAATTTACCATGTAGTAATTTTCTACTTACTCCTCGTAACTTACTTTTCATATTACGACAACCTTTAGAAATAATACCAATTAAGCCATGCTCTTTAGTTAATACGTTTAATATCTTACTTGATTCACTATAATTTGTCTCACTTAAAATAATGCCTTCTACACATTCAATTTTCATCTTATCACTTCTTCTTTTCTATTACTTGTAGTAAATTAAAATACTTAATATCTCCTGTTTCTTTAAATAAATTCCATAGTATCTTATCCATAAAAATCACCTCTATCTTTATAGTGGTGATTTTCTAATTATATTATTCTACTTTTATAAACTTTTTCATTAAAATTTATTCATCTTCATCTTTTAAGCCTAGTTCTAATAAATATTTTTCTTCATCACGCCAATTTTTTATAGTTTTAACATAAGTTTCTAAATACACTTTTTTTCCAAGGAATTTTTCCATGTCAAATCTCGCTCTTTTACCAATTTCTTTTAACATTCCTCCGCCTTTACCGATAATTATCTTCTTAATATTTTCACGATCTACTACTATTAAGACTTGGATGTGAACAATATTTTCGCCTTCTTTATAATTTTCTACATAACAAGTTACAGTGTGAGGTATTTCTTGTTTGGTTAATTCTAATACTTTTTCACGAACAAATTCTGCCATGATAAATCTGGTTGAAACATTAGTTAGTTCTTCTTCAGAATATATTCTATCCTGTTCTTCTAGGTTCTCTTTGATGCAATCTATTAATACTTTAATATTGTCATGTTTTAGAGCTGATATAGGAATTATTTCTTTAAAATTATAAATATCTTTTAACTCAGATATTTGTTTTAGTAAATATTCTTTATCTTTTACTTGATCTATTTTATTTAGTAATAAGAAGATAGGTACATTTTTATCTTTAATTTTATCTAAGATGAATAAATCTCCTTTACCAAATCCTTTTTTGATATCAACTAAAAATAATATGACATCTATTCCTTCTGTATTAGTATAGGCTTTTTTATTCATTAGACTTCCTAATTTATTATTTGGTTTATGAATACCTGGAGTATCTACAAAAATAATTTGAGAATCATCATCATTATAAATACCTTGTATAACATTTCTTGTTGTTCCACTTACATTGGAAGTAATCGCTAATTTCATATTTAGGATACTATTTAATAATGTACTTTTACCAACATTTGGTCTTCCGACTAAACTTACAAATCCGCATTTCATAGTAAATCATCACTTCCAAAAGGATATGGGCATAGTTCTTCTACTGTGTATTTTTCTATGTCTTGTTTTGTTGAATAACAATATACATATTTATCTTTTTCAAAGAACTCTGAAATTACTTGACGACAGATAAAGCATGGCATACCTATTTTTCCACTAGATACCATTACATGAAGTTCTTTGAAGTCGCCTTTTTTATACCCGGCACTAACAGCGCTAACGATGGCTGATCTTTCGGCACAAATTCCAGCTCCATAACTAGCATTTTCTACATTAACTCTAGAAAATATTTTGCCATCTTTCATAACGACAATTGCACTGACTGGGAAATTCGAATATGGTGCATAACTATTATTATGCAATTTTAATAATTCCTCTATCATAATATTCCTCCTATTAAATCAATTAATTTTGGTATAAATATAATTAAACCTATTATAGCTGAAGTTATCGCAATAACTAATACCGCTCCTGCTGAGATATCTTTTGCGTATTTAGCTTTTTCGGATACGTTTGGTGAAGCTAGGTCTGTTACATATTCGATGGCAGTATTAAAAAATTCAGCCATTATTACTAAACCAATTAATAATAATACTATTAACCAGTCTGTATAACTAATTTTTAGAATTATACCAAATATTAAGACAAGGATTGAAAATAATATATGTATTTTAATATTTTGTTCTCCATTAAATGCTTCTTTGATACCTTGTAGTGCATACTTAAAACTATCTATTAATCTTTTTTTGTTTAATTTTACAAATCTTTTATCTTTCGATGCCATATAGTTTTAGAACCTCCTCTTGTTTTGCCATCATGACTTCTTCATCTTCTTTAGTCATATGATCATAACCTAGTAAATGATAAAAACCATGTACAGCTAAAAAAGATAGTTCTCTTAATAAAGAGTGACCATATTCATTACTTTGAGATATTGCTTTTTCTATAGAAATATATATATCTCCTAAAATTCTTTCTCCTTCTGGTTCAATCATTGTTTTATCATCTTCTAAGGCAAAAGTAATAACATCTGTTTCTCTATCTATATTTCTATATGTTTTATTTAACTCATGGATATAATTATTATCAACGATAATAACATTAAAGATAGCGTTTTCTAGGTTCTCTATTTCCAATGCTTTTTTTAATACCTTTTCGACTGTTTCTAATTCTTCAATTTCTTTTTGTGTTTCATTAAATATTCCAATCATAAGTCCTCCTATAATAAAGTAATTAGTCCAATTAATATAATTAAAGATAATATATTTAAAAACCATTCAGCTTTAAATACCTTTGGCAAATGATTACCTATTTTATCTAATACATGATATAAAAGATAACCCATCATTCCACCACATATATTTAATATTATATCATCTATGTCAAATACCCTTCCAATACACATTTGAACTATCTCTATGGAAACAGACGCTATTAAAATTAGTAAAAGAGGAAGCAATGGCTTTTCTGACTTTAAGTAATAACTTACAAAGAAACCAAATGGTAAAAACATAATCATATTACCAATTACATTTTTAAAAAATAATCTACTTCCAAAATCATATCTAAATATTTCTCTAAAAGGAATAAAATTATTTGAGGACCAAGTGACGTCATCTTGAATAGTTACAACTTGGAATAGACATAAAATATAAATTACAAATGATAACATTAATAATTCTTTGTATAAAACTAATCGTTCATGATTTTTTAGTAAATACGTTAATCTAAATGACACTAAAATAACTATCGATATGATAATCATGGGCCAAGTAAAGTTAACGACACCCTGAATTGTATTTGATAATGGCCCTAACATAAAATCACTCCTTACTACTTTTTTTGATTTTCTTCTTCAATATTAATATTTTCAATACTTTCAGTATCAGTTATATCTTCTTTTACCTTGAAAAATACTTCTACTATTATTTTACTATTTTTTTCATACTTTTTCAAAACTTTTTTATAAGTAATTTCATCATCTTCTTTTAACTTAGTTTTTAGCTTATCTGATGCAGTCTTTAAAGCTTTCTTATCAATAGTATTTATTTCATATATTTCTTCTATTACTTCTGTTTCTAAATACTTTGTTAAATTGATACTAAATGGTAATAGTTGTGAATTTAAAATAGGAGTTACTTTTTTCTTATAGGTTTTAAAATTTGAGAATAAGGTATAGCTTTTATTAAATAGATTAACTTCTAGTTGTGATTTCTTTTTACCAGTTACATTTTCTTCATGATACTTTTTAGGTAATTCTAAAGTGACTTTATACCAAACTTCACCAAATACTTGACCTTCAGCACATTTTTTACTTACGATTGTTTCTTTATTATGAATTAGACCACTTATTAGGACATCACCTTTTTTTACATAATCTAACTTTTTTTTGACTATTTCGCCAGAGTCAGAATTAATGCTTAATATCATAGCATCTTTTTTCGCAATGATATTTCTAGGTGTACATACTTCTTCTTTTTTATTCTTTTTTCTTTGTTCTACTCTAACTACATATTTAGTACCTTTTTCTTCTATTTCTAGCCATTCTATGTCATTTGTTTCTTTGTTTAAGATATATTCTTTTATCTTTTCTTTTTCTTCAAAACTAACTTTGAAATGATATTTCTTTATACCTTTTTCTTCTAAATCTCTTAAAACTATATTTCTTATATCTTCATCAGTATGTATTACTTGAATTGAAAATATCATATTACTTAGTACTGTTAATAAAATAAAAGAAATAAAAAGACTTATGATAAATATTAAATATTTTGTTAAAAGATATTTAAATTTTCCAATACCATAACGATTGACTACTTTTATTTTGTAAATTGTTTTCATATTTATTATATCTTCATAGTCTTTTTTATCTACAATTATTTTTATACCGTCTTTTGTGTTTTCTATTTTGTATATTTGAACGTTTTTTCGGAGAAGATTTTTTAAAAAGTAAGAGGTATTTCTACCTGTTATTAATAACTTATATCTATCAATCATAAGATACCTCTATATTTAATACTTCTCCTGATATTAATATTTCTTTATCTAGAAGTTTATTTAATGTTAAGTTTTTACCTTTTATTATTATTCTAAATTTCTTAGTATGTATAGATATACGTTCATCTTCTAATGATAATATTTCTTGATAGTTAGTAGCATAAATTCGATCTTCAAAAACAGTTAATCTAAATTCATCATCTTTAACATATTCTTTTAATCTATTAAACATAGTATCACCTATATTAATATTATGAAAAAAAAAGACTATTTAGTCTTTTCTTAGATTTATTCTTTATATTCGTATTCTTTTATTGGTTTTTTACTTTCAGATATTATCTTTCGTACCCCTTATTTTCAATTTTTCTTCTACAATATTTACAAGTACCAAATTTATCACTCAGAAGATTATCAGAGCCGCAATTTGGACATTTTACATAATTTGTATTTTTTGCTTTTTCTTGTTTAATTTTAATTTCCATATCATTCTTTTTAGATATTTCTGCATCACGTTTTTCGGTTTCACTTATATAATTTTGAATACCATTATTAAGTTTATCAAAAACACTTTTTAGAATAAATGAAATAATTAGTAATATTACTCCTACACAAATAAGAAATTTACTATATTTCATAAAATCAACATTATATAAATCTGCATTAACAATATCATTTAAATACGGAATTGAATTTATATCAAAGTTTATCTTTGTCAATACAAAATATAACACTTTAGGAATAAGAATTATGAATCCAACTGCCGCTATTATAATTGGAGTTGAAAATCTTTTTTTACTATTATACATAAAGTATCTTAATAAGATTAAACATATTCCTAAAAAAGGTATGAAATATAATGTTATTAAAATAATTGGTAAACTCGCTAATATCTTAAAAAATAAGTTATTTTTCATTTGGACCTCCATTTTTTATTATTTAACTTTAGCACTATCAATTACAATTTGTGGTATTTCTACATCATTATTATCTACATCTTGGTACAACTTATAGAATTCAAAAACAATTTATAAAAAAAGTAACTAATGTTTAGTTACTTTTGATATTTATTCTTCATAAAATAACTTTTAATAGTATTTTTTATTATATCACAAATTATATATTATGCTTATTTTGAACATATCATAATTAATTATCTTTTTTATTAATATTATTATTAATAAAATTGGCAGTGGTATTTTGTTCTGTTAATTTATTTAACATTTGTGTTCCAAAATTTTCACCGCTAAGTCTTGTATTATTTGCGCCTTTCATACGAGGATTAGTAAGTCCTGTTCTCCTAGTAACATAATCATCAACTTTCCTTAAATTTTGAAGTTGTGTTTTTGTTTCAGTTTCATATTTATGTCTAGCATTAGAATTACGATATCTAGTAAACATAACAAAGAAGTAAATAAATCCTGATAATAAGAATAACCAATTATAGTCAAAATCAATAAATAACATAGCTAATATTCCAAGAATTTCTACTAAGAATGAAATTCCTAATAGTTTTGGCATATGTATTGGAACACTACCCATTGTTTCTTTAGTTCTTGCATTAACTGCGACGTAGTGCAATAATTTTTTATCACCATTTACCTGTTGGTAACTATATAGCCATACAGGTAGATATGCTGCTTTCCATTGTTGACCTTTGATTTCTAATTGCTCACTTGACCAAGTGACTCCACGATCATATTCTTTTAGGGAGTCATTTGCTGAGAATCTAGCAATATCTTTTGATTGAGTATCTACTAAAGCTCTTAATTGTTCTATATTAGTATCTCTTTTTTCTGATGTATAACCTTTTAAATAATTAGCGTTATATTTAACAGAATTTTCAATATCAAAAGGCATAATTGCATTTATTACATTGTTTGTTTTATCTGTTGCTTTATTATTCAATCTATCAGAACTAGATTCTACCGTTAATCCATTGATAACTAAATCAAATTCTCTTTCAACGTTATATAAATCAGCATCGTAATAGATTTCAGAATCATCATCACTACCACGAGTATATCTTCTTACTAAATGTTCTCCTTGTCCAGATAATTTTACATGAGAATTTACATCTATAATCATATATGGGAAATATACACCCATAATATTTTCAGTTGTGAATTCAGCTGTAAACTTTGGATGAGCAAAGAATTTTCTTTTATTAACAAATTCTTCTATTTTAGCCCTTGCATCTTCTTTTGACACATGGAATGGTAATATAACATCTGGAATACTTCCATTTGGTATTTGTTGATTTACCGATAATGTATTTCTACACCAGTGACATCTAGCTTGTGCTTGTGAGGCGGTATCAATTACAACCTCTGCTCCACAGCTACTACATTTAAATGTTACTATATCATTTGTATCTGCAATGATATCTTGTGCTCCTGATCCTAATATTTCACCTGATAATTCTTGAAGATTTGTTTGCATTCCTGATATTTTTTCAGGTTCAAACTCATGTCTGCAAAAGTTACATCTTAAATGTCCATTATTAATATTTAAGGAAATATCTGTAGCTCCACATTTTGGACATTTTGTTTGTCCATCTTTAGAACCTACGTCAGTTTGAACTATCGTAGGTCCTGATTGAACATTTATATTTTCTAGATTTTGATTTTCCATTTATTATAGTCCTAAAAGTTTAGCTTTTGCTGCATCAAAATCTGCTTGTGTTATAACTCCAGCATCTAATAATTTTTTCATTTCAGTTAACTTTGCATAAGGATCTTCTTGTGCTGAAGGTTGAACTTGTTGAGTTGGTTGTGATATAGGTTCTACAGTTGGTTGTTGTTGTGGTTGGTTAACATTAATAAATGGATTTTGTGTTTGATTAGTTGGTTGTTGCATACCTCCCATCATTCCTCCTGCTGCATTCATTCCCATACCCATGAAGGCCATACCGGCTCCTCCACCATTTTCACCTGCTGCCTGCATTCCACGAGCAACTGATTGTTGCATGAATGAATTTCCACGAGAACCAGATAGTGCATCTGCTTTTTTAACATCTTTAAGTAATAATTTTGTATCCTCGTCATATTCAATTGATAGAATTGCTGTTTTCACAATTTCTAATCCACGAGCAGTTTTCCATTGATAAGCATCTTCTACTGCTTGTGCCATTGCTTGAGCGAATCCAATTTGATCTGCTTGTATTTTTGATATACGATTACCTTTGCTTGGATCATTAGTATAATTTGCGAAAGCAGCTGATAAAGTTCCTACTACTTCATTAAATAATTGTGCTCCAGCATCATTATCCATATCTGCAAAATCAAATACTGGTGCATTTGGTACTAAATATTTTGCAGGAACAAAGTTCTTAACAAATAGTAATGGATCTACTATTTTTAATGTATAAGTACCTCTAGTTACTGCTCCTACTTGTGTATTTAGGTATGCATCATCCCAATAAATTTCTGATTGAGTTCCAAATTTATTATTTGGAATCTCTTTTAAGTTTACATAAAAAGCTAATTGTTGACTACCTGGTTGTCCTCCAAATTTAACCTTGTCCCATGTTTGTTTAAGAGTTTGTCCAAAAATTCCATCTCCAGCAAACATTGATTGTGAGTTAGGATCTTCTGAACTAAAAATAAATCCACCTGGTTCTGCAATAAAACCTGTTATAGCTCCATCTTGAATAGTAATAAGTGCTGTTCCTTCTGGAACTATGATTTTACTACCATTACTAATGATATTATCATTACCCTTAGTATTTTCCCCACGACCATTGTTTGTTCCTTGTGGTACTGCTTGAAATACTGCTGCAGTTGCGGGAACATCTATTCTTGGCATATAAAAATCTTTCCATTGATCTGCGAATGTACCTCCTAGGGCACCTGTAAACGCTTTAATAAATCCCATAATCTTTCCTCTTTTCTCTTATATGATTTTTTTGAATAGAACTACTATTCTAAAATTATTTTATCATATTATTTTACTTTACATTTTAATTTATATATATATTTACACTTTTTTACAGAAAAAGAGACTATTTGTCTCTTACTTTGGCATTACACTTTTCTTCTACGTATGTAATTATTTTATTAAATTGTTCCATAACTTCTTCATCAGTTAATGTTCTTTTAGGATCTTGGAAAGTTAAATTAAATGCGATTGATTTTTCATCAGCTTTTACATTCTCACCAGTATAAACATCAAATACTTTAATATTTGTTAGAAGTCTTCCACCTGACTTTCTAATATTTTGTGTTAATTCTAAAGCAGAAGTTTCTTTATTTACTATAAAAGCTAAATCCTTTTCAATGCCTGGATATTTAGGCGATGCTTTAAATTTAAGCGGTTTAATTTGTTTCATTAGAGCGTTAAGAGAAAGTTCAAATACATATATATCATCTTTATTAACTCTAGGATGAACTTTACCAATAATACCAATTACTTGTCTATCTAGTAAGATATTAGCACTTATACCAGGATGAAGGTCTGATGCAGTAGAAACTTCAAAACTATATCTATTTTTATAACCCATGTAATCTAGTATATTTTCTACAATACCTTTTACTATATAGAAGTCTACTTTTTTATTAATACTCCAACCATTACTAATATAATCACCTGATAATAACGCAGCTATTTTACTTTCTTCATTATAATTTTTATCATAAGTTTTACTAATTTCATAGATAAATATATCTTTTACTTTACGAGCTTTATTATATTTATATACGTTTAAAAGTGATGGAATTAGTGTTGTTCTAACAACTGATTTATCAATACTCATAGGATTTGGTAATACTACTTTTTCTTTATTTTCATAATCAAATAGATTTGCCATTTCAGGAGATATTAATGTATACGTTTTAGCTTCACTTAGACCTAGGGTTCTTAATCTTTTAGAGATAAGTTTGCGATATTTTACATCACCTATATATTCTCCTCTTTTTGTTTCTACTTTAGGTAGAGTTTCTATTAAATTTTGATATCCATAAAGACGTCCTATTTCTTCAGCAATATCATTAACGTTTGGATCGATATCTAATCTACGATTTGGAATAGTAACTATAAATTTAGAATCTTTTATTTCATATGGAAAATCTAGTCTTTCTAATTCTATTTTCATATCATCACGACTAATAGTTATTCCTAACATTTTATTAATATCTTCTTCATTAAATTCTACTACTTTAGGCATTTTATCAATAGTATCATATTTAACCACTCCAGAAAGAACAGTTGCTCCGGCATATTTTTCAAGTAAATGACATGCTCTTATTAAAGCTTTTTCAGTATATTCATAATTTAGTCCTTTGCCATATCTGATTGAAGCTTCACTTTTTAAATCTAAGTTTCTAGCAGTATATCTAATACTAATAGGATCAAAGATAGCACTTTCTATTAAGATATTAGTAGTAGATGAGTCTACTTCTGTATTTTCTCCACCCATAACGCCAGCAATACATACAGGTTTATTACCATCAGTAATTACTATATCATTTGTTGATAGAATTCTTTTTTGTTTATCAAGTGTTACTACTTCTTCATTTTCTTTAGCGTCTCGTACTAGAATATGATCTCCTAATTTATCTTTATCAAAGAAATGAAGTGGTTGTCCATATTCCAACATAACATAGTTTGAAATATCAACGACATTGTTAATTGAACGCATACCTGCAGCAGTTAGACGTTTTTTGATAAAGTCAGGAGACTCACCCACTTTAACATTTGTAACCATTTTAGCAAGATAGTATGGACATTTAGAAGTCTCAATAGCAAGACTAAAATGATTATTAACATCATCTATATTTTCAGTAATATTAGCATCTGGTAAAGTTACTTTTCTATTTAAAATAGCCGCAATCTCATAAGCAAAACCAATGTGGTAGTAGCAGTCATTATTACGATGTTTATGAATATCTAATTCATATAGAGTATCATCAAGCCCAAGGTATGTTAGAGGATCTGTACCAACTTTTGCATTACTATCTAATTCTTCGATACCTTTTGCGTAAGTCTCATCTGTTTTTTCTTCCAGCCCTAATTCATATAAAGCACAAAGCATACCGTTTGATGATACTCCTCTGATGGTTGATGGTTTAATTTCAAAATCACCTGGTAATATTGCACCTGGTAAGGCAACTATTACTTTTAATCCTACTCTAACATTAGGAGCGCCACAAACGATTTGTTCTATCTTCTCACCGATATTAACTTTGCATACATGTAGATGATCACTATCAGGATGATTAACACATTCTACTACTTCTCCAATAACTAAATTATCAATGTGATTTGTAATTACTTTTTCAATATTAATACCAGCTTTAGTTATTTTTACAGCTAATTCTTTTAAGTCTTGATCAGATATATCAATGTAATCTTTTACCCATTCTAAATCAATCATCTTATTCAGCCTCCTTTCTATCAAATGTCATACTTTCTCTTAAATCAGTATTATAAAACACACGGCAATCATTAATATCATATTTTAGCATAGCCATACGTTCAGCTCCGAAACCAAATGCAAAACCACTCCAAACTTTAGGATCATAACCACTCATTTTTAAAACATTCGGATGAACCATTCCGGCGCCCGCTATTGTTATCCAACCTGTATTTTTACAGATACTGCAGCCATCACCTTTACAATTAAAACAACTAATATCTACTTCAACAGATGGTTCAGTAAATTGATAATAACTTGGTCTAAAACGAGTTTCTACATCTTCGCCAAACAGTTTCTTAACAATAACAGTAATTGTACCTTTTAAGTCTGAAAGACTAATATCTTTATCAACTAGTAATCCTTCTATTTGCATAAATTGATGAGAGTGTGTAGCGTCATCATCATCACGGCGATAAGTCTTTCCTGGGCAAATCATTCTAATAGGTACTTCACCGTTTCCTTTTAACATAGTTCTAACTTGTACAGGGGATGTTTGACTACGAAGTAGAATTTCTTCTCCTTCAATATAGAATGTATCTTGAGCATCTCTTGCAGGATGTCCTTTAGGGATATTTAACATTTCAAAGTTGTATTTATCTTCCTCTATCTCAGGTCCATCAACTACGTCATAACCCATTGACATAAATACTTCTTCTACTTCTTCTATTAAGTGTTCTAAAATACTAGGAGCTCCACTTACTACTTTTGTAGCCGGTAAGCTAATATCTATTTTTTCTTTTTCTAATTTTTTATTTAATATTTCATTTTCATATTCTTCTTTTTTTGTTTGATAAAATGATTCAAATGTTTGTCTAATATCGTTAACTTTAATACCAAAATCTTTACGAAGTTCGGGTTCAATATTTTTTATTTCTTGATTTAGTTCAGTAATAAGACCTTTTTTTCCTAAATATTTTACTTTTAACGAGTCTAGTTCTTCTATAGCTGAAACTTTCTTTATTTCTTCTTCTAATTCACTTTTTATTTTATCTAAGTTCATAATTATCCTCCTTTAATATCTTTCTTTTATCTTAATTAAACTTTTTATTTTTGTGTCTTCTTCTATTCCATTAGGATTGTAATAAATTGCTTCCATCCCTATTCTTTTAGGTCCTAAATAGTCTTTTTCTAGGGTATCTCCAATCATAATACATTCATCAATTTTATATTTTCCCATTGCATATAGATAACTTTCTATATTTGGTTTTAAGTAAATTTCTCCTCCATATATATCATCAATATAAGGTAATAGTCCACTGTTTTCTAACCTGCTTAATTGAGTCTTTTTAAACCAATTAGTAAGAACGGCAATACTTTTATTTTTACTTTTTAAGTATTCTAATACTTCTATAGCATTATCCTCGATTTTATCTTCCATGTCTCTATTTACTTCTATCCAACCTTCAACTATATCAGATGTTATTAAAGCTTTAGAATTTACAGTTAGAAAAGTTGCGAGTTGATTTACATTATATCTTGGAAAAGTTTTCTCATACTGATTTAGTAATGGAAATAATTGTTCCAGAAATAAGTCTGCATCATCTTTTAATTTATCTTTAAAATATTCTTGTTCTTTTTGATAATTACCAAATAATAAGGTTCCATCTAAATCAAAGATGAATCTTTCTATTTTTTTCAATATTATTACCTCCTTATAAATAAAAAAACTATAAACTAAGGACGAAATTTCTTCCGTGGTACCACCTTACTTTATAGTTATTACTATACACTTTAGTCTTTTAACGCAAGAGTTACGCTTACTATTAATAAGAACTCCTAAGACGAATTCATAAACTATTATTAATTGTTTCCACCCACCACAATCTCTCTATAAATAAATCGTTTACTACTACTTCTTAATCAACATCGATATGCTTATTATATCATACTTTTTTATATAATACCAACTTTTTATTTTACTATATTTATACTTACTAGATAATAACTATTAGTTTCTTTACTATAGTTAAAAGTATATTCATAGTTATCTAACTTTTTATAATCATTATCTATATCAAAAGTATCTGCTGTAGTATCTTCTAATTTTTCTAATTTTTCGTTTTCTTTATCATAACTTTTATATATATTATCACCATCATTTAACGCAATTGCGACTGTAATAGTTAAAACATTATTTGATACTTTTTTATCAATTATTTTTCGTTCTAGTGATAATTTGTTATCAGATGTATTTAATGTTTCTTCTGATAAATCCTTTTGTTTGTAGATTTCTTTTTCATTATCATATTCAAAGATAGTTAATGATTCTTCTTCAAAAGGATATAAAATATTTTCATTTGATAATGCCGTTTCATTATTAAATAATATACTTGATGATTTATTAAAATCTTTTTTAGTGAATGTTTTGTTTATTACTAAGTCTTTAATAGATTTTTTCGTAGCTAAGTAATTTAGATAATCTTTGTCCATATCTTTTACTTTTAGTTTATCTTCAGAATATATACCAAGGTATGTTCTTAGTCCATCGTCATTAATATCATATCTTTCTACTAATTCTTGAACAAAAGCATCATCTATTACTAATTTTTCTGTTACTTTAGGCTTATCTATATTTGCTTTAGTATCTTCTTTATATATTTCAAAATAGTAATAAGTTGCACCTGCTCCTAAAGCTATGCAAATTAACATTAATAATAATGTAGCAAAAGGATTTCTTCTTTTTTTAGGTTCCTTTTTAGATGAATTAGATTCTTTGTTTTTACTTTTCTTTTTTACTTCTTCTATCTCATTTGCAATTGCTGACTTTTGTTTTACATCTAATATAAATGTATCGCTCATTTCTTTTTCTTTGTCTTTTTTCAAACTAACCACTCCTCACATAAACTAAAGAATTACTATACTGTAAGTAATTCTTCTTCTTTTTTCTTTAATATAGTTTCTATTTTTTTGTTATAATCATTTACTAAATCTTGGATATCTTTTTCCATGCCTTTAGCTTCATCTTCTGGTAATTCTTCTTTTTTAACATCTTCTATACCATCATGTCTAATATTTCTAATTACTACTTTTGCGTCTTCTGCTAAGGCTTTTACTTGTTTTACTAATTCTTTTCTTCTTTCTTCTGTTAAATCTGGAATAACTATTCTTATTGTTTCACCATCATTTCCAGGATTATAACCTAAGTTTGATGTAAGAATTGCCTTTTCTATATTTGGTAGACATCCTTTATCGAAAGGTTTTATTAATAATTGTCTAGCTTCTGGTACAGAAATTGTTGCAAGTTGTTTCAATGGTGTCATACTTCCATAATAATCTACCATAACTCCATCTAGACTTGATGGATTAGCTCTACCAGTACGTACTGTTGTGAACTTTTTCTCTAAGTTTTCAATAGCTTTATCCATTTTTTCTTGTATTTCTAAAATTATCATATCATTCATTAAATTCATCGCTCCTTGTATTAATTATATTATAAACTTCTATTAAAAGAAAGAAAAAAGTAGAAATTCTACTTTTTATTTTATTATTATTCACTAATTGGCTTTGATTTAGAAAATACATAATTATTATCTTCTTTATTAAAAATCAACTAAAACACCCTCCACTAAGTTATTGTTTGAATAGGTTAATGAAAATCTTCTGAATTTCTATTTCTTATTTCCTTTCATCCTATTTTTCGTCTTTATTATTAAAGGAATATTTATTTTTTTTAACTAAATTAATTGTGACTAAAGAAATTCCTGATATAAGTAATAATAGACCAGTTAGAAGCAATATAACGTCTTTATCAGCTTTTAAATTGGGAGTTTTTACAGTTGTTTCGGATACTGATTTTTCATTACATTCTATTTTTTCATCATATTCATATGACAAATATGGTATTTTGTAAAAAGACATTTCATTTAATCCTTTAGCATTAAAACCTATTACCATATTATATTCTTTATGTTTATATGTACAATTATCACGTTTTATTATTGATTCATTTGTGATATAGGTAAGATCTTCACCTTCACCATATCCTGCTTTTATAAAATAACTATTTACAACTTTGTTTAAAGATAAATCATATTCATATATAATATTTGTTCCAGCATTTTCTGCATCGGTTGAACTTTGATATTGTGTCTTTCTTCCAGCCTCATAACAAAGAAAATATAATTTATTATTCGATATTACAATAGCTTGTTGTGTTAAGTTTGTTGGTATTTTAAATGTTTTTCCTGTTGAATTAAAATTAGAGTCCAACTCAGCAAAATTACTTATTATATATGTATCTGTATTTTCATTATAGGCGATAGCGTATACATTACTTGGCATGGTAACTTCTCTTTTTGTTTCTAGAGTATTGGCATCTAAAACATATGCAGTTTGGGAGTTGCCAACAATAATTATTTCATTTGTTTTAGGATTATATGTCATATCATTTGCATGTTGATATGAAGTTTGCTCATAAGGATTATACAAAAAATCTGAATTAAGAGAAAAACTATCTTTATCAAATACATATAGCTTCGTATTTAAGTCATCAGTATATCGATTAGCTGCTATTAAATATTTATCTGTAGATGTAAATCCTTGTAAATTGTAATTAGTCTGTTTTGGATAAGAGAAGCTATATTCTAACTCAACAGGTATTTTATCTATAGCAAAAACAGATTTTGGAAAAATCATTAATATAAATATAAATAAATATAGTATCTTTTTCATAATTGTAGTACGCTCCTTTTCTTAAATAATTTGACAAATTATCTCATTATTATTAGTATAACTAAAAAAAAGAATTTTACAATATAATATTCTGATAAAACAGGATAAAATATGTCAATTTACACGACTTTTATGCTGTTTTTTTAATTGTTGTCAAATAGTAATTGTTGTTTTCTTTGTCATATGAGAAATAGTATGTAAATTTAGGTAATTTATCATAATCAGCATCTGCAATTGTATAGTTTTCTGATAATGTAACACCAACTATTTCTTGTGTATTAGCTGAATCTTTATATACTTTTTTTGTTAATGCATTTGCAATTGCGGCTGATACTGTTACTTCAAGTGTATCACCATTATTTTTTACACCTGTTATTTTTCTTAGCATTGATTGTACTGTTGTTCCTCCACAACCTCCTCCTGAAGTATAATAAATGTATGTTTTATTATCACTATAATATTTTATAGCATTACCACAGCCTACATCGATATCTGAATCTTCTATAGTAATACCATTACCAAATAACATTGTTTTAGCATTTTGGAATTGTTCACTAGTAAAAGATGGATATACTATACCTTGATTTGCTGCTCTTGCAATTAATATTTTTATATAATTTTTGTCTAGGTCTGTTACTTTAACTTCATCTTTTGAATAATATCTTTCAAAAATTTCTACATTAGTCATTCCTGAATAGTCATATCTTTCAATTAATCCTGTAATAAAAGGACTTGTTGTTTTGTATTCGTATAATTCTTCTTTCTTTTCTTCCTTTTTTTCTTCTTTTGTTGCTGTTGTTTTAGTAATTAATTTTGGATTACTATTTAAGAATAAATAAGTTCCACCTACTCCAACTAACAACATAGCTATACATAATATAACTACACCTATTTTACTTTTTCCTTTTTCCATTATTTTACACTCTCCTTATATTATATATATTACATCATAGAATTCAGTTTTTCAATAAATTATAAAGTGTTTATTTGTAGTTTGCATTATAAAACGTAAAAAGAATCTACTGATTTGTAGATCCTTTTTTGATATTATAATCACTTATTAATTCTAAATATTTATTCTTAATTTCTTTTTTTCTTTTTGCAGTTAGTACTTCTTCTATAGTACCACTCATACTAGCTAAATCATTGTTATGATCAATTATTTTGCCATTTATTACAACATATATATCTGGTAAGAATAAGTAAGAATTTTCATCTTTATCTTTTTCTAAATAATCAGCTAATAGTTTAACTAGTTTTTTATATTCTTTACTATTATTATCCCTTATCTTTTTAGGATTATAGTAATATACCTTGTTTATATTCTTATAATTTAAGGCACTTGTTAATATTTCTGCACTAGCTCTGCACCATTCACAATCTGGATCACCAAAGAAAATGATACCTGTTTTATTTTCTATTATATCTATAGTTTCTTTGATGTCTACATATTTAAATGGGTTATTTTTAGTTATTGAAAATTCTTTACTAAATCTCTCTGCATCAGTTAATTCAGTTGTTTTCTTTATAGAGCATCCAGTTAATAGTAGTATGAAAACTAATATTAAGAAACATATTTTTCTCATGTGTTACCTCAATTTATTTTTATTATCCATTAATTTGATTCATAACTTCTTCAGCAAAGTTTTCTTCTTTTTTATCGATTCCTTCTCCAACGGCAAATCTTACCATAGATACGATCTTTCCATTATTTTGTTTAACGTAGTCTAAAACTGATAGATTAGAATCTTTTATAAAGGCTTGTTCTTCAAGGCAAATTTCTTTATAGAATTTATTTAATCTTCCTACTACCATCTTTTCAGCTATTTCAGCAGGTTTTCCTTCTGCCATTACTTGTTCTTTTATTACACTAGATTCTCTTTCAATCATTTCAGCAGGTACTTCTTCTCTTGTGATTGCTGTTGGTGCCATTGCAGCTATATGCATTGCAACATCTTTTGCCACTTCTTTAGATGTGTTTTCTAAAACAGCAACTGCTCCAATAGTACCACCCATATGTTTATATGTACCAAATACTTCGTTTTCTTTCTTTTCTAGTTTAACAAAACGTCTAAAACTAATTTTTTCGCCAATTTTTGCAATAATTGAAATTAATTTATCGTTAATTGTTTCTTCACCATCTTTTAATGCTAAAACATCTTCAACAGTTTCTACTTCATTATTTAAAATAGTATCTGCTAAATAATTTACAAAATTAGTAAATTCTTTATTTTTAGCTACGAAGTCTGTTTCAGAGTTAACTTCTAACATTACTAAAGTGTTATCTTTCTCTTTTATTTCACATATTCCTTCAGCAGCTATTCTTCCTTCTTTTTTCTCTGCTTTAGAAATACCTTTTTTTCTTAACCAATCAATGGCTTCTTCCATATTACCAGAAGTTGCTTCTAAGGCTTTCTTACAGTCAAGCATTCCTGCTCCTGTTCTTTCTCTTAATTCTTTTACATCACTTGCTTTTATCATCAATATTCCTCCTTGTTTTTTTTGAGAAAAGTCTCTTATTATATTTTATCGTATTTTTTTAAAATATACTAGTTAAATTAAAATAATTTTAAAATAAAAAGAGTGAATCACCTCCACCCTCCTTATTTAATTATTTACTTAATTCTTCGATAAGTTCAGCTTTTTTCATTGTTGTTGCACCTTTGATTCCAGCATTTTTTGCTTCTTCTTTAAGTTCTGCAACTGTCATCTTTGAGTAATCTTTTGTTTCAGCTTTAACTTCAACTTTTTCAATCTTTTCTTCTTGTTTTGGTGCTTTTTTAACTTCTTCTTTATTTTCTTCTTTTACAACTTCTTTTTTAGCTGGTTTCTTATCAGCTTTATTTTTATCATCTTCATTAACGTAATCTACTACTTCGTTTCCATTTACTTCAGCAATAGCATTTGTTAAAGCTCCGATAATTAATTTTACTGAACGAACTGCATCATCATTTGCAGGTATTACATAATCAACTAAATCTGGATCACAGTTAGTATCTACAATTCCGAATACTGGAATTCCTAGAATACGAGCTTCTTTAATAGCGTTTTCTTCTTTACGAGGATCAACTATTACTAATGCTTGAGGAAGACGTTTCATTTCACGAATACCTCTTAAGTTTTTATCTAATTTTTCATATTCTTTCTTTATTTTTATAACTTCTTTTTTAGGTAATAGTTCAAAAGTTCCATCAGATTCCATTTTATCAATTTCATCCATTCTTCTTACTCTTGATCTAATTGTCTTAAAGTTAGTTAAAGTACCACCTAACCATCTTTCAGTTACGAAATACATGTTAGTACGTGTAGCACTTTCTTCTGCAGCTTCTTGAGCTTGTTTCTTAGTTCCAACGAATAGAACTTTTCCACCAGCTTCAGCTATTTCTTTCATTGCATTATATGCTTCTTCTAATTTCTTTACTGTTTTTTGTAAATCGATAATATAAATATCATCTCTTGTTGTATAGATGTATTCCTTCATTTTTGGATTCCATCTTCTTTTTTGATGTCCGAAATGAACACCTGCTTCTAATAAATAATTCATTGATACTATTGTCATATTTTTTCTCCTTCGTTTTTCTTCTACTAGTTTCTAATATTCATCACCAAATTGGCACTAGATAAATAAATCCACTAATATGTTTATTTGTTTAAAGCTTCAACAAGTTCAGCTTTTTTCATTGTTGTTGCACCTTTAATTCCAGCATTTTTTGCTGCTTCTTTAAGTTCTGCAACTGTCATTTTTGAATAATCTTTTGCTTCAGTTTTTGTAGCTTTTTCAGTTTTTTCTTCTTTTACTTCTTTCTTAGCTGTTTCTTTTTTAACTGGTTTACTATCAGCTTTATCTTTAGCATTAGCTTTAGAAATAGTTACTTCTTTTCCAGCTACTTCTTCTACTTTCTTAATCTTTCCTGCTTTTCCATCTTTAGCTACTTTTACTAATTCACTAAATGTTTTTGGATCATTAATTGCTATTTCTGATAACATCTTACGATTGATTTCAACACCAGCTTTTGTTAATCCTTCAATAAATCTTGAATAACTAATTTCATTTTGACGACATGCTGCATTGATTCTTGTAATCCATAACTTTCTGAAATCTCTTTTTCTTTGTTTTCTATCACGGAATGCATATTGTCCTGAATGCATTAATTGTTCTTTTGCTGTTTTATATAATCTATGTTTACTTCCAAAGTAACCTTTAGCTTCTTTTAATACTTTTTTATGACGAGCTTTTGTAACTGCTCCATTCTTTACTCTTGCCATGTTTCTTCCTCCTTCTTATATAGATTAAATAATATTTTTTAATCTATTTTGATCTGCTTTACTTAAGCTTGATCCTTTTCTATTTTTTCTATTAGCGCTTGTTGGTTTAGAACCTGTGTTATGACGACTTCCAGGTCTTCCAATTTTATAATCGTTTTTGCGGGCTTTTACTACTTTAGCTGTTCCTTTATGTGTTTTAATTTTTGGCATATTTATTCCTCCTACTATTTATCTTTCTTTGGCACTAGTAATGCACTCATAATTCTACCATCTAGTTTTGGTGCTTGCTCTAGATTAGCGAATTCCTTCGTTCTATCAGCGAAGCGATCAATAACTTCTTTTCCTAGTTCAGTATGAGCCATTTGACGTCCTTTGAAACGTATAGTTATTTTAACTTTATCACCTTTTTGTAAATACTTAGTTGCATTCTTTAACTTTGTTTCAAAATCACCTACATCAATAACTGGTGATAAACGAAATTCTTTTAATTCAGACATGTTTGCTTTTTGTTTTTTTAATGCTTCTTTTTCTCTTTTTTGTTTTTCATAACGGAACTTATTATAATCCATTACTTTACAAACGGGTGGATTAGCATTTGGACTAATTAATACTAGATCAAGTGATGCATAACTAGCTAAGGTTCTTGCATCTTGAATTGATTTTATTCCTACTTGTTCTCCATTTGGTCCAATTACTAGCACCTCGCGTGCCTTAATTTGTTCGTTAATCAACATGTTATTTTTATTGTTTGCGATACTAACACCTCCATAATTAAGAAAAGTGGATATGCAATTCATATCCACTTAAAAACCTAATAATATTAAAATACTTAATTTTATTTGGCTCTTTACCTATCACTTTTCGCAATCAGGTGGATATAAATCTCTTTCCTTTTTCTCGACTGTTATAATTATATGTGTTTAATCGTTGTTTGTCAACACTTTTTTGTATTATTATTAAAAATATATTATTCTATTTACTAATTATCTTATTATAACGTTTCGTAGTTTTTTCTCTTTCATCTATCTCATCAAATAATCTTGTATATAAAAGCATGCTTTTTATATGATCATAATATTCTTTTTGTTTTCCATGTATATCTAATTTAGCTACTCTTTCTAATATACATTCAATAATCATTTCATCTATTTTAATTCCTGTATCAATTACATTTTTTGCATTACTACATACAATTCCTTTTAAATATGCAAAATTTAGCTTTTTATAACTATAAATGACTTGAGGGACAAAAAAATACTCCTTTGAATGTTTATTAAATGTCCTTGTCTGAGTAGTTAGTGGAATACTATATATATAATTTCCATCTTCTTTTTCTTCTTCAAATAAAAATATACATGGTCTATTCTTTTTGGTATCCACCATATTATTCGTAAATACTAAATTTTTATGATAAATTATGTCCCCTGTCTTCATGTTAATATACTCCTTAATAAATTAATCTTCTTTTAAATTATAATATACATCTTGTACATCATCTAAGTCTTCTAACGTATCTACTAGATTGTGAACTTTTTCCATTCCTTCTTCATCTAATTCTACTTCCATATTTGGAATATATGTTAATTCACATTCTAAAAATTCTTTTACTCCCGCTTCTTCTAATGATTGTTTTACTTTAGTGAAACTTTCTTGGTCTGTAGTAATATGATAAGTATTATCCTCTTTCTCAAAGTCTAGAGCTCCTGCATCAAGGGATGCCATCATCATTTCATCTTCATCATATTCACCAGGTATAACTATAGAACCACGACGTTCAAACATATAACTAACTGAACCATCTGTTCCTAAATTTCCCCCTGCTTTAGTAAATGAACTTCTTACAAATGATGCTGTTCTATTTTTATTATCTGTTAAGCAGTCAACCATGAAGGCAACTCCACCATGTCCATACCCTTCATATCTGATATTTTCATAGTTTTCTCCTTCTGCTGCTCCTTTAGCTTTATCAATTGCTTTTTGAATATTATCCTTAGGCATATTTTGTGCTTTTGCCTTATCTACCGCTAATCTTAATGCGGAGTTTTTATCTGGGTCTGGAGCACCTTGTTTTGCTGCAACAAAAATCTCTTTAGCTAATTTTTGAAATACTTTACCACGTGCTGCGTCTAATAGTCCTTTCTTTCTATGAATTGTAGCCCATTTTGAATGTCCACTCATAATAATACCTCCTCTTTTTTTATTATATTAACATAATTTCATTAATTGTTAAAGGGTAGTTTTAAAATTTTTCACATTATGCTATTATAATATTAGAAATGATGGTGAAGTATGTATATAAAAATAAACAGAAAAAAATTACCAATTATAGAAAAGAGAAAGTTTTGGGAAAGATTTGTAGGTCTAAAGTTTGTATTAGAACCTATTGATTATGGTGTTAAATATCCAAAAAGGAAATGGTTTAATACTAATTTTTTATGTCAAAGAGTCGATATTGTTCTTACAGATAAAGAAGATAAAATTTGTTATATATATGAAAATTTCAATACCGAGAAAACAATATTTCCAAAGCATAAAGTTTATAATGTTTATTTATTACCTCTTGGTAGCTCAACTAATTTAAAAATTGGTGAAGTACTAAGAGTTTATAAAAAATAAAAAAGGTATAGTTTTTACTATATCTTTTTAACTGTTCATTTCTTTAAAGTAAATTGTCTTTTCTACAACTCTTTTTACATCTTGTTCTGTAAATGGTTTACCTAACATATCTACTATTTGGTAAGTAAAGGCTCTATCAATAGTTGCTTTTGTAGAATCTCCTGATATGATTGATACTGGTAATTTTGTAAATAAATTGTTATTTTTCATAAAATCAAGTACTGCAAATCCGTCTACATTAGGCATATTTAAATCTAATAAAATTCCAACTATGTTATCTGTATCTTTATTTGCTTTAATTAAATCAATTGCTTCTTTTCCATCTTTAGCAGTACCAACCTTATATTGTCCTTCAAATATTCTTTTAGTAAAGTTTCTAACGATATTTGAGTCGTCTACTACTAAAATAGTTTTTTCAGTATATACCTCAGCTGTATTTAATTCTTCTACTTCTTCTATTTGTACATTTACATTACTAACATTTTCTGTAGTGTTATTATTAACAACTGGTTCTTTACCCATATATTGTTTTACTAAATGAACTATTCTATCTGCCTCGGCCATCAATTCGTCAAAATGTTCATATACATAGTAATAATCATTTTCCTTACTTTTCATTTCATGATTATAAGATAATTCTGCTAATTTTGTGAAACCAAAATATTTAGCATCACTTTTTAGAGAGTGGACAAGAATTGCATAATTTGGCATGTCCTTTCTTTCTTTATAATATCTTATCTTAGGGATTTTTTCGCTTGCTCCAATTAAGAATTCTCCAATTGTATCATCATAGGTTGCCATGTCTCCAAATAATTCTAGACTTTGATTGATATCTACACCATTATTAATTAATAAATTTACGTCTCCCATATAAACCATCCTTTATTTTGTTATAAACCAATTATATCATACATTTATTATTTACTCAAAAACTTTTGAATTACTATTGACAATTCCTTTTTATCAATAGGTTTAGCTAAATAGTCATCAAATCCATCAGCTAAATATTTTTCTCTCATTCCAGATATTGCGTTAGCTGTTAAGGCAACTGTTGGGATATTAAAATCTGGTAATTCTTTCAAATGTTTTAATGTTTCTACACCACTCATTCGTGGCATCATATCATCAAGTAAAATTAAATCATATATTTTACCACTTCTAATTTTAGTAAGGCATTCATCCCCACTTGATACTTCTTCAGTTTGAACTTTATAATCTTTTAGTAATCTTGCGGCTACTTTTAGGTTAACTTTATTGTCATCAACGATTAATATTTTTTTATCACTTAAATCTTCATTTATATTAACAGTATCATTTTTTTCTTCTAAAACTTCTATTTGATTTGCTGCTATTACTTGATCTATTGCTATTGTGAATTTTGATCCTTGACCATAGATACTTTGAACTACAATTTTACCATTCATTAAGTCTACTAATTTTTTGGTAATTGCAAGTCCTAGTCCAGTTCCTTCGATAGTAATATTTCTTTCTTCATCAAATCGTTCAAATTTAGAGAATAATTTTTCTATATTTTCTTGTTTAATTCCTATTCCTGAGTCTTCTACTGAAACTATTAATCTACATATATTGTCTTTCTTTATGGATGATACTTTGAATTCTATATATCCTTCATCAGTATACTTTACAGCATTAGTTAATATATTTAATATAACTTGTTTAATTCTTGAGTAATCGCCATTTAAGGTTTTTGGGATACTTTCATCATAACTTACTCTAAAGTCAATTGGTTTTTCTCCAAGACGGGCCTTTGTCAAAACAATTAGTTCATCAAATACTTTTTTAAAGTCGTAATCAACGTTTATTATTTCTATTTTATTAGCTTCTATTTTGGATATATCTAATATTCCATTAACGATTTCTAGTAAGTTTTGAGAAGCCATAATAATATCATCTACTTCTTGCATACTTGTATCAGGTATATCTTCTTCTTTTAACGCTTGAGAAAATCCTACAATTGCATTTAGAGGTGTTCTTATTTCATGTGACATACTAGATAAGAATTCACTTTTTGCATTATTAGCTTTTTCTGCTTGATCTCTTGCTTCGTTAAGTTGCTCAATTAATTTCATGTCTGGATTTTCTATGGTGAATGACATAAAAATTGTTACAAAGGTTTCCATAACAGTTATAATTAAAATAGCTGGATTAGAAAGTTGAATTAATGTTGCAAGTGTTCCTATCGATAAATAAAATATTATAGGAAAATACTTCTTTTGTTTTATATTTTTAAAATTTGAAATAATACACATAATCATAATAATAACATATATTGTTGAAAGACCATACATTGCATTAGCTCCGATACCATATGTATAGAATTTTGCTCCACTTACTTTGTAATTTAATGGCATGGCAAGCAAGAAGATTGTCATTGGCATATATATAATTTTTATTATATTTAATAGTTTTTTTACTTTTTCCTCTTTAATTGAAATGGTTATAGTATATGTTGTAATAAGAGATATCCAAGTCAACAAATAAATTAGATATAATTTATTTACTATTGTAAAGTATATATTATGGTAATTAGAAAAAGCCATATAGACACTAATAAAATCTATTATTATACCAACAAAACTTGTTATTATTAATTTGGAAAATATTCTAGTTTCACTATTATTTATTCTTTTCTTATAAAAATATATTGCCATTACTAAAGATAAGTATGCAAAACTAACAATTAAAAAGTACAAGTTATTCATTAATTAACACCTCTATTATATATTACATTATATCATGTGATTTAAATTGCAACAATAAAAAAACAATATAAATTTACAACAACTTAATAAATGTTAATTTATATTGTTTTATTTATATAAATAAGTTAGTATTAATGAATTTTCTTTGTATATTTATTACCATGTAGATTTTCTAAATATTCATTATTTTCTTTTTTTAAATCACCAATAATTTCTTTTAACATTTGAGTTACCTCTAATGTATCGTCAAGAGGAGATACTCTAATTGGATTACCAAATCTAACACAAGGTTCACCATACTTTTTATCGTATACACTACTTACCGCTATAGGTACTATTTGACATCCTGTTATTTGAGCAATTGCCGCCGCACCTGGATGGAAATCTAATAAAAAGGCTTCACCTCTATTAGTTCTTCCTTCTGGAAAAATAAATACATTGCTGTTATGTGATAATATTTTTGTTACTGCATCCTTTGCAAAATCTCTATCATCTTTATCTTCACGATCAATTGATATAGCACCTGTTTTTAAATATATATTGCCTCTTTTCATATTTAACATTTTTGTTGCTGTTAAAAAGTGAATAGGTCTATTATCTCCTAAAGCAGAAATTATAGGAAATTGATCATAATAATTATTATGATTTGCAACAAATAATAATCCATTTTCATTTGGAACTAATTCTCTATTAAATACGGTTGGTGGATACATCATGTTATAAAATGGCAAACCAATCTTGGACACTTTTTGATAATTTTTTTCACATTTATCATGTTTTATTTTGTCATATGGTAAATTTTTATAATATTCTTTTAAGTTTTCAAAGTATTCTAACTTTTCTGAACGCTCCATACTGTCAACTTCTTCATGAGATAACTTAATAAAATATCTTGGATTTTGAAATTTCTTTATTTCATTATATATTTGATCTGCATTTTTAACTCTAGGTACATTTTCATAATTGTAATTCCTATTATATGCCGCATCAAAACATATTACTTTAGTTATATCTTTTAGCGCTTCTATGTTTTCCTTTTTATCATCAATTATCACATCAACATTATTCTCTATGCATGCTTTATATTTATCTTCAGCACTATTTCCTTCTGAACAAAATACAATTTTGTCATATGGAATGTTTTCTTTTTCTAGCCAATATATCATCATTTTTCTAAAAAGTGCACCAGTTACATTTTGTTCTGTTGTATGAGCTCTACCAGTAATAATAAATATCTCATTGCCTTCTTCTTTTAACTTTCTAATTGTTGCTGCTATATTATCTCTTGGTTTTTCTTTTAGACAATATCTCCATATATATTTAGTCCAGAATTTTTCTCTTTCTTCTTTACTACAATGAAAAATATCTTGGATATCATAACCAGTTTCATCAATATCCTTAACATCCGTAAAGTATTCTTTTCCGTATTTTAATTGATAATCTTCTAAATTTGTTAAAACTCCATCTCCGTCAAATGCTATTCTCATATATTTAACCTAACCTTTCTATTTTTTTGTAAACACTTTGGCATTTGTTAATATTTCTTCTTTTAACATTTTATGACTTATTTTTCCAAGTAGTGTTTGTGGTAATTTTTCTCTGAATTCATATTGATATGGAACAGAGTATTTATTCAAATTTTTCTTACATAATTCCTCTATTTCATATTTTAACTTTTCGTTTGCTTCATAGCCTTCATTTAAAATGATATAGGCTTTTGGAACTTCCATTTTATATGGATGTACTATTCCAACAACTGCACATGCAGCAACAGCTTCATGTTCTTCTATAACTTCCTCTATTATATTTGGATATACATTAACACCACTTGATATTATCATATTTCCTCTCCTTGTAGAGAAGTAAAGTTTTGAATCTCTAAAGTAACCTAAATCTCCGGTATGTAGCCATCCATCCTGTAGTACATTTTTTGTTTCTTCTGATTGTTTATAATACTCTTTCATAATTGATGGTCCTTTAACACAAATTTCTCCTATTTCTCCTTCTTTAAGTTCCTCTTTAGTTTCTTGATTGATTATTTTAACATTTGTGTTTATCATTGGGATTCCTACGGTATTATATGAGTTGTAATCTTTAGCTGCAAAGGTTGCTCCTGCAACAGCTTCTGACAGTCCATATCCTTTACTTAAAGTTATATCTGCATTGTGTTCTTTGAAAAATTTGTTAATTGTATCCTCTAATGAGTCTTTTACTAAATCTCCACCTGATACAATGTTTTTTACATAAGATAAATCTTTATCCTTCATTTTTTCACTTTGAATAATACCTTTGAATAGTGTTGGAACACCTAATATATGATTTGGATGATATTTATCAAACAATTTATCGATATCTTTTGCTGATAGTTTAGGTATTAAAATGCATCCTACACCTAATGATAATGGTAAGTGAAGCGAACTGCATAAACCAAATCCATGAAATACTGGCATTACAGTCAACATCTTATCCCCTCGTTCAAAATTGTCTGTATTTTGTCTGAATTGTTCTACCATTGAGTTAAAATTCTCATTTGTTAATACTACTGCTTTTGACTTTCCTGTTGTTCCACCTGTATGAAGCATTACAGCAGGCATATTTTTTTCATACTCTATAGACTCAATACTTTTGGTATCTTTTCCTTCTTCAATAAAGTCTTTCCATGTAATTGTATTTGAATCTAATTTAATTTTATTATCTTTTCCATATTTTAATTTATAGCCTAACTTTGTTAATAATGGCATTGAATCGGCTGGTGTTACTACTATTGTTTTTATTACATTTGTGTCATTTTTGATATTATTTATTTTATTTAATGAACTATCAATTGTAAGTAACAATTTTGAATTTGATTCATTTAAAAATTCTTTTATCTCATTTTCTGATGATAACGGATGGATCATATTCGCTACCACGCCAATTTTCATCAAAGCATAAAATGCAATAACTGCTTCCGGTGTATTTGGCATACAAATTGTTATAATATCACCTTTTTTAATACCATTTTTTAAAACACTAGATGCAAATTTATTAATTTCTTTATTCATTTGTTCATATGATAATTCATTTCCAAAATAGTATAGTGCTGTATCAGTTAAACTATTTTTATTTTCTTTCATCATATAATCATAAATAGTCATTTTAGGAACTACAGTATTTAGAATTTGATCTTCTGTATAATATTTCAACCAACTTTTATTGATAGATGGCTTACAAGTTGGCGGCCCTTGAAGTACTCCTATCGATAAATTTCTTAAATATAAATCTCTTAATTTTTCTTCATTTATTGTTAAATTTTTCATATTTTAAATTTCAAATTATAATTATTATAATTTTGTACTCCTTTTTTAAATTTAGAAAAAGTACTACTAAACCAATTTCTATTTTTTATTTTTATATTGCTACTACTTTTTCACTTAATAAATATATTTACTTATCAAATCTTTATGTAGAATTAATTTTCCTATTTTTCATTATTATTCCCCTTAAATTTCACATATTATAACACATTTTTGTAAAAAAAGCAACTATTAGTTTACATTTTAATATTATAGGCCATTTTTTACTATCTCAATTAAGACTGGATAATGATCACTTATTTCTAAATTTTTAACAACTTCTACATTTTTAACTTTTATACTATTTGATACAAATATGTGATCAATAGCTCTATGATATTTTGATTGTTTCAATGTCTTTTCGTTTATTTCTATTCTTTTTAGATTAAGTGATTCTAATTCATTAACGAAGTTATTAAATATAGGATTGTTGTTTTTTAAGTTAAAATCTCCTGTTAAAATAATTGGTAGCTTCTCATCTTTTATTAGTTTAATAAGTTTTTTCAATTGTCTTTTCTTTACAAAATCAAACATATAATCTAAATGTGTATTTATAATAGCTAATTTTCCAAACTCGTTTGTATCAATAATGATTTTTGTTACTACTCTTTTTAATAATGATGGTAAGTATGGGAGATGATATGTTTTATCTAACAACACTTTTTGATTAGTTATAATACCTACTTTTTCATTTATCTTTTTAAATATTCCTAATTTAAATCGATAATTACCATATATTTTATAATTAGTCTTAGACAAGTCTTTGATAATGTCATTTTCACAAATATTAAACAATTCTTGAGTACATAATATATTTATTTTATTTTTATTAATAAAATCAACTATATCTTTAGACTTTTCTTTTTGATACAAATCATAGTCATTTTTTATATTAAATGTACATATTTTCAAAGTATCACCTTCTATTTGATTGTATCAGATTACTTGTTTAAAGTCTATACATAGAAAAAATATAGGAGAATTTTCCTATATTTCTATTTGTTATTTAATTTAGTTACAGTTTTATCTTTAATTAAATAGATATTTCCATAATAGCTGACTTTATCTTTATCAACTAGAATGTATGAGTCGTTATCAAAGGTTATTAATTCGTTTTTTATACTTAAATCAAGTAAATAATCATAAGCATTTATCTTTATCAATGTTAATAATTTCTTCATAAGTTGTTGAAAAGTTTAATACTTTTTTGCCTAAATCCATAGCACCTGCTGATCCACCGATAACTAAATTATTATAATTTTCCAGTAAATTTTTTAATTTAATTTCTTTAAAAAAGCTTGTTGATTATAAACACTACCACCTGATAAAAAGATAAAATCTGCATTTTCAATAATTTCTTTAGCTTTATCTTTATTGCGATTATCTAAGATTATTTTCTTATCAAATTTTAAATTAGATAAATCAAGGGAAGAAAAAAGTAAATTTGCATATTCATCTGTTACTTCATAGTCAGATGGATCATTCGCAACAAAAACTACACTTTCATATTTTGAAATATATTTTTTAATATTTGGTAAAAATTGGTATTTATTAGGCAATGCTATTGCATATCAATTACCAAGTTCATCCTTTTTACTATTATTAAGGCTACTAGCTAAAATTAAATTCATAGGTTATCATCCTCCTTTATAATTAAGTTTTAATAATTTATTTTATAGTAACATGTTTTATGTAATTCTGCTTTTTTTCATTAGTTGCTGAAATTTATTGTAAAATAAGCTGTTTTATGTTATTATGAATATGTCAAGGGAACTTGCATAAAATAAAAAAAGGGAAATACTTAACTTTTGCGAGTTGAGTACTTACCTTAATTAATGGTTAAAGTACTTAATCTTTATTAGCAGATTGAGTACTATTTTTTTATACATAGAATCATTAAAGAGACTATTAATAAAATGATAATTAATATTAGAAATGAGATTAGTAAATCTTTTTTCTTCATAAATATCAAGCCCCTTTCGATATGAAAGTTGGCAAGTACTCAACAGTTAGTATTTCCTAATAAAAGTATAATATAAATTATTTTATAAAACAATCAAACAAAAAGGTAAATCAGCATTTACCTTTTATAATATTATAATTTACAATTTATTTGTGTAATTTCATCTTTTGAATCATTATCATTTTGTTAGTTTTGATAATGTTTCCATATTTTTCTACTTATAAGTTTTAATCTTTATAATCAAAATAGAAATCTAATATTCTTACTTGATCTCCTTCTACTGCGCCAAGTTTTCCTAATTGATCATCTATTCCCATCTTTCTTAGTTTTTTTGCAAATCTATAAATTGCTTCATCTGATGTGAATTTTGTCATCTTAAATATTCTTTCTATTTCTTTACCAGAAATCACCCAAGTACCATCATCATCTCTAGTTATTGTAAATGGTTCTTCTTTTTTGAATTTATATAAAATATGATTTTCTATTTCATCATCTTCATATAATGGTGTATTTTCTGTTTTATCTAATATATCAGCAAGATGGTCAACTACTACTTGTAATCCGTTATTAGTTGCGGCACTTACTTCAAATATTTCTACATCTTTTACTTTTTTCTTAAATTCTTCTAGATTTTCCTTTGAACCAGACACATCCATCTTATTTGCGATAATAATCATTGGTTTCTTCATAAGTTTTTTATTAAATTCTTCTAACTCTTTATTAATCAAAATATAATCTTCATAAGGATCACGACCTTCTTCTCTACTCATATCAATAACATGCGCAATTACTTTTGTTCTTTCAATATGTCTTAAGAATTTGTCTCCAAGTCCTTCTCCATGAGATGCACCTTCTATAAGTCCTGGTAAATCTGCCATTACGAAACTTCTACCATCAGTTGCTTTTACTACTCCAAGGTTTGGAGTTAATGTTGTGAAGTGATAAGCAGCAATTTTTGGTTTAGAACGTGATACACAAGAAATAATAGTACTTTTTCCAACACTAGGTAGACCTACTAGGCCAACATCAGCTAACATCTTAACTTCTACTTTTAAAGTCTTCTTTTCTCCTTCTTCTCCATTTTCTGAGTAGTTAGGGGCTGTATTAGCTTGAGTTTTAAAGGCTGTATTACCTCTACCACCTCTACCACCTTTGGCAATTATTTCCTCTTGATCTTTTTTGTTTAAATCAGCTATAACTAAGCCAGTTTCTAAATCTGTTACTACTGTACCTAAAGGGACTTTAACAATTAAGGCTTCTGCACCTTTACCATGTTGGTTTTTACCACGGCCATTTTCTCCCTTTTTTCCTTTAATAGTTTTTTGATATCTTAAATCAAGAAGTGTATGTAGTCCTTCATCTACCTTAAAAATGATATCTGAACCATGACCACCATTTCCTCCGTATGGTCCACCCATTGAAATATATTTTTCACGTCTAAAGGCAGTACAACCATCTCCACCATTACCAGCTTCTACTTTTATTTCTACTTCATCTACAAACATATTTTCAACCTCTTTTCTTGGTATATACTTTATTTGATATAATATCATCAATTAATTGACTAACATTATCATACAATCCTAGGCTAACTGTTTTTAATATTTCTTCACTATTTTTCATTGCATAACCGTTAAAACTTTCTAACATTTCTAAATCATTATAATGATCTCCTATAGAAAATATATTATCATGAGATATATTTTCTATAGTCGCAATATCAATGCCAGCATTCCTTTTAGTAATATCTTTTTTGGTAATAATTAATAACTTATCTATACCAAAATCTATAAATTTCATTTTTAAATTTTGATAATTTAAAATTTCTTTTTTAACGATATTTACTAATAGCTCTATTTTATCATATTTTGTAACATCATAATAGCATTCAATTATATTATTTTTATTATTTATATTTTCTTCTTTTAGAATAGTCATTTCTATATCAATTTGACTATCTATTTTTTCTTTCAACTCATTACAAATATTTTCATTTAACAAATAGCTTTTTAATAATTTATCAGTATTATCATACAACATACTTCCATCTACACAACTTAAATAGTCATAGGGAATATTATACTTATCTATTTCCTCTTTAATTCTTTCATAACTTCTTCCTGTTACAATGGCAAATTTAAAGTTATGATTTTGAAACCTTTTTATTGCCTCTATATTAAGTCTTAAATCATTTATAGTTGTATATAGTGTTTGATCATAATCTGACATTAATAATTTTTTCAAGTTTTACCCTCCATACTTTTATACTATATATGTTCTATATATTTATATGAAAGGGCTTTTATCACTTAAAACTAAAAAAAAGACAATTTAATTAATTGCCTTCATTATTTATCTTGTGGATAAACAGAAACTTGTTTCTTGTCTTTCCCTAAACGTTCAAATCTAACTACACCATCTACTGTTGAATATAATGTATCATCATTTCCACGTCTTACATTAGTACCTGGAAATATTTTTGTACCACGTTGACGATATATAATAGATCCTGCTGTTATAAATTCTCCATCGGCAGCTTTTGCGCCAAGTCTACGTCCTGCAGAATCACGACCATTAGATGTTGAACCTTGTCCTTTATGATGGGCAAATAATTGGATATCTAATTTTAAAAACTTCATAATTCTCCTCCTTACTTAACTTCTATATTTGTTGGATAATTGTTTTCTAACTCTTTTAAAAGACTGATCATATTTCCTATTAGAATTTGGGTTGTTGTATCAAAACTTTTAATATCAATACTTAATCCTTTATTACTAACTAGGTAACTTAGACTTCCCTTTTCTAAAGCTAGGATGCCATTTATAGTTGTTGTTACAATAGAACTTGCTGCTGCACAGACAATATCTTTTCCATAATCATCATACATAGCGTGACCTAAAATTGTAACTTTTGTATATTTAGCATTCTTTTTTTCTACTTTTACTTTAATCATTTAATTAACCATTAATTTTAGTAATTTTAATTTTTGTATAAGGTTGTCTATGACCTTGTTTTTTACGATTAGATCTATCTTTACTTTTATATTTGAAAACTTTAATTTTCTTTTGTTTACCATTTTTGATAACTTCACCTAAAACAGTAACATTTGTAAGATAAGGACTACCTACTTTGCTATCAAGCATTAAAACTTGATCAAAACTTACTACATCTCCTGCATTAGCGTCTAATTTTTCAACGAAAATTTCAGAACCTTCAGTAACATAGTATTGTTTTCCACCAACTTTAATTACAGCGTTCATTAATATACCTCCTTTATTTCATCTTAAGACTCGCTTTTAAGGTACAAGAATCTTGTTTTTACCTTTTCAATGCGGTTTGAGCATGAGGCGTCAAACAGTTAGATTGTATCATAAATATTTTATCATGTCAACTTCTTGTATACGGCTGTTTTTACAGCTTCTACTCTAGATTGATAAATGATGCTAAGTTAATGTTTAACACAAATAAAAAATACTAAAAATATTAGTATTTTATATGACTTGTTTCCAGTTGGATTCAATTATTGAATATAAATAACTAGTAACTTTCTTTTTAGTTTTAGTTTGAATTACTTTTTTATAACCATTTAATTGTTTTTCATAATTTTGATCATCTATATTTTTTAATTTATAATCGACTATTATTATTTCATTACTATTTTCTATCATTAAATCTATAATTCCATGTAATTGATTATTATCTTCTTGATAGATAAATTCATATTCTTTATAAAACTTAGATGAAAGATTGTCTTTTATTAAGTTACTTTCTAAAAATAATTTTATTTTATCTTTTAAGGCTTCTTCTATATCTAAGTTATCAATATCAGGGTTAGTAAAGTTTAATTCTTCTAATATCTTATGAACTTTAGTACCAAATTCTAGTAATTCTAATTCCTCTTTCTTTATTAGATGTATATCACTTTTAGAGTATCTAGCTTCTTCTATATATTCAGTTTCTAAATCTAATTCAGATACAGATAAGCTATCTATATCTAATTTTAAATTATCTATATCATTTGTTTCTTTTATATTTATATAGTCTTTTGTATATATACTTTCATCACTAGGTATAACATAT
This sequence comes from uncultured Bacilli bacterium, assembly GCA_934162665.1. Classification (GTDB taxonomy): domain Bacteria; phylum Bacillota_I; class Bacilli_A; order RF39; family UBA660; genus RUG14670. The sequence continues at coordinate 116,734 of CAKPJN010000003.1, forward strand.
GGTAAGAGAATACTATATATACTTTTAATTATCGAAAAGAATGAATTATATTTATATCTTTCATATGTTGGGACTAAATCTTTTACTTCTTGTTCTTCTTCTATTTCTGGCATTACGAAAATCATTTTTTCTTTCGCTCTAGTCATAGCAACATATAATAGTCTTATTTTTTCTGATATTTCTTCTTTCTTGGTATTAATTTTAAGTAATGTTTTACAAATAGTATTCTTATACATTTCATCTACTTGTGGAAGTACTATTCCATATTTATTATCATATATTATTTTTTCTCTTAATTCATTTAGATTAAATCTATTAGTAAGTCCAGCAAAGTAACATATTGGAAACTCTAATCCTTTAGATTTATGAATAGTCATTATCTTGCAGCTGTTAGAACTAGTATTATTTATAGAAAACTTTAAATCATAATCATTATCAAAGATAAAGTCTAAGTAATCTAGGAAGTCATATATGGTATTACCTGATATTTCAAAGTCCTTAATTAAGTTATAAAAATACTCACATCTAATTCTACTTGCTTTAATATTACCAATTAATAACAATTTTTCTTCGTAATCAAATTCTTCTATCATTTTATAAAAGAATTCACTACTACTTGTTATATCTAAATAAGTAGATAGTTCTAGACATTTTTTATATAAAGTACTCTCTTTAAAATTATTATTTATAAAGTAAGTAAATATATCATTATCAGGTATTTGATATAGGAAACTTCTTGATACTGATACAAAACTATATTTAAAGGTATCACTAAGATCATTGTTTTTTATACAAATAATTAGTCTTAATAAATTTTTAATTACTAAAATGTCATCATCTTTTCTTAAAGCTTCATCCTTCATAATAGATATTGGTATTTGTAGGTATTCAAATATCTTTTTATATAGATTAAAACTAGTACTTTTGTCTATTAAAATAACAAAGTCAGAATATTCTATATCTCTTAAAACTCCTGTATCTTTATCAAATATTTGATATTTATTTTCTACTTTTTCTTTAATATCATTTCCTATTATAAATATTTCTTTTTCTTCTTTTGTTATGTTAGAAGTTTTATCTAGTTTATAAGTTATAACATCTAAATCATAATTTTGAGTGGTTTTTCCTTCTTCTAGATAACTATTATTACCAAATACCATTCTATGTGATTTTTTATAATCTGCGCCACCTATTTCATCATCCATGAATAAATCAAATAAACTATTAATATTAGAAAGAACTTCTAGTCTAGATCTAAAATTTTTATTTAAGTCTATTTTTATTCCTTTTTCTGTATCTCTATATAAATCATATTTATTTTTAAATATATAGGGATTTGCATTTCTAAAACGATAGATTGATTGTTTGATATCCCCTACCATGTAGACATTATTATTAGAAATAAGGGAGATGAATTCTTCTTGAGTATCCGATGTATCTTGATATTCATCAACTAATATTTCATTAAAGTTATTAGTCAATTCTTCTCTTATATCTTTGTCTTCAGTAACTACTTTTATCGCAAGATGAGCTATATCATTAAAATTAAACACTTCTTCTTGAAATTTATAAGTAGTAAGTCTTTTGTCTAATTCTTTTATAATATTTATTATTTCTAGTTGGTTATCTTTTGTATTTAGAATTTCATCTTTCATCATAGAAGTAGAATCATATATACAGAAGGACTTAATTTCTTTAACTATATCTGTTATTATTGATTTGATTTTTTTACCTTCTTCATCACTCTTAGGTGGAACTCTAACAGGTGTGATTGAATTAATTCCAGTTAGTATTTCTTCATAAGTATTTGCGTTTAATAGTTTAGATAGGCTATCTTCCATTTTAGTTACAAAAGTTCCATCAAAGTAAGAACTTAGGTCTATTAATAATTTTTTTATATCAGCTATTTTACTTTTTATTTCTAGGATATATTCATCTATAAAATTATTTATATTTAAATCACTAAAGTAGTTATTAATATAGTTTTCTAAATAGTTTTCTTTATCATATTTTAATTCTAATTTTTGATAAATATTTAGGATATAGTTTTTTAAGTCTTTATCATCTTTTAAACAGAAATTATTGATTAGTTTTAGAAATTTAGAATCCATTAACATATATTTTTCATCAAGTATTTCGTTTAATAGTTCTTGTTTTTTTACGTTTATAATTACTTCATCTGTTATTTTTACATTATTAGTAATATTCAATTTGGTATGATATTTTTTTACTATTGATAAAGAGAATGAATCAAAAGTGGTAATATAGGCACCATCTATTAATTCTAATTCTTTTTCTAAACCTTTAGTCTTTTTAATAGCTTTTCTAATTCGTTCTTTCATTTCAGCAGCTGCGGCATTAGTAAATGTTAATACTAATAACTGATTGATATGGACATTATTTTTTAATTTTCTAATGACTCTTTCAGTTAATACAGCTGTTTTACCACTTCCAGCTCCAGCAGAGACGATAATATTTTTTCCTTCTAAGTTAATTGCGTCTAGTTGCTCTTTCGTCCAATTAGGCATTATTATCACCTCCTAAAAAATCTAGATTATCTACTTTATCTAAATATTTTATATCACGCTCTTTCATATAACAAAGATCTCTAAAGCTACAGAACTTACATGATATATTTTCTCCATCATAGTATTTTGGATTAATAAAAAAGTCTCCTTCTATAATTTCATCAGTTTCTTTTGAGATATAATTTTTAGTATATTTTACTAACTCATATAGGGTATCATCATTAATAACTTTAGAATATCTTGAGAATCCTTTTTCTTCAGTATAAGCCATACTTTTAATTAATTCACTTTTTTCCATTGTAGAGTCGAATCTTTCAATAATAGATGGATCTTCTATTGAATAACCTTGTAGTTTTATTCTTTCTTGTTTTAATAGGCTAATATCTTTTCCTTCATAATTAGGGTAAGGAAATAATATGTTTTGATAATATATACCTGTAAATATTGGGTTAGCAAATACTTTTGAATAGTGTATTAAATATAAGTAAACAGGTAATTGCATATGTAGTCCATATTTCATTAATTCTATGTTAGTATCTACTGAGCCACTTTTATAGTCAATTATACTAAAGTAGGTATCTTCTATTTTTTTATAGTACATTATCTTATCAATAGTTCCTGTAAATATAACATTTATTTTTTTAGAAAGAGATAAATCTATCTTTTTTTCATATAATGAATCATTATAACCGGTAATTAATTCTTGTTTATTTAGTAAATCAATTAATTCTAATAATTCTTTTTTTAGTCTTATAAGAAGTACTTTTTCTTTTAGAGACAATTCTCTTTTTTCTAGGTACTTATTATATTCATCTAAAAAATTAAAATTTGTCTTTTTATATAAGGATAATATTTTGTGATACATTTGTCCAATATAGGATTGAAATGTATCAACGAATGGGTCTAGTTTTAAAATATATTTAATATAATATTTAAATTTACATTCACTATAACTATTAAGTGATGTATATGATAGTCTTAAGTTGTTATCTAAGTAATTTAGATAATTATTATTATCTATTTTACTAAAGTGATTTGAGTATGTATTATATGGGATATTATAATGAGTTAGTAGTGTTTTTAGATTATCACTTTTAGTATTATATAACTTATATAAATCAAGGGCTTCACCTAACCTAATTTTGTTATACTTATTTGTAAAGGTTAATTTATCTTCTTTAGGTGAAGTTATTTCTAAATTTAAGTCATTAATTAGACTTGACTTATAAAAATTTTTAAATGGAGTTTCTAGTTTATATGATAAATATAAATTTTTAATATTAGATAGTACTTTTGTTGTTACTGCTTTATTTCTAGTATTTAAGTAATCTGTCTTATATAGTTTTACTTCATCTTTTATTGAGTCATTTATAAAACTTTCATCCTTAACCATTTTTGGTAGTATATCTTGATTAAAACCTAATACAAATACATACTCATCATCAGCAAATGATTGATTGTATAAATTTTTAATATTTATGGCGTCTTTTATTTTTTTTGATGATAACTCTGTATTTTTTAATTTGTCAATTAGTATTGTTTTATATAATGGATCATCACTATCTAAAAAGGATAAACTATTTACTATATTTATTAGTTTTTTTGTAATTGGTAGTTTAGAAAGATTTGTTAAGTCTAATTCATTAGTTAATAGATAGTCCTTTACTATTTTTGTAGAATATAGAGAATAATTCATATCTATATTTATTGGTATATTATAGTATGAAAAAATTTTCTTTAATGAATAATTATAATCGGTTGTGATATTTGTTAAAAATATTTTGTTTAATGGAATATTATTTTTTATGAGATCAATTATTTCTAGACAAACACCATTAATTTCTTCTTCCATGGTTTTATATTCTATAATGGATTTTAATTCATACTTTGTTTCTAATTCTATCTTATTATTTAATATTTCATCTAAATATTTTTCTAATTTATAATAATTTTTTATGATAATAGTTTTTTTCTCTAAGTATTTTTTAAATGAAGGATTAAAATACAAGAGATTATTTTCTATTAATTCTTGTTTTATACTTTTTAAAAATTGCAATTTAGTACTTTTATAATTTTTAGCAATATCAATTGGATATAAATTATTTAGATATACTTTACACACATCTATATTGTAAGAGTATTTTTTCATTAGATAATATATTGCTTTTTCATCATAAGAAAAAAAATAATTGGATTTGAATTCTTCAATAGTCATAAATTTTATGTCATAAATACTATTTTCTTCTTTTAACCTATTTAGTATTTTCATTTTTTCATCAGTTGGACATATTATTAGTAACTCTTTATCTTTATATTGTTCTTGCATATAATCACCACTATATTTATTATATACGTTTATTGTTACAAGAGCAAGATTCAAAAAAAACAAAAGAATTATCTTTTATTTTCTATATAGTAAATATAAATAAGAAGCAAAAAGGAAGTAACTTGTACTTCCAAAACTGTAATTATTTAATTAATTTTATTTAACTATTTAACTTGGCTTGCTTCGATTCTGATTTTTCCTCTGAATACTGTACCCATTACAGCGTTATCAGCATCAGCGTCAATCCATAATCTTAATTTATAGTTATTTGTAGTTCCAGCAGTAATATTTCCAGTTGTTAATGTTCTATTAGGATTTTCTCCAAGTGTATTTAATAAAGCTGTTACTGGAGTTCCATCATCTTTGATTAAGCTATATTTAATATACTTGTCATTCATTCTTGTTTCTCCATCTTCTAGAGCAACATCATCTAAATAAATTGTGAAATCACTTGGAATAGTACCATTGTTTTGTAAAGTGAATTCATAAGCTGTAGTAGCTAATCCTGTTGTATCTGAAACAGGAACTCCTTCAGTGATGTTGATACCTTCAGTTGTAGTATCATCTAATGTTAAACTTAAAGTACCAGCTTTAATAACATTGTTTTTTGTACCAGTTAGAGTTAATGCTAACCAAGCAAATGATCCTCCAATTAAAAGTACTAATGCAGCAGCAAGTGCGATTACAGTTTTTTTGCTTTGACTATTCTTTTTTGAACTAGTCGAATTAGATTTTTTTGCCATCTTATTTTTCCTACCTTTCATTGTTATCATATCAAAGATATTTTTGTTGGTCAATATATATCTTGCAATATTTAATCATTTGACACTTTATACAGTTTTTTTCTGTGTTTATCTAATTTACATTATTTATATTTGACACTTTTTTTAAAAATATACAAAAAAAAAGAATTATGCTTCTTCTTTTACTACTACGTTTTTACCTTTATAATTTCCACATTTTGGACAAACTCTATGTGGTTTAATCATTTCACCACAGCTTGCACATTTTGTCATACCAGGTATTTCCATAGCATTATGACTTCTTCTCATTCTTTTTCTTGTTTTTGAAACTTTACGAAAAGGAACAGCAAACATTTGAATGTCTAATTTCATCATAATTTATCACTCCTCTTTAAAATCTTTTAATAAATCATTAAATGGATTATTCTTAATAGTATTTTCTTCTTCACTAATTAATTTCCATCCATCCCCATGAAATTTACTGAGATCCGTAACCTTAGTAAACTGTAAGGGAATCTCTAGTACAATATTTTCCCATAAAAACGAAAATATATCAAGTGTATTTTCATTTTTTTTGCAATTTTCTTCTAAAATATCATCAAATTCTATTGAAAATGGATATTTTACTGGCTCTAAGGAAATAGAATCCTTTAAAATTAGTTCACCTTCTATATTGCAGGTTATATGATCATAGTCTTCATTATCTAAAAAAATACTTCCTTCTACTTCTATATCATCTATAGAAATAATTTCTTCATAATTACTATAATAAGTATTTGGTAGAATATATTTATTAGTAATATCTATCTTATCTATAGTTTGACTGTGTAATAAACTTAAATCAATATCCATATTATTTTTCTTCCTCTACTTTTATTTTTCCGTGATAATGTAGGTTAGTTCCAGTAGTTAACGTGTTTGTTCCTACCCAAACTCTAATAGTATAGTTTTTCTCTCCATGCCCTTTTATGCTATCTTTTTTTAAAGTACCATTATCTAATCCATTTAAAGTATAAATTTTATCACTATTTTTTTCTTCTTTTATAGATACTTTTATGATATCTTTAGGCATCAAATATTCTCCACATTCATCAACTATAACACTTTTTTTATCATCTGATAATTTTATACTATAATTTACTTTAGTATCTAAATTATTTTTAACTGTGAAATTATATTCTTTTGAAGATAGTCCAACCGAATCAGTAACTGGGGTTACTTTAGTTAAAGTTACTTTATCTCCACTCTTTTCATGAAAGATAATATCTAGTGATTCCGAATTATATAAAACATTTCTCTCATTTTTAAATTTATAATAAATATGATGAGTTGTGATAACCGCAACCATTAAAATAAATGTTATAATTATTCCACTTTTTATAATTTGTTTTCTTCTATTGTAATACATAATGCACCTCTATCTATATAATAATAGTTTGATATTATTTAGTCAATAATACACCTAAATTAAATATTTTTAGTTATTAAACTTTACACTTTATCTATATTATCACTTTTTAAATATTTAATAACTAAAAACTGAATCTATTTACATAACTTTACAGAACAAATGAATTAAAACAAGTTTTAATTCGTCTCAGTCGTTGCCTCCTAAGTTTCCTACTTCACAGATAAGGTAA
>CAKPJN010000004.1 GCA_934162665.1 uncultured Bacilli bacterium
TATATCAAAATTATCTTTTTCTATTGTAAATCATTATTCTATTTGTTTTAGTTAAATTGCTTGATGAAATAATTTTTTTAGATTCAAACAATTTTAATATCTCTAGTAAATCTTGATTAAAATCAACTGAAAAATTATTTTTACCAATTCCTATAGATTGAAATTCAGCGTTTACTTGACATAAGTATTCTTTTGTTTGATCCATACTGATTTCTTCTATTATCTTATTTAAATAGTGATATTTTTTGTCATAAGATATATCAGAATTGAAAATCAAATTACTAGACTCTTCTTTTCTTAAGTTATATTTATTATTAATTACAAGTTCATATAAGAAATCTATTTCTAATTTATCACACGTTATTAAATTATTTTCGAATAATAAAACTTTTATCAAATCGCCTAATTTTGAATTTTTAATTAAATCATTTTCTATATTGCTTATATCAAATGTATCAATATTACCAATATAATATTCTTCATTCAAATTTATGAACAATACCAATAAATCTACAGATTTATCCTTAATATAATTAAAATTATCATTATTAAATTCTAAGATATCATTATTAATTATCAATTCTAATTTTTCAAAACTATAATTAAAATCTATATCTTCCAAATTTGAAATCTTAGCATCAAATAAATTAAGATTTTTTTCTAAAGTTTCTAAATTAACAGTATCATTATTTATCAAATCTATTAAAAAATTACTTTGACTTTCTAATAATTCAATATTTTCTATGCTATTAATACCATTAATTACATCAGCAAGTTGCTTAGATATTTCTTCTTCATAATTATATATACAAATTATATTATTCCAATTATATTCAAATAAATTGTTATTTAAAACAGCATCATAATAATCAGTAGATATTTCATTTAAATCTTTTATTTTTATTGACTCCTTAGTTATAATTTTTAATTTTATTTCGTCTGTAATACTATCATTGTTTATTATATTTAATATTACAAATTCATCATTATTTTGTTTATCTAATTTATTATAAATGTTATTAATATATATTTCAAAATTATTATATATATATTCTTTCATATAAGACAATCTTTGATCCTCTAGAATTGATAAAAATCTTTCTAAAAATTTTTTACTGCTATTTATGATTTTTTCTAATACCAATTCTAACATATTTGAATTTATTTCATATAAATTGTTTTTCAATATAAACTCAGCAAAATCTTTTGTACATTCTTCATTAATATTATTAAATTTTATATTCAATTTAACTAATTGTTTTTTACTATCTTCATCTAATAATGAAAATACCTTATAAAAACTTTCATGAGTTTGAATATAATTAATAAAATCGTCATCTGTATTTAATAAAAATTTTTCATTTTTTAAGAATATGACTACCCATGAATCAATATAATTTTTATTTTCACTTCTTTTTAAATAACATTTTTTCCATATATCAGTTTTTTTAGTAAGAAGACTATTTACAAAATTTTTACTACAATCAAATTTTTCTAAATAACCATCTATAAAATTCATTTCTTCTTCTGTTATATTTTCAAATTGTAATAAAATTTTATTCCTAATATCTATATCAACCTTGTTGTTTTCATCAAAGATATAATTAAATAAATCATAATTTAATATGCTTTTCGATGAGTAGTCAAATATATCTAATCTATTTACAATTTCGCTTAAATTCTCCAATCGATATGAATAGGACTCCATTTTATTATCTTTTTTTACATTCTTTACAAATTGCATATCTTGTATAGTTAAGTTTCCTTCTTTAAACAAAGTGATATAGTCATAATAATCACTTGATATAAGCCCTCTTCTTAACATAAACGATTCCAAATCATTAAGATTATCAGAAAATAAGCTTATACCATATTTATTAATTAAATTTTCAATAGGCATTTCTTTTATTTTCTTTATACTATTTTCTATTTCGTTAATTTCTAATTGTTTGTTTCTAATATTTTCATTCTTATTAACACTTAAATTATTAATTCTTTTTATAAAATTTTCTTTTCCATCAAAATATTCAAAGATTTGTTCTTCATCAAAATCATTGTAAGGATAGTTGCTATTTTTTAAAGTTAACCGTTCATTTTTTATTTTATTAATATCAAAGGTATCATTTAAAAAATCACTTATATTACATTCAACATTATTAAACCTTAAATGAAGATTGTTATTTTGTACATTAGAAATGTTTGCTAAATTCATTATAAATACTTGTTTTAATTCAAGTATATTCAATAAATTTTCATCTCTTATTTCTTTAATTTCATCTAGCAATTGTTTTTTATCATTTTCTAATTTTTTCGTAAGCTCAATAACAACGTTATTTTTATTTTGAATTACATTCGGAAGTATTCCTTCACCTTTTAACAACTTAGCATATTTTTGCGGATATAAATTTTTATAAAATATCATAGCCAACAATTTACGATTATCTAAATCTTTATCTATAAATTTATCACTAAATAAAACAAAGTCAGCCATTATATTATTAATCGTTCTCATGTCATCTACAAACACCGAAATATTGTTAATAAATTTTTTATCTATTTCGTAATACATATTATTTTCTACATCACCATAAATTTTTCTAAATTTTTCCCATATTATTTCATTTGAATTTGATAATGAAGAAACTGGAATAATAGGAATTGTTTTATCAAAAAATTTTGTTCTTTCAGTTATATCTTCAAAAAAATCATCTTTTATTGCATATATAAAACTAATTTTTCTTGTGATTTTTGAAGATGTATTTAATAAATAGTTTAATTCTTTTAATTTTTCAATAATAAATAACGCCTCATTAAACCTATCAATATCTTCAAAAATTACAATATCATATTCCGAGCATTGAAAGAAATAAATAATTTCATCTAAATATTTATTAAATATAGATTCAGTTTTTCCATTTATTTCTATTTCTGCATCTTTATATTTTAGTTTACTTATATAAAAATTATCTTTAATAAATTCACAAATTTTATAAATGATAAAAACTATAAAAAGACATATAAGTATATATAAAAAACTAGCCAAAATGTAGTTATTATATATAGTAAACGATTTAATTTTAAAATTTAAAACTTTGAGTGTTTCACTAATTCTATTAAATGGTTCAAAAAATTTATTAAAGAAATTAGGCACAAAAACAAATATACAAATTAAAAGAAGCATAATAAATATTGATGTGTTTAAAAACATTTTCGGCTTTGAATATTTAGTCAATCTCTTAAATCTTGATTGAGGTACTTTTTCTTGTTCTGTTTGATATAATAATTGTTGTAAAATACTTTTTTCAATTGTCTGATGATACTCTTCCATTTTTCTTTTTCCTATGTCTTTAGTTTTTTTGCTATACGTGCCTAAAGTTATATTTACATAATTATTTTTATCTTTAAAATATGTCTTCAAAAAACTACTTTTACCTGCTCCATAATTCCCAAATACTGCTATATTTTGAATGTCTTTATTATTCAAACTATAGTCTAATATTTCACTATACTCATCTATATCAGTTGCATCTGATGTTGGTGATAAATTAATAAAATCTTGATAATTATCTACTTTTTTTAGTTTTTCCATTATCTTCACTTCCTTACTGCGAAAAAACGCCAATACAAAAACTTATAAAATAAGCCTGTACTAGCGCTTCCCTTTTATGTATACTATTATATCATAAATCCAATTATTTTTATTATTAAATGACACAATGACACATTGTTTGTTAGTACCCTACTCACATTTATAATGTCATAGTGTCATTATTCAGTATTGATTTCTTTTTAATAACACAACCTGTTTTATCAATTTTAAAATTATGACCAAACATTATACTAACTGTTATAAATTGATAAACTGATGAACACACTTGTCCTATTCCTGTACAAAATGGTGTTTTTAATAACGAAATAAACATTCTAAGTATTGATGCTATTATCTTATTTGATGTAATTTTAAATGCTGAATATTCTAATTGTAAACAACAAGTTTTAATTCTATATATTGGATATATTAAGAAATTTACTATTTCAAAAGAAAAATATATCATTGTAATTTTAAAATCTAAATCATAAAATCTAAATAAAAATGCAAACATCATTAAACTTGTTCCAAATAATATTCCTAATAATTTATAAGCATTGTTTCTATGTTCAATATAATTAAACTTTCTTTTACTAATATCTATTGTTGCTGCCTCTTTTATAGCATCAAATGTATCCCACTGTGTATCAGTTATTAGTGCTATAAAAGTCAAAGCAGTTGCATACGTTTCTCCATATTCTAAGGCATTAGATAATCCAAATAAGAATATTAAAAAGAATGCAATATTATTGAATAACTCAACTGAATCATATTTTATACACTTTAATACATTAATATTAAATTTAAACTTATTACCATTTTTAATATAAATATACAAAGTATATATCGCTAATGGAATTAATGTTGTTGAAATTATAATAACTTGATTTTTTGTTATTAAAGCTGTTCCAATTAATAATATAAAATTTAATAAATTAAATACTAATGAATGCTTATTTGCTAATTTATTTTTTTCTTCATAATATAACTTATCTTGCATCATTGCAAATTCTAAACAAATGAATAGTTGTAATATTGAATATATAGTAAAGTTTTTATATGTACTTATATCCATATTCATAAAATTAATATAATTATCTACATTTAATAGAATTATAGTAAAAATAATTATAGACACAATGGTTCCTAACATTAAGCCTGACATTACTGCATTTTCATTTTTATCTTTTTCTTTACTTATATTAGCCCCAGTAGAAAATATAGACTTAATTATATAATATATAAATTGTAATGGATAGGTTAAAGTAAATATATTAATTAAATTCTTATCAACTATTATTCCAAGTAGAAACCAAGATATTATTGGTATAAATGATAATAGTGATAAATCAAAACTAATTCTTAATAATCTTTTCATACTTCAATTTTCCTACTCATTCTGTAAAAGAACTAGGATGATATGCTGTTATTCCCATTTCTTCTGCTTTTCTTAAAACATCTATTCTATCATCTACAAATACTGTTTGTTTTATATCAATGTTATAGTGTTTACAATATTCAATTATAACTTCTGGTTTTAATAATGTAGAACATATAAAAAATACATTTTCTCTTTTTACATTTGGATAATGTTCAGATAGCCATTTATATTTTTGTTCTATTTCAGTATTAGTTGTAACTGCACCTAAAATAAGTATTTTATTACTGTCCAAATTTTCTATAACTCTTTGCATTGTTTTAAGTGGTCTAGCCTTATAAAATAAATCATTAAACAATAAATCTTCAAGCGATTGACATCCAAGTTCAGAACATCCGCCGCCATATAATCTATCTTTATATCTATACTCAGACAATGTTCCATCAACATCAAAAAATACATATTTCTCTTTTAAATTTTCTATCATATTATTTTACTCCTTTATACTAATTTCTTTAATCATATCTCCTGGATAGTCGTATAAAACTAATTCATCAAATACAAGCCTAAATGGCTTAAAATTAAATTCTATCTCTTCCTTTATTTTATTAACTAATTCTTCATCTTTATCAATATGTAATGTCATATGAAAAGTAAATTTATCTGGATCATAATTCTCTCCAGGAATTTGTAAAAAGAATTTTTTTGTAATTCTTTTATATCTTTATTTTCTTCTATGGAAAAGTATAATACAAAACTATTATTTCGCCCATTCATTATTCTTATATCGTTATTTTTTAATTTTATTTTATTCATTTTTATATCACTAGCAATATTTAATAACTTACTTTCATTTTGTTTATCAGTAGTAAATATTGTAAAGTGATATGGCAAATTATCAATTTCATTTCTCAATTCATCATCAATCCCATAAGGTACTTTACACATATGATAATTAATATTCTTTAGTTGATCATTTATTTTATTTAGTTCTTTTTCTTTGAATTTTGCTATTAATGTAATTCTACTCATTGATAACCGCATCTTTCTTCCTTAAACTTATTAAATAATAGGCTATACTAATTTGAAATATCATAAACAAAGCTGACAATCCAAACATATATTTTAATCCTATTTCATACATCATTCCACAAAGAAACACACCTATCGATTCTCCTAAAAATCTTATAATATGACACATATTTGAAAAACTTAATTGATATCTATTTTCAAGTCTATTTATATATACTGCATCACAAATATTTTCATATGCTGTAGATATAAAAATTGACCAAGATATTGCTATTATAGTAATAAGTAAATTATTAGAAACAAAAGCTAAAATATACCATAAAAACCTTATCCCAAATTTTAATGTTATCGTTAAATAATCATTTTTTGGTGTTAAATATTTTAAAGCAATTATTCCAAATACATCTGCTAATAATCCAATTACTAACAAATATACTGTTGCCATATTATCACTAAATTTAAAATAATTTGTTAATGTTAACATTTTTAAACCCAATGCAGTTGACATAGCAATAGTACCAATCAATGTATATATTAAATATAAATACATAATTTTACTTTTTAATACAATTTTTAAACAAGAACTTTTGTCTTTGTTTATTTCATTACTTGTATCTATTCTCATTGTCATTATTATAAAAATAGAAATTAATAGAAATATATTTGAAATTATTAAACAAACATTATAATTAATTAAAATTCCAGAAATAGTCTTTCCAATAAAAATACCACCAAATAATATTCCGATGTCCCTAAACAAATATTCTGTTAGTCTTCTCTTGCTATATATAGTACCATTTTTAGTAAGTGTTGTTATTAACGGATAAATACTTGTTATGGTTATGTATTCTGTGACAATATCAATTATTATCAAGATATTGATTAGCAATAATAAATTTGAATTATTTAAAATATATAAGAACAACATATTAACAAATTTTAAAATAAGAACAATTGTTAATGTGTTTTTTAATTTATTTAATTTTACATATTTACCAATTAGTGCTATTGCTATTACACTTATCAATGTACCTAGGCTTATGATATTACTAATATTTGAAACAGAAAATGAGTTATCTTCTAACCATAATTGCCTAAAATTATTCCATAATCCAATAGAAATACTAAAAAAAGCTAACATTAATAATATTTTATTTTCATTTTTGTTGAAAACTTTTTTAACCATCACTGCTATTCTCCTCTATCTACTTTCTTTACAAAAAAATCATCGTCATCTGCATAATGCATTTTTATGGGTAAACTTTCAACCTGTTTAAAATTATTTTTAATGTAAAACTTATGTGCTTCTTTTAAAACTTTACCACAAGCAAGATTTATTTCTTCTATTTTAGTTTGTTCTTTTACATAATTGTAAAACATTTTATAAAGACGATTCCCTATTCCTAATTTTTGATATTCTTTATTTACATAGAATCTTTTCAATATTCCATATTTATTTCTATTTTCAATAGCAATACTTCCAACTATTTTATCACTTTTCACATCTATTGCTAACCAAAAGTTACCACTATTTTTTATATAATATTCTTCAATATTAGATACATCTGGTCTTTCTTTATAAGGTCTACCTATAGAGTTATGCATACATTCATTAATAAATGAACATATTTCATCTTTATATTTTTCTTGATATTGAATAATCTTAATTATATTATTATTTTTTATATATTCATATATTTCTTGCCAATTATCAATACTTTTTATTCCTCTATCATTTTTATTTCCAATAATGATAGTATCAATTCCCAAATTATCAACATTTAAACAATTACTTATGCTATCATCAATCAATAAATCAATATTATTTTCTATACATGCTTTTCCTTTATCTCTAGCATTAACAATTAATTTATCATAGTAAATTAAATTTTTTTCAAGCCATTCCTTGCTTTGTAAATATGGATCTTCATGAAATTCTTTATCTCTTGCAGTAATAATATATATTTCATTACCATCATTATGTAACTTATTTATTACTTCAACACAATTTTCTCTTGGAATAGCATTATCAGTTATTTCTTCTTGTATTGTTCCTAAAAAATACTTTAGTTCTTCATAATTAAAATTAAATAATTTTTGATAAATATTTCCATTGTTATTGTTATATATATCAACAATATTATAATCTATATTTTTTACATCTTTATTTAAACTTTTAGCATACTGTATTGCAGCACTTGTAAGTTTATCTTTTATGTTAGTCATAGTATCGTCTATATCTATTCCTATTCGCATATAATTCACCTACTTCAATTTAATCTTATAAACATTAAAAATTTTACTTATTATAAATCTTAAAATTTTAGAACTTGTCATCATTGTATATCTTTTTTCTAATATTTCTTTAGTTATATTTAAATTACTATTGTTACACAATAATTCATATTCAACATTATTATCTACAATATACTTATTAGTACCAACAAATTCATTTATTAAATAAAATTGTTTTCTTTTGTTTTTAATATCAAATACCTTTTCATTTACTTTTTCAATGCTCAACAAAACATTTTTGTAACTTTTATTTAGATTTTTTAATATTTCTGAACCATATCCATTATTTCTTTGATTTTTTTCAATGGCAAAATACATTAAATAAGCAATATTATCATATTCAATAATGTATTGAAAACCAATTACTTTATCTTTGTTATATATTACATTAAACTTTACATTCTTTTCTTTAGAACATTTTTTTAGTAACCAAAATGGAAATCTTTCATCTTTATCAAATGATTCATAATACAATTTTTTTATCAATTTCTTATCACTAGATGACATAAAAGCAACATAATTAAAATCCATATTAACACCTACAGTTCATACATCTTTATTTCACAGTTTTTAAGTCCTCTATTTAAAAACTTACCATCTTGTATTCCATCAAAATATCCACTAAAAGCTTTTGAAATTCCACTATGTGCTACTATTAATACACTTTCATAATCATTTGTTTTTAATTCATCTAAAAAATTATATACTCTTTTGAAAAATTCTTGAATATTTTCACTTGTTCCATATTGTATTTTTGTATAATAGTTCCAATATTCTTCTCTATTTGTAACTTCTAGAGGTTGCCCACTTAAATCTCCTGGATTTCTTTCTTCCAATCTATTATCAATTAAAATATCTTTATTTTTAAAATTAATTATTTCTGCAGTGTGCTTTGCTCTTATTAATGGTGAAGAAATAATCATATCATACTCTAAATCTTTGATTTTACTTTTTAATGTTTCTGCTTGTATTACACCATTATTATTTAAATCTTCATTTTCATTATTATATATTTTTAATGCATTATGAGGTACTTCACCATGTCTAACTATATATACTTTCACTTACTTTCCTACTTTCTGACAATTCAATTTCTTTTTGGTAATTTTTTATAATCGTATTTATCCATAATTGGATTAAGTAATTCTTGTGCTTTATTTAATTCTTCTATTGCTTGTTCTAAAGTGTATTTACTTTTACCATCTTTAAGTAATGTCAAATGTTCTGCTACCTTAAATATGATAAATCCTGCTTCTCTTGCTTTTTCTCTTTTATTAAAATCAAATTGTAATAAATCTGTTTCTGATTCTTTGTATTGTTCAATTAAGTCTTTTAAATCTTTACTAGATTTATTTGCATATTTATCTTTAGAAAAATAGAAAAGCATTTCATCATAACCTGCAACTTTTAGTAGTTTTTTTAATGACATATCTAAAGTTTCAGCAATTTTTCGTAGATCATCAATATCTACTTTTTTTATTTTTCCATTTATTAAATCATTTAAAGTACTTCTACTAATACCTGTTAATTTAGCAAGTTCTCTTTGTGAAATACCTTTTGCTTCTCTTGCAGATTCAATTAAATTTTTAAGTTTTTCTGAGTTCATAATAACACTTCTTTCTCCCCTTTTTCTCTCGATAATTTAATTCTACCACGTTTTTGTTTAAACGTCTAGTTTTTCGGTCAAATTGTATTGACGATATTATCGGACAGTGTTATATTTGAATTGTCATCAATATCGGACATTAACAAGAAAGGAGGTAAAGAATATGAGATTATTTAAGAAAGATAATATTTATAATTATATAATTCCTAAAGATTTATCTATCGGAGCAACTAGTATGCTTAATTCTCTATTAGTTAGAACTAATGAGGAACTTGAAAATACTGACCTCTACTCTCTTAGTAATGATAGTAGAAAAGATGTTGCACTAGCATTTAGAGAATTAAGAAAGAAAAAATATATTATCTATAATTCACTTGATGATACGTATTACATTTATGTATCACCACAAAAAGATTAAAGGAAAGGAGGAAAAATAAATGTACTCAGGAAAACAAGCACTACGATTAGAAAAATTTAAAGCATCAGATATTGGTGGATTAGATAAAAAATTAAAAGAAAGAAAAGGTTCTGGTAAATATGATAACACTAGAACTCCTTATAATATAGAATTAATAAATTATGATGGTCCTACTCTAGCTAGTTCAACATATGATTATCTTTATTCAAACAATATAAACTATAATCCAAATAAGAAAAGTGCGAAAGTATTGAATGGTTTAATAATAACAAGTGGTCAAGAATTCTTCGAACACTATGGAATGGAATTTAAAGATACTGGAGAATTTTATAAAACTGGCAATAAGGCAGGTCAACCTATTAGACATGTAGTCATAGATGAAAATCATAATTTACCAACTGAAATAAAAAAGTTCTTTGATGAAAGTTTAAACTTTATTAAAGAATATGTAGGTAGTGAAAATATAAGATATGCAGCAATACATCTTGATGAATCTACACCACATATGCATATATATTTCACTCCAGTAGTGAATGTTGTTAAGAGAAAAGTATTTGAGTTAGATGAAAATGGTCATCAATTAAAACACGAAATAACTAATAAAAAAGGTGAAAAGAAATTAGTACCTATTCAAAAGAAAGATAAGAATGGTAAAAATATTTATGAAACTGTTAAAGGTAAATTTCTAAATTCAGATCAATTTTGGAAACAAAAAGGTGGTAATGCATCTTATACTCTACTCCAAGATGATTATAATGAATTTATCAAATCTAAAGGATTCAATCTATTTAGAGGAGAAATTGGTGGAGATAAAACTCATTTAACTAATGCTATGAAACAACAAATTGAGTTAAATGCTTTAAATCGAGAAATCAAAAATGAAAACAAACTATTAAAAGAGGCAAATAAAACCGAAAACAAGTTTATTGATAAAGTTGATATAGAAACATCTAAAGATATCTTAAATCCTATTAAAAAAGGTATTTTAAAACAAGATAAAGATATAGATAATCTATCTGCTTACTCAAAAGAACTTGCTGAAGATAATATTAAAAAGGATTTAGAAATTAAAACTTTGACTCAAGAAGTTAATAACTTTAAATCAGGAGAGACTTATATTAATCAAAAGAAAATTATTGATAGTCAAAAATATTATGAATTAACTCCACCTAAAACATCTAAAAGTATTAGGACATTACCTCTTACTGAAGTTTTATATAATGATTTAGTAAATTTATACAATGAAAAAAAAAGAAGTACTATGGCTTTAATGATAAATGGTTTATCTTCGGAGAACACGAACCATTAACCTTCGGTATGATGTCTAGAATTAATGGTAGAATTGCTAAAAATGCAGATATCCGAAGAATTCCACTACACTCTTTTAGACATTCGTGTGCATCAGCCTTAATATCTGCTCTGCTCCAATAACTGCTGTATCTAACTTTTTAGGCCATTCTGAAACTACTGAAACACTAGAAACTTATACTCATATGTTTAAAAAGGATCTTGCAAATGTACCAAAATTCTTTGACACATTAGAAAAAGACTTTAATGAAAAGTCTTCCGAATAAACTATATTAAACTTATATAAACCATAGGTTGTGATGGGTAGATGATGGGTAGCGTTCTACCATATTTATAGAAAACCCTTATAAATCAAACAAAAAGTGGAGCCTTTCGGCTCCTTCAGGGGGTTCGGTTGAATATATTCTCACACTTAAACCGTGAGATATATCGGCGTGATATCTACCACGCATCTTAATCATATAGGATATTTTAGAAATTGTCAATTACTATTTATAAATAATTTATAAATAATTTTTTAGTTTACATTAAACTACATTATTTTACTCTTAATTTTTATTTACTGTTTTTTTGTACATATATCTTTTAACAGCCTGTTTATAAGTCATATTTATAACTGGTATATTATTTTCTTTTAAATAAGAAATTGCAGCTTTCTTAGCTTCTTCAGTTACTTCAACCACTTCATTATTAATTAAGAATGATAATTTATATTTATTTACATCGGTAAATTGATTTGCTTTTATAATGTTCATATTTTTTATTACAAAGCTTTTTATCTTTTTTAGTTCACTTATTGTCAAGTCTTTTTCAACTAAATCAAAAAAATCTTTTAATTCTAATGTTGTAGTTTCAAAATAATCTAATAGCTCAAAATCTCTAATCTTTCCATCTTCTTCTATACCATTTATTATTAGATTTTTAATTTCTGTTGTATTACAAGATTTATGAATATGTACGTTATTAGGATTATTCAATTTGTTTTTTATTTCTTCTGTTTTACAACAATTATTAACATATTCATTATATGAATTTTCTAATTTGTCTTTTATTTTATTATAATTATCTTCATTCTCTTTATCTTTTATTTTTATTAAATATGAATCAATATAACATTTAAAATCAATTATATTTACCTTTGATTTTGATATTAAATTTATAATTTTTTCTTTTGTATCTAATTTTAAAATTTTATCAATAATATTATTATATTTTTCAGTATTTTTACAGATTTCCAATTGTCTTTTTAATTCATTTGTAATTTTAGTTTTTTTCATTCCGTTCCTCCTATTATCTTTATTTATTATTAACTAGCTTTATCAATACTTGATATTAAGTATTTTTTCAAATTATCATTATCTGTTTTTTCATCTAGTAAATATTCCTTTGAATCTTTTTTTGCTTGTAGAAGAATTTTATAATCTGATCTGATATTAGCAATTTTAAATGCCATATCTCCACTTTGCTTAGTTCCAAATAAATCTCCATGTCCTCTTAATTTAAAATCTTCTTCACTTATTGTAAATCCATCATCTACTGTTTCCATTATTTTAAGTCTTGGTGTATCTGAGTCACTAATTAAAATACATTGTGATTTCAAATTACCTCGTCCTACTCTACCTCTTAACTGATGTAGAGTTGAAAGTCCAAATCTATCGGCATCAAATATTACCATCGTAGTTGCATTTGGAACATCTACTCCTACTTCTATTACAGTTGTTGATATTAATATTTGAATATTGTTACTAGCAAATTCTTGCATAATTAATTCTTTTGCTCCACTAGCCATTTTTCCGTGAATAATATCTATTTTATATTTTTCTCCGAATGCTAATTTCATTTGATCTTTTAGTTTACACACTGTTGTCAAATCAGAGTTTTCACTATCCTCTATTAGTGGGGCAATTATATATACTTGATGTTTTTGTTTTAATTCATCATACATCATTTGTAATACATCTTTTATTTCACTATTTTTCTTTACATATGTGTCTATTTTTTGTCTTCCTTTTGGTAACTGTTTAATTGTTGAGGTATCCATATCACCATATATAGTTAATGCATAAGTTCTTGGGATTGGTGTTGCGCTCATGTATAATATATCTGGTTTCTTACCTTTATTTTGAAGGTTTGCTCTTTGATGTACACCAAATCTATGTTGTTCATCTGTTATAACAAGTCCTAAATTATTATATATAACATCTTCTTGTATTAGGGCATGTGTTCCGATTACAATGTTAATAGAACCTTTTTTTAAACCTTCATATATTTCTGTTTTTTCTTTCTTTGGGGTTGAACCCGTTAATAACACTACATTAATAGAAGTATCTTTTAAGAAGTTTTTTAAGTTATTATAATGTTGAGTAGCTAGTATTTCAGTTGGAGCCATTAAAGCACTTTGATATCCGCTTAAATAGTTAGCTACCATAGCGATAAATGCTACAATTGTTTTTCCACTTCCTACATCACCTTGTAATAATCTATTCATTCTACTTTTTGATTCTAAATCATTAACAATTTCATTTATTGCGTTATTTTGATCATCTGTTAGAGAAAACGGGATACTTTTAATAAACTTTTCTAATTTTTCTTTATCAATATTTCTTTCTAATCCTTTATTTTTCTTTTTATTTTCTATTTTTAAATAATTTATTTTAAACATAAAAGCAAATAATTCTTCATATTTTAGTCGAACTGTTACTTCTTTTAGTTTTTCTTCAGTTGATGGATTATGAATAATATTTAGCGATGTTTTTTTATTTAAGAAATTATATTTTTCAATATACGAATTTGGAATATAATCAGGTATTTCTTTACCATACATTAAAATTGCCATATTTATATAGGTAGATAAGTTTTTATTTGTAAGTCCACTTGTTGAATGGTATACTGGTTCTATTTTAATTTTATTTGATAATGTTTCAAGCTTTATATCTGATGCGGTTATAATATTTTTTGATTTATCTAGTTTTCCTATAATTGTAATGCCTGTACCAACTAATAATTGATTCTTTAAAAAAGCTCTATTAAAAATAGATACACCGACAACACCAGATTGTGTAACTAATCTAAAATTCATTTTATTTAAGCCTGCTTTAAATCTCATTAAGATTGGAACACTTTCTACTTTTCCATCTATAACTATTTTTTCTCCATCTTCAACTTCTTGGAGACTATTTCTTTGTAATATTTCATATCTAAATGGGTAATGTGTTACTAAGTCTTCTACTGTATATATATTAATTTTATTTAATAATGAAAGTGTTTTTGGGCCAATTCCTTTTACTTCTTTTAATTCTACCATAATAACACTTCCTTCTTGGCATATTATATCATATTGTTACTTTTTTTACAAAGAAAATATGTTTATTTTTAACAAGAAAAAGTTTTTTAAAAAATTTGTGCTTTTTTGTTGACAAATTGACTTCTTTCGAGTAGTATAAGAGCTACCAATTCGGTTATTAGGCGAATTGGTCGCTAGTATCACACTAGCCAACCCCTTTTTATTCTTTTTTGGAGGCTGCCCTCAGGGGGTGCAGTCTCTTATATAGAAAATTAAAGAAGACATTTTTGTGTCTTCTTTTTTTATTAATCTTTATTGTTATTTTCTAATGATTTATAGTATTTGTATCTTTTTTCAGCATTTTCTTTATTTGTTTCTAACAATTCTTTAGCATTCTTTGATACTTTCTTTAAAGAATTATATCTATCTTCTCCTGAAATAAAGTCTGGATATTTTGAGAAATCTGCTGCAGACTCCATTTTAAATTCTTTAGTTTCTGGATTATAGTGGAATAATGGGAAGTAACCTGATAATGTTGCTTCTTTTTCTTCATTAATACTATTAGACATTCCTTTTATTATTCCTTGAGCTATACATGGTGCATAAGCAATTATAATAGATGGACCATTATAACTTTCTGCCTCTTTTAATACTTTTATAGCTTGATTAGGATTTGCCCCTAATGAAATAGTTCCTACATATACATGTGGATAAGTTAGAGCTATTTTAGCTAAATCTTTCTTTTCAGTTTGTTTTCCATGAGATGCGAATTTAGCAATTGCGCCCATTCTTGTTGATTTTGATGATTGTCCACCGGTATTTGAATATACCTCAGTATCTAAGACTAGGATATTTACATTTTCATGTGTTGATATAACATGATCAATACCATTATATCCTATATCATAAGCCCAACCATCTCCACCTACCATCCATATTGATTTAGGTTTTATAAAACTCTTTAGTTCTAATAATTGTTCTATTTTAGTATTATCTATTATTTCTAATAATTTAGTAGCAGTTTCCATATTTATATCTTTTATATAATCTTTATAGATTGGTTGTTCACTCTTTTTAATCATACTCATATTATTTTTAATTAGAGTTTTAATTCTTTCCTTTATAGTATTATCAGCTATTTTCATTCCAAATCCATATTCAGCATTATCTTCAAACAAAGAATTTGACCAAGGGGTGTTATAAGGAGTTGATGGAGCACTAGCACCATATATTGATGAGCATCCTGTTGCATTAGCAATAACTAAGTTATCATTAAATAACTGGGTTAAAAGTTTTAAATACGGAGTTTCTCCACAACCTGCACAGGCACCGGAAAATTCAAATTTTGGGGTAACAAATTGACTTCCTTTTACTGTATTGGTTGGCATTACCTTTTTCTCTTTTACTTCTTCAAATAAGTACTTTGCTTCTTCTTCCTTTTTATCTTCTAAAAGAGCTTTTTTGGCCTTCATTATGATGGCTTTCGCCCCTTTTTTACCTGGGCAGACTTCAGCACATAATCCACAACCAGTACAATCTTTTAGGCTGACACCTACTGTATATTTTAGATCTTGTTCTTTAATATTAGCTGGAATTAAATTTCTTTTTACAGATTCTGGAGCATCTAGTTCTTCATTTGAATCAAGTAAGAACGGTCTTATTACAGCATGTGGACAAACTAATGAGCATAAGTTACATGAAATACAGTTTTCACTAATGTAACATGGAGCGGTATCCGTGGTATCTCTCTTTTCATATTTTGTAGTTGCCGGTTCAAAAGTTCCATCTGGATTTTGTAGGAATCTACTTACTGGTAGACTATCCCCTTCCATATCATTTATTATTTCAAAATCAGTTTTCTTTTTTTCTATTATATTATCATAATCAACATCTGGAATTTTTACTAAATTGACACTGTCTATACATGCATCGATAGCAGAAATATTTTTTTCTACAACATTGCCACCTTTATTACTAAACTTTTTCTTTATATTTTCTTTTATTTGTTCTACGGCAAAGTTGAAGTCTATAATTTTTCCAAGTTTAAAAATTAATACTTCCATAATTGCGCTTATTTTCCCATGTAGTCCATTTTCACTCGCTATTTTATCAGCATCTACTATATAAAGTTTTATATGTTTCTTTTGAAGTATGCGTTTATCTTTAACCTTCATACTAGCAAGTACTTCATCACCTGTTTTTTTAGTATTTAATAAAAGTATTCCCTTTGAAGTTATTTTATCTAGCATATTTAATTTACTTAAATAAGAATCTTTTGTACAAACTACCATAGATGGCTTTTCAACATAATAAGTTGATTTAATTGGATTTTTACCAAATCTTAAATGAGAAACTGTTATTCCTCCAGATTTCTTAGAATCATATTGAAAATATCCTTGAGTGAAGGCTCTTGTATGTGTACCTGTAATTTTTATTAAATCTTTAGAAGCACTAACCATTCCATCACTACCATAACCGTATATTAGAAATTCTATATTATTAGATGGTAGTTTAAAATCTTTATTATATGGTATAGAAAGATTTGTTACATCATCTTCTATTCCAACTGTAAAATTAGTATGGACATCTTTTCTATCTAAAAAGTCATATATACCTTTTATCATAGCTGGTGTTGTATTTTTAGAAGATAATCCATATCTTCCACCTATTACCATTACTTTACTTTCTACTTCTTTTACTGTTTTTAAAACATCTAAGTATAATGGTTCTCCTGCTGATCCTGCTTCTTTAGTTCTATCTAAAACCGCTATTTTTTTAACTGATTTTGGTAATGCTTTTAAAAAGTACTTAGTAGAGAATGGTCTATAAAGATGAACTTCTAGAAGACCTATATTTTCATTTTTACTTTCTATTAAATAATCAATTGTTTCTTTTATTGTCTCACATACTGATCCCATCGCAACAATAACTTTAGTAGCACTTTTACTTCCATAGTAATTAAATGGAGCATAGTTTTCACCAGTTATTTTGTTTATTTCCCTCATGTAATCATTTACAATATCAGGGAGATTATCATAATATTTATTTCTTACTTCAGTTGCTTGAAAATAAATATCTCCGTTTTGAGCTGTTCCTTTAGTTTTTGGTAAATCCGGATTTAAGGCTCTTTGTCTAAATTCATTTAAGGCTTTTTTATCTATTAGGTCTTTTAATTTAGAAGTATCTATAACTTCAATTTTTTGTAATTCATGAGACGTTCTAAAGCCATCAAAGAAATTAACAAATGGAACACGACCTTTAATTGCTGATAGATGTGCAACTCCAGTTAAATCCATTACTTGTTGAACTGATGAGGATGCAAGTTGAGCAAATCCGGTTTGGCGTGTTGCATAAATATCTTGGTGATCTCCAAAAATTGATAAAGCGTGTGTTGCAAGGGATCTTGCTGCTACATTTATAACACAAGGTAATAATTCACCTGCTATTTTATACATATTTGGAATCATTAATAGAAGTCCTTGACTTGCTGTATATGTTGTAGTTAAGCATCCTGCTTGTAATGATCCATGTACCATTCCAGCTGCACCTGCTTCACTTTCCATCTCAACTACTTTTACAGGAGTATCAAAATAGTTTAATTTATTATCATTAGACCATTTATCAGTAAGTTCTGCCATTGGAGATGCTGGGGTTATAGGATAAATTCCTGCAACCTCTGTAAAATTATATGAAACATAACTACAAGCTTCATTACCATCCATTATTTTTTTCATTTTATACCTCCTCATTACTATAATATATTATATAACAATATTTTATTAATTTAAAGTTTATTGACATTAGTTCACATATTTTTTTATATAGAACAAAAAAAACTAGTAAATATAATAGTCCTTATTAATACTTACCGTTTTTTATAATTTTTTATTTTCCTAAAGTTGGAGCTTTTTTATTATTTTTATTTGTTACTATCCAAGCATTTGAAACTGTTCTTCCACCATATTCTCCACCTGCTGATGGTCTATTATATAATTTGTAATTTACGGACATTGTAGATGATGCTCCTCCATCTAAATTAGCTGCATTATAGGCTTTATATCTTAGTAGTACTTCAATTGCATCATTCATGGTTGCTCCTATACTATAACCTGGAAGTCTTCCTTCAATAATTAGGAATAAAACAATTCCATCTTTTCGTTGAGCAATAATTGTTCTTGGAGCTGTTCCCCATCCGCCATCACCGTGGATTTTAGAAACTTTTCCATTAACAATTAAGTTAGGTCCAAATTCTATGGCATCTTCCATACCACTATTTATGGCATCCTGTGGTGACGCATTTGTTAATAATAATTTATTATCCTTTGTGAAACCAATTAATTCTCCTGAACCTCCAGCATGTTGCCAGATAAGTTCACCATCTTTTATAATTGCGCCATATGGGATTGAACCATTTCCCCAACCATCTAAATCTTCAAAACCGCCACCATTTATTCCAACGTATCCTTCATTTTCTTTACATAATGTATTAACTGATGCTCCCATTTTCCCTAATTTTTTTGGTGTCGCTAATTCTATATCAGCTGGATCATATATAACAGTTAAGTATCCTTTAAATTTCTTTTCTTCTAAACGAATTATCTTATATAAGTCATTTCCTTCATCTCTTGTATAAAGTTCTCGTTCATACTTTGAAGAATAATGTTTCTTTTCACTAGTATCTCCAATAATGATATCATCTAAGTTCATCTTCTCAGTTGATTTTTCAATGTAATTATTACTCATTATTTTATTTACTGTATCTTCATCATATAAAGTATATGCTAAATATTTATGTGACATGGTTGTCATGGCTGTTGGAATCCAAAATTTTTTAAATTTGTCAGTATTAATTATAGTTATTCCAGCAATCGCAACTATATCCAAAAGGATTATAAAAACAGTTATTTTTTTGGGACTAATATTTTTAATTTTACGTTTAAAACTTTTTAGTTTTTTCTTTCTTATTGTTTTCATATCTCTACTCCAATGTGTAAGGATTTTCTAAGGTTCCTTCTCCTTGTTTAATAAGTTTCTTATCTATAGAAATAGTTGGAACTATGTGTTTTTTTTCAGTTGATTTTTCTTCATCAATTATACCAACGTTATTATTTACATATATCATGCTACCTATAGATGAAGTTTTATTCAAGTAATAATAATCTGTTAAATCTTTATTTGTATTGTAATCAAAAATACTTAATAAGCCTACTTTTGATGTTGTAGTTTCTTTATATATATTTTCCATATTAAATCCAGTTTCATTACTAATCTCTCCTGTTGGATAATTGTTATCTAGTAATATGTCTTTATAACTTAAAGTATTATAATAATTTCTATTTAAATAGTATGCAATATTATATCTATTAGTTAAATTAAATTCTGAAGTTGTTTGGCTGTATATTGCAGTATATTCTTGGTTATTTACATTTATATAACCATTTAATGATAGTTTTAGGATATCATTAGTATCACTATAAACTTTCCAGATATCATTTTCAAGTTTTACATATTGATCTATATAATTATTACTATTTTCCATATCTATGACATAAGGATCTTCTTTTGTTCCTACACCACTAGTTATTTTAACATTTTCTTTGAGGCTAATAACTGGTCTTATTCCATATGATTCGTAGCTAGTTCCTGATTCTACACTACCTGTATCATCTACGTATAGATTGGAATTATCTTTATCATATCCAATTAACCAAAAGTATTTACCATTATTTAAATAACTATCTTTACCATTAGCGTTAATATAATCACTTATTGTTAAGGTTGTAACATAGTCTTTTTCTTCTTTATTTGTTTCTTTTATTTTAGATTTTAATAATTGATTTTCTTTATAAGAGGTTTTTGTTAACAAGTTTGTATTAGAAATTGTATTATAATATATCCCACTATTTGGTGATGTAGTTTTATTTAACCAATTATATAAATTTGAAGTTTTATATGAGGATTCATCTCCCCATATTAATATTCCATTATTGTCATCAGATACTAATTTAACTGAATTATCATTATAAACATTCATAATTCTAAAAATTCTATTAGAGAATTTTACATAGTTATTAGAAACATTACCTTTAAAAGAATAGCCGTTTTTTTCTTGATGAAAGCCATCTTTTTCGTTAGTTACTTGATTATTAGAAATAATTTTATCCGCAAGACTTGCACTTTCTTTTACTGTGTTTTGTTTACTATAATAATATATACTTCTTCCACCAAAATATAAGAAAATAGAAAGTAAAGTAATAATACTTATTATATTAAAAATAAATTCAAATTTTGTTATTGGTTTCTTCTTATTCCTTTTTTTACTCATTTTTTATACCTCTCAACTCCACTAGTAAATTATATCAAAGATTAATTGTTCTTTCAATAATCATTATGCTTTTTATATCTTATATTTAATATAGAACAAAAGAATTAAAACAAGTTTTAATTCGTCTCAGTATTAAAAATACTATTTCTTAAACTACAACTATCTACTTCTTTTAAAAATGGATAAATATTTTCAAGCTCTTTAAGTTGTTTACACATATCATATACTTTTATATAACCATCTTCTTTGCATTTATTCAAGAAGTAATTATAAATAAATCTAGTACATCCGAAAGTCTTATGAATTATAGTTTTTTGGATATCAGTAGGATATATTCTAAACTTATACGCTTTATACATAGTATCACCTTCTAGTTTTCTAATAGTTGATTTATATTATAATTGTAAAACGTTTGTTTGTTAATAATCTTTCGTTATTTTAATGCACTTTCCTTATAAACAAAAAAAGCGGTCTATATATATAAACCGTTTTCTATTCTAATTATATGACTTTAATATTATTTAATATTATTTAATATTAATAATTTCTACTTCATAAGAACCATTAGGTGATTCAACAGTAACAATATCTCCAACTTTGTGATCAAATAAGGCTTTTGCGATTGGGCTTTCATTTGAAATTTTACTTTCAAATGGATCTGCTTCTTGACTACCTACTATTTTATATTCGTCTTCTTCATCTTCATCGTCTACGTATTTAATAGATACTGTACTCCCTAGACCAACTTTATCTGTAGGAATATTTGTTATAATTGATACATTTTCTAACATCTTTTCAATTTGTTTAATTCTAGCTTCTATTTCTGCTTGTTCATTTCTTGCGGCGTCATATTCTGCATTTTCAGATAAGTCACCTAAACTTCTAGCTTCTTTAATAGCCTGAACGTTTTCAGGTCTTCTAACATTAATTAAGTTATCTAACTCTTTTTTTAATTCGTTTAAACCTTCTTCTGTTAGATATACGGTATTTTTACTTGCCATTTTTTCACCTCATAATTATAATAACGTTTTAAATCATACTATATTTTAGGAAATTTGTCAATTGATTATTTAGCATTTTGACGATTTTCATTTATACGATTTCCTTTTTCATTCAAATAAATTGTGAAAAATCTATCATTTAAACAACTAATGTAATCTGTCAACTCTGGATTGTAACCTAACTTTCCATTATAGTGAATCTCTTTTTCTTCTTTTAGGTCGTTTAGTCTAATATATGGCGCGATTCCTAATAAATATTGATCTTGTTTAATTTTAGAATATTGATCTTCATCAAAAGCATTTTCACCAAGTTCTTCATTGTAATATGCATAAGTTACAATTTTATTAGATACAACTTCTCTAACTTTATTATCTTTTACTTCAACAATGATATAATCTCTTTTTTCAGAATCTTCTGAAATTTGTTCTCCTGTTGAATTATATAAATCTATCTTATAATATCCATTTCTTAAATTTATGTTTTCCATAAAATACTCCCCCTCTTTAATGAAGTAGACAAATTATATCATAAATATATGATTTTGTCAACTATATTGTTTATCAACAGTTGTTTCATATTGTTTTATTTGCTTAATAAAGAAGTCATCTGTCATACCGGAAATAAAGTCAATTACTTTTCTTTCATCAGCTGTATTCTTTATATAATTAAGATTTTGATTATTTAGAAATAATGTAAATATTAAATTATCTTGATCGTTATATTTAATTGCTTTTAAATAAAAATCAAATAATTGATTCATTCCTGTTCTATAATATTCTATATCTTGTAAAGTATTACTCTTACTATAAATATTATTGTAATTAAAATTTTTTAATTCTTGTAATGCGTTAAATACAGAATCACTCATTTTTATATATGGTTTATTCATACTATTATTAATAATATCAGTAATAATAGTGTTAACAATTTCTCTATTATTATCTCCTAAAACAGAGGTAATAGTATTAGGTAGAAGATCTCGTTTGAAAGCTCCTAAGTTAATAGCGTCTTCTATATCTCTACCGATATATGCTATGATATCACTAATTCTTACTATACAACCTTCTAATGTCATTGGAGAATATTTTCTAAATTTTTTTAAATCAGTATAACTTTCTTTATATTCTCTTAAAAATTCTTCGGTATCCTTCTTCATTGGTTTGTAGCAAGAGTCTAACATCTCACCATTATGACACATTATTCCATCTAATACTTGAATTGTAAGATTTAGCCCATAACCATTATTATCAACATCCATATAGTATCTAACACCTTGAATGTTATGTCCAAATTCTTCGTTTAATTCTCTTTTAGATATTTCATTTAGAATTGCTTCTCCAGTATGACCTAGTGGTGTATGACCAATATCGTGTCCTAAAGCAATAGCTTCACATAAGTCTTCATTAAGTTTTAGGGCTCTGGCTATAGTTCTCGCTATTTTACTAACTAATTGAACATGAATAATTCGTTTTGATATGTGATCATTATCTTTAAATGAGTAAACTTGTGTTTTATCATCATATCTTGTATAGCTTAGAGAGTGAATTATTCGATCAATATCTCTAAAAAATGGTGTTCTAAAGTCATCGTGAATATTTTTTATGCGTAAAGCATCACTACTTTTTGTAGCGTTTTCACCTAATAATTCTTCTTTTTCTAAGTAATTAATTTTTGCTTGTTCTATACTATCCATAATTATCTCCATTACTTTAATTTTTTTTATTATTCTTTTTTTCTTGTGCTAATATAGGTGGACAAGTCTTTAAATCGAACTTTTCTATATAATCCATCACATTATCTATATCGATTTTATTTTTTTCATTTAAATCAGATTTTTTTATATAATCTTCTTTTTCTGTATTTAAATCATAATAGCTACTACATATAGGAATTGATTTTCCTGTTGCGATTTCTTTAACTTTACCAAAAGGACTTTTATAGACAACAATATCACCAAGTTTTTTTTCATCTAATGTTGTCTGTAAAACTGGTAAGGAAGAACCATATATATTTCCTTTATAAAGTGGTACTTTATAAAACAATTTCATACTATTTCCTCTTTTCTATTAATCTAATCATTGAATATTCTTTTATATCAATATCAGTTTCTAAATAAATATAATATATATTATCTGGGTGTCTTGCGACATCTATTAAATTCATATCTTCATCGTATAATTTATCAACAGTAAAAATTAAATTGTCACCTTTAGGAGTAAATATTTCTACACTATCTCCTACTGCAAAATAATTTCTCTCATAAATTTTTATTAGATTATTTTCTTTATCATATGAGATAACTTGGCCTAGGTAATCTTGGTTTGATATTTCACATCTTCCTGTATAGTATTGATCAGAAAAGTTTGCTTCTTTCATAAAATAATGGGTTGAAACTTCTCTATTCGCAACTCGACTAAGTATTTTTTCATATTTATTTAATTTATCTTCTGTTAGGCTGTTATCATAGTAATCATCTATTATTTTTCTGTAGGTTCCTATTACTGTTGCGAGATAATAAAGTGATCTCATTCTTCCTTCTACTTTTAGGCTTTTAACTCCTATTTCTATTAAGTCACTAATATATTTTGCCATATTTAAGTCTTTTGTAGCCATAGTGAATTCTTTATTTTCATCTGTCTTAAATGAAAATCTACATACTTGGCTACATCCTCCACGATTAGCGTCTCTATTAGTTACATAATTTGAAAGAGCGCATCGACCACTATAACATGTACACATCGCTCCATGAATAAATACTTCTATATCAACATTGGTCTTATCTATTATTTCTTTTATTTCAGTTTTAGATAGCTCTCGTCCCAAAACTACTCTATCAACACCTTCTCCTTTAAAGAATAAAACTGACTCATAATTAGTTGTTGAAGCTTGAGTAGATAGATGAACTTCTACATTTTTATACTTTTCTGTTATGTATGAAATAATAAATGGATCACTTACAATAAAGGCGTCTATTCCACACTCAACAACATCATTTATGTATTGTTCTACACCTTCTATATCTTCATTATGAAAAACTATATTTAGCGTTAGATATACTTTTTTTCCTAGATTATGGGCAAATGAACATCCTTCTTTAATTTCTTCAATCGAAAAATTAGTAGCATTAGCTCTTAATCCATATTTTTCTCCACCAATATATACAGCATCTGCTCCATATAATAATGTAATTTTTAATCTTTCTAAATCTCCTGCAGGAGAAAGTAATTCAATCTTTTTCATTCTACTTCACCTTGTAAATTGTTTTCTTAAATAAGAAACCGGTATACTCCCCTAATAGACTTTTATATTTATCAATATATTTAGTGGATGAACAGTTACTATTTATATAATCTTTAGTATCAGAAATTAATTCTAAAAATTGGTCTTTTTCTATTCCATTTTCTTTAAGTATAATATATGGAAAATCTTTATCAAATAATTCTTTAATAATAGAGGTACCATTCATTATTTTATTTAAACTAAATGAACTACCATTTTTATCTTCAGTAACAGTATAAATATCATTACTAACTTTTTCTAATATTTCTAAGTTGTCTTTTCCATCTTCTTTTAAATCAGTATAATAATTGGTAATTAATTTACGTCTAGAATGCGCAACAAAGTTTTTACCAACTACAAGTACTAGTGGAATTGTTTTTGACTTTTCTTTAATTTCAATAATTTCATCAAGAGTTATTTCTGATGATAAATATGAATAAGTAGCACCTCTATCATAGTAGTAATTACATGTATTATAATTAGTAGTCATGTGTTCTTGGCTCCATACTAAATTAATATCTAAGTTGTTTTTTCTTTTTATTTCTAAAACTGACATGTCATAAAATAATACTCCTTTAATAGGTAGTTTAGATAATGATATTAATATTTCTTCTAAGGCTATTAAATCATTATTAAACATATTTTTATTTATTGATATAAAAAAGTCTTTATCATAACTAGTTACAATTTTTGTTATTTGTTCTAAGTCAAAATAGATATTAGAGCCAACAGAGTAGTCTTTTAAATATAATATAAGTCCATCTGTTTTATTTTCCATATATGAGTTAATATCAGTTGTTTCTATATCACAAAGAATTTTCATATTGTTTCTTCACCTCGTTTTATACATATATATTTTATCATAGAAAAAAAAGAAAACAATATTTGTTTTCTAATAATCTAACTTTGATGCAAATCTTTCTTCATTTTTTATAGTTTTAATATTTCATATTAGATTTAGATACTTCTATAACTGGACGAGACCCAATGTGACCAGCATTCGACGTAGAGTTGTCGTTGACATAGCGGTAGCCACCGTTCACAGACCAGGCATTAGTCGAAACCGCACCACGAGGATTTTCTAACCAATATCCATACGTTCCCATACTATCTGATGAATATTTTGTATTTTCCATAAGGTAATTACATATATCTAGTTCTCCTCTTGTCAATGTTCCTGCAGTAATTACACAAGCTGAATTTACCTCTTGTGTTGTTAAAAGTCTTGCAGCATATCCTTCATAGCTAAAGCCAGTTGGGAGTGTTCCTCCTGTTGTTGAAGTTGTTCCTGTTTCTGTTAGAATGGCTCTTTTTGTGTTAGTTAAAGTTGTTTTCCACTGTGATGTTGTTGGCAAATTAGTAATAGCGGTTTGCGGTCCATGCCAGTTTTCACCTGAAGCATCATAAGCAATTAAGCCGTTATTTGTATTATTCGCTACTCCTTTTTTGTATTATTATAATAAATTAGTACAGCTGTATTAGGATTCATATCTGTTACATAATAAAATCTTTCTTTATCTTCATCACATGTTCCATCTCCATTTACATCACATGTAAAAGCGTCTCCTGAAGTTAAGGTTCCTTCTGTTCCTAGATTACCATAAGTAATAGTCGTTGTTCCTTTTGAACCTGTAGTTGTATATCCTACTCCGCTACAATAATATGTTCCATCTGTCTGAGTACATTCTTCTGTATGTAGGGTTGTTGCTCTTTTACAAAGTTATTCTTTATACTGAGTTGCTTCTATTCTTATTTTGGCACTAAAAACTGTATCCATAGCTTCATTAGTAGCGTCATAATCCACCCATATTCTTAATTCATAGGAAATTGTTTGATTTGGTGAGATTGTGCCGGATTCAATAACTCTATTAGGATTTGTTCCAGTTGAAGAAAGAAGTGCAATTTTTGGAGATTCATTATCTTTTGTTATTCCATATTTTATATATTGATCGTCTACTCTATTTTTTCCCTCATCTATTGAAACATCGTCTAAATATATACTATAGTCTGAATCAATATTACCATCGTTTTTTAAAGTGAATGTGTATGGTATGTATGTCATTCCTTCTTCATCGGTTACTGGTATTGCTTTTTCTAAACTTATACCCGTTGTAGTTTTATCATCTAATTTTAATGATAGAGTTCCTGCTTTTAAAATATTTTTCTTTGTTCCTGTTAATGTTAATGATAAAAATGCATAACTAGAACTTACTAGTAATACTACTAGCAGTAATACAAACGCAATACGTTTTATAGTAAAAACCTTAATTTTATTATTATTTTCCATACATTCACCTACTATAAGTATTATTATATAGTATTTATTTAATTAATTCCATAGTTTTTAGTTTATTTTGATAATTATTAATTAATAGAGATTTTTTACATCAATAAATACAGTTATAATTAGCTATTAATACAGTTAATAATTTTTTTATGATAAAGAACAAAATAATTAAAACAAGTTTTAATTTGTCTCAGTCGTTGCGTCATAAGTTTCCTACTTCACAGATAAGGTAACCCTTATTCTCCATAGGCTTAAATTCCGATAGTCGCTACCGTACTCTTTTTTATTCCTTACTAACTTTGATAATGTATTTTAATTATTCATACACGGTATTTATAATTACATTGATATCTTATTTGTTTATATTCATACAATATTGGTATTATCTTGCTATTGTACTTAAATCACCTCCATTTTTACAAGAACAATTTTATTATATATTTAAACGATTGTTCGTCAATAACCTATATTGCTTTTTATAAAAATAGGGAGAACTTTTCTTATAAACAAAAAAGAAAATAGTATAAACTATTTACTCCTTTAATTATTGGCAATCTAGGTCACTTCTATATTTAATTTTATATGTGTGTGCTTTAGTTGTACAATTACCAGCTTTATCACATGCTTTTTTCTTATAATCAACTGCTTTATCTATATAATTTTTATCTTCTAGTATTTTTAAAGTTATCTTTCTTATTTGACCTATTTCTCGTGGTAAATAACTCTATAGTCTTGAGCATAATTTTCACCAGCTAGTGATATATTTTTTGAAAGTGATATATAATAGTAATTTCTATTTTTTTCATATACTTTATTTAATGATATTATAGTTATTCTAGATATAATACCTATAATAGCTATAACAGCTAATAACTCTATTAAAGTGAATCCTTTTTTACTCATATACTATCACGTATCTTTCTAAATTACTTTATTAATTATAATGATTTTTCTTTTATTTTAGCAATTTCTAATGCTTTTGCTAATTGATCTGGACAGGAGGTACTTTTATTACCGCATTTTATGCCTGATAATTTATATATTACATCTTCTAAATTTTGTCCTTCTATAAGTTTAGATATTCCTTGAAGATTTCCATTACATCCCCCTTGATACTTTACATTATATACACGATTATCTTTTATTTCAAAATCTATATTTGTAGAGCATACACCAGTTGGTTTATATTGATGTTTCATTTTTTTATTCTCCTTATTTTATGAATTACTTTAAATAAATTATAATGCCAAGTAATAGGTAGTTCATATTCTCCTATTAATTCTTCTACATATCCATTAAAACCTCTTTTAAATTCATATATACCATAATCAGCAGGTTTTTCATTTATGTTTGCTGGTATTCCATAGAAATTATGTTTTTTAAAGTTATTCTTTATACCATATTTTATCATTTCCCATTGAAGTAAATATTGAGAATTAAACTTCATATATTGTTCATAATTACCACTAGATAAATAAATAATCTCAGGTTGTATCATAATAAACATTGAACCAGATAAGGTAATAATTTCTTTATTCGTATCTTTCATTATTTTATTTGAGTCATTAATTCTTTTATCTAGAGAGTCTATTTCATTAACTAAATTCTTTTTTTCACCTTCATTATATTTTTTTGTACCTAAACTCTCTAATTTTTCAAGTTTTTCTTTTTTCTCTTGTTCTAACTTTTTGGTATACTTTTTTAGATTTAGTTCTGTTATATAATATTTAATTTCATTTTTATCATAGAACAATTTATACATTTCTTGGAAATATTTTAATTTTCTAATAGAAAAGTTTTTTCTTGCTCCTGTTTCAATCATAATATCTTCAAATTTATTTAATTCATCATAAGAAAGTTCTTTAATTTCAATACCTATCTTCTCTGCTTTTCTGATTGTATTTCTAGTATTAGGTTTCATTCCTTTTAAAATCTCTTGTTCTGTTTTATTTTCAAGTCCTAATGAGAACATCCATCCTACTTGTTCCATATCTTTAGTATCTACTTTTTTAAAGCCTATACTTTTTAATTCATTAACAATCGATGTATTATCTACTCCGTCTTTTACTATGTTTCCATCTATATCTCGCTCTTTATTAATTACATATGGATCAATTCTTAATATATATCCATCTTTTGTTCTAATATAATTTTTTATTTCTTTTACAAAAGTTTCTAGAAGTTTTTTATCATTGTAATCAATAAGTAATCCTCTAGGTGAATAAAATTCATATTTAGATAGCTTTCTTTTTTTACTTACTAACATTGCGGCAGCTACTATTTTTTTATCTTCTTTAAGACCTACAAAGTATTTATTCCATCCTTCTTTTTCTCTTAATTTGCCAATTTCAGGTGATGATAAAAAAGTTTTTTGAGGATGATTTTCCCAAAAACTTTGATATTCATTTTCTTTTAACTCTACAAATTTCATAGTATCGCCTCTTTCTTGTTTTATTTATATTATTTCTAATTCTTCTTCTTCTGCTTTTTTTGGTTTAGTTTTATTTAATTTCTCTTTTTTAGGTCCTTTATGAAATATAGTCAATACAAATAATACAATTACTATTACTATTATTAACATTATAGAAAATAATATATAATTAAAATCATCTTTTTTAGGTATCGTTGTATCTAGATAACTATTTGTTAAATAATTTTCAAAATTTTTGTCTGTTACTTCTATTTCATTTTCGGCAGGAACAAATTTTTTAATGTTTTTTATTGCTAATTCTTTTAAATTATTATCAATCAATACTGGATATCCATATACTTTAATTTGTTTAGGTTCAACACTTGTTCTTTCATATGTATAATCAATAATATTTTTATATTTATTATAGTCATCTTCTGCAATAGCAATTAAATATGTATGCCAAACACCTGTCTTTTCAGTTTCTATTACAAAATGATAACTTTTTCCAGTTTTTGAGTCATAGGCAAATTTTTCTGACATTTTAGAAATATACATATAGGAATATTGATTAGAATTTTCTACATCTGACCAATTAATTTCTTCATTTTCTACTTTATATAATTTATAGGCACATAATATTAAAAGTGTTATTACTATTAAATAAATTATTGATAAAATTAATTTTAGTACAACTTTTTTCTCATTAGAATTAGTATTGTTTTTTTTGGGTTTAGTTTTCTTTTTATTAGTCATATAATTACCTCTTTTATTCCTATTATAATAATAGCATATTTATTAAAAAGAAAAAAGAGTTAATAAATAAACTCTTTAAAGTTACACTATTTATCTAATATCTTAATATTTAAAAGTAAAATGTCTTGATTATAAATTTAGTATCTTTTAGATAAACATATATTCTGGTTTTTTATAAGTACTAGTATAATCCTTATCTTCCTTATATTTTTCTACTAGAACAACCCTGTTTTCTTCTAAACTTTTAGGAACATCAATAATTCTTTGATTTCTTGAACCTTTGAAATACAAATCATAACTTTTTTCTTCTAAAACGAATTTTCCATCTACTAAAACGTCAATATTTTCTAATAGTTTTTTTTGTTTTGGATTCATGATCATTTTCTCAAAAGTATAACCTGTATAGCACCATACATTAAGACCTAATTCATGAGCTTTTTCAGAGATTAAAGTACATGCTTCACTCTGACATACTGGATCTCCTCCTGATAAAGTAATACCATCTTGACCTTTTAATTCTTCTAACTCATCAAGAACGTAATCTACATCAACTAAAGTACCAGCATTAAAATCATGAGTAGTTGGATTATGGCATCCTTTACAATTATGTGGACATCCTTGAGTCCATATTACTGTACGAATGCCTTCCCCATCTACTATTGAATCGGTTTGTAAATCTGCCGCTAATCTAATTTTCACAAGTCTTTACTTCTTTTTTATTTAAATTATTTAGTCCGCTATGTTTTACTCTATCGCGTTCTTCAGCTCTTTTTCCATTATTGAATCTTGATACATCTCCTGCTAGATAACCAGTTACTCTCCTTATTCTTTCAAATCCTTGTCCTTCTCCTATTATTTTTTCCATAAAATTTCCTCCTTTTTTATTTTATATTTAAATTATTCACAACATTTAGTGTCAATTGAAGTAATTCTTTCTATTGGAACTCCTTCGAATTCCTTACGTCCGCATCTAGGACATACATCATTAATAACTCCTACATATCCACATACTGGATCTCTATCTACAGGGTGGTTAACAGCTCCATAACCAATACCTGCTTCTTTCATTGTTCTAATTACACTTTCGAATGCATCAACGTTAGATGCTGCATCTCCGTCAAGTTCGATATATGAAATATGGCCTCCATTAGTTAATGCATGATATGGTGCTTCAGTATATAATTTATCAGAAATACTGATATGATAATATACTGGTACATGGAATGAGTTTGTATAATATTCACGATCTGTTACACCTTTAATTTTTCCATATATAGCTTTATCAATTGCGATAAATCTTCCAGATAGTCCTTCCGCTGGAGTTGCAAGACATGTAAAGTTTAGATTATATTTTTTAGAATTATCATCACATCTTTTTCTCATAAATTTAATAATTTCTAATCCTAATTTTTGACTTTCTTCACTTTCTCCATGATGTTTTCCTGTTAAAGCTTTTAAACACTCTGCAAGTCCAATAAATCCAGTTGATAAGGAACCATGTTTCCATACTTTTCTAAGTCTATCTGTAGGTTTTAGTTTTTCACCGTTTGTCCAAACTCCTTGTCCTAATAGAAATGGGAAGTTATAACAATGTTTACTGCATTGAACTTCGAATCTTTCTAGTAATTGGTCACGAACCATATCCATAGTTTCTCCAAGTTCTTTATAAAAACCTTTCATATCTGCTTTATCACGTTCTTTTAAAGCTATACCATATTTAATACCAAGTCTTGGCAAGTTAATTGTTGTGAATGAAAGATTACCACGTCCAGTAACTATTTCATTATCAGGTGCAGTTACATCTCCTATAACTCTTGTACGACATCCCATATAAGATATTTCAGTATTAGGGTCTCCTGCTTTATAATAAGGTATATTATGTGGAGCATCTATAAATGAGAAGTTAGGGAAAAGTCTTTTTGCAGATACTTTACAAGCAAGTCTAAATAAATCATAGTTAGGATCTTCTTTGTTATAATTTACTCCTTCTTTTACTTTAAATATTGATACTGGGAATATTGGAGTTTCTCCTTTTCCTAATCCCCTATCTGCTGATAGTAAGAAGTTTTTAATAACCATTCTTCCTTCTGGTGATGTATCAGTTCCAAAGTTTACCGATGAAAACGGTACTTGAGCTCCAGCTCTTGAATGCATTGTATTTAGATTATGAATGAATGCTTCCATAGCTTGTTGTGTTGCTCTATCTGTTTTTTGTAGTGCTTTTTCATAAGATTTAGTAAATATTTCTTTAATTCTATCAGAACCTTTTTGATAGTCACTAAATTCTTCTATGTTTATTTCAATAGAATCAACTTTATCTATTTCACGAATAATACGGTCAATATTAACTACAGGAATGAAACCGTCTAAATCTAGAAAATCATAAATTGTTTGTTTGAATTGTTTTCTAAATGTTTTAAGTACTCCAGGCGCTAGGTAATAATCAAGTGCTGGAATTGATTGTCCTCCGTGTTGATCATTTTGGTTAGCTTGAATAACAATTGCTGCTAATGAACTATAAGTTGAAATATCTTGTGGAGGTCTTACATATCCATGTCCTGTATCAAATCCATTTTTGAAAAGTCTTGATAAGTCTATTTGGCAACAAGTTGTAGTTCCCATTGCTAAGAAGTCCATATCATGAATATGAATTGTTCCATTATCATGAGCCATGGCATATTCTTTTTTCATTAAATAAGCTTTAGCAAATTCTTTGGAAACTGTTGCTCCATATTGTAACATTGTTCCCATTGGACTATTTCCATCAATATTAGCATTTTCTCTTTTTGCATCTTCTTCATTAGCTGATTTTAATCCTAAATTTTCAAGTGATTTTAAAAATTTATGAGTTTTATTATCTCCAAAGAATGATTCCCTTGATTGATTTCTTCTATCTCTATATTCAGAGAATGATTGATATACATCTGCATATCCTTTACTATTAAGTTCTTCTTCAATATAATCTTGAATTTCTTCTATTTTAAATTTATTATTTTTTAAAGTTGCTTCCTTTTCTATTTTCTTTAAAACTGATTGATATACTTTTTGAATATCTTTAGAATTATATTTACGTTCTTTTTCTTCTTCATCATCAGTTGGTTCTACACTGTCGAATCCTTTTTTTATGGCTAAAGCTATTTTTGTTGCATCAAAATCAACTTTTTTTCCATTTCTTTTTATAACTGTTAAATTATCTAAACCTTCTACTACATCTACCATAATGTTACCTCCATTTTTTAACTTTCTAAATTCATTTTAAGTCTTAAAATATCAAAAAGCAATACATATTATTATCCTTTTTTTACCTCTTTTTTTCTTTTTGTTGATACATAAGGAAATATGTCAAAAATGTTTTTTGTTCGATTTACGACAATTGACAAAATTATACAAAATACAAAAAGTTTTTTTGCTTGTTTTTTATTTTTTTAATTTATATTTTTACTTTTTTCTTTATTTTTCAACAAATCAAAATATTTTTTTAAATAAAAAAAATCATTTTTTTGAAAAATGATTTTTAGTATTTTTTAATTTTTTCTATTTTTTATCAGTACTTCCAAATCCTCCAGTACGCATTCCTGTTGCTTGATCATTATCAACTGTTAGGTATTTTTGGAATACAACTTGTCCTATAACATCACCTTTTTTTACTTCAATATCATGATCACTACAATTGAAGTAAGCGAAGTAAAAATGTCCATCATTATCTGGATTACCATAATAATCAGAATCAATAAGTCCAACACTATTTGCCATTAAGAATCCTTTTTTAGGTCCACTACTTCTATTTAATAATAAATAGCATTCATCTTCCATACAATAAGCCTTTAGACCAGTTGGGATTAAAGTTGGTTTTATTCCTGGTTTATACATCGGGATTATGATATCTTCCGCTGCTTCTACATCATATCCTGCTGAATGAGCAGTTTTTCTAACTGGTAAATTAATACCTTTATCCTCATATCCTTTTGCTATTTCAAATCCTCTTTGTTTCATTAATTACACACTCCTTCTAAAACTTTATCATTATCTATATATAAAACCTTTTTATTACTTTTTAAACTTTTTCTTACGTCAATAATTCTTTGATTACTACTACCTACATAATGAAGTTTCTCATTTGCAAGGCGTAAGATGAATTTTCCATCTAGTAATACATCAATATTATTTAAGATTGAATCTAGATTTTCATCAGACTTTTTTTGTTCTAATAATTCATCCCAGGTATAACCTGTATAACACCAAATTGTCTTATTAGGATACTTTTTTCTTACTTCTAAGACAAGATTCTTTATATCTATTCTATTATCTAATAAAAGGGGGTCTCCTCCAGATAGTGTAAGACCACTACACCAATCATGTTCAAGTTCATCGAAAATCTCTTGTTTAGCACTATCATCGAAAACAAGTCCATCATTTTTATTCCAGGTGATTGCATTTTGACAAGCATTACAATGATGGGCGCAACCACTTACCCATAACACCGTTCTTAATCCTTCGCCATTTA
This sequence comes from uncultured Bacilli bacterium, assembly GCA_934162665.1. Taxonomy (GTDB): domain Bacteria; phylum Bacillota_I; class Bacilli_A; order RF39; family UBA660; genus RUG14670. The sequence continues at coordinate 35,473 of CAKPJN010000004.1, forward strand.
ACATATCCGCTTTTGTTATATTATGATATTTCATATTAATTACCTACATAGACTTTCTTTCTGATATTTCTACCATTTTAGCATTTCCTAACATTGTATCTCCATGAACTCTAGAATAAGACAAATAACCATTCATTCTATCGATCTTTGTAAGATCACTGCTTCCACACTTTGGGCAAACATCCATTTCTAATTCTTCATGACCGCAATTGTTACAATAAGCAAGTGATAAATTGACACCTTCATAGAATCCCATATCCATGGCTCTTTCAATATAAGTAAGCATGGCTTCAGTATTATAATTTAAGTTATATCTTACATATTGAATTCTTCCACCTTTAGATAATTCCCAAAATCTATGTTCTAAGTTTTGTTTTTGAATTCCATTAATATCTTCCCATACTCCACAATGGAAACTATTTGATACATATTCCCTAGAACTTACGCCCTCTATAATTCCATATTTTTTTCTAAATTGTTTTATTTGAAGTCCGCATAAACTTTCTGCTGGAGTTCCATAAATAGCGTATAAGATATTATCCTCTTTTTTAAACTCTAATGTCTTTTCATTAATATATTTTAAAACCTCTAATGCAAAAGTTCCATCTTCTACAATACTTTTTCCATTGTATAATTCTTGTAGTTCATTTAAGGCTGTTATTCCAAAAGACGCTGTTGAGGATTTTAATACTGGTTCAATGGAATCAGTTGGTTTTAAGTTTCCTCCATAGAATCCACCTTGACAATAAGCAAGTGGATTGGTTGATGCTTTTCTTTTAGCAAGATATCTATACGTTCTAATATGAATTTTTCTAATCATTTCTAGATAGTAATCTAGAACATCATAAAAATCTTTTTGTTCTTCTTTAGCTTTAGCTAAAATCATTGGTAAGTGAAGCGATATTGCTCCTATATTGAATCTTCCAATGAAAACTGGTTTATCTTTATCATTTGCAGGCTCCATACCACCTTTTTCATACCATGGAGATAAAAAGGCACGGCATCCCATTGGACTAACAATTCTTTTATATTTCTTATACATTTCAGGAACATATCCTTCTCCTGTTAATGATAAATAATCAGGATACATTGTTTTTTTACTACATTCAATAGCAGATAAGAAACTATCTCTTAGAGCGCCATCTTTTCCATGTAAATTTTTATCATATAAAAATACAAGTTTTGGAAATAATGTTGGTCTTTTATAGCCTTTTTTACCTTGGCCTTCTTTATGAACATCTAAAATAGTTTTTGTAATCATTCTAGCAAATGGATCTTCATCAACTCCGAATGTAAAGGTAACAAACGGATAGTCTCCTCTACTAGATGATACTGTATTTAATTTATACTCAATTCCTTGATATCCTTGTTCACATTCTCTTTGTGTCTTTTCTAAGGCATATTTATCTGCTTCTTCACAATATTTTTTTCCTTTAATATCTAAATATTCTTTATAATATTTATCATAACTTTTTTTGGCATATTTTTTTAAGACTGTATCTACTTCTGCTACTGTAAAACCACCATATTGCATAGCGGTAGTATTTATAATTACATCTCCCATAACACAAAATGCAGTTTGTAACGTTTTAGGTTCTGTATACCAAATATTACTCATTTCAAAGCCATCTTTTAAAACATTTGCCATATCAAATAGGCAACAATTCATAGTATCTCGTCTTGCTGACATATCATGAATATAAATATATCCGTCTTTACAAGCTTCTATTTCATCTGTTGTTAAAAAGAATTTTTTATATAACTCTTTATTTAAACTATTATATATTAGACATCGTTGGGTAGTTACTAGGGCACTATCCATATTTGCACAGTCTTTATCTCCTATATAAGTAATAACTTGTGACTTTTTATATACTTCATCTAAAATGTGAACAATATCTTTTTTATAATCTCTATATTCACGATAACTTTTAGCTACTAGTGGATTTACTTTTTCTAAGGCTACTTCTACACAACTATGAACTTGTTCAATGGTTGGATTAGTTGTTTGAGTTCTTAACAGTTTTTCTACTATAGAAACAACTTCATCTTTTGCTTCTTCTGTTAAAGTAACCATTACTCGTTCTGCACTAGTATCAATTGCTCTTTTTATTTTATCTGGATTAAACTTTTCTTGATATCCATTAGTTTTTACAATTATTATATCTTTACCCATACTACACCTCGTATCTTATATTAATAAATTCATTGTACCAAATTATTATTTTTTATCATGTTGCATTTGCAACAATAATATAAAATTGTTATAATATGATTAGAGGATGTGACTTAAATGGTTGGTATTAAAGAGAATGAAGAAATTAAAAATTTAAAATTAAATTTGTCAAAGTGTGTAAATAGTTATGAACAGAGTTTTAAAAATAAAGAATTAATTATTAGTAATTGGCATCATAAGAAACAATTAGGTTTTATTGTTAATGGGGCTGCGAATATTGTTAAGACTGATATTAATGGTAATCAAACTATTATTAAAGAATTAAAAGAAAATGATATTTTTTCGTATCAATTTTTCACAACTTTTGAAGATGAATTTTATATTATAAGTTCAGATAATACAAATGTTATTTTTATTGACTATTATAATTTGTTGAAAAATTGTTCTAAGAGTTGTCCTTTTCATAATACCCTTGTGCTTAACTTATTTGAACTACTGGTAAATGAGGCTCGTGAGTTAAATGAAAAGTTAGAACTTTTATCACAAAAGACTGTTAGAGATAAGGTTTTATTTTTTATCAAGAAAAGAATGAATGAAAATAATATTTTTACCGTAACCACTTCTTATAAAGCAATTAGTCAGTATTTATTTGTTGACAGAAGTAATTTAATGAGAGAATTAAATAAAATGGAAGAAGAAAAAATCATAAAAAAAGAAGGTAGAATTATTTACATTCTGAATGATTAATTATAATATTTACATTATAATGTACTTTTTAACGTACGTCATAATTTTAATTCTTTATCTTCTAAATAGTCTTTTTGTTAAACTAAGTTGTTTTTCTCTATCAATAATATAATCATCATTATCATCGATTAATTCATCCATATAAGGAATTTCTGTTGACATTAAAAAAAATCAAGTTTGACATCTTTATGTCTAACCTGATTTTCTTTTATCTTTGTACTAAACTTAAACTCACTTTTCCTTTTTCTAGTGAGATATCATCTACATAACAATCAACAATATCTCCAATGCTAACTACTTCACTAGGATGTTTTATATATCTATCAGTTAATTTAGAGATATGAGCTAATCCATCATTATGAAGTCCAATATCAATAAACGCTCCAAAATCCACAACATTTCTAACTGTTCCTTGTAATTTCATACCAATAGTTAAATCCTTAATATCTAGGACATCGCTTTTTAATAATGGCTGTGGCATTTCATCACGAGGATCTAAATTAGGTTTTTTAAGTGATGCAATAACATCTTCTAAAGTATAAATATCAGTTTCTAAAACGTCTTTATATTTATTTAAATCTAATGTATTTAGCTTTTCAATTAGTTCTTCACTACCTACTTTATCAATTGATAATTCTAATTCATTTAATAATTTGGTAGCTATATTATAACTTTCTGGATGGATTGCGGTACGATCTAAGATATTATCTCCATCTGGAATTCTTAAAAATCCTATTGCTTGTTCATAGGCTTTATCTGATAATAATTTTTTCTTTTTTATTTCTTCACGTGAAGTTATTTTTCCAAACTTTTCACGGTATTCAATAATTTTTTCAATAGCTTTTTTGGTAACACCTGAGACGTATTTTAATAGTGAAGTTGAAGCAGTATTTATATTTACTCCAACGCTATTTACACATTTTTCTACTACAAAGTCTAGTGATGTTTCTAATTTCTTTTCTGAAACATCATGTTGATATAGACCAACTCCTATACCGTCTGGTGGGATTTTAACAAGTTCAGCAAGAGGATCTTGAAGACGTCTTCCAATACTTACAGCACTTCTTTTTTCAACAGCTAAATCTGGGAATTCTTCTATAGCTACTTTGGAAGCACTATAAATAGAGGCTCCTGCTTCTGATACAATTACATATTTACAACTTAGATTATATTCTTTAATCATATCAGCACAAAACTTTTCAGATTCACGAGAAGCAGTTCCATTACCTATCGCAATAATATCTACATTATACTTTTTAATAAGTTGTACTACAACTTCTTTTGATAAACGAATTCTTTCTTCTGTATTTCCATTTAAGAAAGGTTTAATTACAGTCGAATCTAAGTATTTTCCATTTTTATCAACAACAGCTAGTTTACAGCCATTAACAAAACCAGGATCAAAAGCTAATACTACTTTTTCTTTTATTGGTGGAGTTAAAAGTAGGGACTCTAAGTTTTTACCAAAGTTATCAATTGCGGCTTCTTCACCTTTTTCAGTTAATTCACTTCTTATTTCTCTTTCAATAGATGGTTCTATTAACCTTTTATAAGAATCCTCTATTGCTTCTTTTACATATTCTGTTACAAATGATTTATCATTTTTAATTAACTTTTTCTCTAAGAATGATAATATTTCATCTTTTGATACATCAATATTTACTGTTAATACTTTTTCCTTTTCTCCTCTATTTAGTGCTAGAATACGATGAGGTTTAATCCATTTTACTGGTTCTTGGTATTCATAATACATTTCATATGTTTTATTTTCATCTATAGCATTTTTCTTTATACTGGATGAAATAATTCCATTTTTATAAAAGTAGCTTCTAATCCATTTACGATAGGAAGCGTTATCACTAATCCATTCTGCAATAATATACTTTGCACCTTCTATAACTTTTTCAAGTGGTAAATCTTCTTTTATAAATTTCTTAGCTAGATCTTCAATAGTTCCATTTAATGGATAAGACATCATCATCTTAGCTAACGGTTCTAGTCCTTGAGCAATTGCTTCTGTTGCCTTTGTTTTTTTCTTCTCTTTATATGGTCTATACAGATCTTCTACTTCTACTAATTTAGTACAAGACAAAATACTATTTTTTAATTCTTCAGTCATTAATCCTTTTTCATCTATTAATCTAATGACATCTTCTTTTCTTTTTAAAAGATTTACTTGATATTCATATACCTCATTAATCTTTCTAATCATTTCTTCATCTAAAGCTCCAGTTGCTTCTTTTCTATATCTAGCGATAAAAGGAACAGTATTTCCTTCGCTTAATAAACCTAAGACTGTTGTTACTTGCTTTTCTGTTATATTTAAATCTTTAGAAATCTCTTTTATTATTAATTCATTCATTGTTACACCTCATTTTCTATGATACCAAAATAAAAAGTCAATTTAAAGTATTGACTTTTTTTATTTATATTTATTTTACATCTTATGGTTTTATAACTGCACGTGAGGAAAAAGAATTATCTAATATTCCTGGAGAACTATAAGTACAGAATATTCCGGCATTTTGTTCTGGACTTGATTCTTTTCCGCCTCGCGCTAGCCAATAATTATTTGGAGCTGAATCAAAGAATATATTTGCATCATTGTAGAAACCAGCAGTTCCGTCTGCGTTGATGGCATCTCCTTTAATACTTATATTATTTTGAGTATATTTATTATAATACTTCAAAGCTGGTAATGTTTCAAAACCGCTTGATGGTATCATATTATTATAATTACCCATTACATATTCCCAAGCACCACCACTCATATCATATACTCCATATATTGTTCCAGTAGTTGATGCACCTACTCCAGTATCAGCTGTATCATAGGGAACTTGAGTATTTACAGTGCTAGTTGATGGCGTTTGATTTGACATTCCTGTTAAAAATTCAGCTGATTTATTTTGATATATTTCTTTATTTGCACCAGTGTAATTATTATTTCCATATTTTCCATATTTTGATTGTGAAAGATACGCAACTGCTCCCCATTCTGTATTTTTTATCATGTGGGCATCATAATCTCCATTTAGTCCATAATTAGCATTACCATTTGTATTCATTTGATTTTGTATACTATTAAATAATGTTGCGACATTTTGTCCTTTAACACTACTTAAATTAGGTTTTACTGTTAGTGAATCAATTGTTCCAGTTAATTCAAACTTAGATACCCATATTCCTGATAATTCTTCATTTGTGCCATCTTTTCTTGATGTATCACAGGTATCTCCCCAGCAAAAGGCACTTGATGTATAATAATTATCTGGAGTTGAGCCCGTATATATTCCAGTCCCATTATCTAATACAGAGTTTTTTATCCATTTAATATTAAATGCTCCTGGTGTTGCTAAAGACGGAGTATTGGCACCATCTATTTGATATCCATAGGTATTTCCTAATGTATATGAATATCTTGGAATCCATACCCACATTGCATTTATATCATCCATAGAAACTGTAGTTCCTACTTTAGCATTTACATATTTACTTCTATTTGTTCCATTTATAGTAACGGCATTTGCCCATCTTTGTTCTTCATAATTATACCAAGTTTCATCTTTAGTACTTGATTTTACCCATTGTTTTAAATTATCATCATATCTTACTGGAATCATGTCCCCTAATAATTCTGGTGGATTAGGAGTTTCCATAGCATTTTCACCTTCTAATACTATTTTTCCATGATAATGTTTTCCCAAAACTTCATTTCCAGCTTCTTCTGATAACCAAACTCTTAAAGCATATGTTTTACTTTCTCCTGCTGCAAGTGATCCGGATACAATAATATAATTAGAAGCCTGTTTATCAGCTAATATTGATGGTGTTTCTTTATTTATACTATATTTTAATTTAGTTTTGTCTAATTGATTATTAGCACAATTATCTTCAGCAATCATATCAGTATCATCTAATAATTTTATATTATATGTCGTTGTTATACTACCTGTATTTTTTATTTTAAAAGTATATGGTGTTGTTTCTTGACCTTCGTTATCTGATACAGGATAAGCGCCGTTTAAGTTAATTGTATTTTCTAACCCATCTTCTGTATCATTAAACTCTATTTGAAGTGTTCCTACTCTTAAAGTGTTATATTTCTTAGCTTTTTGAATTGATGAAAAAATAGCATAACTACTAGTTATTAAAATAATAAAGATTACAAATATTGAAATAATAGTGAATTGTATTTCCCTTTTTTTTAAGGTTTTTATTATTTCTCTTTTTTTATTGTCTGTCAGTTTATTTTTTTCCATATTATCACCATTCTTTTATTTTTTTAAATACCATGAAATTATAAAGTAAATACTTCCTCCTAAGGCAATTATTAATAAGATTATTAAAATCATTTTTATAATAGGATTATTTCTGTCTAGATATCCATCATCTTTTTTTCTGGCATTTGTTATTAAACGATTGAATTCTTCTTGATTTTTGCTATTTACATCTATATTTTTTTCGTAAGATTTACCATCATTCATGATACCACCTCTATTATGATATTAACATATTTATGTTTATTTTTCAATTAAAAGTGATTAGGATTAAAATCTATATCAATTTTTACTTTATTGGTACTTTTATAGTGGTCTAATACTTTTTCTAATGTTTCCATCAAATTATCTTCTTTTTTGTATTTAATTATTATTCCGTATCTATAGATATTGTTTACTTTAAATACTCCACTTGTAGATGGTCCTAAAATGATACTAGATGTAAGATTTCTATCTAGGGCATTTTTTATTTTATTAGCTTCTACTCCTGCATATTTCATATCATTACTACTAATTCTTATATAACAAATATAATAGAATGGTGGATATTTCAACATTTTTCTTATTGTCATTTCTTGATTATAAAAACCTATGTAATCATGATTTTTTGCATATCTAATAGCATAATGGTCTTTATTAAATGTTTGAATAATAACTTCTCCATTTTTTTTACTTCTGCCACTTCTACCAGCCACCTGGGAAAGTAGAGAAAATGTATTTTCACTGCTTCTAAAGTCAGGAATATTTAGACTTGTGTCAGCATTGATAACACCAACTAAAGTTACATTATCAAAATCTAGTCCTTTAGCAACAATTTGTGTACCAAGTAGAATATCATATTCATGATTTTTAAATGCTGTAATCATTTTTTGATGCATTCCTTTTCTACTGGTAGTGTCAACATCCATTCTAAGTATTTTAGCAGATGGTATTAACTTATTAAGTTCTTCTTCTACTTTTTCTGTTCCAACGCCTAAATCATTTATTGATTTTTCGTGACACGATGGACAAGTATCATATACTTTAGTTCCATATCCACAATAATGACATCTTAGTGTATTTGATGTTTTATGATAAGTTAAGGTAATATCGCAGTTTGGACATTTAAAAGTATATCCACAATTTTTACAAGTAATAAACGATGAATAGCCTCTCCTATTTAAAAGAAGAATTATTTGTTCTTTATTTTTTAATTTTTCTATTATTTTTTCTAATAATATCTTTGAAAAATGACCTTTACTAGTTTTTATTTCTTGATTCATATCTATTATGTTAACATTAGGTAGATTTTTTCCATTAACTCTATTTGGCAAGTTTAATAGATTAAATACACCTTTTTTAGCTCTAGCAAATGATTCAAGTGATGGTGTGGCACTTCCCATTACAACTTTACAGTTATTAAACTTGGCTCTCAGTATTGCGATATCTTTAGCATTATATCTGGGATTATTATCCTGTTTATATGAGTCACTATGTTCCTCATCAATGATTATGATTCCAAGATTAGAGAGGGGTGCGAATATTGCACTTCTAGCTCCTATTACAATTGACACTTCTCCCCTTGCGATTCTTCTAAATTCGTCATACTTTTCTCCATCTGATAAAGCAGAATGAAGGGCAGCAATTTTTTCTCCAAAACGTTTTTGAAATCTTTCTACCATTTGAGGAGTTAGAGAAATTTCTGGAACTAAGACAATACTTGTTTTATTATTTTTTAGGGCATCATCTATCAATTCCATATAGACTTCTGTTTTACCACTTCCTGTTACTCCATGGAGTAAATATATATTATTATTTGATGGAGTTAATACTTCATCCACTACTTTTTGTTGATCAACTGTCAATTCTTTTTTTATCAGTGAATCTTTATTATATTCTAGACGATAATGTTCTTTTTTTATTTCTTCTATCAAATCTTTTTTTAATAATGTATTTAAACTACTACTAGATATTTTTAAAAGTTCTTCCCTTTTTACTAAGTTGTTTTTTTCTAACAGTGATATAATTTCTTCTTGTTTAGAATTAATTTTTATGGAAGGTTTAGTTTTCAACTTATAGTATGTATCATATTTTTTAGATATCATTGTTCCATGTTTTGCCTTTAGGGCCTTAGGTAACATTACTTGATAGCAACTAATTAAAGTTGATAAAGTCATTTTTTGCATTTTCTTTCCTAGTTGTAATAATTCATTATTTAAAACAATATCTTTATCAATTACAGAGATGATATTTTTTAATTCTCTAGTACTACTGTTTTTTATTTCTAGAACAAATCCTTCTAAAGTTTGTCTCCCAAAGGGAACTTCTACTCTAATTCCAACTTTTATATCATTTTCTAATTCTTTAGGAACTAAATAATCAAAATTTTTATCAATATTTTTATTAGATAATTCTACTAATACTCCGACTATCAAAAACATCACCTTCTTTATATTTATTATTATAGCATAATATTTAATACCATTAATCTATATTATATTTTTAATTTCACCTATTTTTCACATTTTTTCTTTTGTTAATTCTTTTATAGACTTTTCTTTGGTGTTGGCAAATTCTCCGGCATAGTACCACCTAGTTTTTCAATTGTATCTCTAACTGCTTTACCAACTTTAAAATGTGTATTAGTTGCAATTTTCTCATTTGGTTCTTCCTGTTTTTCTAATAAGGCTTCAGTTTGAGTAATCCTAAATATATTAGCTGCTAATTCAACACTTCCCATATTATCTAAATATCTTCTCTATACCTTAATTTTTTTCTCTTTGCTATATCATCTGCTGTTTCTCCATTATATAAGCCTTTATAACCTGCATTATGGAATTTATTCAAATTTTTAACACCTGATTTTACTGCCGTTCTATTTAAAGAATAATTACCTTTTTTAGTTAATTTTCTTTGATAAAATCTCTTTTCATCTTCAGAAAGCATATTATATTCTTTTTCAGTAATTTATTGTTTTCTAGTTTGAACTGCAAAATAAGTTTGTCCTAAGGCTACTGCTTTAAATTTTGGATTGGCATTTTGAACTATTAGATAACATGCATAACGACTTAGTTTATAATCTATAATTGGTTTAGTAGTTTTACCTGCTATTACGATTTTGAAGTAAACTCCAAAATGGGAATTGATATTATTATTACTTTGAGAACAGGCAACTTGAGCTTTTTCTATTATATTCGCAAATAGTCGCCATTCTTTATATTCTAGCATTTTTTGTAATTCTCTTGCTTCCCAATACTCATTACCATGTTCATCAATGTGTTTAATATCTTCAAAAGTATTTTTACTCATTAATTTTTTCTCCTTTTCTATTTCATATTACGATGTTTTCTTATTTTATTATTCAAATTTTGATACTTGATTTTTAGATATAATTCTATATTAGTATAATTTTTATCATTATAGTTACTTTTAATGTATGATGTACTATAATTCTGTTTATTGTGATTTATATACAATACCTAATATTTTCTTGGTATTCACACCATATCATTCAAACTAATGTTTGTCAATACTTCTAATAAATTAAACTAAGTTTTTTATAAAGAAAAAAAACTGAAGCAAAATCTTGTATCAGTCGTTAATTTCTTTAAAATAATTTTAAAACATCATTAATGGTTATGTAAATCATTAATAACATTAATAACATCAAACCAATTGTATGAATTATATTTTCTGTTTTTGGATCAACTGGTGAACCTTTTATTTTTTCTATAATTATAAATAGGATATGTCCTCCATCAAAAGCTGGTAAAGGCAATAAGTTAATAAACCCTACATTTATACTTAAAAAGGCAATCAAATATAAAATACTAGATAATCCAGCTTTACTTTGCTCTCCTACTACTGAATAAATTCCTACTGGTCCACTTAATTGACTTATCTTTATTCCACCTGTAAATAAGTAACCTACTGTTACAAACATTTGCTTAAATATTGAAGCTGTCTTTTTATAAGTGTATTTAAAAGCATTTGTTAAACCATATGTTTTTTCTTGTCTTAGACCTATACCATATACATAAGTAGTATTCTTTTCTTTTGTAACTTTTTTAGGTTTAACATTATAGTTCTTTATAGTTCCATCTTGCTTTTTTACTTGTATTTTTGTGTTTTTATCGTGATTAGCTACAGTTAAGTATAATGATACATCATCCATTGTAGTTGTTTTATGATCATTTATTTTTAAAATAATATCATTTTTTTCAAGGCCCACTTTTTCAGCTGGGTAATTTTTTTCTATTGATGATATTTTCGGGGTCATACTTGTTCCACCCCATATTAATGAGATAAAAAATATAATAATGATTGCGCTTAGAAAATTGTTTCCTGCGCCAAAAAACATAATTAAAAATCTCTGCCATGGTTTTTTATCTTGAAGACGTCTATTTTTTGGTACTTTTTTCATTTCATCTTCGTCTACTTCTTCTCCAGCTAATTGACAGAATCCTCCAATAGGAATAGCTCTAAGAGTATACTCTGTTTCTTTTCCTTTTTTACTTAATAGTTTAGGTCCCATACCTATTGCGAATTCATAAACATAGACTCCATTTAATTTAGCAAATATAAAATGTCCAAATTCATGAATAAATACTATAACTCCTAAAATTAAAACAAATAATATGATATTTAATATTATTGACATATATTCCTCCTTAAATAATACCTAAAAATAAGATTGTCGCTAAAGCTACAAATATTAGGCTATCAAATCTGTCTAGGATACCTCCATGACCTGGAATTAAATCAGAGAAATCTTTTTTTCCATAATATCTTTTAATTGATGAAAAAGCTAAATCTCCAAGTTGTCCTATAAAAGCTAAAAGCGTAGTTATTAATATTAAAATTACTAATGGTAAAGAATGATTAATTACAGTTGTATAGAAAGCTGTTGCGCTTATTACTCCCATTAATACTCCACCAAGTAATCCTTCTATTGTTTTTTTAGGTGAAATTAATGGACATAGTTTATGTCTTCCTATTAAACTACCGGTAATTAAGGCAAATGTATCAGTCATGATAGTTATTAATAATAAATATATAATGTAATTTATATCATAATTTCTAGTAATTACTAATAGATTAAAGCTTAGGCCTATAAATAAAACTGAGCCTACTAAAAATAAAGCATCATTCAAATTATATTTTTTATTATCATTTATAAATACCATTGGTGATAGGAAAGCAAAGATAATAAATGTCATTACTCTATAGTCTACGTTATATGTAAAGCTAATAGAATTAAAATTAGTCATACTAAAAAACATTACTAATAAATATGCAAATACTTTAATAATAAATGGAAACTTTTTTTTGCTTTCTCGTATATGGATTAATTCATATAGACCCAATACAGATAGTAACGTCATAAAAACAGCAAAGTATTTACCTCCGACTAATAGCACTGGTATAAAAATGATTCCCATGATAATTGCACTTAGAATTCTTTTTTTCATATATACCTCCAATTTTATCTATATTTAGTATAATACGAAAAACTAAATTCTACAAGAAAAATATATCCATATAATACTTTGTGTGGTATTATTTTTAAATTTACTTATTAAATTATACATGATACAATAACTATGTTTTGGAGGTATTATATGGAATTTGATTCTACTAAGATAAAAGATTTAGAGTATTTAAGTGGTGGAGCATTTGGATCAGTTTATCGATATCATGATGATGCTTTAAAGTTTTATCGTGAAACAGTTAAAACTCCATATGGAGACATTGTTAAAAATCCATGTTTAAAATTTCCCAAGAGAAAATTAGAGCGATTAATAAAGTTAAATAGTTCCATTCATAACACTCATCTTATTACTGATTTTATTTATGAGGATAATATATTTAGTGGTGTTGTTTATCCATACCATAATGGAGATATTTTACCAAATATTTCTTTTACTCCTAATGCAAAAAAAGAAGTTTGTATGAAGCTTGTGAACAATGCAGAGGAATTAACTAATTATAATATTTATCCTCTTGATTATAAATTAAACAATATTATGTATACTGATAGTGAAAAAGTAGAGATCATTGATTTAGATGATACTTTTACTCATGTTAGATATGGTTTTTCTCCTATTTTATTAATAAATAGTATTAACTCGTTAAAAAGAACAATCTCTTATTTTCTAGATAAAAAATATTTTCATTCTAATCAACAATTTGATAGATATCTGATAAGGAATCATTTTGATAAAAAATTATATCAGCATCCACTCTCTTATAATTATTTGAAAGAATATATTGAATCTTATAATAGTAAATTTTATTTCATTTTTATTAACAGTGATGATATTTCTCTATTTGACTACAGCATTTTTAATACTTTAGCAACAACATATAATATTAAACTTATCCTTAATTTCTGCAATAATGAAACTTCTTCTATGATTTCAGAAAAGTTAGTGGATTGCAATAAAAGAGGCTTACCTATTTTTGATTTTATTTTGAACAATAATGAAAATGATATAGAAAATAATATTATTACATTTTTAGATAATTATAAAACAACTAAATTTTTTTATTTTGATTCTTCTCATTATTTTCCTGTCTTTGACAAAAATCAATTATTAAATTCTCCATATAGTGATATATTTGATAATGGCAATTTAGATGAGGTTAAAAAACAGCTAATAAAAAAGAAATAATATAGTAATAAGTTGCAATAGAAAAGTAAACAAAAAAAAAGACAAATAGTGAAATATCTGCCTATTTGTCAACAGTCTAAAGCAACACTCTATTGCTTAAAATTTGTCAATGTCAATTTTTACATATTTGTTTTCTTTTAATGAACTACTAGCTTGAACTAAAGTTCTGATAGCATTGGCAGTTCTTCCTGATTTTCCGATTACTCGTCCTATATCATCTTCTTTAACAATTACTTGTATTAATATGACATTATCTTCTTCTGTTGGGAATTCTTTAACGCTTACTGCATCCTCATCTTCTACTAAAGATTTAACGATGGATTCGGTTAGTTTTACTAAATCCATATTATTCACCCTTCTTTGCTTTTTTATCTGCAAACTTCTTCATGATACCAGCTTCGCTTAATAAATTTCTTACAGTATCAGTTGGAATTGCTCCATTATTTAACCATTTAAGAGCTTTTTCTTCATCAATTCTTACTTTCTTTTCTCCAACTGGTGCATATGTACCAACAAGTTCAAGATATTCTCCATCTCTTTTTCTTCTAGAATCAGTAGCAATGATTCTATAAGTTGGATGTTTTTTTGCTCCCATTCTTGTTAATCTTAATTTAACAGCCATTTTTGTCCCTCCATTTCTTTAGTCATTGCTATTATTATAGTATATATGTGTATTTATGTCAACATTTTTTTGATAACAGTTAGACAATATCTTGTTCTCTTATAAATTGTTCATCAACTTCATTTTCAATTTGTTCATCTAAATTACTTTCTTCTTCTACAATTTCATCCCATGGTTCTTCTTCTTCATTTGCTTCTATTTTTACTTTTATGTCACCAACTAATTCTATACCTAATTCTTTTTCAATAATATAATTAATTTTATTATCATCTATATCTATTTTTGTACAACTAGGTTGTTTTAGGCTTCTTACTATTATTTGTTCATTATCTTCTTCTTCATCTCTTTTCTTTACATTTACTGTTTCTTGATATGTATTAGTTTCTTTAATTACTGCAGTTTTTGTATCATTATCATATGAGTACCAAATATTTACATCATAACTACCTGTTATTGTTATTTGATCGTTGTTTCTAACTCCATTAAAATTATGGTTAATTACCCAACATCCTAATATTGTTGATGGTTTATTTTCAACTGTAACACTATTAGTTGATGTAAATGTTTTCTTTCCTTTGCCTATTACAGCTTTTGTGACAATTTCTCGATAATTTGGCATACTACCCCTCCTCTAATCTAATTTATGCGATTGAATTTGAAACTATACAAATATTTTAAATAAAGTATTTCCTTTTGTACACTTTGATTTTACAATTAGTAATTTTCAAATTACAAAAATTATGTTATGTTATAAATGAGGAAGTGATTATTTTGAAGAACATTATTATTGCTGGTATTCCTAGAGCTGGAAAAACAACCTTAGCTAAGAGACTTTTTAAAAACCTTACTAATTACAATTTAATAGAAGAAGATATTTTAAATTCTGCTTTAATGGATGTATATAAATATCATATCGCCAAACCCGATGAAAATGGTATTATGAACATTAATTTATGGGAAACAAACCAGTTATGTGATGCCTTATTAAAAAGATATGTTAGTTATTTAAATAATTGTGAAAAGGATATTGGTGTTATTTTAGATACATACTCATTAAAAATGGAGGAATTAAAAAAATTCTCTGACAAAGGGGATATTGTTGTTGTATTGGGTATTTCTTCAATTACTGCAGAAGAATTTTTTAAAAACATAAGAAAATATGATAATTGCGAAGAACGTACATTTTATCAAAATGATTTTATGTTAATGAATGAAATAGAATGTTATATACAGGATAGCTGTAAGTACAAGAAGCAATGTGATGAACTTGGTTTAGTTTATATTGATACTTCTACTGAAAGAGATAAAAGACTTGATGAAGCTTATCAAATAATATTGAAAAAAATAAATAATGGATGATTTTATCCATTATTTTATTTAATGTGTCTATTCATTAGTTTGTATAATATAAGGGCTATCAATAGTTCCTGAACCAGATGCTAATATATCTTTATTCAAATAAATTATTGGTCGAATTCCTAGTGTAGTTGCAACATTAGTCTTAGTTATTGTACCTGTAGCATTTACACGCCATACATAAGCTATAGAATTATAAAATTCTGATGGAGAAAGTGACCAATAATGATTTCCATTATTTAAATAAAAGTTAGAAGCTGTATCGTATTTTCCACCTGCCATAACTAATTCATCATATGTAATTAATCCTACTTTTTCATTTATTATGCCTTTTCCATTACCATCATTTGTACATAATAAACTAGGTGTATAATTTGTATATAATTCTGTTACTGCGCTACCAAATGTATATGAATTAGAATGGCTTGTTTTTGCTTGTTCACAATACTGACTTGTTACTACTTCATTTTCATAATTTGTTAAATTATTTACTGAGTACCAATCATTCAACTCTTTTTGAGCTGTACTATTGGTATAATACATATATGTATAAGAATTGCGGATTGTATTAAACGATATTAGCTTATTACTATTTATTCCATTTTGCATTATTAGTCTAATTGTGCCATCACCATTAATTCTCATAATTCGCCATGTCTTACTTGCAAAAGTCACATAATTATCTTCTGTCGCATACATTCCTTCATTTGTAGTAGGAACAGTATTAAAGTCAGGTGTACCTTTTTCTAATATGGCATCTTTTCCACCATTTTTCTCTAGTATCTTATCAGCTAATTTAAATGTTTCTGGAGTAGGTTCATTTTCCATTTTCTGACTTGATTCTATCCTAAGATTTCCACGGAATGTTGTTCCCATAACTCCATTATCTGCATCTTGATTTATCCATAATCTTAATGTGTAAGTATGTGTAGTATCTACATCTATTGTTCCACTATTTTTAAGATGTTTGTTTTAGTTCCTTTTAAAGTTAATGCCCACCATGCATAAGTTATTCCAATTGCTAGTATTAAAAGAAAAACAAAAAATACTATTAAATTATTAGTTATTAAATTTTTTAATTTTTTCATTATATCAGTTCATTTATTCTATATAATATTATTATAAATATAAATGAGTTTTTTTCAATAAGTAAAGAACTTGTTTTGGGCAATAGTTAATTTTTTATATAAAAAGATTAGAATATTTTCAATTCTAATCTCTTTTTATTAACTTATTGATATTAATCCCTTGGTTTAAATATCAGAGTAAATATAAATGAAAATATAATTGCGGCAGTTATACCTGTTGCGGTTAAGTCAAACATTCCCATTAATATTCCTACGATTCCAAAACCATTTGCTTTGGCTAGAGCTCCATGAATTAGCGAATGTCCAAAACTAGTAATTGGAACTAATGCTCCTCCACCTACATATTTTATAATTTGATCATATAAACTAAATGAATCTAGAAAAGCACCTAATATAACTAACATACTTGTTATATGCCCTGGAGTTAGTTTAGTATTATCTAAAATAATCTGAGAAATCATGCAAATTATTCCACAGAATAAAAATGAATTTATAAGTAACATTATACTACCTCCAAACTAATTGCATTAGCAATTGATAATATGTTTTCTTTCTGAAAAATCATTGTTGGTGAAAATAATGCTCCGGTTGCGACTAGTAGTACTCTTTTTAAATTTTTCTTCTTTAATTCATCATAAATATAAGAATAATTTACTAAAGCACTACATACAGGTCCACTTCCTCCTGCTTTTGCTTCTTCTTGTGTATTTAAATTATAAAGCATAACTCCGCAGTCATTATAATTTTTTGATAAGTCTAATTTATATTCTTTCATCATGTAGTCTTTTAATATTTCTTTACCATATACTCCTAAATCTCCTGTTAAAATTAGATCGTAATAGTCAGGTTTTCTTTTTAAATCATCTAAATGTTTCTTGATAGTATAAATAGCGGCTGGAGCCATTACCTTTCCCATATCATTAGGATCGTTTTGTTCATAATCTATTATTTTACCTATAGTCGATGATTCTACTTTTATATTTGTTTTTTCTTTTGTTAAAAGAATAGACGCTCCTCCTGTTGCGGTGAAAGTTGCGCTGTCTGGTTTTGGTGCACCATATTCTGTTGGATTTCTAAATTGTTTTTCACTACTCATGTTATGTGAAGATACTGTAACTATAGCGTTATTTACCTTTTTGCTATCAATTAGACTACTTGCGATAATCATTCCTTCTACACTGGTACTACAAGCACCGTAAATACCTAAAAAACTATTTCCATATCCGTATGTTCCATAAGTGGTTGCGGTAATTTGATTTAGTAGGTCTCCGCCTACAACTAAATCAATGTTATTTTTTTTCATACCTGATTTTTTTAATACCAAATCTAAACTATCTTTTACTAATTTAATTTCTGCTTTTTCAAATGATTTTTCACCAAAATACAAATCATCTTGATAACTTTTATCAAAATATTTTTTTAATGGTCCATTTTTTTCATATGGTCCTACAACTGTTGAAGTTTCTTTTACATATACATTGTTATATTTAAATGTCATAATTATTATCCTCCTATAAAATACCTAATCATTCCGAAACACCAAGCTGATACAACACCATATAAGATTACAGAGCCTGCAAGTTTAAAAATGTTTGAACCTACACCATATATTGGTCCTTCATTTTTATAATCTAGTGCTGCACTTGTCATAGAATGTGCAAAACCTGTAATTGGAATTAATAGTCCACATTTAAACTTGTTTACTAATTTATCAAAGAATCCTAATGCAGTTGATAGTGACGCAATAAAGATTAGTATTACTATCATAATAGTTCCTGCACTTGATCTTGATATTAAAAAGAAATGACATAATAGTTCTATTATTCCTTCTCCTATTAGTCCAACTATTCCTCCTGAAATAAAAGCAGTAATGGCATTTTTTACTCGATGTTCTTCCGCTTTATGCAATGATGCAATTTTTTCATATTTTTCATTTTTCATATTTATCACCATTACTATTATTTACCAGAAAATTTTTTTCATACAAAAAAGCCTATTTTTTAGGCTTCTAAACGTGTTTTTAATTTTTTTAATATTTTAGCTTCTTGACGTGATACCTGAGCTTGACTTAATCCATGTTTTTTACTAGCCTCTAGTTGTGTCATTTCTTCAAAGTATCTATCAATAATAAGTCCTCGTTCTTCACTTGATAATTTAAGTAATTCATTTTTTAAATCTAGGATACTTTCTTTGGTACTATTATCCTCTATTTTTATAGAATTATATAAGTCATTACCATCTTCTTCATAACAGTAATCCAAGCTTTTAGTTTCAACATTAACTAATAAAGCTTGCTCTATCTTTTCTTCATCTATTTCTAAAAATAGCGATAATTCCATATTGGTGGGAGTTCTTCCTAATTTTTGACTCATTATTTCTCTTGTTTCTTCTATCTTTCTTTTTAACTTAATTAAATCTTTGCTTACCTTTATTGGTTTATTTTCTCTTATGTATTTAGTGACTTCCCCTAAGACATAATAATAGGCATAAGTTGAAAATTTTGCTATTTTTGGTTTATCTTCTAATTCAATCATCTATCTTAGCATCTCCTTCTTTTCTATAATTATGATAAGCTTTAGTGAGTGCCATCATTCCAACTTGATATAAATCCTCATAGTCATTATGACTATTAAATTTATTAATAACAGAATGAACAACCCATTCATAATCTAATATAGATTCTATATTCATTTTCTTATTCCTTTCTATATTAATTGCTACATATTTTTATAAATTTATATATTTAAATGCTTCTTGTTCTTTATTTACGTAAAACAAATTATCTTTAGTGCTACCTATTTGTTTTTTAAATATATCACTCAGTCCACACATGACTACTTTTCCACAACTTAAAAATATTTCTATTAGCTTATTTTGAAGTTTTAGGAAAATATTTTTATCTACTTTACTAACATCCTCAAAGTTTAGTACATAATAATGAATGCCTTGATTATATAATAGATAATTTATCTCCTTTGATAATGTATTAAATGTTTTACTATTCAAGTCTCCTTCTAAGCGTATAAACATGATTCCTTTATTTACTTGTGTTTCTAACTGCAACAACTTGTATCACCTCTCTACTAAAATATAGAACTTTTTCTTTTAATTTTATACCTTTTCGACAAAACCTTACATTTTATTTAATCGACATTAATCGACAAAAAAAGTGATTTAATATCACTTTTATTTTAATTATTATAAATTTTAATATAAATTCCTTACTTTTCTTTAAATAATTTATTTATACTTTCTTTTGGCATTAGCATTTTTGTATTTCTTTCTATTTTAAAAGTAAATTTATTTTTTGAATTTTTATATTCTTCTCCATCAATACACCATGATGTTTTAGGCTGATTTAAAAATTCAATTTCTAGATTATTAGTTTGATAATAAGTAATACCTGGAATATCTTTTACATCTTTATTATTTATTAAGAAAAACATTTTAAGCATATCCTTTTTCGTTTTTAAGTTAGCAAAAGCCACTTCAAACATTTTGTCATCTAATTTAATATCATAATAAATGTCATTAATTCCCGCTACTCTTGATGAGTTTGTTATGAAAAAGAAAGAGTATTCACCAGTATATTCTTTATTGTCTATCTTATATTTTACTTTGTATCTATTAATTTTATTTCTTAATTGTTTTAATCCATATAATATATAGGCAACTTTTCCATATTTTTTCTTTAGATCTCTAGGAGTATTATATGCCATATCTATATAGTCTCCTAAACAAGCTACGTAAACAAATGGAGTTTCATTTATATAGCAAACGTCAATTGTTTTTTTTACGCCTTGAAGCAATACTTCTAGATTTTTTTGATAATTTTTTGTAAGACCATACATATTACCAACGTCATTAGTAGTTCCCATAGGGAGATTTGCGAGTGTTAGTTTATGTGTTCTTTCTACATTTCCAGTTACTACCTCGTTTAATGTCCCATCTCCACCAGCACTTATTACTAAATCAATATCATCTTCTAGTGATTTTACTATTTCAGTAGCATCTTTTTTTGCTTTTGTATATTTAATCTCTGCTTCATAGCCATATTTACGTAATATATCGTAAAGCTCATTTCTATTTTCTTTATTTTTTAATTTTCCGCTTTCTGGGTTCATAATAATTACACATTTTTTCATGCAATCACCTCAACATAGTTATTATAACATGCATTTTTATAGTTAGCTAGATATATATTATAATCTTCTATATCTTATATTTTTATACTTCTAAATGAAAATACCAGATAAATATGTATTATTTACCTAGTATTTAATTTAAATATTTTGATTATTATATGTCCTTTTAACTTAATTCTACTAAGGATAATTTATTTCCTTCATGAACAAATATAAGTGTTGCCTTTGTTTGATAATCACTATATTCATCACTTGTATAAGACCACTTTACTTCTACTTGATAAGCATCATCATCAGTTTTATCTTCATATTCGTAAGATATTTTTTCAACTTTATCAACAGTTATTTTAGATACTGTTGGTAATTTTTGATTTCTTTGTTTATAGATATTATTTTCAACATATTTATAATATGTCGACTCTGCATTTGTTAAAAAATTGGTTTGAAATGACTGATAAACAAATTCAACTCCACCTACATCTGTTTTTGCACATTTATCATTTAAAGTATAAAAATCATATATAAACATTTTAGAGATTTGTTTAACATATTCTTCTTCATTAACTTCATCTTTTTCTAAGATTTCTTTTAGCTTTTTAAACATATCTTTATATTTTTTACTTTTACTAGCTTTTAAATTATAACCATACTTTTCTATGGTATTTACAATTTTTACTTCTTTTGTAGTTTTATCATTGCTATTAATAAGTTTTTGTACTCCAAATATAATAATACATAAAGCCACTAATATTAATACAACTAATATATTTCTTTTTACTTTTTTCTTTAGTTTCATACTTCATCCTTTCTTAAATAGTTAAGATTCAGTTTCTTTTAATAAATCAAATACAATGATATTATTTGAAACATTAAGTAATTTTTCTGCATATTCACTATTTTTAGAAATTTCATCTTCACTGATTGGGTCTCCTGTTAATGATAAATATTCCCCTTTTTGACTATTATAATACATTTTATTAGTTACCCAATTACCATTTGGAAAAACGACTATATTATTTTCTTTTATATTAAAAATATCATTTCCTAATGCATATTTATTATAAAAACCAAACATATTTCCTAAAGTTGGCATTACATCATACATTCCCATTACATTTTTAATTTCTATATTTAATTTTGTATTTTTCATATCTTTTGTCCAAATTATGAATGGTACTTTTCTACCTAATTCATATTGATAAGAATCATACTCCTTATAATTAGGGTCTTTATCATCTAATAATGAATCAGTTGTCTTATCATAATTGTATAATCTGTTATATTCAGATTTTGGTAGTCTAGCATCATGATCTCCATATATGACAAGTACTGTATTATCTAAAAGTCCTTTAGTATCTAATTCTTCAATAAATTCTCCTAATGCACTATCTGCATAATGAACTGATTTAAAATAATTTCCTAATTTTGTTCCTTCCATATAAGGATGAATAACTTCTTCTACTGTTCCATCTTCTTTTGTAATGTTTTCTTTAATATTGACTTCAAATTCTCCATACTTATCAGTTTCAGAGAATGGTGTATGATTTGTTAACATTATAAGTAGTCCATACCAATTATTATGTCTATTAGCTATTTGTTCTATTTTAGTTGTTGACTGACTAAAGAATTCTTTATCGCTTATACCAAGTCCTATTGTATTTTCAGTTGTTACTTTGTAATCTTTTTTACTGTAAAATCTTTCATATCCTAAATTTTGATGCATTGTACGTCTATTCCAAAAGTCGGCAGTATTTCCATGCATGCTGAATGTATAATAGCCTTTTTCCTTCATTAATTGTGGAATAGATATATATTTTCTATCAAAGTATGATACAAAAGCTGTTCCGCTTTGAGTTGGCATTAGAGATGTTGTAAAAGTTAATTCTGAATCACTACTTGTACCAACACTTACTTGTGAATAGAAGTTTGAAAAGAACATTCCTTCACTACTTAGTTTATTTAATGTTGGGGTTACTTCTTGATCATTAAATTTTAAATTTATAACATTTGCCTGCATACTTTCTGCATGAATTACAATTACATTTTTTCCTTCAAATATATTTGTATATTCGTTTGTTTTCATTCCTTCTTTATCTTTATAATATTCTTTAAAACTTTTGTTAGCTTTATCATAACCAAACATAGAATTTATTTTTGGCTGAAGTGAAGTTATTACATCATTAAGTTGATACACATATATACCGAATCTCATAACTATGTATTCACGATTCCATTGTTTAGCAAATCTAGTAATGTCTAGTGAAGTTAAAGTAATTATAAAAACAAATGTAAATATCGCTCCACCAATTAAAGTTCTAATTGTTTTTCTTTTTCTTTCTGTTTTTAATTCAACTTTTTTATAATAGCCTTTTTTCTTTAACTTTATATGTACTACAATAAACGTTATAAAAGGAATTAAATATAGTAAATCTTTTAATTGAATAACATTTTCTACAACTGCATCACCTACATCCCCAAGGTATTGAGTAAGTGATAACATTGATAGTGACGCAAATGATGTATAGAAAGTGTAATAAACTGAGTTAATCATGCATATTGCGGTATATAACACTTCTAAGGCTAAAAAATATTTAAATCTATTTCTAGGCTTAAATAAATAACCGAATGCTCCACTAAGAGTCAAAATGGCAATATCAGCTATAATTGGTTTTATTGATAGGTAATTTTCTAATGTATGCATAGTAAAAAAACGAATCATTGTAGAGTTTATTAAACAAGTGATTAAAAATGTTACAAATAGGATATTATTTTGGATATATAATTTTATTAAATGTTCTTCTTTTACCCTTTTTAGGAATTTAAATAATTGTTCTTTTGTATTTTTTAATTTCTTTTTCATTTGTATACCTCGCTTATCGTATTATAACATTATTATACTTTTTTTTCAATTACTTGAAATTTTTTAATGTAAGATTATCTTATAGCTTTAAATTTTTCTTCTTTTTTAAATTCTAATGTGTTACCAGCATTAAATGCCATTCCTAATACAAATATATATGATAAGATATATACCCATAATAGTAAAATTAATATATTTGAGATACTTCCATAAAAAATATTATACTTTGAAAATTTTCCGACATATATTGAATATATTTCTGTTGCTATAATCCAACTTATTGTAGTAAAAATTGCTCCTTGAGTAGTTGAATTACTTTCAATCTTTTTATCTGGTGCCAAAACATAAAGTAATTTTATATTTAAATATACTAAAACTATAGAGATTGGATATTTTAGTATTTTATATACTGTATATAGAGCATCTACGGCAGTTTGATTTTTTGAATACTCCTTTAATATTCCAAATATGGAATTACCAAATACAGGTACAACTAATAAAAATAGTAATAGTGAAACTAGCACTACTGTCATCATAATTGCTTTTATTCTTCTACTTACTATATCACGTGATTTAATTTTATAAATTTCATTTGATGTGATTATCATAGAATGAGGTCCATTAGACGCTAAAATAAAAGCGGAGAAAAAGAAGACTATAATATTAAAATTTAGTCTTTCTCCATTTATTGTGCTCAATAAAACATTTGCAACTCCACTAGGAATTACACCCATTATGCTTTCTTTTACGGTTTCTATTGAAATAGAAAATTTAGCAGCTATTGCACCTATCAATGCAATAAGCGGAATTAATGAAATAACAAAGAAAAAAGCGAGTTGACCAGGTAATACCCTCATCTCAGGTTTTTTTATTACTTCTATTATATTTTTAAAAACCTTTCTTACTCGCTCCATTACTATTTCCCCTTTATTTAAAATCTTCTTTATTTGTTATCATTTCTAGTGTAGCTTCATTTATTGCATCATCTAATGTTTTAATTTCATCTAATATCATACTATAACCAACTGCTGCTCCAAACTCATGTGGTAAGTTTTTAAACTCTTTAGACAATTTTTTAGTATATGTAGAAATTTGTCTTTCACTATAACCTACTAAGTAAATTAAAAATTCATTTCCATCTGTACGAATAATTTCACTATTTTCTAATTGAGTATTTACTAAAATTCCAGCAGCTTTAATAATTAATTGATCCCCTTCTTCATGTCCATAGTTATCATTTATATATTTAACATTATTTAAATCAACAATAACAATTGATTGAGGGAATACTTTTGAATCTTCCCATTCTGGCATTTTTATATTTAAGTAATTTCTATTTTTTAATGATGTTAACATATCTGTATATTTATGTCTATCTGTTATTTTTACCTTTTTAATTGTTCTTTTCTTCTTTAGTATTAAATATACTGTAGTTAAAATTATAATAGGTACAAAAATGATTGTTAAAACGATTGTATATACTTGTTCAAATGTTGAATTTTCTAAAATTGATGCATGTAGGTTTTCAATACCACTATTTCTATAATTATAATAAGAATTTGTATTTATAATATAGTTAAATAAATCATAGAATGCAACATTATTATTTTTTACCATAAATTTATAGTCATTCATCATTGTATCTAAATATAATAATTTTAATTTAGAAAATTTAGAATTTTGATAGTGTACATATATTTCTTTATCTACTACTATCATTTTATCTTTAGCATTTTTTACTAAATCATCTAAATTATCATAAGTTTTTATATTTGCTTTTGAGTTACTAGAGAAGTAGTTATATAATGAGTCATTATTTAACATTACAATATCTTCTTCTTTTAAGCTCTCAAATGATGTTACTATATGTTGATCTTTTTCTCTGCCTAATACTACGTATTCTTCTATAAAAGTTGAAAGTGTTGCTTTATACTTATTATTAGTATAGTTGTAATAATCAAAGTAGACATCAATATCACCATTATCGATAGCTTTTTCTAGCTCTTTTTTATTTTTATATTTTTTATATTTAAATTCAATATCTGTTAATCTTGAAAGTCTATCAATATATTCTCCAGCTATTCCAGCTACTTTTCCATTTACATTTACTTCATATGGGGCATTTTCTATATACCCATATGTATAACTTTTAGAAATTAGAGATGCTTTTGTTTTAGCATCTAAATTATTTTCTTTTAAATAATAGTCTAGATAAGCCTTATTATATTCTTTAACATATTTAGTTGCTTTCCACTTATTATAATATTTTTTTACTATTTTATTTAATTTTTCATTATTATCACTTAATGTTAAAACTATATCTTTTTTCTTTTCTGTAAAATAGTAGTTAATAGAATATTTATCTTTTTGAATTGTATAATTTAAGTACATTATATTTGGTACTATTATCATATTTACTTCATCTTGATTTAGTGCTTGATATAGACTTTCGATATTATCATATATTTTAAATGATAGGTTTGTACCACTTTTTAGGTAATAACTTAATTCAGTTGCATCTTGACTAAAAATACCGAATGTAATATTTTTCATATCTTTAATATGATTAATTCTTTGATATGTTTTTCCAACAGCAACATAGTTATCTGTAAATAATGGAAGGTCTTTATCAGTTTTATCTTTGCTATTATCTAATATTCTAATTCTAAAACTATCAGTTTTAGTTGTTGAATTTTTTAAGTAAGGAATTTTATTAAACTCCATTCCTATATTAGTTTCAAAATCCTTTAGAAAATCGAAAACAACTCCTTCTCCATTCATTCCATATAATGGGTAGTCGTTTACAACTTCAAAATCTACTGTTTTATCAGAGTTTTCTTGAACCCATCTTTTTTCTGTAACTGTTAAAGTTGTTGTTTTATCTTCTTTATTATAGTATCTATATACAAAAATGAATGTTATTAAAGCAATAAATATAGGAACTATAATTATTAATTTCTTTTTCATTATTAACTCACCGCTCTATCTTTTGTAAATGTGAACCCAGCCTTTTTATGATGCTTATATCCTATAATAGGAAAGTCATTACCACCATTTTCTTTTTTTATGAACACTTGAATATCATAATATGATTTTTGTTCATCAGAGCATGCCTCTAATATTTTATTGACATAAGGTTTTGCAGTATCAAGAGATACATCGTCATTTACAGTGATTATAACTTCTAAAGTTTTACCGGAAGTTCTTACTGTTGCAGTTTTAATACCTCCATCGCTTTCTAAAGTTGATTTGATTTTTCCTTGATCTTTTTCTGTTATTTTTACTTCTTCTATTCCCTTTAGGCGATCGCCATATAATGCATTAGCGCTTTGAGGAAAGAAAATATTTTTTACTTGCACTAACAATAATACTATTACAAGAAATATAGCAATAGCAACAATTATAAATTTATTATTTTTTAAAAAGTTTTTCATATTATTCACATCCTAGTATTATTATTATACACTATGTGGTAGTGTTTTTCAATTACCAAACTTGTTTAATTCCTCTTTTAAAATGGTCATTGCAAGTTGTGGATTAGCAGATCCTTTTGTTTCTTTCATAACTTGGCCCATTAGGAATTTAATAGCTCTATCTTTTCCTTCTTTATAATCTTTAACACTTTCCTCATTGTTTTCAATAATAGATTTAATAATTGTTCTTAAAGTGTCTTGATCAGTAATATTTTCAATACCAGTTTCTTTTATTATATCAACAATCTTTTTATCTTCTTCTAAAACTTTATCTAAAATATCCTTTAGGTTTTTACTTGTTAGGGTATTATCTTCTACTTTTTCTACTAGCTCAATTAATCTTTCTTTTGTAAGTGTTGTGTTTTTTAGTTCCTTTTCATTTTTATTTAAATAACCAGATATATCACCAAGTAAAAGATTACTAGCAATTTTAAAATTTAGTTTTGAATCTAATAATGTATTGAAATAATCACTTAACTGTCTATTTTGAATTAATTTGTTGGCATTTATTTCTGATACACCACGTTTTATATATTCACATCTTCTTTCATCTGGAAGCATTGGAATTGTCTTTTTTGCTTCTGAAATCATCTCATCTGTTAAATGAATAAATGGTATATCAGGTTCTGGAAAGTAACGATAATCATTTCCTGTTTCTTTAACACGCATTAAAACAGTATCATTTAATTTATCATCAAAACGTCTTGTTTGTTCTTTAAATGTTTTACCTTCATTTAGCAATTTTTCTTGTCTTTCAATTTCTTTTTCAATACTTAGTCCAACATTAGAGATTGAGCCAATATTTTTTATTTCACATTTTGTTCCAAATGGAGAATTTTCATCTTTTCTGATTGAGACATTCGCATCACATCTCATAGATCCTTCTTCCATTTTACAGTCACTTATATCTGCATAAAATAATAGTTCTTTTAATTTTTCTAAGTAAAGTTTGGCTTCAATACTACTTGAAATACATGGTTTAGTTACTATTTCTATTAATGGTACTCCGGCACGGTTAAAATCTAGTAGAGTTTTATCGCCTCTATGAGTACTTTTACATGTATCTTCTTCAATGTGCATTTCTTCTATTTCTATTTTTTTCTTTACTCCGTCTATTTCTATTTCTACATATCCATCATATCCTATTGGTGTTCTTGCTTGTGTTATTTGATAGTTTTTTGAATTATCTGGATAAAAATAATTTTTACGATCAAAATGCATATCACGTCTTATCTTACAATTTAGAATAGTTGCAGCTTTTATACCTAAATTAATTACTTCTTTATTTACAGTTGGAAGTGTTCCTGGGTAACCTAAATCAATAATATTGGTTAAGGAGTTTGCCATTTGTCCATAACCATTTATAGAATTAGAAAATATTTTACTGTTAGTTTTTAATTCTACATGGACTTCAATACCTATTGTTTCAATATATTTACTCATTAGTATCACCTCCTAATGGACTTAAATCTAGGTTTAGTTTTTTTTCAATAAAACTAGCTAATTGATACATTTTGGCTTCTTCTAATGGAGCTCCTATAATTTGCATACCGATTGGTAAGTTTTCTTTTGAAAATCCGATTGGTAAGTTCATTCCTGGAAGTCCAGCCATATTAACAGGTATAGTTAAAACGTCGTCTACAAATGATTTTACAGCATCATCTAAATCTTTTCCTAATTCATATGCAGAAGTTGTTGTGGTTGGTCCTATAATTAAATCATAGTCTTTAAATGTTTCAAGAAAACTTTTTCTCATAACACTTCTTATCTCTAAGGCTTTATCATAATAAATTTTAGCATTTTCTCCACTTAAAAGATAACTTCCTACCATAATACGTCTTTTTACTTCATTTCCAAAACCTAACTTTCGACTTTTTAAATATAAATCTTCTATATTTTCTGGTGTTTCGTAACTATATCCATAACGAATACCATCGAATCTAGCTAAGTTTGAACTAGCTTCTCCCATAGCAATAATTTGGTATAATGGTACAGCTTGTTCTATATAACTTATATCTACATAGTCTATTGTACAACCATTTTCTTTTAATAATTTTAAAACATTTTGTAAACTATCTTTTATCTCTTTATCTACTACATCACTTACATAGAATTTTGGAATGGCTATTTTCATATCTTTAATACTTTTACCAATTAGTCTTGTGAAGTCCTCTTTAGTATCTATACTAGTTAGATCATTATCGCTTTTTCCACATATTGCGTTTAAAACTACAGCATTTTCATAAACATTTCTTGTCATTGGACCTATTTGATCTAAACTTGATGCAAAGGCAATAAGTCCAAATCTGGATACCCTTCCATATGTTGGTTTCATACCTACTATTCCACAAAAACTAGATGGTTGTCTAATTGAACCTCCAGTATCTGATCCTAAAGCAATTGGGGCAATTCTACTACTTACTATAGCAGCGCTTCCACCACTTGATCCACCTGGAACACGTTTTTTATTCCATGGATTTTTAACGGCACCAAAATATGAAGTTTGATTAGATGATCCCATAGCAAATTCATCCATGTTTGCTTTTCCAATGATTATCATTTTAGCATCTTTTACTTTTTTTATAACATCGGCATCATAGATAGGATTAAAATTTTCTAACATTTTTGATGCGGCTGTTGTTTTTAAATTTTTAGTTACAATATTATCTTTTATAGCAATAGGAATACCAAATGTTAGAGAATCTACTTCTTCTTTTTCTAAAGCTTCAGCTTCTTTTAGAGCTTGTTCTTTATTTAAAGTTATGAAACAGTTTAAGTCTTTATTTTGTTCTATTCTTTCAAAAGATTCTAATACCAAATCTTTTGGAGTTATCTTTTTTTCCTTTAATAATTTATTAATTTCTACTAAGGATAAATCTAAATATTTGCTCATATAATCACCTACTCATTTATTACTACTGGTACAGCTATATAGTTACCACTTTTTCGTGGTGCATTTTCCAAAACTTCTTTTGGAGATAACATTTCACCGTTAACATCTTCTCTTAACTTACATTTATTTTCAGTTGGACAAATTAATATATCACTGTCTTTTATTTCTATTTCATTGATTTTTTCTATTTCGTTTAATAATTTTTTTAATTTAATTTGATAAGATTTCAATTCTTCTTTATCAATTTCAATACGCGCTAATTTAGCGACATGTAAAACTTCTTCTTCTTTTAACTTTTCTTCCATATGGATTCCTCCTTAACTTTTATATTATATCATGTTTTTTCTAATTATGGCTAGTTTTATATGTAATTTAATCAAATTATAATTTTAATATTTTTTCATATAAGTTTTGTTAAATAATATAATTTATTAGGTGATTTTATATGAATAAAAAACTAAAAATCATTTCTTTCTTATCTGTTATAATAATCGTCTTAGGATTTTCTGTTGTTAATATTAAGAAGTCTAATAAACCTGTAGAAACAAAGGATATTGAGGCTACTGTTATATCTAAATCTAAGTTAACTATACAGGATAAAAATAACGTTATTTATACTTTTAATGCTAGTGATATTGATACTTCTTTAGGGGCTAATGTTTTAATTGAATATACAGGTTTACTTGATAAGAATAAACAATTTCAAGATGTAAGTATCATAAATTGTGAAACATACCATGTATCAAATGACGATGATGAAGTTCCAACAGTTTGGTCTGACAATGGAATCTTTAGTGATTTTTATACACTCGCTAATAATAAGTTAAAGACTATGCCTTTAAATGAAAAGATTGGTCAATTATTTCTAGTTAGATATCCTGATACAAACGCAATTGAAGATTTAAAAAAATATAATCTTGCTGGATATATATTCTTTGAAAAAGACTTTAAAAATAAAACAGAAAATGAAGTAAAAAATATGATTACTAATCTTCAAGATGCAGCTAAAATCCCTATTCTTACTGCGGTTGATGAGGAAGGTGGCAAGGTTGTAAGGGTAAGTAGTAATACAAATCTTGTTAAAGAAGAATTTAAATCATCAAAGGAGTTATATAATGAAGGTGGATTTAATCTTATTAAAGATGATACAATCTATAAAAGTTCAATATTAAAGAATTTGGGCTTAAATTTAAACTTAGCTCCTGTTGTTGATGTTTCTACTGATTCTAGTGATTATATATATGAAAGAACGTTAGGAGAAAATACTGGCTTAACTTCTACATATGCAAAAACAGTAATTGATGCAAGTATGGGAACTGGTGTATCTTATACATTAAAGTACTTTCCTGGCTATGGACATAATACGAATACACATGATGAAGACTCTATTGATAATCGTACATATGAGGAAATTAGAACTAATGATTTACCACCATTCAAAGCTGGAATTGATGTTGGAGCTGAGGCTATTCTTGTAGGTCATAATGTTGTAACTAGTATAGATAATAAAAATCCTGCATCATTATCAGCTAGCGTACATAATTTACTTAGAGATAATCTTGATTTTACTGGTATTGTTATGACTGATAATCTTGATATGTGATCACTATCTAATATAGATAATACTGTAGTTAAAGCTGTTTTAGCAGGAAATGATCTAATTATTACAACAGATTATAAAAGTGATATAGCTGCTTTAAAAACTGCTGTTTCAAATGGAACTGTTAGTGAAGAATTAATAGATAAATTAGCATTTAGAGTATTAGCTTGGAAATATTATAAGGGATTACTATTTGAGATAACTAAATAAATTATAAGAAAAAAAATAGTAACTTGTACTATTTATTCAGTGAAGCAATCTTTCATATACAATGTATTGGGATTGCTTTTATTTTTTAATTCATATTTTGAAACAGTACCAATTATATTTATGTTACTATTTATCTTTTTAGTTGATACTTTTTTTGAATCTTTTGATAATTGACATATTAAATTAAGAGTGTATTTTCCATCTTCATCATAATATTTTAATGTGATAGTATTAGCTTTTTTATTTACTTTAGATGCTTGTCCTGAAACTCTTAAAAATTTATTAGAAAATTTTTGATAATTTTTTTCTGGGTTATTTTCTAATTCAATAGCTAAGTCAACTAATTTTATATCAGTTGGTGTAGTTGAATATGGCATTGACCACATTCCTATTACTGTATCTCTACGTCCTTGTTTTTGATGATATTTAATAACTTTATAACCTATACCATAATAAACTTTAGTTCCGCCATCATTATATACATTAGTTCTAATCGCAAAAAATGGCCCAACATTGAATTTTGTAATACAGACTATATCTATTGAAATTAGTAAGATAATAATTATTGCTGCATAAAAGAAAATATTAATTAATTTCTTTGCTCTTTTTTCTTTTTCTTCATTATTATCAATATAATTTATTTTATCAATGATAATTTCATCATCCTCATAAATTTCTTTATTTTTTTTAAACATAATAATCCCCCTCATCGCTGCATATTATAACATATTTTTTTATCTTTTTCAATTTTTTCTTTGAATAAATCAACTTTGTCAATTTACTAAAAGGTATTTATTTTCTAGATAAATTTAGTTATTAGCTATATTTAGTATATTGTAATTTTTTATAACTTAAAATAAAAAACAAGTGCTTGAACACTTATTTTTCATCATCTTTTCTTCCTTCTTTTATGACTTTTGTAATTTTCCTAGCTATATCTCCATATACTGGGGCCATTTCTTTTGCTATAGTACTACTAGCTTTTCCTATAGTTGGAGCTATTTCTTCTGCAGTTTCTTTAACAATAGGCATAGCTTGCTGAGTGTGAAAAGCCATTACTTCTCTACCTTTTGTAAGCGCTACAAAGTTTGTTCCACATATTATACAAGTAACAAAAATTATAAATCCACCAAACATTATATACCCTGTTCTAGCAAAATCTCCATTTGCATTTTTTAGCGAACAATATTTTCTAGTAATAGAGTTATTTTTATATTCATCAAAAGCACAATGATCAAAGCTTGGATCTAATGCATTAGTTATTATTTTTAAATCATATACTTCCCCATCAGTATACTTTGCAAGTGAATCGTACTGAACACCTTTGTCTTCTAGTTCCTTTTTTTGTGTTTTTAACTCTTTTTCTAATTTTTCAATTTTTGATTCTGCAGAATTACCTAGTCCTTTATATAAAAGAAATCCTCCTATTGATATACCTATTAAAAAAGCAATCACAAGTATAACTTTAATCTTGTTTTTAGTTTTTTGATATTTTTCCTCATTAAGATATTCATTATTATTCATATTTTCACAACTCCCTATTTTAATTTTTCCTCTAAGTCTTTTTCAGTCCATATTTCTATATTTAGATTTTTGGCTTTTTCATATTTACTTCCAGGATTTTCTCCTACAATTACTACGGATGTCTTTTTTGAAACTGAATCAGTAGTTTTACCTCCTAGAGATTCTATTTTTTCTTTTGCTTCTTCCCTAGTAAATAAAGTAAGACTACCTGTTAATACAAATGTTTTTCCGGAGAATAATTCATTTGTTTCTATCTTTTTACCTAAATATGTCATATTTATACCTAAATCTTTTAATTCGTTAATTATACCAACATTATTTTGATTACTAAAATAGTTAGTTATACTTTTAGCTATAATATCACCAATATCTTGAATGGCAATTAAATCTTCTACCGTTGCATTTATCAAATTATCCATAGTTAAATAATGACTCGCTAGTATTTTAGCTGTTTTTGCTCCTACATGAGGTATACCTAATGCGAATAATAATCTTTCTAATGAGTTTTGTTTACTTTTTTCTATTGCTTCTAATAAGTTAGTTATTGATTTATCTCCATATCCTTCTAATCTTATTAAATCATCTTTATGTTTTTCTAATGAATAAATATCAGCAATATTTCCTATTACACCAAAGTTATAAAAGTCTTCCATGATTCTATCACCTAGTCCATCAATATTCATCGCGTCACGGGATGCAAAGTGGATTAGACTTTCAATATGTCTAGCTGGACATTTTTCATTTGGACAAAAATAATCAATTTGACCTTCTTTTTTAATAAGTTTAGTTTCACACATAGGACATGATTCAATCATTTTAAAATCTTCTTCTAGTCCTGTTCTTCTTTCTTTTTTTACTTCTACAACTTCAGGAATTACATCACCTGCTTTTCTTATTGATACAATATCTCCAATTTTTAAATTCTTATCTTTAACATATTCTTCGTTATGAAGTGTCGCTCTTGAGATAGTTGAACCAGTTACTATAACTGGATCTAATACAGCATTTGGGGTAATCTGACCTGTACGTCCAACTGTAAAGATAATATCTTTCAATTTAGTTAACACTTCTACTGCAGGAAATTTATACGCTGTTGCCCATTTTGGATATTTGGCAGTATACCCCAGTTCTTGTTGACTATCAATATTATCTACTTTTATTACGATACCATCAATATCATATGGAAGTTCTTCACGTTCTTTACCTTTTTGTTCAATAAACTCTAAAACTTCATTAATATTATTTACTAGTTTATTATTAGGATTTGTTTTAAAACCTAATCTTTTCATATATTCTAATGCTTCATGATGAGTATGAATACCATAATCAAGGGGATTTGGTAAATGATATATAAAATTATCTAAACCTCTTTTAGCCGCTACTTTGGAATTTAATTGTCTAATAGAACCAGCTGCGGCATTTCTACAATTTTGAAGTAATGGTTCATTTTTCTTTTTTCTTTCTTCATTTAACTTATCTAGTGTTTTCTTATTCATGAAGATTTCACCACGTACTTCTATATCAACTTCTTCTGTTAATTTAAGTGGAATACATTTAATTGTTTTAGCATTATGAGTAATATCTTCTCCTGTTGTACCATCTCCACGTGTTGCGGCTCTAACTAATTTTCCCTTTTCATAAAGTAATGATACTGAAAGACCATCTATTTTTAGTTCACAAACATATTTAGGTGTAATACCTTCTTTTTTTATTCTTTCATCAAAAGCTATAACTTCACTTTCTGAAAAGACATCGCTTAAAGACATCATTGGTATTTTATGAGTTACTTTTTGAAAACCTTCAAGTACTTCTCCACCAATTCTTTGAGTTGGAGAATTTTTGTGTGCCCATTCTGGATGAAGCATTTCTATTTCAATTAATTCTCGTAGATATTTATCATATTCTTGATCGGTTATAGTTGGCATATCTAAAACATAATAATTTCTATTTGCTTCTTCTAAGATATTTATTAATTCTTCCATTCTTTCTTGTGTTATGTTATTCATTTTATCACCTTTTAATTTTCTTTGTTTAGTTTAATACTATTTGATTAAACATTATACTTAATCATAATTTTACTAACTATTACTAATATAATTTTATCATAAAATTTCATTATTTATAATATTAAGTTATTTTCTTGTTATTTTCTTTAATATAAATCTTTTGCCATTTTAACGCACTTTCCTTATAAATAAAAAAAGGATTGACTTAGTCATCTCTTTTTCCAAATAATTCTAATAGCCTTATAAATAAATTTATGAAGTCAAGGTATAATTGAAATGCACAATATACCGCTGTTTTATCTTCTCCTAATGTTGGTAAAAGGTACTCAATTGACTTTACATCATAGGCAATATATCCTGTAAATATTAATACACCTAATGCAGAGAAACCAATTTCAGCAGTTGGACTTTTGAAAATAAATAAATTTAACAACTCCCCTATTATCAATCCAATAATAGCAAAAAACAAAATTGTTCCTAAATTATTTAAAGACTTTTTTGTTTTATATCCATAAATAGCTAATCCACCAAATATAATTGCGCAGATTGCAAATATAGAAATAACTGATGACATCTTATATGCCATAAAGATTGTAGAAAAAGTAATTCCTGTTACTATACAATATATTATATAGCATAACCTAACCATAATCGGACTCATCTTTTTAATTAAAAATCCCATCATTAGTGCTATTACTAATTCTAGAATAATTATTGGAATAATTCCAATAGATAATATTTTTGCTAATAATTCAATATTTAATGATAATGCATATGCTGATACAAAAGTAATTAATAACCCTATACATAACCATGTGAATACTTTTGAATAAATTTCATTATCTTTCATTTTATCACCTCTATTTATATTATATATTACTTTAGATAAATTTTCTATTACTATTTTGTTTTATTTACTAAATAATTATACAATTCATCTTTTATATCTTCTCTATCTAATGCATACTCAATATTAGCTTTGATATAGCCAAATTGATTTCCAATATCAAAGTATTTTCCCTCAAAATTGCATGCGTAAAAGTCTTGAGTTTGCATTAGAGCTTTCATAGCATCAGTAAATTGATATTCATCACCAGCACCTTTTGATATTTTATCAAGTTCATCAAAGATCTCTGGTTTTACAATATATCTACCAAGTCCTGCATGATTACTTGGAGCCTCATCTACACTAGGTTTTTCAACAATATTTTTAATTTTTAATTCATCATTTTCATATTCAACAATTCCATATTTATATACTAAAGAACGATCAACTTCTTGAACGGCTATAACATTACAATCTCTTTTTTCGTATATATCAATTAATTGTTTTAAAACTGGAGTGTCTGATTTCATTAAATCATCACCATACATAACAGCGAATGGTTCATTTCCAACAAAAGATCTAGCTAGTTTTATAGCATGTCCACTTCCTTTTGGTGATCCTTGTCTCATATAGTAGAATTTCGCTAAATTAGATACATTTTCTATTATCTCTAATTTATCTAACTTTCCACTTTCTCTTAATCTTGATTCAAGTTCATAACTTTTATCAAAGTGATCTAATACTGAGTTCTTATATGGACTAGTAATAAATAATATTTCTTCTATACCACTTGCTACGGCTTCTTCTACTATATATTGAAGTGTAGGTTTATCAATTATTGGCAACATCTCTTTTGGTGTTGCTTTTGTTGCGGGTAAAAATCTTGTCCCCATACCAGCAACAGGAATTACACATTTTCTTACTTTTTTCATAAATTCTCCTTTATACTTTAGATAACTTTTTATGATTTTTCATTAGTTTTTTTATACCATGTGGATGTTTAAAAGCAACACTTACTAAAGTGTTAGTTACTTCTACTACACGTCCTGTACCAAATGTTTCGTGATATACATAATCTCCTACTTGGTAATCAACTTCTTCATCTCTAAACATTTCTTTAGTATCAATTTTTACTTCTTTTTCTTTTAGTTCTTCTTTAACATTTGTCTCAATTAAGTCGTTATTTATTTCACTAATAAATCTACTTGCAGGATTTACTTGTTCTTTTCCAAATAATGTTCTGCATCTAGTATTTACTAAGTGTAAGTCTTCTTTTGCTCTTGTTATTGCGACATAACAAAGTCTTCTTTCTTCTTCTAATTCTTGATTTTCCATTAGTGAGTTCATGTGAGGAAATATTCCTTCTTCCATTCCAACTACGAATACATGATCAAACTCTAATCCTTTTACTGAATGAATTGTCATTAAACTAATTCTATTTGGATCATCTTTATATTCTTCTACATCGCTTACTAGGCTGATTTCTAATAAAAAGTCTTCTAAAGAAATTAAACCTTCTTTTTCTTCAAATGATTTAGTTATAGATTTAAATTCTTCTAAGTTTTCTAATCTTATTTCTGCTTCTAATGACTTTTCTTCTTCTAAATCTTTTTTCATACCAGATGCATCTAATACTTTATCAATTAGTTCAGTTAAAGTTAATTCTTCTTTTATTTCTCGTAATTTTTCAATTATGTTTTTGAATTCTAATTCTTTTCCAGTTGATATAGCTTCGTATATACTAATGTTTTCTGCATCAGCTTTTAGAGTTAAGTTTTCAATTGTCTTTAGTCCTATTCCTCTTTTTGGTGTATTAATTACACGAAGTAAGCTGATATTATCTTTAGTATTATGGATTAGTCTTAAGTACGCAATTAAGTCTTTTATTTCTTTTCTTGAATAGAAGTAGAAACTTCCTATAACTCGATATGGCATATTTTCTTTTAAGAATTCTTCTTCTAAGACACGGGATTGTGCATTGGTTCTATATAAGATAGCGATATCTTTATATTCTACATTTCTTACTACTAGTTCTTTTATTTTTCTTATTACATACTGAGCTTCATCTCTTTCATTATATGCTCTATAGTATTTAATTTTTTCACCTTTACCACGTGAGGTCCAAAGATTTTTATCTTTTCTTTGTTTATTATTTTTTATTACTTGATTTGCAGCATCTAGAATAGTACTAGTTGAACGATAATTTTCTTCAAGTAAAATTGTTTTTGCGTCTTGATAATCTTTTTCAAAGTTTAAAATATTTTTATAGTTCGCTCCTCTAAATGAGTATATACTTTGTGAATCATCACCTACTACAGTAATTCGTTTATGTTTAGAAGCTAATGTTTTGGTAAGTATATATTGAGCTTCATTTGTATCTTGATACTCATCAATTAAAATATACTTATAAAGTTCTTGATATTTTTCTAAAGTATCTGGATAGTCTTTAAATAGTTTTATTGGTAAAAGTAGTAGATCATCAAAGTCAACTGAATTGTTTTTTTGTAGTTTCTTTTCATATTTATCATAAACTTTTTGAACTACTTTTTCATAATCACTGATAGCATATCTTTCATAAGCATTTGGAGACATTAATTCGTTTTTACAACTACTTATTTTATTTCTTATGGCTTTAGGATTATATATCTTTGGATCATATCCCATATCTTTTATTATTTTTTTAACGACTGTTAAGGAATCATCACTATCCATAATTACAAAGTTTTTATCATATCCTAGTAAATTATAATTTTCACGTAGTAGTTTTAAACCAAAACTGTGAAATGTTGATACTTGTAATTTTTTTGATAGGTCTCCAATTAGTGAATATAATCTATCTTTCATTTCTTTTGCGGCTTTATTTGTAAATGTTATCGCTAATATATTATAGGGATGAACATTTTCATTTTCAATTAAATAAGCTATTTTTGTTGTTAATGTTTTTGTTTTTCCTGCTCCAGCTCCTGCAATAATAAGAAGTGGACCGTTATTATATAATACTGCTTCTTTTTGTCTATCATTCAAACTAGTTAATTCCATAGTGTACCTGCTTTCTTCTTGTATTCTCTATATCAATTGTACATTATTTTTATAAATTAAACTAGTCCTTTTAGTTAATATAGCTAATTTTGATATGTTTTTTAATAAATAATTATTATTATTATTTTTTATATGTTTTAGTTTTACTTTTCTTTGTTTCTTGTCTAAATTTATCAATATTACTTAATGCTTCTTCATAATTTTCCATATAGTCTGCAAGTGATTTAACATATTTATTATTCCTTATTTTTTTCAATGCTTTTTCTTCTATCTTCATTATCCACTGATAGCTGTAACCAAGTATTTCTGCAATAGTTTCATAAGTTTTT
The DNA here is from genome assembly GCA_934162665.1 of uncultured Bacilli bacterium. Classification (GTDB taxonomy): domain Bacteria; phylum Bacillota_I; class Bacilli_A; order RF39; family UBA660; genus RUG14670. The sequence continues at coordinate 75,300 of CAKPJN010000004.1, forward strand.
GGACAGTTATCATCAAACCCATATCTGAGATTTAGAACATTTATTTCATTTTCATTTAAATTACAATTATTTAATAGTTTTATTAATTCTTCTTTTTTAGTATTATCTATAATTAATTCTTCTGGTGATGGTATCATTGTTGAAATAAAATCTCCTAGTTCAGAACTTTTTTCATCATTAACAAGTGTATTAAGACTAATAGTATTTTGTTGTAGTTTTATTAGTTTAATTATCTTATCTTTTGAAATATCTAATTCTTCAGCAAGTTCTTCGATTTTTGGTTCTCTATTAAATTCATTTTGTAGTTTTTTCCTAGTTTTATTTAATTTAACTATATCTTCCTCTATTTCTCTGGGTAACTTGATATTTTTACTTTTATTATATATTGATCTTGTTATTGCGCTTTTTATCAAGCTAGTAGCATATGTTGAAAATTTATTACCTGTTGTTGCATCATATCTATCAATTGCTTTCATTAAACCTATATTACCCTCTTGAACTAAATCCATAAATGTTAAATCATTAACTGGGTAATTTCTATAGATACTCTTAGCAATGCTGATAACTAATCTTAAATTTTTTTCTATGAATTCATTTTTAGCTTGTATATCTCCTTCTTTAATCTTTTGTGCTAAATTTTTTTCTTCTTCTCTTGTTAATAAGGGCTTTTTTAGTTCATTAAAATATATTTTATCATTTATAGATTCATAATTTTCTTTCATGAATTTTTCCTCATTTCATACGTTTCATAATCGTTTTTTCTATTACAGTTTCTCTTTAAAGTGTTTTTTATTATAACACTTTTTTATTTATTTACAAATAAAAACTAGGTAAATTGTATTACCTAGTTAATTTAATAACCATTTCTTAATATTTCAAAAGTAACATTATATGATACTTCATATTTACTCGCTACTTCTTCACTTTCAAATAATAAATCAAACATGAAAGTTTTATTAAGTCCTATAGTCCCTCCTCTATCTAATACGATAGCAAGGATTGGTTCGCTTGATACTTTAGAATTCTTAATTCTAACAATACTTCCTAATTTGTATTTATAGTCTCCAGCTACTATTCTGACATTACCATATTTTTTATCATTATAATAAATAGTACCATTACCAACGTATTTTCCACTAGCAAGATAGCCACTACAGCCGACACAGTTTGGACCATAACCACTCATTTTACCAACTTGCGTTTCTATTACATCATTTTCTTTTTCTTCTACTGGTGGCTCTATAGGTGTTTCATTCTTTGGTGGAATTGGTTGTTCTTCAGGCTTTTGTTGTTCAACCTTTTTTTCTTCTTTTATCTCATTATTGTTAATGATCTTATTATCTTCTTTTAATTCTTCATTTTCTTCTGATTTTACTTCTTCAGAATCTTTTTGTCCTATTTTCTTCTCAGTTGTGATTACTTTACTCTTTACTTTTTTTATAGAAGAATCTATTTCTACTGTTTGTTTTTGATTATCAATTGGTGTTTGATAAACTACGGCTGGTATTAAAATCAATAATAAACAATTCATTATATAAATTAAATATTTCATAAAAAAACTCCTTGTGTTTATGATTATACCATAAACGTAAAGAGTTTACAATGGTTTACATAATTTACCATTTTGTGTATTTGTAAATCGATGTCAATTATTTTATTCTTTCACAGCTATATCCTGATGCTTTCATATTCTTTTCTATTGTATCAATATTTTCATCTAATCTATATTCAGGATATATTCCTCCTGCCTCAGCATATATTGAAGTGATTTTATCAGTGTCTATATCTTTGTAGTTAAATATTTGTTTTTTAGTGAAACTTCCTCTATTTAAGGTACAACCAACAATGATACCAGTTTCTGAAGAAGTATGAGTTTCTAGATTTTTACATTCAGTATTTAGCTTTTCTAGGTCTTCATTATCTACTGTTTCATCACCTTTTGTTGTTATTGTGTAGGTTAATTTTGTTAATTTACTATCATTAAAGTCAAATAATGCTAAGTATGAGTAATCCAATTTTGAATCACTATTTTCTAATTTACATTTTAGAGTTCCAGTAGTTATTACTACATTATTTTTTTCGGCTTTTTTGTTAGCTATAGCTAAATTAATATATTCACTTATATCTGGTAAAAAGTATACTAACGCAAACAATACGATAAATAATATAAATGTTAAGATATATTTTAAATTACCCTTTTTTGAACTGTTTTGATCTGTAATTTTTACTTCTTTTAGATTTTCTTCTTGATGAAGATTATGACTTTCATTATTGTTGTTTTGTATCTGATTTATATTATTTACATTTTGTGATTGAGTGGGTATATTTTGTGGTGTTTGTGTATTTATATTTTGATTATTTATTTCGTTTGTAACTTGATTTATTGGTATATTTTGATTTGTTGGCATCTGTTGGATATTTCCAGTTACAGAATTATTTACATTAGTTGTTTGATTATTTTGTTCTAGATTATTAGGATTTTTTTCATTACTATTCACACTATCACTCTCCCTATTCTTTATTTATTATAGCATATATTAACTTCTTAAACTAGTTATTTTTTCTTGAAAATCATCTGATTTAGTTATATAACTTCCAGCTACTAATATATCTGCTTTACTACATTCTTTTTTTGTTTTATCATTAATTCCACCATCTACACTAATTAATGTAGCTTTATTATATTCTTTTAATAAGATTCTTAATTCTTCTAATTTTTTAGTAGTCTCAGGAATAAATTCTTGTCCCCCCATACCTGGTTCGACACTCATTACTAAAATTATATCTAATAATGGTAGATATGGCACTAATTCTTTTACTTTTGTTCTAGGACTTATAGCTAAACCCGCCTTAATAGAATATTTTTTTATTAATTCTAAGTTTTCTTCAATATTATCTTCCGTTTCTAAATGAAAAACTATATATTCAGTATTTAATGTAGCGAAAAGAGGAATATATTTCTTTGGATTTTTTACCATTAAATGAACATCTAGTCTTTTATTTGTGAATTTGTATATATTTTTCATCTCTCTAAATGGCATAGTTTTCTTCTTTGTAAACTTACCATCCATAAAATCAACATGAATGTAATCAGTGTCTGTTTCGTTTAATTTTCTTAGTGTTTCTGGTACATTATCACTACTTAAAAATGATGAACTTATTTTCATTGTTTCACTTCTTTCTTATATTTATTTAACCAACCTACAAATTAAAATGCATATTATAGTAAATGAATATCTAACTTAATAATTATCCTAGTTTATTTTAATTTTTCATCAATAAATTTTAAATAATTTTCATATCTTGTCTCTAATATATTATTGGCAATTACTGCCTGTTTTACACTACATTCTTTTTCTTTTGTATGAGAACAATCTTTATAAGAACATGAATAGTCTTTAAATTCAACAAAAGCATCCTTTATTTTTTCTTTGTCATAATCAAAAAATTCTAATGATGAATATCCAGGTGTATCCATAACTTTTCCTTCTGATATTTCAAAAAGTTCAACTACACGAGTTGTATGTTTTCCACGTCCTAGGGCTTTTGATATTTCTCCTGTTTCAAGATTCCAATCAGGATTTAGTTTATTTAAGAGAGTACTTTTTCCGGCACCAGTTTGTCCTGTGAAGACACTAGTTTTATTTTTAAGTAATTCTTTTACTTTTTGTATATCTTGATTAGAAATTATTTTATAGCCTATATTCTTATAATATTTTAATATATTATTTATTTCTATTAATTCTTCCTCTTTTAACAAGTCTTCTTTTGTAATACAAATAATTGGAGTTACCTTATTTAATTCCATAAGTACTATTAATTTATCTAAAAGATTTAATGAAAAATCAGGATCTTTTAGACTTGTTATTAAAAATGCTTGATCAATATTGGATACTTTTGGTCTTTTAAATTCATTTTTTCTAGGTAATATTTTCTCAATTAATTTTTTTTCTGGACTGAAAAGAACATAATCCCCTACTAATGGAGTAATATGTTCTTTTCTAAAGATTCCTCGACATTTACAAGGATAAGTTTGTTCATTAAAACTTACTATATGTAAATCACTAATTATTTTTATTATTTGTCCTTGCATAGTTTTTCTCCCTACTATTCGGCTGGCGATGGTGATGGTTTAGCAGTTGATGATGGTGGTGTTGGAGTTGGGCTAGTAGTTGTATTATTATTTTCCTTTTCTGAAGGTTTCTTTGCAACTACAACCTTTAAAGTAGTACCTTTAACAATAGGGCTACCTGCAGCACGTGATTGTGATATTATCTTTCCAGCTTCATATTGTGTTGTTTCTTGATATGTAGTATTTATAGTTAAACCGTATTTACTACAAAAGGCCTCAGCGTCATCTATACTCCAACCTTCGGCATTCATATCTGGAAATGAATCAACGATATTTGGAATATATAGTGTAATACTATCACCACTTTTTACTTCTGAACCTTTAGCTAATGATTGTCCGATTATTTCCTGTTCATCATAATCTTTATCATCGGTTGGATCTTTCTTTTCTATATTTACGATTAATCCATATTTTGTTTTTAAGAATGTATTAATTTCGATATAATTTTTTCCTGTATAATCTTCTAATATATAAGTTTCTTCTCCTGTAGATTTATAAATAGTAATTTTTGTATTTTCTTTTACACTTCTTCCACTTTCTGGTTCTGTTCTTATAACTCGATTCTTTTTAACACTAGAAGATGATTCTTTTTTTATAGTAGTATTTACTGATAATCCTAATTTTTGTAATTTCTTCTCACAGCTACTTACTGTTAGATCTTTACAACTTGGTATTGTAACATTTGATGGTGCTGTTAAAGTTGGAATAATAAAGAAAACAGTTAATAAAATTAGACAAATTCCACCAAATATTGATGATAAAATAATTATTATTCTTTTATTTGTTTTTTCTTCATTATCTTCAATCTTTTCAGCAATTTTTTCTTCTTCTTGTTCTATATCTTCTATCTTTTTTAATTTCTTTGTGTTTTCAGTTTCATGCTCAGGGTATTTATATTTTAATGGTTCTTCATTCATTCTTTCATCATCTAGAGCTGTTAATAAATCTTCATGCATTTCTTTTGCATCTTCATATCTATTTTTAGGATTTTTAGCAGTTGCCTTTAGAATAATATTTTCAATACTTTGTGGAATAGCTGGATTTTCTTCTCTTAAATTTGGTAATGGATCTCTCATATGCTTTAGAGCTATTTCTACTGCATTATCGCCTTTAAATGGAAGTGAACCACTTAGTAATTCATAAAAGATAATTCCTATTGAGTAAATATCACTTTTTATGGTAGAGCCTTTTCCACTTGCTTGTTCTGGTGGTAAGTAATGAACACTACCCATTACTGAGTTTGTTTGTGTAAGTTGTGTAGAATTTAATGCCATCGCAATACCAAAATCAGTAATTTTGATTTGTCCATCGTCTTTAATCATAATGTTTTGTGGTTTTAGGTCTCTATGTATGATATAAGAATCATGGGCATGTGCCATTCCATCAGTAAGTTGAAGCATAATATCGATTGCTTCTGATAGGGTTAGAGAACCTCTCTTTTTTAAAAGTTGTTTTAAAGTTTTTCCTTCGATATATTCCATTACAATATAATAGATTCCATCATCTTCACCTACATCATACATTTCTACTATGTTTGGATGTGCTAGTGATGACGCTGATAATGCTTCTCGTTGAAAACGTCTTACAAACTTTTCATCGTTTGATAAATCTCCTCTTAAAACTTTTATCGCTACATTGCGATCTAGTATAGTATCATAGCCTAGGTAGACATTTGCCATGCCACCTTCACCGATAGATCTGATAATTTCATATCTATCATTGATTTTTTGCCCCTTTGTTATCATTCTTTGTCACCTTCTTTTTCAAGAATTAGGTAAGCAACTGAAATATTATCAGTTCCACCTCTATTGTTTGCTTTTTTTATTAATCTGATTACTGTATCTTCAATATCTAAATCACTAAGTAATACTTTTTCAATTTGGTCTTTATCTAACATATTAGTAAGTCCATCGCTAGAAAGTAAGATTTGATCAATATCAGTGTCGCAATCAAATACATCAACATCAACTTCTAATGACGCTCCTAAAGCTTTCATTAACACATTCTTTTTCGGATGATTACTTGCTTCTTCTTTTGTTAATTCTCCTGCACTTACAAGTAGATTGACTAAGGTATGGTCATATGTTACTTTATGTAGCTTGTCATCTTTTATAACAAATCCACTTGAGTCACCAACATTGCCAAATAATAAGTAATCTTTAGTAAGTATTGCCATTACTAGGGTTGTTCCCATTCCTTTGCTTTCTGGATGAGTTTTTTCATGTTCAAAGATTAAAGTATTTATTTCATTAACAACATTTCTTATCCAATTTACAGCGTCTACTTTACTCATTTTTAAGAATGTCTCGTTAAAGTGTTTACTTAAATGACTAATTGCGATTGATGATGCAACCTCTCCCGCTGAATGTCCACCCATTCCATCGGCTATGGCCATTAAATATTCATTATCTGTATTTTTAGTGATAATAACGCTATCTTCGTTATGATCTCGTATTCTTCCAGCATCTGTTAAATAAAAAGATTTCATAAATCCTCCTTTTTGCTTCTAAGTTGTCCACAAGCAGCAGATATTTTACTACCAAATTCTTTCCTTATTGTGACATTTATTTTACTTTTTTTAAGTATATCATAAAACTTCATAATTTGAACAGTACTTGGTCTTTTAAAGTGTAAATTATCTGTTTGATTATACGGAATTAAATTCACATAAGCATTCATATTTTTAATTAAGTTGCTTAACTCTATGGCACATTCTAGGCTATCATTTATTCCTTCTAATAAAATATATTCAAAAGTAAGTCTTCGATTAGTCTTTTTTATATATTCTTTTAGTGTTGGTATTAATATTTCTAGTGGATATGCTTTATTAATAGGCATCAGTTTATCTCTAAGTTCATTATTTGGTGCATGAAGGGAAATAGCTAGATTTATTTGTAGTGGTAAATCCATGAATTCTTTTATTTTCGGTACTATTCCACAAGTAGATATCGTTATATGTCTAGCACCAATCGCTAAACCTTTTGGATCATTGATAATTTTTACAAATTTAATTATATTATCATAGTTATCAAATGGTTCTCCAATTCCCATTATTACGACATGTGATATTCGCTCTTGTAAATCTTCTTCAATCATCAGAATTTGTAATACCATTTCATAAGTTTCTAGATTACGTACTTTTTTGCGCCTTCCACTTTCACAAAACTTACATCCCATATTGCAGCCTACTTGGCTTGATACACAAATACTATTACCATAATCATGTCTCATTAGTACCGCTTCTATATGTTCTTTATCTTCTAATTCGAATAAATATTTATTTACATCTTTATCTTTTTCAATATTTACTATTTTTAATTTATCTATATTAAAATCTTCTTTTAACTTTTCAATTAGTTCTTTTTTTATATTGGTTACTTCATCAAAGTTGTTAATTTTTTTCTCATAACACCAAGAAAATAACTGATCAGCGTGAAACTTTTTAGAACCTATTTCGATGAAATATTGTTCCATTTCTTCTTTTGTTAAATTATATATGTTCATACAACCACTCCAATTAAATATATTATAACCTAATTTAGAAAAAACTTCGAGATATTATTCGAAGTTTTAGTTTGGAAGTTCGATATTTTCTACTTCATTGAATCCTTTGTATTTTATTTTAATAGTACAAGACTTACTATTTTCATCAATATAGTTAATATAACTATCTAAATTATAGTTTATTTCATTAACTTCATTATCGTCAACACTTATATCTATTTTATTTGGGGTATCACTTATATCAATATTTGCATTAGTTAATAACTTTATCAAAGTATTTGTAGAAATTTCATAATGATAAGTAGTTTTTCCACTTTCATATTCTGTTTTTGAGGTATAAGTTGCACTGGCTAAAATAGTTTTTATCATATCAATTTGTAAATATTCTTTTAAGATATATGGATTTTCTGTATTTATCCAAGTTCCATTAGTATTTTCTAGAAATAAATCATTATTACGATAATAATTTTTACTTATTTCATTAAGAGTATAGGTAAAATTCTCTTTACTATCAATTTTATCTCCATCATATATATATTCATTATTATTTAATAAGATATGATATGTAAAATGATAATTACTATTAACAATAGACGAGAATGAATAGTTTTGTTTAGTATCTGAATCATTATTATTAATAGTTTTATTTCCAACTCTAAGAGCTATTATAAGTATTAGAAAAAAGAAAAAGTAAAAAGCAAAAAACAAGATAGCTTTTCCACGAGGATTATGATATATTTCTTTTAATATTTTCAAATAATTTTTCTTGTCTTTTTTATTATCTTTTTCATTCATTATTTAAGCACCTTACCAATCAATTCTTCTTTTTTTATTCCATTTAAATAGTCTCTTGCTTTCATTCTTTTCTTTCCAAATGGTTTTATATCAGTTAATATTAACTCTCCATCTTTTGTTGCAACTCCTATTCCTTCTTTATATATATTAGTTATTTCACCATTTTCTTTTTCAGTAAAGATACGATCAGAGATAGTTGATGCATATACTTTCATTTCTTTATCATCAAATAATATATAACTACTTGGTGTTTCTGATAAGCCTCTTATTTGGTTAAATAATTCTCTTGACGTTTTATTGAAATCAAGGTGTTCTTCTTCTCTTTTTATATTGTAGGCATAAGTTACTTCACTTAAATCTTGTTTTATTCTTTCGTTTTTACCTTCTATTATACTTGGTAATGTTTCTATTAATAATTCTTTTCCTATAATACTTAATCTATCTGATAAAGTATCTAAGTTATCTGTATCTTTTATTAGTGTTTCTCTTTGACTAATGATATCACCAGCATCCATTTTCTCACTCATATACATGATAGTTATACCAGTTTTTTGATATCCTTCAATAATTGCTTTATGTATTGGCGCCCCCCCGCGTAGTTTTGGAAGTAGTGAGGCATGAACATTAATACATCCTAGTTTTGGTTTTTCTAATATTTCTTTTGGAATTATTTGTCCGTAGGCACACGTTATTATTATGTCTGGTTTTAAACTTAAAATATTATCATAATCTTGTTTTATATTGGTTGGTTGAAATATTTTAATATTATGTTTTAAAGCTGTTTCTTTTACAGGAGTAGCTTCTAGTACTTGATGTCTACCTACTCTTTTATCTGGTTGACTTACTATACCTACTACATTACAATTTTCTATTAATGCTTCTAATATAGGAACACTAAATTTTGGAGTTCCCATAAATACTACTTTTAGATTTTTCATATTATATCACATTCCTTTTTCTAACATTATAATTGATATTATAACACCAATAGTAATTAGTAATGAACCTAGTAATAATAAAATGGATACTTTACCATAGGCATTAGTAAGATTTTGAGTAGAAGTTTCAAAGATGTTTTCTTTTATTTTTATATCTTCTTCTACATTGTTATTTTCTCGTTCATAAATATCTTTATAAGAGTATAGTTCTATTACTTCTATATCAGTACTCTTTATTTTAGTCTTTATTTCTATATTGTCAAATCTAGAAGTTATAATTTTACGAACAATATCATCTAGGCTATTTTTATTAATTAATGACATTATATTATCTATATCTTTTAAGTAATTATTTCCTAAATACTTTCTTTTTACTAATAAAACAGTTGGGATATTTTTATTATTTTTTAACAATTCCCATTCTTCTTTACATACTTTTTTTAGGTAATTTGACTCTTTTATAGTTAGATTTAGCTCAGTTGATAACCTATTTAAATTATAAAAACAATCTTTATAATCTTTTCTATAGTAGGCATCTTTTTTGTATTTTTTGTTAGTCATTATATTACTATTTGATAGTAATGATGAAAAGTACATAGGAGCATTTTCTGCATAATAATAGGCTTTTATAAGACTATCGGTCATTGTAATATAGTGTTCATTAAATTTTTTTTCTATAATTGTCTCAGCTTTATGTTTTTTTAATATCTTTTTTATATGAATAAACTTTTGATAGAGATTATTATAGTGTTCTGGATTTAATCCATTTTCTATAATATCTTGTTTATAGATATTTGGGATACTATGAAACATGTAGCCTTCTACAATATAATTTTTATAAATATATGATAGTAATTCTTTTTTGTTTTCTATATCTGTTATATTTTTTAAAGCTAGTTTTCTAGAACAAATTCTAACAATTAGCTTATTTATACCTCTTTCTATATCACTGTAATTATCTATTTTTCTCATTAGTTTTTCTAATGAGAATATATATTCATCTAGGTAATCATCATCATTAATAATTACCTTATATTTATATAGAGCATCTATAATGATAAAAAATGGTTTTTCTTTATTATAGTAGTTTTCATATTCTAATGATATTTTGGTTTCTTTAGTGTTATAGCAGTCACTGCAACAAACTTCTTTTAATAACTTTTGTACATCTTTTCTTTTTAAAATACTATCTAACACTATACCACCACCATATTATACATAAAGTATACTATAATTTGGTAAATATGTAAATTGACTATTTTCTAGTTAATAAGCATCTTATATATAGAATTAGTAATGATAATTTATTAGTTATATAAAGTAATCCTAATTCAAGATGATTGGCTTTTAAGTACTCTTTTACATAGTAGTGTTGACTTAGTTTTAGATTCTTATATTTATTTATCTTATTAATATTTTTATCTATAGTAACTGAATGGTTATGAATTACTTTTACTTCATTATTAACAGCTATTTGTTTATTTATATCTTTCATCTTTTTAGCTAAAATATTTTCTTCATAATATAAGAATGTGGTCTCATCAAAATAATTAACTTGTTTTAGAGTTTTTCCATCTACTAAAAAGATGCAACCACTTACTACATCTACTAGTGATATATTTTTTTTGTAATGATCTTCTTTATATAAAATTCTCTTTTTTAACTTTCTACTAATTAGTGGCAAATTAAATAAAACTTCGTCTATTGGAGTTGGCAAAATCCAGCCTCTATTTAAGCCATCTTTTTCTATTATAGTTGGACCTACTACGGATATTTCATCTGTGATACTATTTTTTAAGGAGATTATATCTTCTTCTTTTTCAATTATTATATCTGAATTAGAAAAGATTATGATACAGTCTTTTAATGTTTTATTTAAGTATTTTGCGCCAGTATTTAGTCCTGATGCATATCCTTTATTATCTTTATTTTCTATTAAATGAATCTTTTTGTTTTCATATTTTTTTAGTTCTTTAACTGATTCATCTTTAGAGTTATTATCAACTATTACGATAGAATCTAGTACTTTATAATCTTTGATATTTTTTAATAATTTTATAGTTGTTTTGTAATCGTTATAGTTAACAATTACTATTCCTAGTTTTTTCATATATTACACTTCCTAAGTTCATTATAAAGTAGATTAATTATTAACGCAACATAGATACTTACTGATGGTGACGTTATAACATGGCCTGTTAATAATGTTAAAATAATTGATAATAATATTGATAAAATTAGAATTTGAATTTGGTTATTTTTTAATGACTTTTTAGTTAGCTTTTTTATAATTAGGATAAACATATAAAGATATGATGCCATATATGTTATGGTACCAATTATTCCGTGGCGGTAAAATATATCAATATAATCCATCTCAATCATTTTGGCATTTACTTCATCAGTTCCATAGTTTTCAATATAGCCAATACCTAGTAATTTTTCACTGAGTGTGGAGTTTTTATATGAGTTGTTTGTATTACTCCAAAAGGTTAATCTTTGACTAAAGATAAAATGATCTAGTACTTTAGGACTTGTAATGATATCACTTACACTCTCTACTTCCAAGAAATCTAGATGAACAACGATATTTTTATAAAACTCTGTTTTGGGAATTAAAGTGATTGTGGCAACTAAAACAAAGATTAGGGATAAGAATATTCCTACTAAGTTTTTATATTTCTTTTTCTTAACTTCTTTTATAATCAATTTTATAAAGTAGTAAATTAATATTATACCAAAACATAATAATGGTCCTTTTGTACCCATTGATGTTAATACATATAGCAAAATTATTAATGAGTTTACTAATAGTAATATATTTTTCTTTTCTAAAAGAGCATATATAAATAATGGCATTAGTATTGATAGTATGGCACTTATTTCATTAGCTGTATAGAAAAAACCTATTTGTCCACCTTTTGTTATGGCATAACTTTTAAAACCAATATGAAGTATATTAGGTACAAAAACTAATGCTAGATAAATTGAGAATAGTTTTACTAGTAACTTTCTATCTACGTCTAATTTGTTTTCTTCATATAAATTATAGATTGCGACTAGTACAATTGGGAAATAGAAAGTTTTTATCATGTTTTTTATTTCATATAATATGGCACCGGTACCTTTTAATACCAATGTATTAATAACAAAACTAATAATATATAATATAATTATTGATAAATAAGTTATACTTAATTTTCGTTTACTACTTTTTGTTATAAAAAAGATATAGTACATACAAAGTAACATAAAAATAATTCTTACTATGATACCAATTGTTAAGTCTATTTTAAGAATTGTTAATGATATTGCGGTTAAAACATCTATTATCGGTTGGGAAAATAGAAATATTATAAATATTTTATTTATGTTTTCTGTTAAAAAGTTATTTATTTTTTTCATACTTAGCTCCTATCTATATTTATATTATCATAAATTTGTAATATTTGTTTATTTTTATGGACATATTTTTACATATTAAGTATTAATATTAATTCCTATTTTTTTATATTTATTATATAATATTATTATAATATGGGGTGATGTAAATGGCTAAAAAGAAGATAGGCAGTAATAGTTATAAGAAAGATACAATTGCGACTAAGATCGATGATAATAAAAGTAGTTTTGAGATTAAAAGAAAATCAAATCCAATCATAAATATATTTTTAGTTTTATCATTAATTAGTAGTATTTCATATTTCGTTACTATTTTGATATTTAAACAAAATGATTTAAATATTATTTCTGAATTAATAAGTATGTTGCTAGTGATTATCTTTAATGTTTTCTTCATTTGTACATCAATTAATAATGGTAGAAAAAATAATACTTCTTTATTATTTAGTATTTTCTTTCTAATTATTTATAATGTATTTGGTATAGTTACATCTTCGGGTGTTATTAATATTCAAAGTGTTAATAAACTTGATGACTTTACTGGTAGAAGTTTAGTTGACGTTGTAAAATGGGCTGATAAAAATGATATTAATTTAGTTCAAAATTATGAATATAGTGATATGGTACCTGAGTATCATATAATTGGTCAAAAAGAAGAAGTCGGAAAAAGTATTAAGGATATTGATAGTTTGACTGTTGTGGTTAGTGAAGGAGCAAATCCTAATAAGGAAGTCATCGTTCCAAATATGGTTACATGGAATTGTGATAAAGTATTAGAGTTTATTGAAAAGAATAAGTTAAGTAATGTAGAAGTTTCTTTTATAGTTTCTGATAAGGTTAAAGATACTGTTATTGAACAAAGTAAAAGTGGAAATATGGCTAGAAATGAAGAATTAAAATTAACTTTTTCTCTAGGTGAAGGTGATGAAATTTCTGATACTAAGCTTTCTGATTTAACTAATATGTCTAAATTTAAAGCTGAATTTTATTTAAAAAGACACGCTATTAATTATGAAATAAAAAGAGAATTTTCTAATAAAATAAAAAGAGATTATGTAATGGCACAAAGTATAAAACCTGGTACTGTTATTAAGGCTAACAGTGAAGATAAATTTATTATTACTATTAGCCGTGGTGAAGAAATAAAGGTTCCTAATCTTACTAGTATGTCTATGGCAGAGATTACAGATTGGGTTATTAAAAATCGTTTAAAACTGGAATTTAGTGAAAAGTATGATGATAGCGTTGATGATAATAAAGTAATATCTGCAAACTATAAAAAAGGAGATATTATTGAACAAGGTAGTTTAATATCTATTGTTATATCTAAGGGTAAAATAATAATGCCTGGAGTTAGTAATTTAAGTGAGTTTAAGGATTGGGCAGAAAAATATGGAATTAATTATCAAGAGGAGCATCAATTTAGTGAGAATGTTTCGATTGGAGAGATTATCAGTTATTCCCATAAAACAGGTGACGTTATAAAGAATAATGATACAGTTACAGTTATTATCTCTGATGGTAAAGAAATAGAAGTTCCTAATCTTGTTGGGATGAATAAGAGTGATATTATATCTAAATTAAATAAGCTTAATTTAAAATATAGTTTTGTATATAAATATAGTAGCTCTGTTAGTAAAGATAAAGCTATTAGTCAATCGATTAGTAGTGGTTCTAAAGTAAGTAGTGGTACAACTGTTACTGTTACACTTAGTAATGGTAAAGCACCTAGTGGTGGTAGTTCTTCTAATGGTGGTGGATCTAATAATAACGGTTCCTCATCAGGAGGCGGAAGTGTTACTCCCCCTGCTTGTGATAAAAGTAAAGGTAGTGAATTAAATATCCAAACTGGTAGTAGTGGTAAGGATACAAAGAATATGATTTCTCAACTAAATCCTAATCATAAATTCAGTTGGAATTTAGTAAATAGTTGTCCAAATGGTGATTCTTCACCTGGTACTGTATGTGTTGCCTTAGATGGAGTTTGGAAAAACTATTGTGATACTATATCAATAACTATTGTAAAATAAAAAGGGAAAACAAATTCCCTTTATTTTTTTTCGAAATTAACTGTGTAACCAAGACTATTTAGGATTGTTAATAAGGTGTTTAATTGTGGTGAGTGTTTTCCTTTTTCTATATTGGCTAGTGTTGGTTGTTTAATTCCTATAATGTTTGCTAGATCACGTTGTGATAAATTATTTTTCTTTCTATATTTTGAAATTCTTTCTAATAATTCATATTCAGTGTCGATTAAACTTTTTTCTTTTTTAATATATTTTTTTAGATTATTACTTTCAAAACATTCCTTATAAAATTCTACCTTTTCTATTGGAACCTTTCCTATTGAATATGAAACGGCATCTTCATCTATTTGGTATATAACATCAGTTTTAACTATACTATCTTTTCTTAAATTGTTTTTATCATCTTTTTCTAATAAAATATTTTCTTGATATTGTAATTTTTTTATATTAGATGAAATAATCATACAGAAATAATTCAATGGGATAGCGATATTATCTTTATCTATTACTACAAATAAATGATTATGTCCTTCTTTCATATCTTTATATTGATAGTTTTCTATGAAGACTATATCACCTATTTTATACTCTCTTTGAACAGTGGTTTCTTTAACTGAATAATAAATATCTTCTATTTTATAGAAATTATCTTCCTCATCGATTTCTTCTTTAAAAGCCTCTGATATTGGTCTTACTCTACCTGATTCCTTTGCTCTTTCAATAAAGTTTTTACTCATATTATCACCTCATTGTTATGATAACATATTTGTTATCATGCTGCAACAGTTATAAAAAACAGTATTTCTTTTTAGAGATACTGTTTTAACTTTTTTATTCAACAATCATTTCTATTCTATTTCCCCTACTTTTATTAATAGTGAAAGAATAGTTTTTATTATTTATAGTCTTTTTAACATCATTTAATGTTCTACTTAATTTTTCTTTCATTTCTGATATATCAGTTATATTTGCCTTTGTAGAAATATAAATTATATAAGTACCCTTTGGTATATCAGAGATATCTATATTAGAGTCATACCAGGCTCTTGTTTTATCTAAATTATCAGAAACAGGTAAAACAACTGTATAATTTCCTGTTGGGATAGTGGTTAGTTTTTTGGTATATGTTTTATAAGTACTGATATTTTCAAATGTTATTGTTCTTTCAACATTACTACTATCACTTAAATTCATTCCATATGAGTAACTATTTCCTCTCAAATGAAGTGTATTATCACTATTAAATTCAAACTTTGTATATTTTTCGTATTGATTATATATATATGAAGAAGTTTTTTCTGCTAATAAGTTATCTCTAACTCTTAATTCTACAAAGCTTGTCGATGTATCATAATTGTTATTTATAATAGCTGAATAATTATCAGTTTTTACTTTAGTTGCTTGTTTATTATATGATTTATTACTAATTAGTGACTTAGAATACTTATCACTAGTTTTAGCTACTGCATACATTTTATAATTACCCATAGGTAAATCATTAACATCAATTGTTATATTAAACCATGAATATGTATAATCTTTACCATCAGGGCTATAAACTTTTTTAGGAATTTCACTTCCTTTAGTTATTCTTGTTGCTTTTAATGTGGTTTCTTTTCCTGTTTCAATATTTTCAAATATAATTTCATACTCTATTTTATTTTCTAAATTATTATCAATACCTATTATAGTTTGATATCCTTGCATCTGTAATTTATCATCAATTTTTTTAAGATAATTTAAATAGAATATTCCATCTTTTTGTTCCAACACTTTTTCTCTGACACTAACTTTTATTTCTTTTATTACTACATTGCCATAGGAATCTGTTACTTTATATATAACTTTATAATCACCTATTTTAGTTGTATCAACAGTATTTTCTGTTACTTCTATTTTAGCTAATTCTCCGTCTTCTTTATCGGTAGCTGTTACTCCATCTAGTTCATTAAATTTAGAATTTAAAATAATAGTTTTATCAGATGCATTTATAACTGGTGCTTCATTTTTAATTACTGTTATAGTTATTTTCTTTGATACTTTTTCGCCTTTAGAGTCTTCTACAGTGTAAGTTAATTCATAAGTACCTGTAGTATTGGTATCAACAGTTCCTTCTACAGTTATTTTAGTTGTTAAATCTCCATCTTCTGCGTCTTTTGCAGTTACGTCTTTTAATTTATCAAACTTTTCTCCTTGAGTAATTGTTTTATTAGTTGCGTTAATTATTGGTTTAGAATTTGTTTCTATTTGTAAGTTCTTATTATCTTCATCTGCATTATACATTGTAAATTCAAATGAAACTTGATCTTTAAAGTTAGCTATTGTCCAACCATATGAATTATCATTTCCACTTAAATTTACTGGAACTTGGTACCAAGTATAACCATCTGATGTTGTTGAAGTTACTAGTGGAACATATGAATATTTATATTGTCTTCCTATTACAGTTTCTGCTAAATCATGAGGTGTACTATTTACCCATGTATACTGACCTTTTAGATTTTCATAAGTTGCGGTATTTAAATATGTTTTTCCATAACCTGTAGTTCTAAATACTATATTTCCAGCTTTAATCCAAGATTTTTGATCATATTTATAATCAGAGGTTACTAAGTAAGCAACTACTTTGTTATTTTCATCATAAGCTGTTGCATATACCATAACCCATTTATCTTTTAATACTTTTTGTCCTGTTGGTTCTTCTAAAGTTGAATCATAGTAGTAATTTAGATCACTTTGTGTAATAGCAACTTTAGGCATTAGTGCTCCATCTTTTGTATGTAAGTCATATGTATATTTACTATTTTTATATTCTGTTACACTGTTTGGAGCTTGATTAGCAGATTTTGCTTGATTAATTTTTGTTACTTGTTCTTTTTTTACATATACATATGAGTCCCAATTATAATCTCCTAATGTAGTTATTGTTGTTCCATTTATTATTTTATCACTTTGTAGTTTGTACCATGTTCCTTCAGCATTAGTTACTTCCCCTACTATTAAAACTCCATCATCTTTTTCTGGATAAGTATAAATGACTTGGCTCATACCGGTTGGAGACATATATGCAGTTGTGGGTTGAGTTACTACTCCTAATTGATAATAATTATAGTCTTGCATACCTTTTGCTTTATCAAAACTATAATAATTAGCAGCCATCTTTTCACTCCAATAAGTATCAGATGCATATTTAACATTCATTCCAATATATTTATCACCAAAGACTGGTCCAAAGTATCTTGAATCTGATGGATCTGCATAACCATCTGTTATCCATTTATATGCGAATTCTAAAATACTATTTGCATAAGTTGGGAAATAATTAGCAGCTTCTGTTGGATTAGAGTCAACAGCATTAAGACCAAATCCATTGTTTTTATTTATAGCAATATTACTTCTACCATTGGCTGATTCATTTCTATTTAAACTTAAAGAAAGAATAGCATTAACTCCATATTTTTGTTGTGCATAATAGAAGGATGTTCCTTGTCCATATAATCTAGATGCATTATTTTTTGATACATCTCCATAAATATCCATTTTTATGTTCATATTATCTCTTATATATTCATCAATATTTCTTGATGAGTAAGTTGTTTTAGAGTGAGTTGATAAATACATATAATAGTTATAATATGGATTGTTATTGTTTACTGAGTTATTATAATTACCATTTTTATAATCTTTTAACATGGTTAGTCTATCTTTATAAAAATAATGTCCATCATAACTATAATAAGTACCTGTATTTAACATATCAGGTTTGGGTCCGATAGTGGAACCAGCTGATCCAGAATATGTATTTTGAATTTTAGCAACATAGTTATGTCTTATTGAATCTGTTACAGTATAAGAACTACTTGATTGTACCCAGTTTAGCGGAACAATCTCATAGGTACCATCTTTTATCCAAGCTGATAGTGCACCTATTTTTACTTTAACTGATTTATTATAATTTACATCTAGTAATGCTCCATCTACTCCACCATATAATGAACCTGTATCCATATATGTATATTTTCTTGTGTTCAGATCTTTTGTTTCATAAAAGTATGTAAGTTGCTCTGGGTTTACACTTAAATCTAGTAATGCATATTTAGCATTAGCTATTCTTGTTGCACCACTTGTAGTATCAAAGATAATTACATCATCAGATGAGTGATTTTGCATTGCACTATTTGCTTCTTCATATGTGTTGTAGCAAGCAACATGAGTAATAGAATAATCTTTGTTTGCTGTTGCTAACTCATATTTATTATTACAGTTATTTCTAGATACATAGTCGCTTGATGATATGGCATAAGTGTTTTTAGGACAAGCTAAGAAACTTAGTCCGAATGTAGCAATTATAAAAAGTTTTTTCTTATTCATATCATCACCACCTATTATCTCAACTATATTATATCAGTTTATAAATAATGATTCTATGAAATTTAAATTTTTTTAGATTATTTACAGTTTATTTGACAATTAGCAACAATTAATTTTTAATACTTTTTGTTGATTTTATTACTTTTTGTCGAACTTTTATTTTTATCTATCTTTAAAAATCTATATACCTCCTTGATATATTACTCTAATTTTTGTATAATTAGTTATATTCTAAGATTTAACAATGGAGGCTTTATATGTCTAGAGAAAAGAAAAATTCAGAAAAAAAAGGTAAATCACGAATTGTTGTAGTTATATTTACAGTTATTGCATTATTAATAAGTGCATTTTCTATATATGAAATATTTTTATTAAATTCTATTGAGAATGTGGCTCGATATATTATAATAGGTATTCTTATAATTATTGATTTATTTATTTTATTTCGAGCAAGATATATTTGTAAAAATAAAAAGAATAAAAGTTCTAAGCATGTTGCCTATATCTTGTTTTTAATATTTTATAGTCTTATATGTGGTATTATTGGTGCAGTTATCTTTTATGTATATGGTACTTTAAATGGTATTAATAAAGTCTATGTAACTTATACATCTGACTTAGTTACTATGACTAGTAATAAGGCTAATAAAATTTCAGATATTAAAGATTATACAATTGGAATACTTAATAAAAAGGATTCTCCTGATGGATATGTTATTCCACAAGAGATAATTAAAGAAAACAAATTACAGGATAATAATGATATTGAAAGTTATGATAATTATCCTTCGATGTTAGCTGATTTATATAGTGGTGAGGTAGATGCTGTTTTTCTACCTGATGGTTATCAATCTATGTTTTCTAGTATAAGTGAATATGAAAATATTACTACTGATACTAAAATTATAATATCGAAAGATAAGAAGATGAAAAAAGCTGATACTTCTAAGAGTGAGACTGCATCTTCAAATAAATCGATTGCTGAACCATTTACAATTTTACTTATGGGTATAGATTCTACGGATGAGGTTTTATCAAAAAATGCTGTTGCGAATGGTGATACATTAATACTTATTACTTTTAATCCTAAAACTTTAAGTGCTACAATGCTTTCTATTCCTCGTGATAGTTATGTTCCTATTGCTTGTTGGTCAAATAAGGCAGAAAATAAAATCACTCATGCTGCTGGTTATGGAACTGATTGTATGATGAATACTATTGAGAACTATTTTGATGTAAATATTGACTACTATGCAAAGATTAATTTTAAAGGTTTGGTAAAATTAGTTGACGCTGTTGGTGGTGTAGATGTTAATGTTGAGAAAAAATTATGTACTGATGATTCTAGTCGTGGACAAGAAATTTGTATAAATCCAGGATATCAAACTTTAAATGGTGAACAAGCTTTGGTTTATGCTAGAAATAGAAAAAGTCTTGCAAATGGAGATTTTGGTAGAGCACAACATCAGCAAGAACTTGTTAAGATATTAATTAATAAAGTTAAAACAATTAATAATGTTTCTAAGTTTATGGAGATTTTAAATACTGTTTCTAATAGTTTGGATACTAATCTTACTACTGATCAAATACTTTCTTTCTATAATGTTGCGAAAGATATTGCTATAAGAAGTCTTGCTGCAGATGATGCTGATCTTATTGATATACAACAGTTATATCTACAAGGCGATGGACAAATGATTTATGATGAAAATGCAAGAATGGTATTATGGGATTATATTCCTAATAAGGATAGTAGAAATGATATAGTAACTGCTATGAAAGAAAATCTTGGTAAAATTGATCATAAAGTAATCAAGAAATTTAGTTTTTCAATTAATAGTCCTTATGAAAAAGAAGTAATTGGTGAGGGTCCTTATAAAACAAGTTATACATATAAACTATTACCTAACTTTATTGGTTATAGTGAGGCTACTGCTAGAAGTATGGCTAGTAGATATGGAATTAGTGTTAGTTTTAAAGGTGGAAACGGAACAGTAATTGCTCAAAGTTATCCGGCTAATAAGCGTATTGATAAAATAAAAGGTTCTGTTGTTCTTACTTTATCTGAGAAAACAACTAATAAAGATAATGATCAATCAAATCAAAAGCCTAGTGCTATTAAAGATAAAGGAAATCCATCAGGTAGTGATATTAAAGATGAAGGAAATCCATCAGGTAGTGATATTAAAGATAAAGGAAATCCATCAGGTAGTGATATTAAAGATAAAGGAAATCCATCAGGTAGTGATAATTCCTCAGATAATGAAAAAACAAAGAAAGAAGATGAGTAATCTTCTTTTTATTATGTAAATTAAAAAGTATAGGTTCTAATTATGAGTCTATACTTTTATATAATGCTTGCAATTCCATAAATTTACTTTGACTATCTAAATCTTGTTTTTCTGATTCTTCTTTTTCTTGCTGTTGTTTTTTTTCTTTTAATATATTTAATAATAACTTGTAATCATCGATAGTTAATAAGTTATCATAGATATTGGTATTGATATTTTTTATATTTATATCTTTATTATCTTGTTGTGGTTGAATATCTTTTTGTACTTGAGTATTTTTTACTATATATGGGGATTTTGTTTTACTAATATTAGATAATATCTTATTATCATTTATAATATCTTTTTTCTTTGGCAATACTATATATTTTTTTATTAAAGTATAAAGTATTAAGAATATGATCCATATCATAAAAAGTGTACTTGATAATTCAATCAAAGCTAATACTTGTTTATTTCCATAGATGGATGTTTGAGTAAAAACATCTAATCCTTTTTGTGTTATTATATTTAAAATTAATATTAATAAATAATGTATTAAACAAAATGCTATTACATTTATCGATTTAATTATCTTATCTGTTTTAAAGTTAAATATACTTATCCAAACTATTATATTAGTCGTTATAATAGCGGCCAAATAAATTGCTAAATTTGGAAAGTATACTACAATAAAGAAATTATTCATCATGTAGTCAAACATTTTTCCTAAGGACTCTTTATATGTAAATGTTAAAAATAGAATAATTGCTATATACATAAGTATATATACCCTCCTACTACTTTTACAATTACTTTTATTTGTTGTAATAAATAGAAATCCTAAAACTATAAATAATAAGATAAAAACTATAAAAATACCTGAAGATGATATTACATCCGTTAGGATTTTTAATTTATCAAAGAATGATATATTACTCATCATCTTCACCCCCCCTAAATTAATCTTATTCTTTTTTATGTTACTGATACTAACTCAGCTATGTATACCGTTTGTGATTTATTGTTATTATTTGTACAGGTTACTAATGTTAATGTTGTTTTATTATAATTTCTATATATTGCGATTGTACCTGTCTTTTCTTGATCATATATATTTGTTATTTTATATGTATAAGTTTTTCCGTTATATTTTATAATTGCACTATCACCGATTGATAATTTGTATAAGTCATTAAAGAACGCTTTCCATCCACTACCAGAATGAGCTGCAATTATAAAGTTACCCTTTTCAACATCTGGGTATGATGAACCTTCAACAATATAAATGTTCTTTTCTACATTATTATCTGGTGATTTTATATCTACAAAACCTTTATTTAAATTTATTTTTGGTATTTCTAGATAACCAATATAATTAGTAGTATTAACTATTTCTTCTTGATTTATTTCTTCACTAGCCTCTTTATTACTTTCTTCTTGATAATTTGTTTTATCATCACTAATTTCACTTTTTGATTTTTCTTCATAGAAAATATTAGTCATATAATCATAAGCTAATACTTTCTTTTTTTGAATATAATTATATGAAATAAAGAATCCGCCAATTAATGTAAGAGTTGCTCCTATAATAGCTATCATACTAGGTGAGATTCTTTTTTCTTTTTTATTTTGCTTTACCATTCTTATATACAAATCCTGCAGCAATTCCAATTATAGTAATTCCTAAAACATGCATTATTCCAGAGGCTTTTGAATTTGTATCTGGCACTCTAACTTCAGGATAATTTTCAAAGCTAATTTGATGTGATAAATGTTCATCATCAATTGTGAATGTTTTTTTCTCTGTACTTAATTTATATCCAGCAGGTGCAGATATTTCTTCTACTGTATATGTTCCATATTTAATATTTGTTAATACATATGCTTCTTTTGTAGTTGTAAATCTAGCTATTTCTTTTCCTGATTTATCTTTAATAACTAATACTGCTCCTGGTAGTATTTCTTTAGTTGATGCATCTATTTTTGTTATAGTTACAACAGTTTCTTTTGCTTCATTAGAAACCTTAAAGGAAAGTGACTTATTACTATCATCAATTGTGAAAGTAATTGCTTTTTCTAGTTTTTTGTATCCTTTTGGTGCTTCAATTTCCTCTATTTTATATTTTCCATTTTCTAAGTTATTAATAGTATGAGCTGTTGTTGTTGATGTCCAACTATCTATTATTTTTCCTGTTGAATCTTTTAATACGAACTTTGCTCCAGCTAACGCTTTATTGGTTGCTTTGTCTATTTTTAGAACTTTTACAACACCTGGTGTTAACTCATTAGATACTTTTACTACTTGTTCTCTATTATTATCATCAATTTTAAAAGTAACTGGTTTTTCTAATTTTTTGTATCCCTTTGGTGCTTCTTTTTCTTCTATTTTGTATGTTCCATTAGATAGATTTTTTATAACATGAGCATTTGTTGTTGATGTCCAACTAGTTATTACTTTTCCACTTGAATCTTTTAATACTAATTTTGCTCCTGTAAGTGGTTTACCTGTCTTCTTATCTAATTTGATAATTGTAACTTTGGATGTTTTAATATTTACTGTTGTAGAAGCTGTTACTTTTGTTGAAACTGGTGATAAAACCGATGCCATTACATTCTGATAACGACTAGGATCTGATGGTTGGTATTCGTATGCTTTATAAACAGTTCCAGTTGCGCTAACATTTACTGTTAAACTCATAGAAGTACTTGTGACCTTATCAGCTGGTACTTTTACTAAAAACTTTGCAGATGGTGAAAAGCTTGTAGTTTGTTGCCCTGCTTCTGTTGTTATAATTGTTCCTGATGGTGCATTATTTAATGCTACATCATAACTAGAAATATTGGATGATGTTACTCCTATTGGGTTTGATACATAGTATTTCTTATCTGATGATAGACTCATAGTGCTATTACTGTTATTGATACTAATTGAAGTAGTTGCATATCCTTGATTTCTAGCAGCTATTGCTCCATTAACTAAATTAGATATATATCCTCTTAATCCTCTACTATCTGGAGCACTTGTCTTAAAGTAATTTGATAAATTAGCAGAACCTGTAGTTGAATCTAAATACCACCAAACTGCAGTTTGAGTAATATAAATATCTGATATTCTATCACCTGTTATATTTTTTGCAGGATAACCATTTTGCATTAAGTATGCAAAACCTGCATCTTTTTCTCCTACAAGTTTTAAAGTTTGATTTGTAACTGTAGTTTTATTAATATCAAGACAGTATACATATTCTCCACTTGTTGTTTTCATAATAGAAAAATATGTTTGTCCAATTAATTTTGGAATTGCTTCTGCGTTACCTAATGTAATAGTGCTTGGTGCAGCATTTACATTCGTAATTAAATTATTTAGTCCTATTATAGAAATTAAGACTATTGCAAAAAGTTTTATAAATTTTGAAGTTATTTTTTTCATATATTTTCCCCCTCATCTAATGTGGTATATTATACCATAAAATCGCTTATTTGGCAAATAATATTTTTTTATTGCTTTATTATTATATATCTTTTATATTATTTTTCAAGTATTTAATATGATTTTAAAACAATATATTACTATTATATTAAAAGAGTTTTGCTATAACACTTTTTTTCTTTGTTCATATAATACTTTAGTTGGAAAGGAGATTTATGAAAAAGAAAATTTTTGTTTATGTTTTATGTGGAATATTAATATTCCTATTAGCCTCTTTAGTATTATTTGATTTTAATAAGAAGGAAAAGAGTAAAAATACTAAAGTTACGTTAGCCGAAGTTGCTCATACTATTTTTTACGCTCCACAATATGTTGCTATAGAAAAAGGCTATTTTGAAAAATATGGAATAGATGTTGAGTTAATTTTAACATCTGGTGCAGATAAAGTTACTGCTGCATTATTATCTGGAGATGCTGATATTGGTTTTTCGGGAAGTGAAGCTACTATTTATGTCTATAATGGAGGAGAAAAAGATTACCTAAAAACATTTGCACAACTTACTCAAAAAGATGGTACTTTCCTAGTATCTAGAAAAAAATATGATAATTTTACTTTAGATGATTTAAAAGGGAAAGATGTTATTGGAGGACGTGCTGGTGGTATGCCTGAAATGACATTTGAATGGGCATTAAAGAAAAATGGAATTGATCCTAAAAAAGATGTTAACATTGATACTTCTGTTGCTTTTCCTGCTATGAGTGGTGCATTTATAGGTGGTCAAGGGGACTTTGTTACATTATTTGAACAAAGTGCGTGAGAATGAAGTCACCAAGTGAAAAATTATATGTCTTTTAAAGACAAAAATAACAATTCACTTGGTAATTGACCTTATATCTTTTAGTTCC
The DNA here is from genome assembly GCA_934162665.1 of uncultured Bacilli bacterium. Taxonomy (GTDB): domain Bacteria; phylum Bacillota_I; class Bacilli_A; order RF39; family UBA660; genus RUG14670. Next base: position 101,078 of record CAKPJN010000004.1, read on the forward strand.
TTGTGTGTCGTATCCTCTTTTAAATTCATAACTACTTCTTAAAATTGGTTGTAGTTTTTTTGTTTCATCATTCTCTTTGTAAGATAAAAATATATTTAATTCCATATTATTTTTATCATTACATATTTTAGATACTACGATACGCTCTAGTAAAGAACTAATTATTTTATCTATTGTAGATTTAGAATTAACTTTTTGTTTTAAGATTTCAGCAAGTTCTTTAGTTTTATCTGTTGTTCCTTTTAATTCATCTTTTTGACTTTTTAACTTATTAAGTTCATTATCAAGAACTTTAATTTTTTCATTAAAAGAATTATTCCTTTCATAAAACTCAGTATTTGATAAACCACCTTGTAAACTAAGTTCTAATAATTTATCTTTTTTAACATAAAGATTATTTATTTCTTTCTCTCTTAAACTTATTTCTTCATCTATACCAGTATCTATTTCTAAATGTTTGTAATAATTCATAAGAGTATCAATTACTTCGTTAGAATCTATTTGTAGTTTAGAAATTAAATCTTTAAAAATTGCATCTAGTTCAGATTCTCTAATATTTGGTGAATCACAAGTAGATTTACCGTTTTTTAAATATTCGGAACAAACCCAAGTAATATCTTTTTTATTTTTTCTAAATTCTCTTCTGTGGAAAACTGTATTGTGCTGTCCACAATATATTTTAGCACTATATAAGTATCTATTTTTATAAATACTTTTATCTTCTTTTCGTTCACTAAATGCTTTCTTTCTTGATATTAAACGAGTATTAGCTCTTTCCCATAAGTCTTCATCAATGATTGGTGGTATTCTTGTTTTATCTTCATAAATAACCCAATCATCTTTTTCAAAGTATTTTATTTTTTTAGTCATATAATCTACTATTTCAGATTTTCTTGCACAATAATATCCTTTATATTTTGGATTTTCAATCATTCTTGAAATTGTAGATATACACCATTTCTTACCTTGACAAGTTTTTAATCCTTCACTATTTAAAGTTTTAACAATTTTAGAAAGTGTTAATTCTTCAACTGCATATAGTTCATAGATTCTTCTAACAACTTTTGCTTCTTCTTCTATGATATTTAATACTCCAGTATCCTTATCTTTTTTATAACCATAAAGCAAATCATTACCTAATATTTCTCCACGTTCTATTGCACGATTCATACCAAATTTAACACGTTCTGATAAACGTCTAATTTCATCTTGTGCCATAGACGCCATTATGGTTAATCTAAGTTCAGAATCAGGCATAGCAGTATTAATATTATCATTTACGAATAGTACAGCCACTCCATAAGATAAAAGTTCTCTAGTATATTTAATACTATCAAGAGTATTTCTTGAAAATCTAGATATTTCTTTGGTAACTATTAAATCAAATTTACCACTTCTAGCATCTTCAATCATTTTCATAAAGTTGTCTCTTTTAACATCACTTGTACCAGTTATTCCATCATCTACATAACCTTTGAAATAAGTCCAATTTGGATTTTCTTTTATATATTGTTCAAAATGTTCCACTTGATTTTGAAGAGATTTCTTTTGTTCTAAATGATCTGTTGATACTCTCGCATAATCTGTTACTTTAAGTTTTATACTTGTAAGTGGCATTCCCATATTTAACTGCTTTCGAACAGTATATAAATCCAATTCTTCTTCTCCTTTCTAAAAACATTATAGCATAATTTTTCATAAATTTAATGAGCACCACTTAAATTACGACTTTTCAACTCTTTTAAAATATTCTTCTCAGTATATTTAAACATTTTATATGAAATTTTATTTTCATTAAATAACTCTTTATTTAAAGTGAGAGCCACTTCTAAAAGTATTTCTTTATTCTTATTTTTTACTTCTTTACTTCTCAAAGAATCGTTGTTATTCATAATCACTCTCCCTTATTTAAAACTATGAGAAATAATACAAAATAATACTTTAAGAAAAAAAGCAGAGACTATTTAGTATCTAGTTTCTGCTTAACTTCTTTTATATGAGTAATTTTTAATATATTTTCAACAGTTGTTATTAAATCCTTAATTTCATTATGAAGAAGATTATTGTTATCTTCAATCATTTTTATATCACCTTTAGAAATCATTACATTTTTTATTAGCTGACCTTGTTCATATTTTATTCTATTAACAATGCTAATAAATTCACTTATTTTTGCTAGAATCTCAGTTCTACCTTCAATGTTTTCTTTGTATAGAGTTTCATAAATACATGCACTCCTAACATAAGCAGCTAAATGTGGCCCAAATCCATATTCAATTGCTTTCTCTGTAATAATTCTTCTTTCTTCATCATTTAACATTATATTTATTTTCTTTCTTCTATCTACTTTAGTCATTTTTATTCTCCTTTTCATTTAATTTTTGCTTATAATCTAATAATTCCTTAATGTAAGATTTTCTATAATATTTTTGGTCTAACCATTTTATACCATTAGGTTTAATATATAGTTTTCCATCCATATAGCATTTACAAATTATTTTCTTATTCATTCTTTCAATTGCTTTTAAAATAGAACTATTACTTTTATTAAAATATTCTTGAAGTTCTTTAACATTTAGATAGAAATATACTTTTTCAAAATGTGAAATATTTAGTTCGTTTTCCATGTATAATATTTGTTCTTCTAAAAAGTTTATTTCTCTATCTAAATAAAATCCTTGTTTATTGAAATATACTTCCTTCAACCAATCTACAAATTCTAAATTAAAAAAAACAATTAAATCGCTACTTGGACCTAATTTATAATAAATCCAATTTTCAAAGTAATGTATTTTTTCCATTACCTTTATAGCACGATTTAATTGTTTCTCTGATACTCCTAATTTTCTTTGAACATCTATTTTATACATCCATTTTCCTTTCAGATTTTCACCTCGGTTCTTATGACATATAATATAATTTCAATCTATCAAGCATGGTGTTATCACACCCTTTTCTTGTTAGGGATAATTTCCTAAGACCCATTATAGTCTCCGACGGTTTAGATAAAATTTTATCATATTAATCACGCTCCTTTCTTATAAGATAATAAAAAAGGACACAAAAAAAAGAGAGATAAAATCTCTCAAAATTAGTCCTTCTTACAATTACCCTATATTACCATTTTAACACATTTTTTTAGGACACGCAATGGACATATGATAGATTTAATCAATATTTTGTTTAAAATGTTTTTGCATATTTTTTCTATATAATACTTTTTCTAATGCCTTTTCTTGCCCATATTTAATTGCTTCTTGAAAATATAAATTTCTTATATACATATAATAATCTACTTTATTACTTTCTTTACTTGGATATAATACTATATTTTTTTTCTCAAAGATTGTTGATTGGTCACATGAGACCATTTTTAGATAATCTTCTGCTGATCCATCAAGTTCTACACTTATATATTCTCTATAATCTGCATCTGCGTCATCATAGGAAACTATAAAGTCTTCAGAACAGTTTTCATCTTTATTATTGTTAATTTTGTATGTACCCATATATACATAAATATTATTTGTATTACTAACATGTATATCAGTTAGAACTTTCTCTAATATTTGATCAGCAGTTAATTTTTCTATTCCATAAAAGCTATAACCTTTATTATTTTCTAATCTTTGTTTTAATTCTAAATAATGACGTACTTCTGGTAATTGCTCGTATAGTTCTATTGCTTCTTGAATTTTCTCATTTTCTCTTTTTATAGAAATTAGCGAGTTGTAATTTCTTCGTATATCTTTTAATTCTCCTTCAGTCATTCCTAAACCCTCCTTTTGATTATTATAACATATTATTAATTTATTTCTTCTATTTTTTTATTTAAAACCTCTAGATAATCTTGTTCAGCAGTAGTTAAATGTTTTTGCATATACTTATCATATTCTTCATGTGCTTTTTTTAACGCTTGTTCATGAGATATGTTTCCTAAACCTTTTAAAATGTCTTTTCTAGTCATCTTTAGAAAGAAATCTAATTCATTTATCCAATCTTGCATTGTCATAGGATGTCTATCTAGTGCATTAATTTCAGCAACATCTAAATAAGCAGATACTATTCTATTTAAAACATTTAATTCTTCATCTGTTAAATAATTTTTTGCTATTTCAGTTTCACTTTTAGTTGGATAGTTTCCTTTAAAATTAGTAAGCCCTAAATTTTCTTTTTCTGAATCAACTCTATTAAAAATTATTTCAGCAGCAGTATTGCCATGTGTAGCATAATGCATTTTATTTTGAACAGTTTTAAAGAATTCTATTGATAATTTGTCTTTAGGATCATAATCTATTGATGTTGCATAAATATCTAATACTTTCCTCCAAAATATCTTTTCACTAGATCTAATATCACGAATTCTAGCAAGTAATTCTTCAAAATATGGACTTTCTCCATTATTTTTTAATCTTTCATCATTTAGTGCAAAACCTTTAGTCATATATTCTTTTAATACTTTAGTTGCCCAGATTCTAAATTCTGTTGCTTTTTTAGAATTTATTCTATATCCTACAGCAATAATAGCATCCAAATTATAGTGTTCTATATTTCTTTTAACTTTTCTATTACCTTCATTTTGAACTGTCAAGAAATCTTTGACAGTTGAATTTTTATCAAGTTCTTCTTCTTTAAAAATATTACTTAGATGATAACTAATATTTTGTTTAGTAGTGTCATAAAGATTAGCCATTACATCTTGACTCATCCATATATCTTCATTTTGTATATTGACATCTACTTTTATATTACCATCATTCGATACATATATAAGCATATTATTTTTCATAGCTGATCTCCTTTCTATTTATTTCATTTTATTTTTACTTCGAAATTCTTTTGCATTTTCTAAAATATAATCAATAAATTCGCTCATTGTACAACCATATACGGGTTTATCATATTCATAAACATGTAAATGATTTATTATTTTTTCATTTATAAAATTTCTTTTTTTATTCTGTTCAATATGTTTTTCTTTTTGATAACTAATAGCATCTTCGTATGATAAAAATTCATATATTCCTCTATTATTAAAATCAGAATGTTCAAAATAATAGTACTTTCCACAGTTTTCATATACTAAATATGTATGAGTAGAATAAGAATTTTCATAAGGAAATTCAAACCATATATAAAATGTTTTGAAATTATAATTATGTATTTTAAACCAATCCCTTTCTAATTCAACTTGATCCCAGCAATGTCCATATCCTGATTGAATTAACCTTTCTGGACTAGAAAGATGCCATTTTGTTTGGCAACTTTCTTGAAATTCTTGATTATCCCATGGGCCATATTCTTTTCCATTATCATCTACAAATCCATACTTTATATTTTCATCCATATATTTTAATAATTGTTCTGGCGTCTTAATATCTTTATATTCCATTTTCCACCTCTATATAAATTATACCAAAAAAAGTTCTAGTTTTCCTAGAACTTCGCAGTATTTTATATGGAAATTTATTTTGAACAATATTAGAAACTTCTTATTCTTGCACTAAGAGAACCAAATGCTACAGAGATCGAGGAACAAGGATACGGTTATGTTGTTGCTAGTGTTGGTAGTCTTGGTGGAGTTGTTCCATATACTTCTTACTCTGCTCGTATTAGCTATATAAAAGAAAATAAAGAAGTTATTTCTAACTTTTCAAAAGCTATTCAAGAGGGATTAGACTACGTTCATAATCATACTGATGAGGAAGTTGCGAAAGTTATACTTAAACAATTCCCTGATACATCTTTAAATGATTTAACAAAAGCAGTTAAAAGATATAGAGAAAATGACACTTGGCCTACTACAACTAAATTTAGTAAAAAGTCATTTGATCATTTACAAGATATTATGATATCTAATGGTGCTATTTCTGAAAAAGTTAGTTATGATAAATTAATGTATAGTGTTAAGTAAAATTTATTAATATAAAAACTCTTATGATAAAAATCATAGGAGCTTTTTTATAATTTATTTTTTAGAATTTTAATTTCTTTTCCAGTTTCTAAAATATAATTAATAAATTCATTCATATTACAATTATATTTTGGTGTATCATATTCATAAATTCTTATTGCATCTAATTCTTTTCTTTCTATAGATTTTTTCTTTTTATTTGCTTCAATAAATTTTTGACTTTGAAAGTTAATAGCATCTTCATATGTATCAAATGAATAAATACCTTTATTAGTAAAATCAGCATGTTCAAAATAATGCCATTTTTCATTTTCTTCATACACCAAGTAGGTATGTGTGGAATAATTATTATCATAAGGTAGTTCAAACCATATATATATAGTTTTAAAGTTGTAATTGTGTTCCTTAAAGTAAAATCTTTCTAATTCAACTTGATCCCAACAGTGTCCATATTTTACTTTTAATAATCTTTTTGGATTAGAAAGCCTCCATTTTGTTCTGCAGCCATTTTGAAACTCTTTTTCATTGCTACTATTATATATTTTTCCTTTATCATCTACAAAACCATATTGTATATTATTATTCATATAATCTAATAATTCTGTTGGTTTTTTTATATCTTCATATTTCATTTTTTCACCTACTATTTTAAAATAAAGTTTATTATTCATTACAATTACTATTATATATAAATTATAACATATTAAGTAATATAGTTCACTTTTTATTGGTTATATTACTTATTTTTATAGTCTTTTTGTCATTGTCACTTTTTTTTATTACTCATAAAATAACAATAGCTAGGAGGAAATATAGTGAAAAATAATATATTAAGTGTTCGTAATTTAAAAAAAATATATCATACTAAAAAAGAAGAAATTTTATCTATTGAAGATGTTAGTTTCGATATAAAAGAAGGAGAATTTGTATCTATTGTTGGACCTAGTGGTTGTGGAAAATCTACAGTGTTATCTATTCTTTGTGGATTACTTTCTAAGTCAGATGGTTCTATAGAAATATCTCAGGATACTATATTAGGATATATGTTACAGGATGATTCTTTATTTTTTTGGAGAACTATTTTAGATAATTGTTTAATTGGTTTGGAAATAACAGGTAAACTTAATGAGGAAAATAGAAACTATGTAATTGAATTATTAAATAATTATGGTTTAGGTGAATTCATGGATAAATATCCTTCTAATCTTTCCGGAGGAATGAGACAAAGAGTTGCTTTAATTAGAACATTAGCTATTAAACCTGATATTTTACTTTTGGATGAACCTATGTCAGCACTTGATTATCAATCTCGTTTAGCTATAAGTGATGATATTTATAAAATTATAAAGCAAGAAGGAAAAACAGCTATTATGGTTACCCATGATATAGCTGAAGCCATTAGTATGTCTGACAGGGTTATTGTTTTATCTAAAAGACCTGCGACTGTAAAAAAGATTTATGATATTGAACTATCTACTAAATCTACTCCTATAAATAATAGAAAAGCTAAAGAGTTTTCTAGGTATTATGATAAGATTTGGAGGGATTTGGATGTCCACATATAGTTTAGAGCATAAAAATTATTTAAAAAAGTTAAGGAAAGAAAAATCAATTGTTTTTATATTTAGATTGTTAATAATATCTGTATTTTTGCTTTTATGGGAATTATTATCTAGATTTCATATTATTAATACCTTTTTATCTTCTTCTCCTACAAATGTTATTAAAACAGTAATTGGACTATTGCAAGATGGTAGTTTATTTAGACATATTGGAGTAACTATGTATGAAGTTTTGATTAGTTTTTTTATTGCTACTATTGTTGGTTTAGTTGTCGCAACTATTTTGTGGAGTAATAAAACAATTTCTAAAATTATTGATCCTTATCTTACTATTTTAAATTCATTACCTAAAGTAGCACTTGGTCCATTAATTATTATTTGGGTTGGTGCAAGTGTTAATTCAATAATCTTTATGGCTTTATTAATTAGTACATTCGTTACCATAATTAATATTTATAATGGATTTATATCTACAGATAAGTCTTATATAACACTTTTGAAATCATTGAAAGCATCTAAATTTCAAATTTTCTATAAAGTAATATTGCCAAGTAACTATATCACTATAGTTAATGCTTTGAAAATAAATATTTCAATGAGTTTAATTGGGGCTTAAGACAGGTGGAGAGAAAACTCTCTATTTTTTATGCTAGCTTTCGCTAACATTCCAATATATCTTTAGAGTTTTCCCATCTACAATTATTTTATCTAGTAATTGTTCTATAACATTTCTTTTCTCTTTAAATTCCATATCTTTCCAAACACATTCTAGATTTTTAATCTTATCATAAGTTTTTGTAGTTCTTTCTTTTTGTTTTATTTCTTCTATTTTTTTTGATACATCGGATTTTTCACTTTTTAGTCTAGTTATTTCTTTTTTTATTTCATCATTTGCTATATTTTCAGAAAGTAATTGAATCAAATTTTCTATTCGTTTTTGTATTTTACTTAATCTATCTTGCAGTTCATCTTCAAGATTTATTTTAGATAAGTTAAATGTTTCTCTAAATAAATCTTCATTTAATGACATTGCAAATAATTGTTCTAAAAAACTATCTTCAATTTCAAAACTATCTAGTCTTAAATTATCACAATTAGGGTCTTTAATTAATTTGGGTTTACTTTTTTGTTGTGAATAACAATAACATATAATTCTTTGTCCCCATTTTTGATAACGATATTTTGCACCACATTTAGCACAATATATTTTTCCTGATAATAAATAATGACTAGCATGTTGATTTTTACTTCGTTGTTTTTCTATTTCTTGCAACTGCTCATATTCTTCTTCACTAATTATAGCCTCATGTCTTCCATCATAAAGTTCACCTTTATATGGTATTTTGCCTAAATTAGTTTTTGCATTTAATATTCCTTGTATCCAAGATTCATCATACCCAGTTATTTTAGATAGTTCTGGATAACTATACCCCTGAATTCTTAATCTTTTCATTAAATCAAAAATTTCTTTTCTTTCTTGATTAACTTCTAACATTCCCGTTTCTTTGTTATAGTCATAAGCAAATGGAGTTTTACCACCACCACGCCAATAACCATCTTCAGCTCTTTTTTGTAATCCTATTCTTGTTCTTTCTAAAATTGTTTCTCTTTCTAGTTGAGCAAATGTGGCAATAATAGATAGCATTGCTTCTCCGATTGATGTTTTTGGATCAAAATTCTCAGAATATGAATTAAAAATAACATCATTAGCTTTAAAAACATCATTGATTAGATATAAAGCATCTTTTGGATTTCTTGATAATCTATCTAATTTATAAACATAAACACTATCTATTTTTCCATCAATACAATCTTGGATTAATTGTTTTATTGCTGGTCTTTCTAGTGATGCACCACTAAATCCAGGGTCTTCGTATATTTTATATTCACATTTTATTCCTCTTTCTAAACATTTTGTTTTTACATGAGATTTTAATACTTCAATTTGAGCAGGAATGGAATATTTTTCAACTTGACTTTCAGTAGATACACGAACATAAATGGCAATTATTTTTTTTACTACTGCTTTTATTTTTTTAATAGTATGCTCCTCCTTTTCTTATAAAAGCATTTTTTGTAAAAAAACTTGTAACTACATGATAACATTTTTATACAAAAAATAAAATATTTATAATTAATCGTATACTTCGTTTAAATACTTTTTTAGTAGTATATATATTAAAGGATAATTTAATATTATTTCTTTAGGTTCAATTTTCTTTCCGTCTTTATTGTAGTTCTCAACTCGTACATTGTTCAAAAACATCACCTCTCCTTAAATTATATTTTTTAAATACTTAAAAATGTGTACGTCTCTTGTTTTTACGTCGTTAAAAAACGCATCAAAATTTATTTTGATGCGTTCACGCCTACCTAAAGAAATATTATTTATTATTTATACAATGTATCTAAATGATTTTTGTAATACTCTAATTCACTTAAATATTCTTTACGATAATACTTTTCATAAATCCATTTAATACCATCACTTCTAATCACTATTTCATTATCTTTTTTATACTTAACATTATTGCCTAATACTTTTGCCATTTTATGAACAGCTACATCAACTGAATCTCGTGTTTTTTGAAATTGAAACATTATCTCTTTGATAGTCATATCTTCATAATATTTTTCAATATGAGTTATTCCTAATTGTTGTTCTAAATTTTTAACTCGTTTTTCAAAAAAATCTATTTCCAAATCAAGATAATATTTTGACTTGTTGAAGTAAACTTCATCTAACCACATTTTACATTCCAGTGCTATCATCAAATGATTTTGTCCATTTTGAGCAAATCGTGTTTTAAACCAATATTGATGTGGATGTCTTTTCTTAATTCTTAAAATCAATTTTCGAAATTGTGTATCATTATACCCTAGTTTTGTTTGAATGTCATAAGCATAAAAATATTTGTTTTTTATCATAATATTCTCCAATCTTATTTAGTAGGGAAAATAAAAATATCAAGCATGGTGTTTACACACCCATATCCTTGTTAGGGCATATCCCTAAGACCCTCTAATAGTCTCCGACAGTTTATTCAATTTTTAATAAAAATTGTTAATTAAATTAATCTTATTTAATTTTTTATTTAATCAACTAATAATTAATAATTGTTAATGTTTTTTAGATAAAATTCACGCTCCTTTCAATAAAAAAATATAAAAAGGGCATAAAAAAAGAGAGAAAATATTCTCCCTTAAAAATTTAATTTTATGCTTTTTTTATATAATTATTTATTAGTGTATGATGAAATATTTTTTCTTTACACTAATATCATATAGGCTAATTATAGTTATTTATATATAAAAATTGCATCCTTTACAATTATCCTATGATAGCATTTTAACACTATTTAGAGTGCAAGTAAAGTGCAATGTAAGAAATAAAAAATACTTACACTAATGTAAATATTTTTGCCTTATCTATAATTTTCCTATATTACCATTTTAACATGATTTTATAGGACAGTCAACGGACATTTTTGAAAATAGTATTGCTAAACTAATTATTAAATTGTAATTTATTAAATAATTAACTTTTTGTTTTTCTCCTTTAATTTAATTATTAAAACTGAAGTAATATGTGTAATCAGTAGTACTATCAATATGTTTAAATATGGATAATAATTTATATTTTTATACAACAAAGATATAACAAAAATCACCATAGGATGTATTAAATAATAATATTTAGAATAAGTACCAAATTGGAAATTTAATTTCACACTATTAGTAATATAAATAGCCGAAATAAATAAGTAGTAAGTTAATGGTATACAAGATAATAAAATATTACTATTAAGTCTATCAGTATCGTGTAATAATATTGCCTCAAAAGTTAATAAGAAAAACGAAACAATTAATTTAAGAAAACAATATTTTGAATATGCCTTTTCCTTTGTACCTACATAATAACCTAATACTACATAAAATAATCCGAAGAATAAGAAATTTCTTGTAGTAAAGAAAATATTATAATAATAAGATAATGTTCTTTTTATTGATAACGGTAAAACTCCATAATAAGTTTCTGTCGCTCCAAACAATAATAATATAAAGGAAATTATTAATAAATATTTTATATTAAATTTTTGTTTCCATTTTTTTAAAACAATCAAAGAAAATATTATTGCAGGAAAATACCATAAATGATAATAAACTCCTGTATAGCATAAAGCAATCAACACTATAATAGGTAGTAATATTATTGATAGAATAATTAGTAAAGGTAAAGTAATATTGATTTTTGATATATACTCATTTATGATTGGCAAATACTGAATTATTGTACCTATTATTACAGGTATGTACAACAAACTCCAAGCAAAATATAATGGTATTGTCTTCTTTATGTATTTTTTTATATAATTTTTATTTTCTTTCTCCTTTTTTGCAACAAAATAGCCAGTTATTATAAAAAATATAGGAACACATATTCTTGTAATTATATTATTAAATGCTAGATCTAATTCATTTGAAAAGTTAAGAAACGGACGCAAGTGTAATACAATAATTAAAATTGACGATATGTATTTTAAAATGTTTAAATTTTGATAATTTAATTTATTTATTCTATAATTTTTATCTATATTTTTTTGAATAAATATTGTAGCAAGACTAAAACAAATTATCATTAAAACAATAATGAAAGGATAGCCTAAACCATTTTCAATTTGAAACACATTTATCAATTTTAAAAATAATATTAATATAGTTATTATTGATATTATTACTATTTCATTTTTATATTTCATATTTAAACCACTTCTAACTCAAAAAAATTATTTTCTAACAATTATATTGCATTAATGATATAATCCATAAATAACCTAAAATTATTATACTAATTATTATTGTAGTAATTACTAAATTGTAATTTATCTTTTAACTTTTTTAATAAATAGGAAGTAAACGATTATAGGTATTATTATTAAAT